>JAAUQI010000006.1 GCA_012032345.1 Leptolyngbyaceae cyanobacterium RM1_1_2 | reverse complement strand
GACATTCGGCTGATAATCTTTGGCTGTCTGCCCTGTGTGCGTCAGGAGATTCATCGGCTGCACGCCAAAGGCAGCATTGAGGCCAGCGCCTGGAGCCGTCCTGTATCCACCGGGCGACCCAACGAAGCCATGGTGATTTTGGTTAAGCGCTGCCGACTCGACTAGAGCTAACTGCTGGGGCCAGGGGGGATCGGCCCTCCCCCAGCACCAGTAGCCCTGACTTACCTAACGCACTCGCAGTCGCTGGCTAACAATAGTGGTACCCTCTTCGTGGATTAGAACAGCAGATATCCAGCGATTATCCGGCTGGTCAGGGGCCGTACCAATTTTGAAAAGTCCCCCCGCTGCTAGCAGCTCCAGGGTTAGCGGGCGACCGACAAAAAAGTCCTCGGCAGTGATGCCCTCATCGACAGCTGCCCCCAGTAGCAGACGCTCACCTAGAGGCTCTCGCACGATAGCATCAAAGTCAAAAGCAGCGCCGACGCTGGTTTCTTCTGGCAAAACCACAGTGACCTCGGGGGGATTCTCGCCGCTGGTGACCTGATTGCGCTCTGAGAGAACCTCTTGAGACACGATTTGTCCAGATTCAAACTGCTGCCGCGATCGCACCATTGCTTCCAGCGTCAGCGTCCGGCCTCCATTGATGCCAGTCCCTTCGAGGTAGGTGATGGTTTCAGCGCTCAGCATACCCCCAGACTGTTCCCACGACTGTAGCTCTAGCCGATAGGTGAGCTGCGGATACTGCTGCCAGAGCTGGATCAGCGCCTGAGAAAACTGTTCGCGGTCAAATCCATCAGTGTTAGTAAAGTCTGGGCCATAAAATCTTATGACGCCGTCTAGGTTTTGAGCGTTGGCGGCTGTCTGAATTTGCTCTAGGGCATCGGTTAGCTCAGCCGGAGCCGTTTCAGGCGGAGCCGCTACTGCTTTGAACATTGGCACTCCTGTCAGGGTAAAACCCAACAACAGAGCAGATAGGGCTTGTCCCATGCGGCTAATCATATAAAGCTTCCTCATAGCTGGCTCACAGGCTGTTGGCACAGAGTGTAGAACTAAGGTAACTCAAATTTCGGCTTCCCCCTAAAATTCTCGGCTGAAATGGTCTGTAGCTCGATAGGATCATAGAGAGAACTTAAATATAGGCAGCAGCCTGTAGGACATATTGAGGATACTGTTTTGGTTTCATCTCCCACTCGACTACTGGTAGCAGCAAGCGGCACCGGGGGCCATTTGTTCCCGGCGATTGCTACGGCTGAGCAGCTCAGCGATTACGAAATCGAGTGGCTAGGCGTACCAGACCGTCTGGAAACTCAGCTAGTTCCTCAAACCTATCGGCTACACACGATTCGAGTCGGCGGTTTTCAGCAGCGTTTGGGATTGGGCAGTGTGAGACTCTTTGCTCAGCTAAGTCGGGCCATATTTCAGGTACGCCAGCTGCTGCTACAGGGCAAATTTCAGGGCGTTTTTACCACAGGCGGCTATATCTCAGCCCCGGCGATCATTGCAGCACGTAGCCTGGGACTGCCCGCTATCCTGCATGAGTCTAACGCCTTACCAGGTAAGGTAACGCGCTGGCTTAGCCCTTGGTGTACTAAGGTAGCGCTGGGCTTTGACACCGCCTCCAGTCTGCTGCCGCGCACCAGCAGCGTTTGTGTGGGAACTCCAGTACGATCGCAGTTTTTGCAACCGGCTGCGACCCCAGAGGCATTTGCAATTCCTGAGGAAGCGCCACTGATTGTGGTGGTTGGCGGCAGTCAGGGGGCAGTGGCGATGAATCAGCTAGTGCGACAGGCGGCTCCTGACTGGTTAGAAGCAGGCGCTTGGCTGGTGCATCTGACCGGGGAAAATGACCCCGAGGCCGATCGGCTCAGCCATCCTCACTATATCCATCGCCCTTTCTATGACAACATGGCGGCGCTGCTGCAGCGGGCTGATTTTGCCATCAGCCGCGCCGGAGCCGGTACCCTCACAGAGCTAGCCATTACGGGGACGCCCGCGATTTTAATCCCCTATCCGTTTGCGGCTGAAGATCATCAAACCTATAATGCTGCTGTGTTTGCGGCGGCTGGCGCAGCCTTGGTAAATCGGCAGTCTGATCTGGCCGTAGCAGATCTGCGCGATCGCGTCCTCACCTTGCTCAACAATCCAGAGCGCTTAGCTCAAATGGCACAGGCCGCAAAAGATCTGGCAATTTTTGACAGCGCTGAGCGGCTGGCTAAGCTGGTCAGAGACGTCATTGACCACCGTGCTCAGACAAGCTCAAAAAACTTTAGAACAATTTGAGGAGGAGCCGCGATGACTGTTAGCACTTACCAATGGACAGTTGATCGCTATCACCAGGCGATCGCTGCTGGAGTTTTTGCAGATCAGCCCGTTGAGCTACTAAAGGGGGGATTTAATTATTGTGCCGCCTGAGCGAGAACTTCATGCTTATTACAATACCGAGGCGGCTGACTACTTGAGATTGCTGCTGGGCGATCGCGTCAAAATCAGAGACGCCAAACCAATAACTTTGCCCAATGACTCAGAACCTGCACCTGACATTGCCATTGTCAAACCGCTAGGGGCTGCTTATTTGGAGCATCATCCTTATCCAGACGATATTTTCTGGCTAATTGAGTTTTCAAACGCCACTCTCAGTAAAGATCTCTCTGAGCAAAAAGACGTTTATGCTGAAGCAGGCATTCGAGAATATTGGGTCGTCAATCTCAAAGAATTTGAGCTAAATGTGTTTCGAGAACTGGAAAACGGCTGCTACGCAACAGTGTTTATCCTCACGGCAGGTACAGTTTCACCCTTAGATTTTCCCGAAGTCCAGATTCAAGTTCGCAGACTGATGACGCCTTAGTTCACGACCTGAGCGCCGTGGCTGCGAGGGTCATCTTGGCCGGGAGAGGTGCTGAGCGGCGAGGCGGCTTCTAGCTCAGAGGTGCGTCCGGCGCTGCGGGCATGGGGTAAGGGCTGGCTGGCTAAAAGCGCATCTAAGTTTTCAGCCATAATCAAGCGCGGCTGTTCGCCAATAGCGCTGCCGATACTTTCACCCGCGCCGTCTAAATAGACAAAGTGAGGAATGCCATCGACGCGGTAGTGCAGCATTTCTGGTAGCCACTTGCTATTGTCTACATTGAGCATGACAAAATTAACGCGATCGCCATACTCAGTCTTGAGCGTTTGTAAATCTGCTGCCATCGCCTGACAGCTCGTACACCAGTTAGCATAAAACTCCATAAAAGTTGGCTTCTGATTGGTGAGTGCTGTCTCAAGCGGCACGGTAGCCTCTGCCATTTCACCCAGCGAAGCTGAAGGCGTCTGCGTTTGCAGGCCCAGTACGACAGCAACCGTGAGCAGCGTAGCCACAAATACAACTACCAAATTACGAAGCTGCTGCCCCAGCGTAGCTGAAGCTTGAGCTTGTTTTGCAGAATCAGAAGAATCAGCCGCCATAAACTAAAAATAGAGATAGGTCTACTCCATCTAGTTTAACGGAACAGCTCTACCGCTTAGTTGTACAAGCCCCAGTTACAAAAAAACAGTGTGAAAAAACGTGTCACTCTCACATTTCCCAAGCGCTCCGTCCATATGCCTATCACCTATCGATTGGCTAAAGATTTTAACGTGGCAGCTAATATCATTCGCGCTCAGGTAGCCCCCAACCAAATTGGTAAGCTAGTAGTTGAGCTTTCAGGCGATATTGATCAGCTCCATGAAGCGATTGAGTGGCTACAGGTGCAGGGCATTGGCGTTTCTCTATCAAACCGCGAGATCTTAATTGACGAAGCGATCTGTGTTGACTGTGGCCTTTGTACAGGCATTTGCCCCACCCAGGCGCTCACCCTCGACCCAGAAAGCTTTAGGCTGAACTTTGTGCGATCGCGCTGTATTGTCTGTGAACAGTGCATTCCTACCTGTCCAGTGCAGGCAATTTCTACCGACTTATGACTCAGCTGACCCAGCGGTTTTGGCTTTCGTTTGCGCTACTGTTCTCAATCTACGCCACGTTTGGCTGGTTCCTGCACCTCTGGCAGGTATCTCAGCTAACCTGGGCCTTAGTCATCATCTTTGTCGTGCTTAAAGCTGGCGTTCTAACTGTACTTTGGAAGTCCACGCGGGAGTTTGTGCTGCTGGGATTTCAGTCTGATATGGGGTACTTGATCATGGTGCTGCTGTTGGCCTCCCTGTTTGTAACCGCTTTGGTCTGGCTACAGGTGTTTGCTTATATTTTGATGATAGTTGCGGCGGGGCTGCTGGTGCGAGTCGATTTGCTGACACAGTCGATTGATGATGTGATTGCTTTTGCCACTTTGTTAATAATTCCGCTGCTAGCGCTTGCCGCAAGCTGGCTACCGCTGATTCTAGCCAGCAGAGGGGTAGGGTAGGTTGTATTTGATAGCCAAACTCCCAGCGTCAGTCTTGGGCCATTTTTAAAACCGTCACATCCTCGACTCTGCCAAAAAGTTTACAGTTCATGCTTATGACTAAGGAATTCAACAAGCGTTTAACTGTTGTGCCCTGTGTCAGCCGTGTCACAGGGCTTTTTCATGGCTGCTTTTAGAATGTTTTTCCAGCCATTCAAGCAAAATAGGATTAACCAGTTCGGGGGCTTCATCCTGGGGGCAGTGACCGACGCCGGGCAGGGTGATGAATTCCTCAACAGCCGGAAATTCACTCAGTTGGCGACCCAGCTCCACTGGCTCCCACGGGTCAGCTTCACCCCAGACGCTTAAGACCGGACATGTGACCTGAGGGAGTAAGTCTTCTGGCAGCGGGCCTTGAGAATAGCGAATGAAGGCGAGAAACACATCTGCCGCTCCTGGATCGGCGGCGGGCTGAATTAGGTAGTCAACTAGCTCATCTGTAACCGCCTCGGTGCGGCCATAAGCCTGTTCTAAAATCTGGTGAATTACTTGAGGCCGCGCCAGCCGCGCAAAAAAGAAATGGCCCAGCGCTCTGTAAGCCAAAACTTTTTGCAAAATTGGGGCACTAACGCTGCGATACCAAGGCAGGGTCTGGCGCTTGCGATCGTGCAGGAGCCGCAGAGAGCAGTCCAGCATGGCGACCCCCAGAATTTGCTCTGGGGCGATCGCAGCAGCCTGTAGGGCCACAATACAGCCGATAGAGTTGCCGACAAGAAAAGCAGGTTGACCGATCACTTCGCGGCAAAAACTCAGCACCTGCTCTCCCCAGGTTTCAAACGTGTAGGCGATGGGCTGATTGGGCGTGGGCTTAGCTGAGCCGCCAAAGCCAATTAAATCAATAGCGTAGACCCGATGTGATTGAGCCAGTACGGCAATATTTTTGCGCCAGTGATGGCTAGAGGCTCCGAAGCCATGAATTAGCACTACAGGCGCGCCCTCAGTCCCTGCCTGCTGATAGCAGATTGCAAAGGTCTGCCACTGCCAGATTTTAGTTTGAGGAGAGTCTAAGACCGGGTTGGGAGGTGTTGAGGTCATGGGGCGATCGCTGTCTAGTTTATATAAGTTTACATTGCTGCTCCAGAATTGCCCCAGCCCTCAGGTGCTAGCCTTGATTTTGCTGCGGCAGCGTACACTCAACCGTGATTTTTAGATTGCAGTTAGCCGTTCCCTTGGTGATATAGGGGACACCGACCTCGCCGCCGACTTCGATGCCAAACTCTAGCGTGACTTTGTCTATGTTGGCACCAGCCACCTGCTTAAAAGCGCTCAGCGCATGGTGAGTGTAGGCTTTGATTGTGCCTTCGATGGCCTGAAAGCTTTGAATAGTAGCTGCTGGTGAATTCTCCCCGACCAGTCCTCGGGTCGCCCGCAGCATACCTTTGTCACCGCGTCCCATTTGCGATCGCGTTTGTTCTGCGGGTGCAGGGGCCGCTATTTGAGGCACAGTGACCTCAGTCGCCTGGACATAAATGACGCTGCCGTCTTCTAACTGAATGGGCGCTAGCTGGGTTGTCATTGTAGTACACACCTGGAAAGGGATAAGTAAGTGCTGCCAAGCAGCCTCCTTAGAGTGCCCATTTCAGCAGGCGGCAATCTTCAGTGGCGATCGTCCGCAATGGTCTCACCTCAAGTGTCCTGCTGATTGAGACTGTAGTGGTCGTTATATTTATCCTGGTTAAAGAAATAAAGGGTGCGAATGGGGTAGGGAATATTAATGTCGGCTTGATCACAGGCTTGCTTCAAGGCGAGCATCACCTGAGTTTGCGTTCGCCGCACCATCGCCTGTTGAGGGGCAGTCCAGTAGCGGACTACCAGGTCAATAGCGCTATCGCCAAAGGCAACAATATCCACTTCAGCCGCAGGATTTTCTAGCACCTGATCAATGCTGTTAGCGGCTGCTACTAAAACATCAATAGCCATCTCTAGCGGCGTGTTGTAGTCAACCCCAATCGCTACATCAGTGCGGCGATATTGGTGGGCGGTTCTGACCTGGACTGAATTAGTGAAGACGATGGAATTAGGAATCACAATCACTTCACCCTGATAGGTACGAATCTGAGTCGATCGCAGCGCAATTTCCTCAACCGTGCCTTCGTAGTCATTGACCACAATCTGATCGCCTAAGCGAAAGGGCTGCTGCAGCAGCAGCAGTATGCCCGCTAAGAAATTCTTAAAAATATCCTGAAAAGCAAAGCCAATGGCTACTGACCCCAAGCCCAGAAGACCGACAATGTCTCCTAGGGCCAGCCCCGGAAAGGCAATAATCGCCGCCACCAAAATGCCGACAATCCAGGCTGTGATGTAGCCGATTTGGGTCAGTAAGGTCTGCAGCGATCGGTTGTTTAAGAATCGCTGGGCTACAGAACCTGTCAGCCGTCGGGCCAAGTTTGCGCCGTAGCGGGTCAGCGCTAGGACAATGAGAGCGCCCAGTAGAGCGGGAATTGTCCTTACACCACTGCCCACCAGATCAATCAGTGTTTGCTGAATCTCTTCAATTAGACTTCGCATAGACTCTAAAAAAGTTATTAAAAATCAGTCTGCCTCCCCCGTTGTACCAATTCCCTAAATCTCAGCTATGGATAGAATGCTCAAAACGTTTTTTTAGTAGGACTTCCGAAACTCAAAATTGAACACTTAAAATTCAAAGCTGGTATCAGCATTTGGGCTTCGATAGCTAGAGACATCCTTCCCGTAGGGGATTTTTTCACCTTAACAGGCGATCGCAGCCGAGCTGATCTATTTTCAAAGCGGTTAATTCGTTCCAGGCGAAGCGATCGGGCCTCCAGCGATGCCTCAAAGCTGACGGACGGACAAAACTTTTGAACCTGTGATTCTGCTGTAGGCTGGGTAAAACTTTGGTACAACCCAGCAAAACCGTTGTAGGTGTTGGGTTTCACTTCGTTCCACCCAACCTACGTGAGGAACTTTTGTCAGTCAATCAGGCTTCAAAGTTAGTGTTCAGCTAGCCTGCATTTACAGGTACTTCTGCCACTGCTGGTTTACCCCCTAGCTCAGCCGGAATTTGCGCCTCGTAGGGCAGTCCTAGCATATCGCTGTAGAGCCTGATATATTCTAGAGCTGAGCGCGTCCAGCTAAAGTCCTGCTCCATGCCTCGCTGCTGTAGCTCTCGCCAGGGCTGCTTGTAGTGAAAGCCTTCCCAGGCTCTGATCAAACAGGTATAGAGATCCAGTGGCTCATAGCGATCGAAGCAGTAGCCTGTGCCTGTGCCCTGGGTCGGATCATGGTGCTGCACGGTATCTACTAGTCCGCCCGTCTGTCGCACAATTGGAATGCAGCCGTAGCGCAGGGCAATGAGCTGACTAATGCCGCAGGGTTCAAACCGCGACGGCATCAAAAAGGCGTCAGCTCCGGCGTAAATTTTTCGCGCCAGCGAGTCGCTATAGAGCAGGTAGGTAGACATCCGCCCTGGATAGCGAGAAGACAGCTCCCACATTTGGGTTTCGTAGTAGCGATCGCCCATGCCCAGCAGCACAAACTGAGCGTCAGTATAAGACAAAAAGCGATCGAGGATCTGAATCACCAGATCTAGCCCTTTTTGCTCCACTAGCCGTCCCACCAGTCCGACCGTGAAGGCACTAGAGTTGAGTTCCAGCCCCATATCTTCCTGTAGAGAAATCTTGTTTTTGCGGCGCTGATCGAGGGTATCAATGTCGTAATTTTGAGTGAGCTGGGAGTCGGTTTTAGGATCAAAGGACTCAACATCAATGCCGTTGAGGATGCCGCTGAGCTTGCCGCTAATGAATGACAGCAGCCCCTCTAGCTGCTCACCATAGCTGGCAGTCTGAATCTGCTGAGCATAGGTGGGCGAAACCGTCGTCACGCGATCGGCAGACTGTACCGCTGCTGCCATCGTGTTGTGCCCTTCCATATACCAGGGGCACCAGGTGATTTGCTGCAGCCGCCAGCGCCAAGGCCCCTGATAGGCCAGGTTGTGAATGGTGAAAATAGTTTTGATATCGGGCGACTGCTGCATCCAAACGGGGATCATGCCTGTGTGCCAGTCATTGCAGTGGATGATGTCGGGCTTCCAGTAGTTCCAGGCAAACTCCGCAGCGCCGTTGGCAAAGAAAGTAAAGCGCCAGTCTTCGTCCAGTCCAGAGTAGATCCGGCGCGGGTCAAAGGCCGGGTGCCCAAACAGGTATACAGGCACATCTGAGTCTGGCAGCGTGGTTTCATAGACGGCAAACTTGTTAAACATAGCTGCCCCCCACCAAATCGGCTCTTTCGGCACGTCAACCTTTTCAGAGAGAAAGCCATAGTAGGGCATAAAAATGCGGACATCATGTCCCATTTTTCGCAGCACCTTGGGGAGTGCTCCGACCACGTCGCCCATGCCCCCTACCTTGGCCAGAGGAGCTGCTTCTGCTGCTACAAAAAGAATTTGCATGGTGCCCTGCTTGAAATCTTTGCTTCCAAAGATAAGTCTAAGGGGGCGTTGGCTTTATGCATAGAGGCAAAATTGCAGTTGTCACATCCCCTTTCAGCGCTAAAGCACTGACTACCAGCCTTGCACTTCAGCGCTGAAGCACTGACTACCAGCCCTACGCTTCAGCGCTAAAGCACTGACTACCAGCTCTAATTTCTAGCTGGGGCACTACACTGGCCTGAACTCTGGGGTCAACCTCTGTTTAGCCAGCTGAGTTCGTCATTTCATCTGAGTGCAAAATCTCTCGAAACCACTGCTCAAAGCGATCGCCCCATGCCTCCAGAGAATACTCATCTGCTGCCTGCTGACGACAGGCTGAGCGATCGAGGTGGTCAATGCGGGCGATCGCCTCCACCAGACCATCGACGCTATCAGGGGCGACCAGCCAGCCGGTCTTACCGGGCTGCACAATCTCAGCCGGACCACCCCGGCGATAGGCAATCACAGGTACGCCACAGGCCAAGGCTTCAATCGCCACATTGCCAAACGCCTCGATCCAGCGCGGCGTCATCAGCAGCGCCTGAGCCTGCCGGACGACAAACTGCAGCTCGGCGGTAGGCAAAAAGCCCAGATAGTCTACGGATGCAGTCGGGTAGTCTTGCTGAATTTGATCCCAATAGCGCTGATCTTCAAGCTTGCCTAAGATTTTCAGCTGTTTTTGCGATCGCTGAGCCGCTGCGATCGCATCTTCTAAGCCCTTTTCAGGGGAAATTCGACCCAGCCAAACCAGATAGTCTTGGGGCTGAGCGCAAAAATCATACAGCAATAGATCAACCGCGCTGCCCAAGATTCGCCAGTTGGCTTCACAGGGAAAAGTCTCTGCCTGGGCGCGCGTGTAGACTCCGATGCTGTCAGGAAATTTTGCTGCCGCCTGACAAACAGCCGCATCCATTGTCGTAGACAAAGACCCCATGCTGACAAACTGAGCCACAGGCCGCCGAAAAAACGGCATCAGATAGAACGGCAGCCAGTCATAGGCAAAGTTCACCAGCAGATCATAGTCATCCTGCACCTGACGAGCATAGTCCCACATATTGGCCAGCACTGCGTTGTCGGGTAAGACCGTGGGCGTCTGCCGACCCTGGGTGTGAGCTGTGGGCTGGAGCTGACCTGCGATCGCAATAACTGGCACATCTCCCAGCACCGATCCTGCCGGGGCAGCTACGCACAAATGATGCCCTCGCCGCCGCAGCTCTTGAGACAGATTGGTCAGCGTCAGCTCAACGCCGCCGCCTAGCCC
This sequence comes from Leptolyngbyaceae cyanobacterium RM1_1_2, assembly GCA_012032345.1. Lineage (GTDB taxonomy): Bacteria > Cyanobacteriota > Cyanobacteriia > Phormidesmidales > Phormidesmidaceae > Sphaerothrix. The sequence goes on along the minus strand of JAAUQI010000006.1, from coordinate 107,340 downwards.
TGACCCCAAGGGGCCAACGGGGGTTGAAAGCAGGAGCAGCTTCAGCGCTGAGCAAGAAGAGGTCATAGGAGCCAACAGCAGCGAATCATTTTTAGCAGAGCCTCAAAATGATTAAAGATGGCCGATTAAGAATTGCTCTTCTCCCCGGGCAAAAAATCAGAGGGAGAGATGGAGTCGTAGAGGGAAGGCCGCTGTTCGCTGCCGGGTAAAGAACGAAGGCGATTTAGCTGTCCCAAGGCCCAGCGGGCAGTCTCACGCACTTCGGGATCCTCGTCTTCAGCTACATGGCTGAGCATCTGACTGACCTGAGCCGCGACATCATAGATTCGGGTCAAATCTCGAATAGCATTTTTTCGCACTTCCGGGTTTTCATCCTGAAGTGAAAGCGCCAGTGCCCGGTTCATCGGCTTCAGCGTGCGAGTGCCAATTTCAGACAGCGCCGCCAGAATTAAGCTGCGCTCTTTGGAATCAGCATCTATAATCAGGTTCACCAGCGGCTGTACGGCACTTGAGTTTCCTCGCTGCCCCAGTTCCCAAATGGCCTGTCGCCGACTGGTAGGATCGCTGCTTTGCAGCTCTGCAACGAGCGTTTCAACAATGTCGAGCTTGGGTAAGCGGGTGGTTTCTTCCAGCGCTGCTGTATGAGTTTGGTTTTGATCCCTAGCTCCGTTTTGGCTGTTAGCCTCTACCAAACTATCAGGGGTTAAAGCAGAGGCTGTGGCGGCTTCATAACCGCGATCGCTGTCCTTTGCCAGCTGGCCTGAGCGCAATTGACGATAGGCAAAAGCAATTCCTCCGCCCACAGCAACGACGCCCGCCAGCAGCAATATTGGCCAAGCCAGATTAGAAAATCTACCCGCAGGCGGCGTTGCGGGTGGATCTGCCTCGACAGACTCAGGGGCTGACGCTGCTGCTGTCTGCACACTAGGAGCTGGCTCGGCGGCAGTGGACGCAGCCGTTGGCAGCAAATCAGGCACCTCAGGTTCTGCTGTCGTGGCCTCAGAGGCTGGCGGATCGATAGAAAATATCTTTGGGTTTTGTAGCTGTTGAATGGTTAAGGGATCAATGTTACCTGTGGGTGGCAGTCCCGAATCTCTCTGAAAACTAGCGAGAGCCTGCTTGGTCTTAGCTCCATAAGCGCCGTCTACTGACTCGTTATAGTAGCCGAGCTGCTGAAGTCTTAACTGCAGTTGCAGAACTTCACTATTGCTGAGTTCGGGAGTCGTCGTTGGGGCTGAAGCCGTCGGCGGCAGCTGGGCCAAGGTAGGCAGCATTTCATGACGCTCTGCTGCTAGCTGAGATCGCGCGATCCCGCGCAGACTAGACCCAGAGCGCGCAGCAGCCCCTTGAACAGTGGCGGGACTTCCCAAAACCGCCAGACAAGTCAATGCCAGCAAGGTAGAACGTTGGATCATGTCATCTGTTGGTTCTTGATATCCCTGCACCCAAAATGATCATTGCCAGAATGTTTACTGTAAATGGCGTATGTAGCTGCCTTATTCCTATGAGCTGTCGCTGTGCCCCGATCTCTGGCTGAAGAAACTGTCATATTTACGCCTGCGCCACAATCATAACAATCTACAAACGCAGACTGGGAATTCGCTTTATTGCTGCCAGGGCCAAACAGTTAACAGGCGTTTCTAGCTCTCATACTAAAGCAGTTATGACTGGCTAGCTTTAGAATGCCCGACTAGGTCACATAGAATCTTTAAGGAGACGATGGCTTGATAAAGCTGCTTCAGAATCCGGGTATCGATCAGCAGGTCTAGGATTTTGACTCAAATGTTCCCGTTTGGACGACCTTTTCTGCAGTTTTTTGCCCTTGATCTGGGCGTAACCAGCTCAGTAGTTTTTCGCGCTGATTGATCAGACAGATGCTAATTAAAGTGAAAAGTACGCCCACCCACTGCACCGTACTCAGTGATTCTGCCAGAAACAGACTGCCAAACAGCAGCGCAAAGACGGGCGTTAGAAAGGTCAGGGCGCTGAGACTGGTTAGGTTGCCCTCAGAGGCTAGGAAGAAGAAAATGCCGTAGGCGATCGCGCTGCCAAACACAGTTGCGTAGGCGATCGCCATCCAGCCCGAAATCGATAGCTGCTGCCACTGGCCGGTTTCGGCAAAGGCTGACCAGCCAGCCAGCGGCAGCCCACCCAAAATCATGTGCCACCCGGTTGCCATCACCGGGTCAGCATGACGACAGACATAGCGAATGAGTACTGTGCCTACAGCCATTGACAGCGCTGCCAGCAGCATCAGCCACTCCCCGTGCTGAAAGAGCGCAGCCACAATATCGCTGCCGATTGTCCAGTCTTGCCAAAATGCGGTTCCGTGCAGCAGGCTCAAAATCCACTCATCTGGTAAGCCTAGTAAGCCAATACCAAAAATCCCCAACCCCAAGCCCAGCCAGCCCACAGCCCCCACCTGTTCACCAAATAGGAAATGCGCCATAATCGCCACGGCTAACGGCTGAGAGTCAATCATCACCGATCCTAGCCCTGCCCCCGTGCGCGCCAGCCCTGCCACTAAAAAGCCTTGAAACAGGGTGCCATCGATCAGCGCGAACAGGCTAATCCACAGCCAGGCCCGCCAGCTTGTAGGCTGCTTGCGCCCCATCGCTATACCCGCCAACAGCACCAGCCCACCCGCTGGCAGTAGCCGCATTGCTGCAATAAAGAACGGCGTCGTCTCATCCATCACCCCCTTCATCGCCACCATCGCAGTCCCCCACAAGAAGAAAGGAGCGACTAGCAAGAGCGCGGTTGGGACTGTCTTGGGCTGAGTAGGAGTGTAAGACATGAAGCTGACAGATTTTGGGTATTGTGCGGTTGTATACTTATCTTAAAGAATGTTAAGACGCTTCGCTCTCCTCTAAGCCAGTTGTGTAGTCAACTTACGACTCCTAAGACCCCTATGATTTGGCCGTTTAAGCCCCGATTTCGCAAGCAAATTGCCCGCATTGAGATTACTGGCGCGATCGCCGGATCAACGCGAAAGCGCGTCTTAGAAAACCTAAAAGAAATTGAAGAGAAAAAGTTCCCGGCCCTGCTGCTACGCATCGACAGCCCAGGGGGAACCGTCGGAGATTCCCAAGAGATTTACAGCGCCCTCTTACGGCTGCGAGAGCAAGTCAAAATCGTGGCCAGCTTTGGCAATATTTCTGCCTCCGGCGGCGTCTATATTGGCGTGGGTGCCGAGCATATCGTGGCAAATCCAGGCACGATCACAGGCAGCATTGGCGTAATTTTACGCGGCAACAATTTGCAGAAGCTGCTAGATAAAGTTGGGGTGTCTTTCAAAGTAATCAAGTCAGGCCCTTATAAAGACATCCTCGCTTTTGATCGGGAGCTGACGCAGCCTGAGCAAACTATCTTGCAAGAGCTAATCGACGTTAGCTACCAGCAGTTTGTTGAGACGGTAGCAACAGGCCGTAATCTTGCCGTTGAGACCGTAAAAGGATTTGCCGATGGCCGCATCTTTACCGGGCAGCAGGCACTTGAACTTGGCGTAGTCGATCGTCTCGGCACTGAAGAAGATGCCCGCCGCTGGGCTGCAGAACTGGCTGGACTCAATCCTGATAAAGCTGAGTGCTACACGTTTGAGGAACGCAAACCGTTTTGGACTCGTTTTCTACCCGGCAATCGTACCTCAGACAGTCCCCTAACCGGCCTCGCCCTAACTGCACTGTCTAACAGTCTGGCTCAGCTAGAGTTTGACCTGACAACCAGTGGTCTACCGCTGTGGCTCTATCGGCCCTAACCTGGCTTTTTCAGCTGGTCGAGCTGATCGATGCGGTAGCTGCTGCAGTTTGCCAATAGCTTTTGCACAGACTGGTAGAGCAAACCGCAGTTTGGTTAGAACAACTCAGATCGCTGAATCTTTACGTGATCGACATCCCATTCATCCTTCTGCCTTTCGCTATAGTATGCTGGCTGACAAAACTCTTGAGCCTGTGATTCTACCTTAGGTTGGGCGAAGCATAGCGCAGCGCAACGAAACCATTGCTGGTGTTGGGTTCCATTACATTTCACCCAACCTACACGAGGAACTTTTGTCAGTCAGTCAGGGTAGTATGGAGATTCAAATCTCAGACAAAATTGCTCTTTGACTGATTTGTATTTAGTGAAGAGAAACGGTATCGATCCTATGGGTAATTCTGATGGGGGCTGGCGAGTCCGGGCAATTCGTGGAGCAACAACTGTCTCTGAAAATACAGCAGAAGCAATCCGGGACGCGGTGGATGAACTGCTTGATGCACTAGAGACTCGCAATCACCTAGAGCCTCAAAACATTATTAGCGCTACCTTTTCAGCCACCCGCGATCTCGACGCGGTTTTCCCCGCTAAGATTGCTCGTCAGCGCCCCCAGTGGAACGATGTGCCTTTGCTTGACGTGCAGCAGATGCATGTTGAGGGCAGTTTGTGCCGCTGCATTCGTTTTCTTATTCACGCTTACCTACCGGTTTCGCCCGCCGAAATTCATCATCCCTATCTGCGCGGTGCCAAGTCGCTCAGACCTGACTGGCAGACTGCTTCAGCTAGCCTGTCTTCCGGCTGGGAGTAGCTTCCACCGGCAAAATCGGCCCGCTACTCAAGTAGACTTTTTACGTTCTAAAAACTGGAAGGGGTGTTTGTGGTGAACCCGAATGCCTAGAAAAATGTCATAGACAAACCCAAACAGGTCTTTGCCTCTGAGCAGCCCTAAAGACTGATGACAGCCTTTTTGGTCTAATAGTGGCTTCATGGTTTCGTAGGCAGGCTTGTACTTGTACCAGGGAATCGACGGCCACAGGTGATGAACCAGGTGATAGTTTTGGCCCATGATCATCAGGTTCAGCACTGCCCCCGGATAAACCCGAGCGTTCTTCCAGCGATCGCGCTCCTCAAAAGGACGATGGGGTAGATAGTCAAAGAAGAGACCCAGGGCCAAGCCCACCACAAGGGCTGGCGAGAACCAGAAGTTAAAAAGATAGCCCAGAAAATCGAAATGGACAGCAGCCGCGACAATTGCAGCTACTACCAGGCGAGATAAAAACCACTCCAGCAGCTCAAATTTTCGCCAAAGCTTTTCGTCGAAAGAAATATATTTCGTGATAAAAAAAGCGGGCCGCAATCAGCCACAGAGGGCCACCCGTTGAGACAAAATGATCCGGGTCATTCTTGGGATCGTTCACATGAGCGTGATGCTGCATGTGGACACGGGTAAAGACCGGGAAAGCAAAGCCCAGCATGAGGGCGCTGCCGTGGCCCAGCAGAGCATTAACCACACGGTTGCGGTGGGCAGCATGGTGCGATGCATCGTGAATTACTGTCCCTACAAGATGCAGGGCCAATGTATTGAGACAAAAGCAGCACCAGCCTGCTAAGTCCCAGACAAAATAGCTCCACGTAGACAGTGTTACCAGTAGAACAGCGCTGAAGAACATGAGCAGGTTGGGACTGATACCTCCCTCTGCTCTCAAAAGCTCTGATGGAACTGTTCTAGGCACTATCAGAGGCTCCGTTGCCACCGACATCAATAACTGTGCTCCTGCTTGAACTATCTCCGGTAGTATACGCTACTGATGGTGAATAATAAAGTTTTGTGACGCTAACTCAGCAAATCAATTAAGACTTGAAGAACGCACCGGATCTCGCTACGTCATCAGATGAGCTACTAAACATGTTACTATCCGTTTTGCCTCTGCCCGATTAAATTTTCACCCAGTCGCCTGTGGTCTAGCTATGCAACCGCAAAATGCCCTACGACGAACTAAGATTGTCGCCACTATTGGCCCTGCTACGAGCCAGCCTGATGTGCTACGAGCCTTGATTGAAGCTGGGGCAACCACACTGCGCCTGAATTTTTCTCATGGCACTCATGAAGATCATCAGCGTAGCATTCGTCTGATTCGACAGATTTCCTTTGAACTAAACCAGCCTGTTGGCATTTTGCAAGATTTGCAAGGGCCAAAGATTCGCCTGGGTCGCTTTGAGAATGGCTCTATTCAGTTAAAGAAGGGCGATGTATTTACGCTGACCAGTCGGCCTCTAGCGGGCAGTCAAACAATTAGCTCGGTGACTTATGAGCTTTTAGCCGACGAAGTGCCGACTGGGGCGACCATCCTCTTAGACGATGGCCGGGTAGAAATGCGTGTGGAAGCTATCGATCGCCAGCAGCGAGAATTGCGCTGTGAAGTGGTTGTTGGCGGTGTGTTGTCTAACAGCAAAGGGGTAAACTTTCCGGGGGTTTATCTTTCAGTTAAGGCGCTGACAGACAAAGACAGGCGCGACCTCATGTTTGGCCTCAACCAGGGCGTAGACTGGATTGCACTGAGCTTTGTGCGCAATCCACAAGATGTCTTGGAGATTAAAGAGCTAATTTCTGCAGCAGGCAAGCAGGTGCCTGTCATCGTCAAGATTGAAAAGCACGAAGCGATCGAGCAGATGGAAGCAATTTTGTCGCTCTCAGACGGCGTTATGGTCGCTCGTGGAGACCTAGGGGTTGAGCTACCAGCAGAGGAAGTCCCGATTTTGCAAAAGCGCCTGATTGCCACCTCAAATCGTCTGGGAATTCCGGTGATTACGGCTACCCAAATGCTCGACAGCATGGCTGGTAACCCCCGTCCAACCCGAGCAGAAGTCTCTGATGTCGCCAATGCCATCCTCGACGGAACGGACGCGGTCATGCTCTCTAACGAGACTGCCGTGGGCAAATACCCTGTGGAGGCGGTGGCGACAATGGCTCGGATTGCTCTGCGCACGGAGCAGGAAAGCCCCAACTGTACTTTTGATGAGCAAAGCAGTTCGCGGTCTATTCCCAACGCGATTAGTCACGCTGTGAGTCGGATTGCCGACCAGCTCCAGGCGGCTGCCATTATGACGTTAACTAAAACGGGTTCAACGGCGCGAAACGTCTCTAAATATCGCCCTCGGATTCCGATTTTAGCGATTACACCCCATGTCAGCGTGGCCCGACGGCTGCAGTTGGTTTGGGGGGTTCGGCCTCTGTTAGTGCTAGATTTGCCGTCTACAGGTCAAACCTTCAAGGCGGCAATGAATGTAGCCCAAGAGAAAGACTGCCTCAAGGAGGGCGATCTGGTGGTAATGACGGCTGGAACCCTGCAGGGGGTTTCAGGCTCTACCGATTTGATTAAGGTTGAGCTGGTGACGGCGGTGCTAGGGCGAGGGACAGGGATTGGAGAAGGATCAATTAGCGGTCGAGCCAGAGTTGCTCACAGCGGCTTAGAGATTAGTGACTTTAATCCGGGTGAGATTTTGGTGGCACCTTCTACCAGTGCGGACTTTGTTGATGCGATTCGGCGGGCAGGTGGCATCATCACCGAAGATGACAATCTCACGGGCCACGCGGCTATTTTAGGACTCAGGCTGGGGGTTCCGGTGATTGTGGGTGTTAAAAATGCCACTGAGGTAATCCGAGACGGCACTATTTTGACCCTGGATGCCCGTCGCGGTCTGGTACGCTCGGGGGCGCTGGGAGCTTTTCAGTCAGAGACGGCACTGACAGTTTAGAAGCCTACAGCCCCACTGCTTGATTCGGTGGTTGCCCCTGGTAATAGACACTGCCCACACATTAATATCTACAGGTGCATCCCAGGTCGCCCTAACCCAGGCGTCTGTCTGCATCTGTTGAGTAGAGCGGCCAGCTTGGCCCCGGAAATACGAATCCTCACGCCCCAATTTGAAGCGTTGGTAATGTCATTGAGTTCTATTATTTATTCGTAGGTTGAAAGGGTTTTCCACTCTTGAACTAGCGCTGGAGAAATCGTCAGCACAACATCGTTGGTATTTAGGGTAGGCAGCACCAGCCGGATGGGAATTGCGGTTGGCAACTGAGACACAATAGGCTGTAAGTCATACTGGCCGACATTGGGCTCGGGTGCGGCAGCATCGGTGAAGATGTCACTTGACGCATCTGCCGCCGTGAAGGACTGTCCTATGGAGGGGGTGAGGGTAAGCGGTCGGGAGCGATCAATCTCAGCCGTGCCGGGAAACCCCACCAGCCGCAGATAAAATCGGGTGCTGCTGTCGGGTCGGATGCGATTAAAGGCAATGACTTGCCAGCGATCGCCGTGCTGATCACTGACCGTCTGCCGAGACTGGTACACTACCTGCCCTGGTGCTTCCTCCAATTGTCGAATCGCGGCTTGGGCAGGCAAGGCATAGATCAGAACGCTCAGGAAGCAAGCTCCTAACAGCACAGTTGCCGCTAAACGGGACACCCTTTTGAGGATAAAATTGCCCATCGTTATCCTCCTAAGATGCTGAGAGAACATCTTCTAGCGCTTGTTTAACCTCGGGAATAAAGACCGAGTACATACCCCGCAAATCGCCCACGTTAAAGTCATAGGCGAGATCTTGGGGATAGTTGTCTTTTACGAATTGGGGGCGATCGCCTTTGCCCCCATGACAGGCCAGACAGCTTGCTTCGACATTAATGCGGCGGTAATAGCGGGTTCCGGGTGCTCCATTGAGGGTGTCTGAAGCCCAAAAACCCTGAAGATCTGGATCATGCTCAAACTGGGCCAGAGCCATTTTGGCTTGGAGAGTCTCGGGTTTATGGGCGGAATTGCGATACTTATTGGCGATTTGTTTGACCTGCCAGCCGTTGTCCTTACTTAGCTGCATGGCTTTCATGCCAACCGGCTTGCAGACCTGTCGCATGGTTTCAGCAGTCGGCGGTTCCGTGGCGTCTTCAAGATAGGCCGCCAGACTGCTGCGCATGGCGTCTAAATTTTCGACTTCCTGGACAGCTTTAGCCAGCTCAGCGGCCTCAGGCTGGGCGAGAGCGATCGCAGGCAATCCCATCAGCATGCAGATAGCGAGGGATATGCCAAGGACTAAGCGAGAGAAAACTCTCATCATGAATTGTCTCCTAAGTGAGGTTAAGGGCAAGGTCTCAGGGTTAAATATCAACCCGGCAAATGACTGACAAAATCTGCAAACGGCTGGGGTCGCTCAGCGATCTAAACCGATCCGCTGATTGCTCGAAAGGAGGCATCCGCGATCGCGGTAGTCGCTGGAACAAAAGGTGTTGTCATCAATCGGCAAAGGGGTAACAGTCGCGATCGGCTATGGTAGGAGAAGCTTAACTCGCAAGGGATTCAGAGCCTTTGGCTGCCGTTTTAGACCGTGCGGAAACATCCTTCAGCAGTTGCAGCCCGAACAGGGTACGGAGTCCTAAGCGCTCATACCAGGGCATCCCAACACCAAAGCGAATTTTCATCATGAAATATTCCTCAAAAGCGGCTTTCACCCACACCACCCAGGAACCACGCACCGCATAGGCGCGTTTCCGCTGGCCGGTTTTAGGGTCGGGGATTACCGGGGCAGCAATGTAGGCAATGCCGGTATCGCCAAACTCTGCAAAGCACAGGGCTTCTAAAGTCGGCACTTTGAAGCTGGCTTTAATCGCTTTGAGATCCACGGCGATATTATGGGCCGCCGCAGTGGCCATCGCTTCGGCCATTTGACCACTTTTGGGGATCCCAATGGGAACCGGGGTAACATCGGGCTGGGGCAATTTGACACTTACTCCGGCAGCGTAGATATTGGCAAACTCAGGATGGCGCTGGGTAGACAAAACGGGAATAAAGCCTTTGTCATCGCCGAGCCCGGGCACTTCTCGAATAAACTGAACCCCTCGAAAGGCGGGCAAAATCATGGAGTAGTGAAAGGGCAACTGGCGACCATCGGCCAGGACCACTGTTTGGGGCTTGATGGCGGCGATGGTGGCATTGTCAATCACCTCAATGCCCCGCTCCTGCATCAGGTTTGCGGTCAGCTCTCTAGCCTGGTTCACACCCGAGACGCCCAAATGTCCGGCATAGGGTTCTGGGGTGACATAGGTGATCGGGGCTTGATCTCGTAATCCCCGGCGGCGCAGTTCTCGATCGGCAATTAGGGCAAATTCATAGGCGGGGCCAAAACACCCGGCCTCAGGAGCAGCTCCTACCACAAGCGGCCCTGGGTTTTCGAGAAACGCTAGCCACGCTCGCCGGGCGGCAAGGGCATGGTCAGGAGTACAGACCGAGTGGGTGTAGCCGCCGTGGGGGCCAAGCCCCGGAATCGAATCGAAGGCGAGAGACGCGCCGGTTGCAATTAGTAGATAGTCATAGGCGATCGCGCCTTGCCCCTCAACCGTGAGGTGTTGACTGCTAGGATTGAGGGCCGTGACCTGACCCTGTACCCAGTTGAGGTTATGGCGCTGAGCCAGTTGAGCTAAGCCCACCTGCACATGCGCTAACGGCTTCAAATTGAAGGCTACCTGAATCAGCCCTGGAATAAAGGTGAATTCGGATTGATCGGAAATTAAGGTAACCGTATGCTCCTGGGGCAACAGATGCCGGAGCTCATAGGCGGCTGGCAGGCCCCCTAATCCGGCTCCGATTACAACAACATTTGCCATACTGCGCTTTCATCCTCCATCGCTTTGATTCAGGCTTTTTAGTCAGAGTTTCATGCGGGCCAACACCTTTTCGAGAAGGTTGAGTTTAAGGTGAGCGGCAACCCTTCCTACAGTCGTGCGGCCTTGAACTTTTGAACTTTAGTTGATAAAAGGGGTAGGCCAATAATTTGAGGAAGTTATGAGGCACTTCACTTAGGCATTACCACCGGCTTCCTTACTTGAGCATACTACTAATTAGTTATATAGCAATATAGATAGATTAAGATCTATGCATCGCCTTTGAGGATTGCTTTCTTGGTCGTAGCGAAAATAAATCACTAATTGGTTATATAGTCAAATAAGTTAATTAAGGGCCTGTCTGAAGGTCATCCTGATGGGCAGATTCCTTGACTCATCAGCACTGTAATCATAGAGAGCCAATAGATGTATCACTTTAGTCAGGTTGTGAAGACCTCATTTGCAGGGGCCATAGAGCAGGTAACAGCATCTCTGCAAGAAGAAGGATTCGGGATCCTCACCGAGATTGACGTGCAGGCAGCCTTTAAGAAAAAGCTTGGCCAAGAGTTTCGTCAATACAAAATTCTCGGGGCCTGCCATCCCGGCATCGCCTACCGCATGATCCAGGCGGATGATAAAGCCGGGACACTTTACCCCTGCAATGTGGTGGTTCAAGAGCATGAAGATGGCCGCGTCGAAGTCTCGGCGGTCGATCCGCTGATGATGTTTTTGATGGTGCACGCCCCTGAAGCCAAAGCGATCGCCCTCGAAGCCAGTAAAAAGATGCAGGCCGTGATTGCTCGTTTGCCCGCCGCCGCGATACCCGCGATCGCTTGAGAGACTGGGCTTCTGTACCCACTATTTTTCTGCAATGTTATTAAATAACTGGGGTTGATTTGAACAATGGAATATGCCATTTCTGACGAAAACCCGTCATTGTCGCGGCGGCAATTGCTGAACTTTTTGACTGGAGCCGCGATCGCAGCTACTACCGGATCGGCGCTTTACCCGATTGCCAAATTTTTTGTGCCGCCTCGTGAAGTTGCCGAAGGCGGCGGAATTCTGGCTAAAGACAAACTGGGTAATCCCATTCCGGCGAGTCAAATTTTGGCTGCACCCCCTGGCACCCGTGCTCTGATTGCGGGATTAGCCGGTGAACCAACCTATTTGACCGTCCAAATGAACGGCTCCTTAGCCCCCACGGGGGTTGCTGATAACTGCACTCATCTGGGCTGCACCTTCCCCTGGAACCCAAACGACCAGCAGTTTCAATGCCCCTGTCACGGATCGCGCTACGACTCCGATGGCAGAGTTGTCCGAGGCCCAGCGCCCCTACCCCTCAAGCTTGTTCGCGTGGCGGTGAAAGATGACGCCATCTGGATTTATCCCTGGAATGAAACTGACCCCCGGACGGGAGAACCGCCATGGTGGGTTTAACTCAATGAACAGTTTGTCCATGATTCCTGATCCAAGGAACTGTGACTAAATTAAGTTCTCAATTTTGAATGTTGAGTTTTGAGTGCAGAGGCTAATTCAAAACTAAGAACTCAAGGAGCTATGACTATGTGGAAAATATTAGGTTTCCTGCAAAAAAATTTAGTTTGGTCAATTCCGGCCTTTATGGTAGCCGGTATTATTGTGGGCGCGCTGACTAACCCCGCTCCTCTCAAGTCTCTCATCATTCCCCTGACTTTCCTCATGGTGTATCCCATGATGATTAACCTTCAAATTCAGCAGGTGCTTTCGGGGGGCGATTTCAGGGTGCAGTTACTCACTCAGCTGATCAATTTTGGCGTCGTGCCGTTCTTTGCCTTTGGCATGGGGCGATTGTTCTTTGCCGATCGCCCCCTCGTCGCGCTGGGTTTGCTGCTGGCTTCGCTTTTGCCCACTAGCGGCATGACCATCTCCTGGACTGGCTTTGCTAAAGGCAACCTGAGCGCTGCCGTCAAGATGACTGTGATTGGCCTGATTCTGGGTTCTGTCGCCACCCCGTTTTATGCCAAGTGGTTGATGGGCGCTGTCGTAGACATTCCCTTAGCCAGCATTTTTAAGCAGATTGTGATTGTCGTCTTCCTGCCCATGATTCTAGGATTTGTGACCCGCATTTCTTTGATTCAAGTCGTCGGGGCCGATAAATACAACAAAAATCTCAAACAAAAGTTTCCCGCCTTTTCCACCATTGGCGTTTTAGGCATCGTCTTTGTAGCCATGGCGCTGAAGGCTAAAGATATCATCGCCAGTCCCCTAGTCCTTCTGTCGTTTTTAATTCCGTTATCCATCCTCTATTTCGGCAATTTTCTACTCAGTACTGTTGTGGGTAAGGTTTTCTTTAATCGGGGCGATGCGATCGCCCTCGTCTATGGCACCGTCATGCGTAACTTATCCATTGCTTTAGCGATCGCTATGACCGCCTTTGGCAACGAGCAAGGTTCTGAAATTGCCTTGATTATTGCCATGGCTTATATCATTCAAGTGCAGGCAGCCGCCTGGTATGTGCGCTTCACCGACAGAATCTTTGGCTCCAGTGCCGAAACTCAACCCCGGCTGAAACAGTCTGCTTAACTATCACCGACGTTTCATCATCTTCGTTTCACGCATAAAAAAATTGCGCTGGTTTGCATAACGCATTCGGAGTGAAATTCTACCGTTAGCTGTCCCCCATTAGTACGAAGTTGAATTGAGCCTGGGGGCGATTCTCCTCTGAAGAGGCTGCGCTAACGCCGCTATTGTCAACCGACATCAGCAGGTCGGGTCGATAGAGAAAATCGCCCTCATTTAAGGGTTCGTTAGGAAAGTAGAGCTGCGTTGTAAGCGCTGGCTGATGCGCCGACTGCACCCGTACGTGAATGTGGCGAGTCCGTCCGGGATAAAGGCCGGGCGCGATCGTCTCTAGCTGGTAACGCCCCTCGGCATCGGTGAACTGGTGCCCCCGAAAGGTGTAGCCGCGGTTGTCGTATTCGCCCTTAGCATTGGTGTGCCAAACATCAACTAAGGCCCCGGCAATTGGCGTGCAGCGAGTCGATAATACCTGTCCGGTGAGAATGATGGGCGTACCAGCGCCCCCCGGCTCTAGCAGCGAGGTGCGTTCTGGCGAATTGGGCGTATAAAATGGCCCCGCCGTTTGCGAGGGGGTAGGGTCGTCGCCACAAGCGGGTGTCGGCGGTAAATTTTGGGCTAGAGCCGGTCGCTCATTTGCCTGTATCGAACTAGCAAAGCGCTGACGACAGGCCGCTAGGGCAAAAGAGCCCAGAAAGAACGGCCCGGTTTTAAGCAGCCTGCGGCGGCTGTGCCAACCATTTTTCAGCGGTGACATTTTCGGGCTTCTCCTTGCTCCGGTGCAGAGACGAATGGTGCGATCAACCTTAGTTAACGCTTCTTCTCAATTATGCAACGTCTCCTAGCATCTGCCTTGGGATGGGGCGTAGAGCAGCTTTGAAATCTCGGCATCCTGCCATGAGATTCACCCAATTGGGTGAGGACAAACGCATTCGGCGATGTCCCTCTGGCCGGTCCTTAGACTATCGGGCCTACCAAATTTTCGCCATCTGCAACTGGAACCCCGGTAGCTCTGGGTCGCCACTTATCACCTCGGGATTTTCCAGAATCTCAGGTTCTCGGTTGGGGCGATAGATATGAACCTGGCGTTGCTTGCGATCGATCAAAAATCCCAGCGTTGCTCCATTTTCCAAATACTCCACCATCTTGGCCTTCAGGCGACTCAAAGCATCGCTGGATGACCTGAGCTCAACGACAAAATCTGGACAAATCGGCGCAAAAGAGGCTTTTTCTTCCTCTGCCAGCGCCTGCCACCGTTCTAACCGAATCCAAGCAGCATCGGGCGATCGCGTTGCTCCATTAGGCAAGGTAAAGCCAGTGCTAGAATCGAAGCCCAGCCCTGCGCCATCCTGATCGGCCCACTTTCCAAGTTGCACCGCCAAATTGAAATTGCGGTTTCCGGTATCTGAAAAGGCAGGTGGCATGATGATGACTTCTCCACTAGCGCTGCGTTCGATGCGCAGATCACGATTGGCCTGACAAAATTCGTAAAACTCTGCCGTTGTCATCTCAATCTGCATGGGCAGGTTTACCGTCAGGGGAATACTCTCCGTCTGAATCAGCAGCGTTGTCATGGGTTTCCTCTGGGCATTCAACAAAAGTCTTTAGCGTTGACCATTACCGCTGATCCTAATCGCTATCAAGACGGGCAAAGAGAATCCACTAGCAAAATTTTCCCCCCTTGAACCTCACGTAACGTCAGGGGCTACCCTCTAAGTCATCAACTGCATGGCAACGACTCAATCAGTTGCGGTTGAAGACCTGATTGAAACGATGGAGACCATCACGATGACCGCACCATATTTCACCCCCGAACAGCAAGCCGTTTTGGAGCGTCGCTTTCAAGCGCGTCAGGACGAATGGTAAGCACTGCTGGCTGAGATTCAGCCTGAAATTGCGAACGGCACCGATCTTAACAGTCCCGCCATGCATCGTTTGGCCCGCCGCTGGCTGGGCAGCATGAAAGCCTTTGTGCGAGGCGATAGCGACATTTACACCGCTCTGACCCGCAAGTATCAGGAGGAAGGCTCCTCGGCAGAAAGCTGGGGCGGCATGGATGCAGCCACCTTTGAAACCATGCTGAAAGCGGTCTCACTGCTAACGCTGGGAGAAGTCACCGAGTTCCTGATTCCCACCGACAAAATCTTTAGCCCTGCCACTCAGAACGTCGCGCAGCTTGGCGAGGCAGCGATTAAAGCCATCAATTTTGACTTTTTAGGCACGGAGGGGTTGCTGTTGGGGTTGTTAGCAAATGAGAATAATATGGCAGGCCGAGTGCTGCGGGATAGGGGCGTGACGAACGAGCAAAGCTCAATTTTCTTTGGGTCTTGATTGCGATCGCTGGCATTTTTGACCAAGAAAGTGCTTTAAGGGCTTTCCGAGCGCTGCCCAGTGGGTATGGCCTGATTCTATTGGTGTCATGGGGGATTCTGATTTGGGGGGTGATTGCTAGCTATCGCGTCAATCGCCAAGGCGATAATCAGCATTTCATCGAGCGATTTATTTGCTTGACCGCATCCCTATCAATTCGGGCTTATTTAGTCTATGCGGTGCTGGCTAACCTCATTCTTTTTTGTCCAGGCTGGTTTATTCATCGCAATTGAACTTATTATTTCAATTTCTGGCAACATAGCTAGTCGTCATCGGCATGACACTATCCTGCAATGAGTTTGACCACTGCTCAAACGGCACTACTATCAACAGAGCATCCTGCAAAATGGATTTGATATGAACTCCGAGGTTGGTGCGATTTTACACTTACTGCCGGATAAAGAATGCTTGCTACGATACCAGCCACCAGGCCATAGCGCCTAAAGCTATACGAGAGTTGAAGAAAAACATTTAGCCAAACCCCTTTCCTCGGTTGCTCTGTTTCCAGATCAGCCACTCACCCTGCCGTCTACCGGCGGCGAGCCATTGTCCGCTGGGACTCCAGGCAAGGGTGGAAAAGCCTTGGGGATCCCCTTCTAAAATTTGGGTAGCCTGTCGAGCCTTGCTCCAGAGGCAGACCCGGCCGTCTTCGGCGGCGGCAGCGAGGAGGGTACTACCAGGTTGAAAGGCGATCGCGTTGACCCGCTGCTCATGTAAGTCGAGCACCTCAGCATTCCAACCATCGCTAGCATCGCTTTGCTTGCGCCAAACAATAACGTCGGTGCTGCTAGCAGTAGCCAAAAGAGGGGCCTGACCCACAGTGATATCAGACCAGGCAAGTTGGCGAACCTTACCGGGAAAGCCGCGCATTTGCCAAGGGTCAGCGCTGTCAAAAGGCCATACCAATAAGGTGTGATCGAGGTTGCCGGAGGCCAGGTATTGACCGTCAGGGGAGAGCGCGATCGCCACACCAGCTGCAGCAATTTCGCGTACTGTGGGGTCGGCGTCCCAGTCGTCTCGGTGCCAGATTTTGACGCCCTGGTGTCCGCTAACCATCAGATGACTGCCCTGGGGATGCCAGACTAAATCAAGGATCGACGAGTTCTCAAACTGGAGTGTAGTGACGATTTCTGCCGCTTCAGCATCCCAGACTTGGGCATAGCGACCCAGGCTGAAAGCCAGTTCGTTGCGGGTCGGGTTCCAGGTGAGGCGGTCGAGCCAGGTGCGGGGATAGGAGAGAAGAGTGGGTGGGTGGATGGGTGAGTGGGTGGGTAGATGCAGGGGCCAAATGAAGAGTTGGCCGGATTGGCCCCCGGCGGCGATGTAGTGGCCATCGGCGGAGAAGGCGAGACAGTCAATGGATTGACCGTTGGCCTCTTGGAGGATGATCTCGGCCTGGGTTTCGGGATTGACCAGGAGGATTTCACCAGCGGCGGAGACGATCGCTAAGGCATCGTTGGCAGACCAGGCGATGGTTTGATTTTCACGCACCAGTCGAGTTGTCAGCTTTAGAATCAACAGCTGGCAAGGTTTCAATACCAATTTCAACCAGCAACGACACAAACCACTTTCCAGAAGGAGCCAGCTTGAGCGTAACAGTAGATGGCTCAGCGCCTTTTGGCAGCGCACGACTCCAACGGATCGGCAATGGCCCAGAACATTTGGCCAGAAAGACCTGGCCGTCCTTGAATTTGAATTCAGACTTGGTGAACTCTACACTGCCACCGTTTCGCTTTTTCTTGAAGTTAGGATATTTCGCCCAACCCGCGAAGAAGTTAGCAAATGCCTTTTGAAGATGCCTCAATTCCTGCTGTAGGGGAACACAGCTTACTTCGTTGAGAAAGCTAAGCTCATTCTCTCTTTTCCACTCAGTGAGCAATGCCGACGTTTCTTTATACCCAATTCGCTCTTGTTTTTCGTACCAGCCTTCAGTTCTAACGGCCAAGGCGCGGTTGTAGACCAAACGAGTACAGCCCAACGTTCTCCGCAGCAAGGCTTCTTGTTCGGGAGTTGGGTAGAAACGTTAACGGTGCGCCTTTTGAGTCATGCTCACATTCTAGAGCACACAATGTAAAGCCGTCCTAAAGGGACGGGGTTTCAGACCCAGGAAATTTTGATGATCTTTTCCTTCACTCGTCATCGGGCCAGCCAGCTGATGCTGATTGTCAAGATTAGGTAAGCATCTTGTGACATTACAGCTGAAATCGGGCAGTCTAGGTAGAATCACGCTAGCTGTTAGCCCTATTCTCAATCAAATCTGGGTATCCGCGATATTGAGAAGACTGCTAGAATAGCGGGGATCGTTCCTTCTCAGCACTTTCGGAGTGAATGTTCATGGAGCCTGTATCCACAGAAGTGGTTCAGCAGGTGGCTGAATATTTCAGCATTCTTAGCGAACCTATGCGTTTGCGGCTGTTGAATCTGCTACGCCATCAGGAAAAATGTGTTCAAGAACTTGTTGAGGCGACAGAAACCAGTCAGGCTAACGTTTCTAAGCATCTTAAGGTGATGCTACAGGCCGGGTTTTTGACCCGACGCACTGAAGGCACCTCAGCTTATTACAGTGTCTCTGATGAGCTAATATTTGACCTTTGCCAGCTTGTCTGCGATCGCATTGCCAGCCGCATCGAAGAACAAGCCCAGCATTTCCGGGCCTTTAGCCTCGCCGCCCATAATGGCCATAACGGCAGTATTAGCAGTAATGGCACCAAGCCCGGTCTCTAAAGCGGATAGTTGCTTCAAACTGCGATCGCGTCATCGGCTGCAGCACCTCTAGCCCTTCCCCGCCCAGCAAAGTCAGCGGCTCTCCGGCCACCGATATCCACACAGGCGTCTCTGGATCAAGGCTGCTAGCGGTAAAGATTATCTGCCCCAGACGCCCCATCATGGCAGCGCTACCGCCCCCGTAGGTAAAGTCTTGAGAAAGGTCAACATGCACTCCGTCGCTAGCAACCTCAACGCCCAACAGCTCAGTCTCTGCTGGAATCGCGGAAGCCCCACTGACCGAGGCATCTGGCCCCGCCAGCAGTTGCTCAAAAGCAAGCTGAATCTGTTCTTTGGGCTGTTCGGCTTCAAGCTTTAGAGCCTGGGGCGTTAGCACAAACCGGGTGCCCTCGTCTTCTAGCCAGTAGACCTGGCCCGTTGCTGTGATTTCAGGCTGGGCAGCAGTTTGGGTATCGGTCTGGGGCGATCGCGGCGCTGTCGGGGCGGTGGCACCCGGCTCTAGCGGCTGGTCAGGGCTATTGTCTGCTGGCTGATCAATGCTGGGAAACTCGGGGACGGCAGTTTTGGGCGAGAGCGATCGCCAGGTAAGCAAAGCCGTCGCTCCTCCCGCGATCAACACCACAGCAGACAGTCCAGCCACAATGCCGATGGGAATCTTTCGCAGTCCTTTTTTGTCTTCCATTTTTTTCTCTTAGCGCTCAGAGCTAAAACCTCAGTATCAAAGACCCACTTCCTGTAGATACAGCAAACCGCAGTTTGGTTAGGACAACTCAGATCGCTGAATCTTTACGTGATCGGCATCCTATTCAGCCTTCTGCCTTTCGCTATACCAATATTTTTTATCAATCGCCCTCAATAGCGGCTGGCTCAACTCTAGCAAATAGGGCCAAATTCACCGCAGACTCGCCAACTGTTAGCTCCAAAATTCGAGTGGTCACCCCTGAGGGTTCCAGCGTTTGTAAATTGAAGCCGTCATTGATGCCCTCAATTATCTGCTGCACCAGCTGGCTGGGTGCTGGTGAATCGTCTACGGTAACTGTGGGATTTACGAGCTGTAGGCGAGAGCCACCTGCAATCAAAAAGCCTGTTTCGACCACGACCGCCAGATCCTCAGCAGAGACCACATCGGTGATATCGACCTGAATCTGCAGTCGATTATTACCGATCAGATGCACTTGGGGATTTTGCAAACGGTAGCGCTGAGCCTGCCGCGATCGCCGTTCTGAAAATAAATTAAACCGTAGATTATTCAGCCGCTCCCCCACCGCTGGCGAGGCCAAAAACTGATTGATATCCGCCTCGCTCATTTCTAAGCGAATCCCCGCCTGAAAGGGCGCATCTAGCTTGACCTCGCCGCGTCGCAGTCGCTCAAAGTCAAAATCGACAGTATCAGTTTCGACCTCAAAAGCAGCAATACGTAAATTCTCAACGGGCACAATGCCCCGTCCCGCCACTCGAATATGCTCAACCTTACCCTGCAAAAACTGCAGCGTCGGGGCATTATCCACCCGAACTTCTAGCTCATCGACTGAGATTAGCTGCGCTCGAATGGCGTTTTCGGCCACCTGATCGACCACAAAACCCACTGGCGAGACGATCGCCAGCAGCGTCGAAAGCAGAATAGTAATCAGTTCCATGCCTACGAGTCTAAGGCGTCATCGATCCACTGCCGCAGCGTGGTGACCACCTCTGCAATCAGCATATCGCTAGATGCACGGCTAGCGCGTTGAACAACTTCCACTTTGCCGTCTTTGAGCGATCGCCCCGTCACCACCCGAAACGGAATGCCAATTAAATCGGCGTCCTTGAACTTGACGCCCGCGCGCTCATTGCGATCGTCGAGCAGGGTTTCAATTCCGGCTGCGTTGAGGTCGCTGTAGAGCTTTTCTGCGGCCTCGACCTGCTGCTCGTCCGCTATGTTGGGAATGACCACAATGGCCTGGTAGGGCGCGATCGCCACCGGCCAGATAATGCCGTCTTTGTCATAAGACTGCTCCACCGCTGCCTGGGCTAGCCGCGATACGCCCACCCCGTAGCAGCCCATCACCAAGGGTATTTCTTCTCCGGCTTCGCTGGTGTAGGTGGCCCCGAGAGCTTGCGAATACTTGGTGCCGAGCTGAAAAATATGGCCAATCTCAATACCCCGCGCTGTTTGCAGTGTTTGGCTAGGATCATGCACAGCGCGATCGCCCGCCTGCGCTTTACGCACGTTTACTACCTGCTGCGGTAGCTCAAACTGTTCGCCCCAGTTGGCTCCAACAACGTGATAGCCAGAGCGATCGGAGCCTGTGACAAAGTTTTTTAGCTCCACGGCGGTCTGATCGACCAGTCGTAAAAATTTGGGGGCAAAAGCTTTAGCCTGGGGCTGAATGTACTCGTCTGAGAGTCCCGGCGAGAGATAACCCAGCGGCAGCGCTTTTGCAGCCCACTGCTTCTGCGCCGTTTCGTCAGGGACTTCCAGCGTTAGCAGCGTATTGCCGCCGTACTCAGCCGCCAGCTTGCTCAGCTCATTTTGCAGCTTGACTTCATTCACCTCTTGGTCGCCACGAATATTTACCAGCACCAGAGCCGTCACGCCGCTGTCATAGCCCGCGTGATAGAGTACGTTTTTGACAATTTGGGTGGGCGAACACTTGAGAAATTCAGCCAGTGACTCAATCGTGGGCGTATTGGGCGTCTCTAGCTTGGTAAAAGCTGCAAAGGGAGAGTCAACGGCATCAGCCGCAAGGGAAACTGCCTTTTCAACATTGGCTGCGTACTGGCCGTCGTCGGTATAGAGCACCTCGTCTTCACCCGCCTCAGCCAGCACCATAAACTCATGGGAACCCGATCCGCCAATCGCGCCAGAGTCTGCCTCAACAGCTCGAAAGGTCAGCCCACAGCGGCGCAGCATGTTGCTGTAGGCCGTATACATATCCTGATAGGTTTTTTTCAGGCTTTCCCGGTCAGGATGAAATGAGTAGCCATCTTTCATGATGAACTCACGCCCGCGCATCAGGCCAAAGCGAGGCCGAATCTCATCTCGGAACTTGGTTTGAAGCTGATAGAGATGCAGCGGTAGCTGACGGTAGGAGCGGATCATATCGCGGGCGATCGCCGTAATCACCTCTTCATGGGTTGGCCCCAAACCCATCGACTGCTCTCGCCTGTCAACCAGCGAAAACATAATGCCTTCGGCCTTGGTATAAGTTTCCCAGCGGCCCGACTCTTGCCATAGCTCAGCGGGCTGTAGCTGGGGCAGCAGACACTCCTGCGCGCCTGTAGCGTCCATCTCTTCGCGGACAATCTTAGAAACTTTGCCCAATACCCGCCACAGCAGCGGCAGATAAGCATATACACCGCTAGCAATGCGGCGGAAATAGCCTGCCCGCAGCAGCAGCTTATGACTGGGAATTTCTGCCTCAGCAGGATCTTCCCGCAGGGTTACAAAGAGCATCTGAGACAGTCGCATAGCCGCTTACTTCTCCTAATTTCCGGTGGCTTATCTCAGTTAAGAATAGAGCATTCGAGCAAATCCAGAATACACAAACGCGCAGCTAGTCGTCTTCGGTGAAGGGGTGAATAGGCAAACTGCTCGTCCTATCTGTATAAATCAATTCTGTATGAATCGATTTGGATGGCTAGGTTTAGCTCAGGAAACTTATATAAATTTTGCAGAGTCGCTAAAAGTGACTAAGATCCTCTAACTTAGGGGCGATCGCACAATTGTATAGGTTTTCATATCAACATGACTCGGCAGCAGGCAATTAAAGCAACGTTTTCGCTTTCTCTAATCTTGAGCAGTTTGGGTTTGACCCTCTTTACCACCACACTACAGGCAAACGCGCAGCCGCTGGTTGTAGGCCAGGTGCCCGCAGCACAGTCACCCGCAGCGCAGTCAGCCGCTGCCTATGCTCGGGCAATGCAAATTGGCTACGCAGCCACCGGGCAGGGAGACTACCAGACCGCCTTGATCAACTTTCGTCGTGCCCTGGTGGCTAGACCGGGCGATCGCTACGCAACAGCCGCGATCGCAAATGTGGAATCTTACATTGCCCAAATCCGAGCCATTGAAGAGCGCAATCGCAGAGTAGAGGAGTCTCAGGCCATGATAGATGAAGCAGTGGCTGCCCAAGACTGGGTCTGTGCAGCCGCCAGCGTTGATACCCTGATTACGCTGGTGCCTGCAGACTCGATTGAGCGGGGCCGCTTAGTTGCCTATCGAGGAGAGCTGGCCGGACTGCTGCGCGCCCGCGCTAGCTTAGAAAACTGGTCTACAGTCTGTGATGCCAACATTGACGTAAACCCAAGCTGAAAATATGACTCAGGTAGCTAACAGCCGCTGGCTCTGCTATTGGCTGCTCTTGCTAACTGCCCCGCTGTTGCCCTAAACTGCCTGCTGTCGGCCCGCTTGTCTAATGCACCTGTCTAATGCAGAGTATTGCATTTTACCTGATCATTTGTTACATTAATTTACAATTGGAGAAACTAATCCTCTTAAAAACACAAATGTGAAACGGAGCATACTGAGCTAGCATGGAGGTTATCAAATTACTGCAAGACTACGCCGTCGGCAAGCGCAACTTCAGCTACTGGAATCTGCGCGAAACCTGGATGCCCCACGCAGATCTCTCAGGCGTTACGCTGCACCGTGCGGATCTTTCTTGTGCCAGCCTGCCGCAAGCGCAGCTAGAATTTGCAGATCTATCCTACGCTAATCTTTGGCGCTCAAACCTGAGGCAGACCAGCTTGCGCAGCGCCAATCTCGCTCAGGCAGTCCTCATTCGTAGCTGCTTAGAGTCGGCTGATTTGACTCGCGCCTGCCTGTCTCAGGCCGATCTGCGCTTAGCCAGTTTAGAAAAAGCTCAGCTCAGCGGCGCTGACTTGCAGAGCGCCAATCTCTGCTACGCCGACCTGACAGGAGCCGATTTGCGCGGCGCTGACCTGACGGGCGCTGATTTAACGGGGGCCTGCTTAAAAGATGCTTTGATTAAGCGATCGCAGCTAGCAGGGGTGACCTTAGAGCGCGTTAGCCTCGAAGAAGTGCTGCTGATAGAGGTGGCAGAACTTGTTGCCAGCTAGCTTTGAATCTCTGTCAGTCTAAAAGTGTCAGTCCAAAAGTAGGCTAGTGCGCCACAGCTGAGCACGACAGATGAGGGGGCTGTAGTGAACAATCAGTGCTTTTTGCTCTGAAGAGGGTGGCCTCTTGGCAACATCATACTTGGCGATCGCAGCCGCGATAGTGCGGGCATCCGACTTGGGCACGCCTTCTCGTACCAGCTTCATCCAGTAAGCAATACCAATTTGCTTAACGTAGGCATTTTGCTCAGCGCGGAGGTCGTCTACAGGGGCAGGTTTTACAGATTGAGCTAGCATGTCGAAACTCTCTTTGGGGACAATAAATCAGGAACGGGAAGTTGTAGAGCCGAAACTGAACTATCCTAAATATCCCGCCTTTTGATAGAGATCTCAGTGACTCTACCCAAGCGCTTGACGTGATCTTTATACATACGGCCTGTGACAAAAGCTGCGATCGCCTGTGACTGAGATTACAACTCTGGCTGTAGCCCAGACGAATTTTAAGTATGCAACTACGGTTGAAAAAACCTGTCTGGTCGGCACTTCAGCAGCCAATCAGCTCAAAGTATTAGATAGCAACCTTCGCAGCGTTTTTGCAAGCGGGTCAGCTATTAACAGTTGATCTGAATTTTATCTGCAAAGCCACCTCTGCTGTGAGATAGACTTCCCTTTTCTTAGCTTCTACTGCGGCGGAGAAAGCGGAAAATCTACTCAGCAATTTCTACGACCGACAGCAGTAGAGAGTTGGGGTTGAGCTTAGCTGTAGCTAAATTTTTACTTTTGGCTACTGATTACGTATGAATACTGATTTATTGAAGTCTCCATAAAAGCCTTTGAACCTCTGTACTCAACAGAAAATGCGTTTGTTAGGCTGAGGAGGGAGAATTTGTGCTGGTAAAATATTGCCTCTAATTTACTAGCATACGGAGATTCCTGACCTTAGCTACTTCTTGTAGATTTTGACCTAAGGCTGTTCATTCCTCTGATTCTTTGCAGCTGCTGCCATGTTTTGCATCAGCCTGACTACTTCAAGCCCCCACCCAAACTATAAAATCCATTTGCTTGAGGTATCTATGAAACTCGTTCAACGCTTTCCAAGCTTGGCTGCCGCCATGTTAGTGGCCGCCACAGGGGCCTTAGCTGTCAATCCAGCTCAGGCCATCACACTCAATTTTGACGAAGGCTTCGGGGTACCCCGGTGACGGTACTCGCATCACTGACCAGTGGAAGCAGACTCACGGCGTTACCTTCGACACCAATCGTCCCTATGGACTGCTGCTGTACGATACAGCCTGTAAGGGCAAAAACGGCAAAAATGGCTACTCTGCCAACGATTTTACTGATACCTGTACGGGGGGAGATCCTGACCTGGCAACGGGCAAAGGAGCTTACAAAAATGGCCGCTCCTGGTACGGCTATGACACACCTGAGCAGGGTAACGTGCTGATCATTCAGGAAAACAAGGGCAACACGCCCGATGATTTTGGCAGCGGTGGTAAAGTTTTCATTGATTTTGACTTAGAGAAATTTGCCTCTGGCATCACCTTTGACAAGTTCGGCTTTGTAGACTTAGACGAAGCCGTTATTCGTAATCAAAAGCTTAACTTCACGTTCTCTTATGCTGACGGCAGAGACGATTTTACAATTAATAACGATAACTACGAGGCTTACATTACCGACTCTGTTTTGTCAAAGCAGTGGGACTTTGAAAATGACACCACAGGTGGCCCCCTAGAAGGCGACAACTCCCTGAGAGAGTACACTTTCAACAATAGCAAGGGTGAATTTGACCGGATCCAGCGAATTATGGTGAACTATCAGGGCGCTAGCGGGGCGATCGCCTCTTTTGACTACAGCGAGACTGGGGCATCTGAGGATACGACCGATATTCCTGAACCGGGTGCAGTGGTAGCGCTGGGATTGTTTGCTTTAGGAACGGTTCGTACCCTCAAGAAGCAGCTCAGCTAGGCAGCTTGTCTATTGGCTTGAGATGGAACCGCAGTTTGCTGCAGCAGTTCTGGAATGGTCTGAACAGTTGGTATCGTGGTGCGTAATCAAATAAGTTTGCCCGCGATCGCCTTTTTAGTGCGATCGCGTTTTTTTTGCCTACGTTCGCAGGCAATCGGACAGGTTGAAGTATAAATTGGTTTTGATTTTTTCGCTACCGCAACGGTCTATTTTTAGACACTATCGGTCTAGCTGCAAAATACTAGACTAAGCTGGGTGCTGGCATCTGCCTACAACACAGTATTTCAGTAGGGCAGTGGTGATTGAGTGGCGGTTAGCAATTATCATGGCTGAACGCGATATCAGCAATAAAGAGCTGGCTGCTGCAACTGGCATGAATCCTCGCTCTATTTCACGACTTAAGGTACGGCGGCGACTGACTCGTATTGACGAAGCCACCTTGGACGCTCTCTGTGTTGCCTTGCGCTGCCAGCCAGGAGATTTGCTGGTGCATCAGGCGGCGGCTGACAAAAGTTCTTCGCGTAGGTTGGGTGAAACGAAGTGAAACTCAACAACAACGGTTTTGTTGGGCGCAATATTATATGCATACCTAAACTTGATAAGAGGGCTGTTCCGATAATCCCAACTCTAGCTGACCACTAGGATTGGCCTGGTTGACTGACAAAAGTTAATTTTGAGAACCGGAGTGCCTTGCTGCGCGGTAGTTTCAGGGATTGAGGAGACGAAGGGGGAGTCAGCGTTCTAAGCTTAGGTACCACTCAAAAGCATGAACGCTGTGAAAAAACTCCCCCCTCTACAATGCCTTGAATGCTTGGCTGGGTCAATCGGTGCCCTGGGCGCATCGAGGCCATTTGACGACCTGTTTTTGGATGGTGGTGGCTTGCTCCAGCGCGGTGAGGTTAGCCTGACCCGGTGGCTACCTTATGTTGCGTGTCGAGGAGTGCAGGCGCAAAGCAAACAACGGCGCTTGAGTCGCTGGTTGCATAACAGTCGTCTTAACCGTCCATCGACTTTACAAAGCGTTGATTTAAGCCGCGTTAGCCCATTGGAGTGAGGAGTGTTTGTACCTGAGCTTAGATACCTCACTGTTTTGGGATCAGTATTGCCTGCTCCGCCTGGCAGTTGTGCACCGAGGCCGGGCGTTTCCCGTAGTCTGGCGGGTGCTCAAGCACCGTAGTGCCTCGGTCGCCTTTAGCGAGTATCGAGAGATGCTTCATCAAGCCATCAATCGATTGCCTCAAGGAGTGAAAGTGGTCGTGCTCACCGACCGGGGCTTTATTGACACCGATGCTATGACGGCTATCACGAGTGATCTCGGGTGGCACTATCGGATTTGAGTGAAGCGAAATACTTGGATTTGGCGGGCCGGTCATGGGTGGTGCCAATTGAAAGACATTCATCTTCAGCGCGGTGAGGCGGTCTGTTGGCATAACGTCAAGCTCCATAAAGGGGAGTGGTACGGCCCAGTCCATGTGGCCTTTGGCCCCAATAGCGTCAATGGCGAGTTTTGGGCCATCGTCAGCGATGAACCGACCAGCCTGCATACTTTCGAGGAATACGGCTTGCGCTTCGACATTGAAGAGGCGTTTCTCGACGACCAATCCAACAGTTGGAATCTCCAAAAATCCGAGATTCGCTCCCTCTGTGCCCTCTCCCGCCTCTGGTTCCTCTTGGCCGTCGCCACCCTCTACGTCACCGCCCAAGGGGTTGAGGTCGTTGCCGCAGGCAAACGTCGCTGGGTTGACCCTCATTGGTTTCGCGGCAATAGCTACTTTCGCATTGCGTGGGATTGGCTCAAAGCTGCCTTAGAAAACGAGTGGCAACTCATTGGTCACGTCCGTTTTACCCATAACCGCGATCCTCAACCCGCTATGGCATCACGCAAACAGCATGACCAACGCACCTATCGAATCGAGTTCAAAATACACATCTACTGCTATGTCGCCGATTAGTTTTGTCACTCAACCAGGTTCCATCCATCGAGCCTACTATCTCAGCTCTATTGCGACTACGGCAAGTCTCTGTAACGCCATGGTGCGAGGGCATTGGAGCATTGAAAATCGATTGCACTGGCCGAAAGATGTGGTTCTCCATGAGGATGACACTTATGGCCGAAACCCGAATGCCTTGCTCAATGCCTCACTGCTGCGTTCGATTACTATCAATTTGCTCCGACTGCATGGCTTCAAATCGGTCACTTCCGCTCTACGGGAGCTTGCCAACTAGGTTGAGAAGATTTTTCGTTTCTTACAATGAATCAACCCTGATAGGCTAGGCGCGTTTGACAACTCCCCACGCTAAAGCAAAGATTTCCAGCAGTAATGTGTAGACATACTTGTAGTTGGCTTAGAAGGATTTACTGATAGATCTAACGTTGGACGGCAATCTTTACGAATCCTTTGCAAATAGGAAGCGTAAGTTTACGTAGATGAAACTTACAAAAGGAAACTCTTCATCTTTTTCCTAGCGCATTGAGTACTGACCTGAAATAAAGGAATACAAGCTTTATCCTTTTATTCACTTATCTACTCGTACACAACTCATTGACTGACAAAATTTCCTCGCGTAGGTCAGTAGAACGAAGTAAAACCCAACGCCAACAAGGGTTTTTCTGGGCTGCGCCCAAGCTTCACCCAGCCCACAGCAGAATTACAGGGACAAGATTTTTGTCCGTCAACAGACATAACTCTCACCGTTCTAAAGGAGCGGTGAGAGTTGTTAGTTACAGGGGAATGCTTAACTTTCTCAATGGCCTTGCTAACAATTGTCTATAAATTGCACAAGTCTTTCTATAAGGCCACTCTGACTGTTAAGCTGCTAGCTTATTAGAGTTACCGGAGCGCAAGTCTTCAACTTGTGCGGCTAAATCTCTCAGCTGGTGCAGCACTAAATCAATTTGATTTTCAGGGGCTGTACTCTGTCCGTGACTAATTTGGGCTTTCCCATTTTCAAGTTCGGGAACTATCATCAAAGTTTTTGTGTCATTGACCAATAAGTCACCCTGCACTACCGAGACTTGTCTGTGCTGTACCATTTCCGGTTCAGAGTGAATAGGGCTAGAGATTCTGGCAGCAGGGGTCACAGCCATTTGCGCGACTGAAGGGTTATGGGGTTCTAAAAATCCTTCTAGATTCTGCGCTTTTAACCGGGCCTCCGAGAACTTGATTCGTTCTAGCTCAGCTTGATAAGTTGTCAGGCTGCGCTCCAGCTCAGAGGCTTTGGCTTTCTCGGCTTCTGATTTACTAGCAGCGAACCGCCAGCCGCCTATTCCGAAAATCCCCATCCCCAGCGCTGCGCTAAAAGCACCTGTGATTCCCAGATAAGGCCCTGTGATGGTATTAAGTTCGGATGAAAAAACCGACTGGTTCTGTAGACGCACTTCAACAGGCTGAGAACGAAATACAGCCAGGGGTACAGTAGCAATCGTAAACAGAGCGCTACTGATGAATACAGAAGAGATGAAGGTCTTTTGTAGTGGCGATAAAGTCATGTTTCTTCCTAGCTGATAGTGCTAAACGCAAAGTTTGGGAGTAGAAAATCAAATGGTAGAGAGCGTAGTGACATTAGTAAGGAAAAGTTTTGAAGCTTACTAATTTAGGTTCATGCTAGTCCAGTTGTGAATGATTGCTTGAGTCGAATGAACTCTCTCGTTGCCTTCAAATTAATACTATTCGTATAAGAGAATTTGTATGTTTACGTAGTGTAAAAAAAATATATATTAGATAAAATTCATATAAATACTCCTTCCAAAAGCTTTTGCAGAGCCATCAGTAGAGTTAATTCTCGGAGCCTAAAAGCTCTGGTAAATATGGCTTGAGCACTTACTTAAGCAGATTTAATTTGAAATAAAAACAGAGCTAATCAACAGCAAAAGCAGGCTGGTTATTACTACTGAAAAGAGTGCAAGTGTAATTCGATACGCAAGTTTTGGGATAACTAGTGCGGCTTTTGTAGAAATTGAATAGCTATTGACTGCAACTAGAGGTATTTCATTTTCATGAAGGCCCACCTTCAACGGATCAAATCGAGATTCTAGACGCATTTGCCGACCCGCCGGATGTTCGCCATAGCTTGGGTTAAACGGCACCAGATGGCGTTGTGTCTGGCTCTCTTTACACTGTCTGTAACGGCTGGGAATCGAGGTTTTCTGGCCATCGGTGACTGGCTTAAAAGTTACCGTTGTGAGCTGATTGAACTGTTCAATCAGCTCACAACGGTTGCCCTCCTGCCTACATTCCGCAGGTTGACAGTTAATGAGAAGTACGGGTTGCCGTAGGCTGAGGAAAGCCCTCAAGCAACGGATAAAGCCCGTGAAGATAGAGAATCTAGATCATCTTGACCTAGTAGCTGACATCGTGGACGAACTATCTCGATTGGCAACGGACTGTAAGCGATCGCCCGCCTTGCGCCGTATCCAATACCCTGTTGAATACGAACGGGCTTCCATAGTTCAATCATGACGCCGACTGAACTGAAACAACGGATCCTCTCAGATTTTGCATAAGGTATAACCCAGCGGGGGTTGAAAGCTGGGTCAGTTACCACCCACTACCAACGACGTGCCTGCAAATTATGACGGCGGGCTGAAGCCTCTACTGTTTCTTCGGAAGCCACTTCAGGGATAGGGTGCAAGATTACAGCCTCATAGGGAATAACACCCGTTCCTTCGCTGCCCAGACAGCGGGCTGCAGCCCGAGATAGATCAATCGAACGCTGGCCGATGTAGGGGCCGCGATCGTTAATTCGCACCACAACGCTGCGATCGTTTAGCCGATTGGTAATTTTTAGCTGAGTACCAAAGGGCAGCGTTTTGTGAGCAGCCGTGAGCGCATTTTGGTTGAAAATTTCTCCGGTTGCGGTGCGACGACCATGAAAGTAGGGGCCATACCACGAAGCTGTGCCATAAAAGCGCTCTTGGCCCTCCGTCAGACCCTGTAAAAAGTTTGGATTGAACCAAGATCAAGCGGTGCGCCTCCGAGGGCTAAGCGGAGCTGGTCAATCCAGTTAATGGTTAACCACTGTTGCTCTCCAGCAGAACCCTCAATGACTAAATCATCTGCCACAAAGAGAATTTCATTGCCTATCTGAGCCGCCGGCAACCCCCGTACCTGGGTAAGCTTTAGGGCTTCGGGATGTAACACCTGCTCTTGCAGCAGCCGTCGTAGTTTGTTAGCTAGCTGATGAGCAAAAGCCTGATTCTGGAGCGTGCCCACCAGACGGTCTTTTACCCAAACTTGATGAACAATCCGGGCCTTGCCGCTCTCAGACAAGCTGGTCGGATGCCAATTAGAACACTGCTTCAACAACGCTAGCTGCTGAGATTGGGCCTCATCTGCCAGCTTTGCTGCCACTTCAACGACCTGAACCTCAGCCACTGACGACCAGCGCTGAAAGCTAGACTCTCCCACATTAGAAGCCTGAGATAGCATTCCAGACAGGCCAACGCGATCGCTTAGCAGAGACTGATCTAGCTCTAGAAAGTTTTCGTCAGCCAGAAGAATACTGCGCTCCTTCAGCAAAGCCGTCGCATCTACTCCAGGAGCTAACTCGATCGCGTTGAGCAGCTTCGCTTGAATCATTAGCTGCTCGACTCCCTGAAACCAGGCCCGAACAGGCGGTGAATAGTCTCCACTTTGAGTCAAGAAAGTTGAGAAGCTGCCGGATGATGGGGAATCTGGGTGTAAAGGGTAACGAGCCGAGGCAAAAGGCTTAAAAAATACTTTTGAGTTGCTCAAAAAGCTTCCGTGTGGCGTGTAGGAGCTATAGGCGGCAGCAGAACGTAAAACAGCATCACCATCACCAGGGCTGAGATGCTGCCCTACCAGGGTCAAGATATGATCCATAGACACGGGAATAAAAGGAGGCTGGGGGGCGTCCTGGTCGGGAGGCTGAGTCAAATGCTGAGGCGTGAAAAAACTCCCCAACATTGACGCTAACCAAACAAATCCTAAAAAACTCATGTTGTTACTTGAAATTCGATCTCACTCAGAACTATATGAACGCACTTTTGTAATCTATGATGCAGAATCAGAGATTAGCTAGTGTATCAACTTTATGTCAGCTTGGGATCGGTATCGCCCAGCAGAGTTTGCTCAGACAGTCTAGACTTTATAAGGCTTTTGTCTTAAACCTTGTGAGGACAAAGTGTTGTCTAGTGTGACCTAAAACACAGACTGACAGATCTTCCTGATGATAGACATTGCCAATGGCGATTGATCTAAGGGGGATCTTGTCCAGCCAAATCTGCTTGACAACGCTCAAAAATAATCTACAGAACCATTTGCAAGCGCTGTCTCAGCCGAGAGATCCTTTCTTTTCAACAGCTCACTATCAGTTCGCCCGCTACTACATTCACCAAAACTTAGCCCAGTGGGAGTCACTCAGGACTCAGCCATTTGAGTTTCGAGGCCAGACCCATTTCAACTGGCTTCTACATCTGCCGCCGAGGAGTTCTCATAAACTAGAGGATGCTGTGACGCTGCCAATTTTGGTGGGAGCGCATTATGATACGGTTCCAGGCTCACCAGGGGCAGATGATAATGCTTCAGGAGTGGCGGTTTTGCTAGAGCTGGCACGACTGTGGTCTGAGCAGCCGGGGCGATCGCCGCTGATTTTAGCGGCCTTTGATTTAGAAGAATATGGTCTGGTCGGCAGTCGATTTTGCGTAGAGCAGTTCGTGCAGGCTCAGCAGCGGCTGCGGCTAATGCTGTCGCTAGAAATGCTGGGCTACTATGACGACATGCCCGGTTCGCAGCGCTATCCGCCGGGGCTGAGGTATTTTTTCCCTGCCTGCGGTAATTTCATTGGCCTAATTGGTAACTGGCGATCGCTGCCTGACTTGATCCGGCTTTCTGAGCAAATTTCTCGCACCGGAACTGCGGCCTGGTGGCTGCCTGCCGGAGAGCGGGGGCTGCTGCTGCCCGATACCCGCCGCAGCGATCACGCCCCCTTCTGGGATGCGGGCTACCGTGCCATTCTGGTCACCGATACGGCCAATCTGCGCAACCCCCACTATCATCAGCCCAGCGATCGCCTCGCAACCCTCAATCTCGATCGTCTCGCCCAGGTCTGCTGGGGCTTATTTCAAGGCATTCAATCGCTCTAAGCTTTCACGGGTTGTAGTTAAGTATTTATACTCATCCCCCAGCCTGGAAATATATCAGGTCTATAGTTGAGCAGGTATACTCATTCCTCTAAAAGCCTGACTCATAGAGGTTCAGCACTCTATTGACTAGAATTGACAATGATTTGGGACTAGTATAGAAAGTTACAAAATTCATGAGCCATTAATAATTTCCATCGACAGGAAGTACGGTTTCGTACTGAATTCCAACAAAAGAGGGCGTTACCATACAGGAGTTACGTTTTTGCGCACTGATCTGCTGTTGACTGGCGAAAAATTGCTGAAAGCTCCCTGAAAGGTGCTGCTTGTCCTCTTTTAAGAAATCAACCGTCGTGATCTGTAAAAGTTTATTATCTTGCCCCTCATAGCCTCTCTCCTGTAGTCAGTCGGTCTAGACGTAGCAGACTTGGTTATTGCCTGCGGCAACATTAGTGCCAAGGCCCTGCCAAACTGTCCGCAATAAGAAGTAATCACTTTTTTAGGCAGGGCTACCGAGTACTTAAGAGGATATTTTGAAAGTCTTCTGTGAGGTATCGCTCTTTTAATCCCCCTAAGTTCCCCTTTTGAAGAGGGACTTCCAACCGGTTCCCCCCTTTTCAAAGAGGCCAAGGGGATTTGCACATGCTATTCAGTTAGTCTCAGCGCTGGTTTAAGAGCGGCTTCATAATTAAAAAGCCAGCACCAAAAGCTGTCGTAACGATAAAAATAATTGAAATCGCCAGCCACAACCCGCTAAGTTCTCGCGGAGAACTTTCCAGATTTCCAGTTGCTGGAGGACGGGCAGGTTGTTCTGTGTAAAGTTTTTCTGATGACCTCTGCTTAAATGGCTGCAAAGCGGCTGGCAGGGGAGACTTAATTGGGCGCTCTTTGGAGGCTGGCTGAGAGGGTTTAGAGGAGGCTTTGGGAGCAGCTTTTGGCTGAGCTTTTAGGAGGGCTGACTGAGGCGACTCTGGCGGCTGGACTGGCTGACTTCGCTGCTCCTGTAAGGGCGCTGGAGTGGACTTAGAAACGACACCAGAGAAAACCTCTGATAGACCAAGGGGTGAAGGGGCTACGCCTGCAAACTGCCCGAGTTGCAAGGTTGCCTGAACAAACTGATGGACTTCTTGCTGTAGCTGCTGGTTTTGCCTCACTAGCTGCTCATTTCGAGTCCGCAGCGTGTCAATCACTGCCTTTGTAGCCTGTAGCTCAGCCGCGAGTTCTCGATAAACCGAGATTGGTACTGAGGGAGTCTGACTGGCGGGATGGGGCTTTTCGGGTTGGACAGCTGATTGGAAAGACGGATCAGAATAGAGGGGTGAGTTCATATTAATGAGTAGGTAGCTTTGGAAAACAAAAAGCAGTCAGAGACGTTTCCCAGATTCCATCAGGTAGTTCAAATTAGAACAACCCTGGAACAATTCGTCAAGGAAAAACAGAAATCTGTAAAGATATGAAGGATGCCAAATTTTTGGCGTGTTTTCTATTCAAGTTGAAATGTTATGACGCATCCTTCTCCTGAACAACAAGCAGCTACTAGAGAGACTGCAGCAACCCATTCTGCCCAAGAGACAAAGCATGGAGAGCGCGAGATCCAGGCTGGACATCTGATTACGTTCCCCAATCCGCGAATTGGCCGCCGCTATCATATCAACATTACGCTGCCAGAGTTTACCTGCAAATGCCCTTTTTCAGGATATCCAGACTTTGCAACCATCTATGTTACCTACATACCCGATCGGCGCGTAGCCGAACTTAAAGCCTTGAAGCTTTACATCAACAGCTACCGCGATCGCTATATTTCTCATGAGGAGTCAGCCAACCAAATCTTAGATGATTTGATCACCGCCTGCGATCCGCTGGAGGTCACGGTCAAAGCTGATTTTACCCCAAGAGGTAATGTGCATACGGTGATTGAAGCAACCCATGTTAAAAGCTGAGGCTAGAGCAATTCTGCTGTCAGCTTAACCTGTAGGCTCTGGGTTTCGTGAGGAGGGACGGTAATCAAATGGGTACCTGTATTGAGTGCATTGCGGGGGCCGCTCCAAGGCTCTAGGCAGTAGTAGTCTTTGCCCTTAACCGTCCAAAACACCAGTATGGAATACGCCTCGCTCCATTCCAGAGTGAGGCGGATCTCCTGTTCGGGGTTGGTCACAACTGCAGATTGACGATCGAGATCAAAAAAGGCAATATCAATTTCCTCGGCTGTCCAGTCAAATTCCCCTTCTAGGGTATGAACTTCCTGGCTGTCTTGATCCTGATAGTGCTGAGAGGGAATCTCAAACTGGAGCTGGGATTTGTCTGTGGTGAGAAAATAGGGATGCAGCCCAAGGCTGAAGGGCATAGGGCGATCAGAGCCGTTGGTGACGTGCTGCTCAAGCGTGAGCGTATTGCCTTGGAGTCGATAGGTAAAGGCTACCTGAAACTCAAACGGGTAAACCTGCAGCGTTTCATTGTTGCTGCTGAGCGTCAAAGTCAGGTGAGCATCCTCGGTGGTGCCGCGATCGCTGACCTCCCAGGGTAGATCACGGGCAAAACCATGCTGCTTAAGCTTGTAATCCTGGCTGTCTAAGGTGTAGGTATTGTCAGGCAAATTGCCGCAGATGGGAAACAAAATCGGGATGCCGCCCCGGACTGACTTACTAGCGTCAGCAAAACGTTCGGCGTCAAAATACAGGATATCGCGCCCCTGAAACTGCCAGTGGGTAACGAGTCCGCCCCGCTCAGGGACAATTTCTAAGCGGGCATCTGTAGTCTGATCGTGTAGCACGTAGGTTAGATATTGAGCCTGTTTGAGAGCGATCGCGTACACCAGTCCACTCCTAAACTGAGATGGGTCAGTGCTAACTTAGCAGCAATTGAGCGATCGCGCAGCAAAGTCATTAAGTATCGGCTAAACTTACCCAGCCCGTTCTACGGTTCGCTGGCCCTTGGTTCTGCTTCTACAGCAGGGAGCCTGTCTGAAATCAGGTCTGACCGGGCGGGGCTATGGGTCGTTGTGGGGATGGCGCTGAGGGGGCCAACCAGCGGCTCACTATAGGGCTGAATTACCCCTGGCGTGGTTGTTTCGACCGTCGCAGGCGGTGTCATCGGCCAGTCTGTCTGGGGTGTGTGATAGGCGTCTAGTTCTGCTGGCGGCTCTAGAGCAGGCTCGGAGGTCAGCTCAGGGGCTGGGGTTGCTGGCAGCAGATCAGGCTCTGGCGAAAACCCCGGATTAGGCGACGGCTTAGGCCCCCAGTGGTCTAATTCGACAGGAGATACTTCTATAATGAGCGCTTCGGTGTCTGCTTCTGTGCCGGAGAAAGGAGCGGCTTTTTGAGATTCGATCCCTTCACCCCCCGGTTCAACTCCTGGCTCACCCCCCGGTTCAACTCCTGGCTCACCTTCTATGGGAGCAACAAAGGGTGTAGGCGTCTCATCAGGCTCTGGTTGCATCGGCTGCATCGGTGATGGATCGCGGGAGGGAGGAGACTTTGGCGCTGACAAACTGGGCTTGGGCTGGATTTCTAGCGTTACTACAGTCTTCATGGGCTGCTCAAATGTGCTCGAAGCCTGCTCGATTTTCTGCAAGATTGATTCAGCTTTGCTGCCCTGAGCGATTTGAGGCTGATCGTCCTGGATCACAACTGGTAGCAGTTCTACCTTCATTTCGTGAGCACGAATAGACACCTTCAGCATGGCACTGTCGTGAGCTTCATAGGGCGTTTCACCAAAAACAAAGTCTCCCAACGAGTAGGCAATGGGACGACCCTTATAAATCTCAGCGCCTTGAATCTGCTGGGGATGATATCCAACGACTAGATCAGCTCCTTGATCAATCGCTAAGCGAGCCAGGTTGGTTTGCCAGTCAGCCGGAGAGTCTGAGAGTTCTTCACGCCAGCGGTAATTGACGATAATCCAGTCCACCTGAGCGCGCAGGCTGCGAATATCTTCAACCACCTGCTGTTTGCCCTGGGCATTGACGCCAGCGATGTCGCCATAGGCAGCAAACAGGTCGTCTTGGGTATAGCTCAAATAGGCGATGCGCTGGTTTTTAACGTCTAAAATTTCGGGCCGTCGGGCCTCACGGTTGTCCCGGCCAGCCCCGACCCGATAAATTCCCTCACGATCGAGCGCTTCCAAAGTTTCAACTAGGCCCTGCTCGCCAAACTCCATCGTGCGATCGCTGCTAAGATTGACCAGATCAATGCCGCTGCTTCTCAAGATAACAGCCGCATCTGGACGGGTCTGATCAAAGAATTTCTCTTTTGCTGTGGTAGCCGATGTGGCCAAAGAATCGCCCAGGGTCACCATTGCCACATCGGCCTGCTGATATTCGCTCAGACTGCCCAGGATGGCAGCATCTTGGTCAACCGTGCCGTAGGGCAGGCTATCAAGATCCACCTCTCCACCAAAAACTAGGGTAACGGTCGGATCGCTCTGATTTTGAATTCGATTGTGCTGAATTACGGCGACGGGTTCTAAGGCTGCCTCAATAATGCTGGGGCGATCGATCTTGGTCTGATTGAACGTCACCGGAATCGCCTGCTCAGCAGTCGTCGGCAATCTAACTAGGGCTGTCGATCGCGCCTGATTTTGAGAAAAATGGGCAGTGACGGCCCAGCTCCGGCTAGCAAAATTTCCAGCAGGCAGCCAAAGACAAAGGCAACAGCCGCAGAGCCGCTGAGAATGAAGGCTCGAATCAGCTTAAACTGTCGCTGACTGCGAGGCTGGTTGGTTGCGGCTGGAGGCTGGAGGCGCGGTGGCAGGTCGGCAGGCGAGACGGGGCGCTGACTCTGGCGACGGTTAGCAGGCGTCAGTACCCGCACTCTTTCTTGCCAGAGGACACGCGCACCAGCCTGACGAGCCACAATATGAATACCCTCAATGATGTCGGAGTTGAGGTGCCAGATGCGATGGCAAATAAATCGAACTAGGCGATCGCGGTGGGGTATTTCTTCAAATTCGAGCGTGATTTTTAGACAGCCGGGCTGCTCTGCCTGCACCTGAGCAAAAATCTGCTGGGGCACTAGATGTTCATTGAGCCAGAGGGCAACTGCGCGAAAACTGCCTGCGGCGGCCTCAGCTCGCAGTGAGTCAGAAGCCGTTTGAGAATGCTGCATTGCCTCGCTCGCCATCGTAAAAAGTACCTGTTGCTCACAAATCGCCCAAACCAAAACTCACCAGGCGCTTAGCTGCGCCTTGACGAAAAATAGCAGTGCCCCATGTTTTTAATAGATGCTAACGACAATAGCAACGAATTTAGCAGAGATAGCTACATTGTCAATAATATTTCCTTAAGCGCGATGAAACTGTCTTCATGCATCACTTCGGCTCTCAAACATTTCTGTAACAGTCTC
Organism: Leptolyngbyaceae cyanobacterium RM1_1_2; assembly: GCA_012032345.1. GTDB lineage: Bacteria > Cyanobacteriota > Cyanobacteriia > Phormidesmidales > Phormidesmidaceae > Sphaerothrix. The sequence continues at coordinate 69,821 of JAAUQI010000006.1, read as the reverse complement.
AAAACGTTTGTGGGAAAGGGACTGGTGCAAGGCTCTACCCACAAACGATTCAGGCATTGGTGATTGACCCGTCGTAAAACCGGCAAACTACTAGCTAGATCTAGCTAGATCTAGCAGACAGAGCCGCAGGCCCAGAGAACAGCCTCTTAGAGGCAGACTCTCCAGCTTTTTGAAGCTGTCGCATGGCGGTGAAGTTGAGCAGGCACAAGAGCAGCCACTGACTCAGTATGGCCCCCGCGTAAAATCCTGCAGAAGACCCCATCATCCACGGAACCGCAGCCGCCTCTAAAAGCTGAACAAATCTAGAGGAAGAAACGTCAATAAGCAGCGATCGCACCAAAAGCGGGGCAGCAAATGCCACAAACAGCGTTCCCAGCGACCAAATCTCGGGCCGCTTCACTTTACTCAAGAACCAAACCTGATTGATACTGGCGTAAATCAAAATCAGGCTACCCAGCGCTCCATACGTGAGTACAGCATTGACTAGAGAAGTGGTCAGGTGCGCTCTAATCGCCCAAACAGCCATCATTCCCAAGGCGATCGCCACGTTGATTGCAATGGCCAAAATCGCCGGACTGCTCTCGCCCTGGATCAGATCTTTGAGCAGAGACTGACGCTGCGATCGCCGCTGCGACAGGCGGAATCTGACCCAATCTTCTAAACTTTGACGAGAGGGCTGCAGCGCAGATATCAGCAAAGTGAGAAACAGCAGATTCAAAAAGCCCACTATCGTCACATTGTCTTGATACCTGCTGCTAGAGGCAAATCCCAACAGAAAGACCTCAAAGCAAGCCGTGAGCAAGTAGCTGTAGCGTCGCTCAATCAGCGGCACTTGTTGTGGATTGCCAAATTTGCGCCTGAGGGCGTGCCATAGCCACAGAATCCACACCAAACCATGCACCGCAAACAGCGCCACAAAGCTCAGCAGCTTTAGCTTATATCCAGCAAACTGAAATACTGAGCGATTGGGGTCGCTGGCAATATCCAGCAGATAGTGCAGCACAGAAACCGGAGAGAACAAGACCGCCCAGTGCAGCACAAATGGCTCACCCAAACTGCCTCCGCTGACGGCCACCCCCATAACCATCTGTAGCAAAAAGATACCTGCAGCAACCAGCCATGCCTGCAGTCCGCCCAGACCTTTACTAATTAGGCCCAACAACAGCGACAGGCTAAAAAAGAGCAGACCAGTAACGCCTAGCAAGCCATAGAACGCCAGCAGCTCAATTAGAGGAATCCCAGCTCTAAAGGCGGAGAAAACCTGTAGCGGCAGCATCAAAGCTGCTGCCAGATAGATTACAACAGGCGCTCCTAAGATCTGGCCGCTCAAAATATTTAGGCTAGAGCGGGGGCTGAGCCGAATAAAAGTCAGGGTGCCGCGTCGCTGCTCACGCTCTAGGTTCTGCATCAGCATTAGACTGCCTAGGGTTAGCAACCCAACCGTGAGCATCAGGCTCGACTGCTTGAAAATTTGCTGATACCAGAGTCGCCAGTCAACTTCAAAGGCCGTCTTGTCTGCGTTGAGGCTACAAAACTTGGGGTCGTAAGGGTGGCTTCGAGAGCCAGCCTGGACAGTATTAAAACGCTGATCAAACTTGCAATAGGGGCTATAGGTATCAGTGACCGCTACCCGTGGCAGGCGCAGCGTCATTTTACCGACTCCGTGACGGTCAATACTCAGAACCGCATCCTGCCCTAAGATGGGATCGTTGGCCAAAGAAACTGTAGTGCTGCGCTGCCCTTGAATTGCCTCAGTAGCCTTATTAAAGTCATTAAAGTCATCGGCAAAAGTTTCAACTGGCTGACCATCAATCGCCAAAATCCGGTCTCCTGTTCGGGGATAATCGGCGGCGGCCAAAATCTGGCCGCCCCGATAAACTTCTTCAATATTGTCATTAATGCTTTGGATTCTGAGATAGGGCGGATAGTCTGGGAGGTTGCTGGTACCAAAGATAAAGTCAATGCTGGGCTTGGTCGTGAGTTTGAGGTGCTCGTGGGGGTTAAACGTCGGCGGCAGCTGAGTGCCGAAGAAAAGCAGCAGAATTAGCTGGCTGAGCACAGAGAGCGCGATCGCTGCAATTATATTGCGGGGATGCAGACGCCCTTTTAGCTCTCGCATGAGCTGAGGATTCCAGTTGCCGAGGCGGTCAAAAAGTGCTGTAAACATAGGTGCATCGGTGAGACTAGAGAACAATTGCGGTAGTCAGCAGCCCTGATTGAAATCTATTGAAATCTGTAGATATAGCAGGTAGGGATTAGCGTAGGTTTAGCCAGGTCTAGGAAGACTGTTGATGCCCAACCTTAAAGAAAATCTCTTCGAGACTGTCTTGCACGCAGCGAAAATCGTAGATGGAGAAGCCTGTTTCTACCAGCGATCGCAGCAGCGCCGCCGCCTCAGCCTGGTCACCCAGAAACTGCATTTTTAGCGTACCTGCCGGATCCATTTCAACTGCTTTTACAGAGGCTACCTGGGCCAGATGGTCGGCTACTTTTTGGGGATCATCCTGGGTTGAGAGCCAGATTTGTTGACGGCTGAGACGCTGATAAAGCTCCTGCAGCGGGGCGCTCTCGACTAAAAAGCCCAGTTCCATAATGCCGATGGCCGTACACAGCTCTGCTAGGTCGCTGAGGACGTGGGAGGAAATCAAAATGGTCATTCCTACTGTTTGTAAGGTTTTGATCACTTCTCGAAACTGCTGACGGGCGATCGGGTCGAGTCCTGAGACGGGTTCGTCTAGCAGCAGCAGGGTAGGATTGTGCAAGATTGTCCGGGCCAGACCTAAACGCTGCTTCATGCCCCGAGAGAGGCTGGTGATGCGGCTGCGCTGCTTGTGTTCTAGGTTGACTAGCTCTAGCACTTCGTGAAGACGGCGCTGCCGCGATCGCCCTTGTAGATAATAAAGACGCGCAAAATAGTCTAGATAGTCCCAAACGTTGAGATCGTCGTAGAGCGGAAAATCATCGGGCAGATAGCCCAACTGCCGCTTGATATAGGGCTGGGGACGATCGCTTCTGAGTCTTTCACCGTTGATGTAGATATCACCGGCTGAAGACTCTTCTGCGGTGGTTAGCATCCGAATCAGCGTTGTTTTGCCTGCGCCGTTGGGGCCAATTAAGCCATAGACCTCACCGGGATAAATCTCTAAGTCAACATCGTTAACCGCGACATGATGGCCAAAGCGTTTGGTCAGATTTTCAGTTCTGACGGCTGGAGTTTGTTTCATAGTCCAGGGAGAGGATGTTAAGCCAAGCTTAGCTAGGTCTACAGCAAACCGGGAAGCGATTTCGCAAATTGAAACCAATCAGCGAGTTTTTATCGCCCTCTTACCCATGACAGATTCTGGGGTATGATATTGAGCCTGAAAGCTCTGTTCCCAACCTGGGGCCAACCAGACTGGGGCTGAGTTTAAGGTGTTTCTTTATTTTGCAGCATCCTCTATGACACAGCGCTTTCGCATTACCCTGCTGTCTGGTGACGGCATTGGCCCTGAGATTATGGCCGTCGCGGTAGCCGTCCTGAAACAAGTGGGTAAAAAGCTAGAGCTGGCCTTTGACTTTCAAGAGGCGCTGATTGGGGGCGTAGCTATTGATGCGGCTGACACGCCCCTGCCTGAGGCTACGCTAGAGCGCTGCCGTGAGAGTGATGCTGTGCTTTTAGCCGCCATCGGCGGTTACAAGTGGGACGCCCTGCCGCGCCACTTGCGCCCTGAGACTGGCCTGCTGGCACTGCGAGCTGGACTAGGGCTGTTTGCTAATCTGCGCCCGGCCACAATCTTGCCGCAGCTGGTTGACGCTTCTTCACTCAAGCGGGAGGTCGTTGAGGGGGTTGACATTATGGTGGTGCGTGAACTCACAGGCGGCATCTACTTTGGTGAACCGAAGGGCGTCTTTACGGCTACCTCAGGGGAACAGCGGGGCGTCAACACAATGGCCTACACCAGCTCCGAAATCGATCGCATTGGCCGAGTTGCCTTTGAAACGGCAAAGAAGCGTCAGGGGCGGCTCTGCTCGGTGGATAAGGCCAATGTGCTGGAGGTTTCACAACTGTGGCGCGATCGCATTTCAGCCCTAGCCGCAGACTATCCTGAAGTTGAGCTATCCCACCTGTATGTAGACAACGCCGCCATGCAGCTAGTCCGCTGGCCCAAGCAGTTTGACACCCTCGTCACGGGCAACCTGTTTGGCGACATTCTCTCAGATGCGGCAGCAATGCTGACGGGCAGTATTGGCATGTTACCGTCGGCCTCCTTGGGAGAATCTGGCCCTGGGGTGTTTGAGCCTGTTCATGGTTCAGCCCCTGACATTGCCGGACGAGACCAGGCTAATCCAGTAGCGCAGGTGCTTAGCGCTGCAATGATGCTGCGCTACGGTCTCAATCAGTCTGCCGCCGCTGCGCTGATTGAGCAGGCGGTACTCAAGGTTCTCAACCAGGGCTACCGAACCGGCGATATCATGTCTGAGGGCATGATCCTAGTAGGCTGTCAGGCAATGGGAGATGCTCTGCTACAGGCGCTAGACTAGGTAAAACCCGGCGCGATCGCTGCGCCTGAGTAAGTTACATTTGCAGGCAGCAGCTCACACCAGAATCGTTAAGAGAGGGAAGTCCATCATCGTGCAAAGCTTACAGCAGCCAACTGAGCGTTTCATCCTCCCGGATCGGCCCAGCCTGGACTTTAACACCCCCATACCTTCCCTGCTAGATCCGACCCTGCTGCGCTCAGCCCGTCACATTTACCGCACCTACTACGAAGTTCACCCCAATGAAGTGCAGCGACCGCTAGGAGTGGCTATTAGCCGTAATAGCCGTCGCGGCAAGCTAATTTTTAACGGCAAGCCCATTTTGCTACCCCATGAGTGTTTTATCCCCCTCAGTCAGATTGAGCCGAACCTGCATTAGGTTGCCAGGGTGGAGCAAAAACAGAAAAAATGAGTCAAGGGAAGATAGAGAGACGAGTCTTCTGGATCAATCTGGCCTGTGAGCATGGGGATCGCCTGCGATGCTGATTCCCTCTCTACTCGTCTTTTTTCTGGGCGCGTCTATTGGCAGCTTTCTAAACGTCGTGATCTACCGCCTGCCAGCGGGTATTTCGCTGCTGCATCCGCCCTCTCGCTGCCCTAAATGTCAGCGACGACTCAGGTTTTATGACAACGTCCCTGTTTTGGGCTGGCTGTGGCTGCAAGGGCGCTGCCGCTTTTGCAAACGACCTATTGCTATACGCTACCCGCTGGTTGAGCTGCTGACGGGTGTTCTCTTTTTAAGCTCATTTTGGCACTTTGGCTGGTCAGAGCTGACTTTGAGCGCCTGGATTTTGCTGAGCTGGCTGGTAGCGCTAAGCTTTATTGATATTGATACCCTGACGCTGCCGGAAAGCCTCACCCGTTCTGGGCTAATTTTAGGGCTAGCCTTCTCGGCGCTTTGGGCCTATCTGACGGCAGCAGAGATGGCAGCTACGGCGGCGCTGAATGCTTTTATAGGGAGTGCTTTGGGGGCTGTTTTGGGGCTATGGCTGTTCAACGGCATCTCGATCGCGGGGGCGGCTCTGCTGGGGCAGACAGCGATGGGCTGGGGCGATAGCAAACTAGCGGCTCTGCTGGGAGCCTGGTTGGGCTGGGCGGGGCTGCTGCTGAGTACGTTTTTGGCGTGTTTGCTGGGAGCGACTGTGGGGGGAAGCGCGATCGCATTAGGACTGCTGAGTCGGCGTCAGCCTATGCCCTTTGGCCCTTTTTTGGCGGCTAGCGGCGCGATCGCGCTGTTTTGGGGCGATCGCCTGATTGCGGCCTATCTGCAAATTTTCTTTCCGCTGGGCTGGGGATAGGGGCGCACGGCAAGGCAACCCCTACCGAAGGGTTGCAAACTACAGAACACCCGCGTTGGTTAAGCCCAAGATAGCGCCTGCTCCGAGGACATGACCGAAGCTGGTAGTTGCAATCAGGGCAGGCAAACCCAATCCGCCAAAAAGCTGGGGAGAGGGTAGCTGCGGATCAGCGCTGGGGTATTTGATAGTTAGCTTGCCGATTGCGATCGCCAAAATGTTGCAGACAATCATGACGATAGCCACTTTGGGGCTCCATTCGAGCGTAGGCGGAACAGCCGCTAGTAGAGATAGGTAGGTCAACTTAAAATCTCCTTAGGCAATCTCAAGTGATGAAATCTTAGTCAGGTCAAAACGCAGGCAAAACGTTTAGAGCCGCAATAAACTCACTGCGATCGCCGCGCTCAACCTTAGCCCTCATCTTTCATCAAAACGCAAAGCCGTTGAATCGCTTGTTGCAAGAATTAACAATTAGGCCGGATTAAACGACTCCACTGCTAGCACTGGCCCTACCATATTCATCGTCATCACGTCCTCACGCACGCTGCCTTTGACTTTGACCTTCAGCCCTTCCTGCAGCAAATCTGCCGGAGCGCTGTCCTGGTAAATTTCGTAGGTGTCACCGTCAGCTGTAACCAACGTCCACCCCCCCAGGCCAACCGTGGCCCGCTGTACGGTTCCCTCAACTGTCATGCTCATGCTGATTGAGTCTCCGCTGCTTTTGTCGCTAAATAGGCTAATCCGTAACACAGTAAAGCATTTGCCCCCAAAAACAGACGGGCTGCTAGAGCGTCTCCCAGCCAAACCAGACTGGGATCGCCAATTGCGCTGACGCTCAAGCAGGCCGCCATACCGATGGTTGAGCCAATGGCAAACCACTTAAGTGAGGCATGGCTGAGCAGCAGCGCCACCAAACAAAACGGAATTAGCACGCTGGCAAAGATTGGGTTCAGCAGCGGACTCGCCTGCACAGCAGTCCCTAGCTCCGCGATGGAACTACCCATCACTCTCAACGGCCACTGCGGCAGGTCAAAGATGTAGAATCCTTTGAAGAAAAATAGCCCAGAACTGCCCAATATTAAGCCCCAATTTAGCGGACTCGTCCAGGCAAAAGGCCAGTAAACTCGCAAAATCCAGGCCAGCAGGTAAGACCCCAGCACCATCAGCACCTTGGGCCAGAGCGCAATCACGCCGCCATCAAGCCAAAACCTGGGACTGAGATAGCCATTGTCGCGCAGCCAGCGGAAAAAGTCTTGAAAATTAAAGGAGTTTTGCTGGGCCAGCCTGACAGCAGCGGCGGCGTCTAGATGCCCTGCCCCAAAATGATTCAGCGTATCCTCCTGAGTTTTACGAGCTGACTGCCGCAGAATGTCTCCTATCTGGCTGGGATCTTCAATGCCGACAGAGCGAACCAAAGCGGCGACGCCTGCTACATGGGGAGCAGCCATGCTAGTGCCCTGCAGGCAGATACACAGGTTCACCTGTGCGCGGGTCGATAGTATTTTGCAAGATACCGCCTGCGGTAGAGTCAGGCTGAGTGGCTCCGCCTGGAGCGGCAATGTCAACGCCAGCCCCGTAGTTTGAATAGGGAGCTTTTGCTTCAGAGGGGCCAATGGCCGCTACCGCCATCACATGAGGGTAACGAGCCGGGTACTCAGCGGCATTACGATTGGCATTGCCTGCAGCCGCAACGATAAAAACGCCTTTGCTGTGAGCATAGTCAATCGCATCTTTGAGCACACGGCTGTCTCCAGCCCCGCCCAGGCTCATGTTGATTACCTGAGCTTCGTTATCAGCGGCAAATCGAATTGCCTCGGCAATGTCAGCCACGGTGCCCCCGCCGCCAGCACTCAGTACCTTTAGCGGCATTAGAGCGGCATCAAAAGCCACCCCAGCCACTCCCACTCGATTATTGGTGGCTTGGGCAATCGTGCCGGCCACATGGGTGCCGTGGCCATTATCGTCTTTGGCCTCAGGGCTGTCGTTAACAAAGTCATACCCCTTAACCAGCCGCGTGCCTTTGAGATCGGGGACGGGGCTGATCCCTGTGTCAATCACGGCGACGGTGACAGCCTTGCCAGTGGCGCTATCCCAGGCGGCTTCAGCATTGATGCTGCGGAGGTTCCACTGCTTGCTGTAGTCGGGATCGTTGGGGACTAAAGCAGCGCTGTAGAGGTAGTTAGGCTCAATGTGCTCAGTAAATTTGGCTAAAGTCGATCGCCGCAGTGTCTTGAGCAACTGGCGATCGCCCTTGAGTACATATAAATTTTCTGGCCCTGAAAACTCACTATTGAGCGCCGCCTCAATCCCCGTGGGTAAAGCTTGAAGCTGGGCCTGAACCTGAGCCGGGGTGAGATCGTCACCAAAATCTATCAGCAGGGTGTCAAAAGTTCCCTGACCCGCTAATCCTGAAAACTGGGAGATGGCCAGCCAGACTCCCAACAAAAATAGTCCTATCCACAGTAAGCGTTTCATGGCAGCGCTCTATCCGTTGACTTGATCCCACTACCTTAACTTAAGGCTCCTCAGATGGGCAGACCAACGCTGACCTCAAAATGCATTAGATTGAGAAACAAAGCGAATTTGCTTGACAATCCTTGTCGCTGGCAATATTAAGATTTACTAAGAAGGCAGCAGCTCAAATCATGGAACGCGGTTTACTGTGGTTGCCTTTGCTCTTGGTCTTTATTGGCCTAGGCTGGGCGGGTTGGAACGAGTATCAAAAGCTAGAGGCTTACAATGTCTGGGCCAGCCAGTTTGATAAGTCAAAATACGATATCTACGCGGTTTTGGGGCAGCAGGGCAGTACGCTGACCTGGGGCAAGCCAACGCGAAACGGCCCGGTCAACTTGGATAGTTTTTCGCTCCGTGAGGTAGGTACTCTGACCTTGCAGGTTAACCAGAAGATCATCGACCTGGAAAACCCTCCTCACCAAGCTGATCGGCCTGTTTTAGCTTTTCAACTTGGCGATCGCCAGGTTAATATTCCCTTCACCGATCTTGATTTAGCCACTCAGTGGCTACAGTATCTGCAAAAGCAAATTGACGCTCTCTAGTAGCGCTCTAGAGCGTCGTCGTTACCGAGGTTCCAATGTTAGCACCCCCAAAAACTCTGGCCCTAATTCTGGTCAGCCTACCGCTCAGGCTGAACTTAACATGACCGATGAAGCGTTAACCACGGTTTCTCCTACAGCACTAGCGGCCCGTCGCCAGCAGCTACGCCGCCAGCGCCAGGTTCGCATTGTCCAGGCTCTCTGGCGCAATGCTGCCCTGCTGGGGCTGACGGCTGGCATGGTTTGGGCGACGGCACTGCCCAAGTGGCTGGTCTATACGCCTGAGCAGATAGAAATTCAGGGTAATAAAATTCTCTCAGAAGCTGCGATTCGTGAATCTCTAGACATTGACTATCCGCAGTCATTGCTGGTGCTACAGCCCAGTGCGATCGCAACTCAGCTAGAGGCAAATGCTCCGATTGCTGAGGCTGCCGTTACTCGCAGACTGTTTCCGCCGGGGCTAATTGTTCAGGTGCAGGAACGAAAACCCGTGGCGATCGCCCTGCCTGACACCGTGGTAGCTGATGATTTAAGCGCTGGCGATCCCCGACACCAGGCAGGTCTCTTAGACGCTAGCGGCAACTGGATGCCTCAAAGCAGCTTCAACGCCTTCAGCGAAGTCTCAGCCCTACCGCAGCTAAAAGTCAGAGGCATGCAGGTGCAGTATCAGGCTGACTGGCCTAACCTCTACCGAGCAATTAGTCAAAGTTCTATCAAAATCTATGAGATTGATTGGCGTCAGCCCAGTAATCTTATTCTCCAAACCGAACTGGGCAGCGTTCACGTAGGAGCCTACAGCGATCGCCTACCAGCCCAGCTAGCAACGCTCAGGCAGCTACGCCACCTCGACCAGCGTCTGGCCGCTCAGGAAATTGCTTACATTGACCTCAGCAGCCCGCAAAAACCGGTGATTCAAATGCTACAGGCTCAGCAGGTTCCCCAGTAAAGATATTCTAAAGCCAGACAATTCATCAGATTTCAAAAATTATCTTGGCTGTTAAGTTTTGCTTTTTCTGAATTCTGACCGAGTTGTGATGCATTTGTTTGCATTCTGAGCTTAAATAAGCCATATTTGGTGACCATAGCGTCGCAAGATTATTTGTCGTAATCTGGTTAGGCTAATTCTGTTTGGTTTTTTTGACGCGTTACTTTATAGTTGTCTGAAAACTGTTCAGGGTTAGCTAGAGTCTGGAGTCGAGTTAAGATCGTCTATTTGTAATCTATGTCAGCAGTTCCAACGCCTCCCGATAGCCATTTGGCTAACCCGCAAGCAGCAGCGCATGACAATGGTCAATCGGCGACTGTTTGGTCAGGTGAATCTTTTAGTGACTCTGGTTCTTATTCCAATCCTTTCACCCATTCTGGTCTGAAAATGGGGCAGTCTAACGATCTCAGGGTTATGTCAGCAGAAGCGTCGCAGGGCGGTGAAATTGTGCCGGGTAGCGTAGCCAAAATTAAAGTTATCGGTGTCGGCGGGGGTGGCTGTAATGCTGTCAACCGTATGATCGACAGTGGTTTATCAGGAATTGAGTTCTGGGCTGTCAACACAGACGCCCAAGCCCTAACCAATGCCTCCGCCACAAATCGCTTGCAGGTCGGCCAAAAGCTCACTCGTGGCCTAGGGGCCGGGGGCAATCCTGCTATCGGGCAAAAAGCTGCTGAAGAGTCCAGAGATGAAATTTCGGCCTGCCTGGAAGAAGCCGACCTGGTATTTATTACAGCGGGTATGGGCGGCGGCACTGGCACCGGTGCAGCTCCGGTAGTGGCCGAGGTTGCCAAAGAGGCTGGAGCGCTGACGGTCGGCGTCGTCACGCGTCCGTTCACCTTTGAGGGCCGGCGGCGCACAGGGCAGGCCGATGAGGGCATTGCGGCCTTGCAGAGCCGAGTAGATACGCTGATTATTATTCCTAATGACAAACTGCTCACTGTTATTTCTGAGCAGACCCCGGTGCAGGAAGCCTTTCGGGTCGCCGACGATATTCTGCGTCAGGGGGTTCAAGGCATTTCAGACATTATTACCGTTCCTGGTTTGGTCAATGTAGATTTCGCCGACGTGCGGGCGGTCATGGCCGATGCCGGTTCAGCGCTGATGGGTATTGGCGTGGGATCGGGTAAATCCAGGGCTAGAGAAGCTGCGATCGCGGCGATTTCTTCACCTTTGCTAGAAGCCTCCATTGACGGGGCAGCTGGGGCCGTCTTCAACATTACGGGCGGCACCGATCTGACTCTGCATGAAGTCAATGCCGCCGCTGAGATTATCTATGAGGCTGTTGATCCTAACGCCAACATTATCTTTGGGGCCGTGATTGATGAACGGCTTCAGGGTGAAGTGCGCATTACGGTCATTGCCACCGGGTTTAACGCCGAAGCCAAAGCCCAGGTAGAAACCCCCAGCGCTCGGGTGATGCCCTTAAAGCGCTCGGCTTTTAGCAACCCGGTGCCCCCTAGCTCTAGCGAGTCCAATCCCGCCTCGGGTGGCTTAGATATTCCTGAGTTCCTGCAGCGGCGACGTCCGTCTCGATAAGCCTATGGCCATTTCTCCTCCCATAGCGCTCACTATCGCCGGTTCAGATAGTGGGGGCGGTGCGGGCATTCAGGCGGATTTAAGGACTTTTGCCTTCCACCGGGTGCACGGCACCAGTGCCCTAACCTGCGTCACTGCCCAGAACACCCAGGGCGTCACCCGAGTAGACGCGCTGCCCCCTGAAGCGGTCATCGCCCAGATCGAGGCCGTTGTTACCGATATTGGGGTACAGGCCACCAAAACAGGAATGCTGCTCAATGCAGCTATCATTGCGGCGATCGCCCAGCAGATAAAAGCTCTGGAGCTGACAAAACTGGTGGTTGATCCGGTCATGGTGTCGCGCACCGGGGCGCAGCTAATCGACGATGAAGCCATAGCCGTGCTGCAGCGCACCCTGATTCCGTTGGCGACAGTGCTGACGCCCAATCGCTACGAGGCGCAGATTTTAAGCCAGCTCGAAATTCGGTCACTTCCAGACATGAAGCAGGCCGCCCAGCGAATTTATCAGCTAGGCCCCAAAACTGTCTTAGTCAAAGGCGGCAGTATGGCTGGCGATCTGCGCGGCGTCGATGTCTGGTTTGACGGCGATCGCCTTGAGGTCTTAAAGACCCAAACAGTTAATACTGGAGATACCCACGGCACTGGCTGCACTCTATCCGCCGCGATCGCCGCTAACCTAGCCTTAGATCAGTCCACCTTCACAGCCGTCAATAACGCCAAAGGTTACGTTACAGCAGCCCTCAAAGCGGCTCTACGGATTGGACAGGGTCAAGGCCCGGTTGGTCATTTCTTTGAGCTGCTAGGCTAGGGCATTGTCACGGCTAGAAATTAGGGTTGGTAGTCGGTGCTTTAGCGCTGAAGCGCTAACTACGAACTATGCATTACCCTAAGATTAAGTGTTGACGCTGCACTAGGCGCTCCAGGCAGATTCCCAGTCAGGGCACTTTTCCTGATTGGGGCCGTAAGGATACAGGCCGCAGACCAGCAGGTTGCCGTTGTAGACTTGACCGTGATAGTTGCGGCAGCCAACGCAGGCAGCATGCTGCTGGAAAAAAGGATCCATCGTTTGAGACATGGGATTTGAGACCTGCTCGGCCCAGGTGCTAAAGTCTATCAGCACGCTCGCCAGTAAAGGCTCTAAGGTCACCCCTATTTGCTCAGCCATGGCCTCAAGCTCTGGGGTCGGTTCGGTTTCTGAGCCTATAATCTGCTCTAGTCGCAGCACTAGACTGTCAAGATCAGGTGCGATCGCCTGCCCAACCTGTTCAGCCTGGTCGCTGAAGGCAACAGACAATTCAGCAGCAGACTCGGTAGCTTGTTGAGCAACTGCTTCTAAAAAGCGGCTGGCTTCATAAGCAACTGCTTCAATAGATTGCCAAAATTGCTTAGACCATTCTTCCATAACTACTCTTTGCGTTTTAGATTTTGCAACTCTTGCCGTAGGGCTTCAACCTGCTGCCGGAGCATTTCTTCCTGCCGGATTTCAGCTAGGGCGCTGTCGTCATCAATGATTTCGATGTGACGGGGCTGCTTCGACGAAGAGGGTTGAGGACTTCCAGGAGCTTCCTGGGCTCGATTCATCATTTCGTTAATCAAGCGCTGGGCCTCGTCGGTGGTCATTTCGCCCCGCGCTACCAGCTCATCAACAATTTTTTGAGCCTGTCCGCGAAGTTCACCCAGCGTACCCCCTGCTTTCTCTCCAGCATAGGACGCAATGCCAACGCCTAAATAAAAAGCTTTTTGAACTAAATCTCCAAAACCTGCCATAGTTACCACTCCTTTCGCCTGCGCCTGGATTGCTTACAGCATAGGCGCAAATTTGGGCCTGCGACCAGTCTAGATCACCGTTGCGGCAGGGGTGTTAAAAACCATAAAAAAAGTGACCCGGAAACCACGCCTATCACAAGCATCCCGTATTGCTGCTACCTTCCGGTCCTGACAAAGTTTGGGCGTTGTAATCGCATAGTTCCGAGTCATCTATAGAATAACACCATCTCACACCAGCCACACAGGAAAAATACGGCTATGGACAACCCGTTACTCAACCAGAGACTGCAATTTATCCTGGAACTTGATCAGCTCAAACAGGTGCAGCGTCAAACGCTGCTGCTGGACAGTTCCCGCCGGGAAAACAGTGCTGAGCATTCCTGGCATCTAGCCATGATGGCGATCGCCCTGGCTGAGTATGCCCCGCCTCAAAGCGATCTGTTTCGGGCAATCCAACAGGTCTTAATTCATGACGTTGTCGAAATTGATGCCGGTGATACCTTTTGCTATGACTTGGCGGCTCAGTCTGAGAAGGCCAGTCGAGAAGCAAAGGCAGCCACGCGTATCTTTGGTCTGTTGCCCGCTCCGCAAGCAGATGAACTGCGATCGCTGTGGGAAGAATTTGAGGCAGGCACCACGCCGACGGCTCAGTTTGCAGCCGCCCTCGATCGCCTACAGCCGTTCCTGCACAACCAGCAGACTCAGGGCGGTACCTGGAAACAGCATGGCATCACCCGCACCCAGGTAATGCAGCGAATGGCTGCGGTAAAAACGGGTACCCCAGATCTCTGGAACTGGCTGCTGCAGGTAGTTGACGACTGCGTTGCAGCAGGCTGGATTCGGCCTTAGTGCATTCGATCAATGGTGCGATACTGAATTGCTTCAGCCACATGGTGAGCTTGTAAAACCGGATTGCTCTCTAAATCAGCAATCGTCCGCCCCACTTTAAGAATGCGATCGGTGGCCCTAGCCGAAAGCCCCAGCTGCCGGACGGCACTTTCTAGAAGCTGACGGCTGCTATCATCTAGCGGACACCACTGTTTGAGATGACGACTCTGCATATCGGCGTTGCACTGGAGCTGAGGCTCGGCCTTGAAGCGCTGCTGAGCCTGCTGCCGCGCTGTCTGTACCCGTTTTCTGACCGCCTCTGAGGGTTCGCCAACAACGGGCCGAGTCATCTCTTCTGGCTGCAGGCGACTGACTACAACCTGTAGGTCAATGCGATCCATCAGCGGCCCTGAGAGCCTAGCCCAGTACTGCTCGCGGCTGCGCGGTGAACAGGTGCAGGGCTGCACTGAATCGCCAAAATAACCACAGGGACAGGGATTGGTACTGGCCACCAGAGTGAACTGAGCCGGAAATACCACAGACTGTCGGGTTCTAGAAATACTGACGTAGCCATCTTCAAGCGGCTGTCGCAAAAACTCTAGAACGTCGCGCTTGAATTCGGTTAGCTCGTCTAGAAATAAGACACCCCGGTGAGCTAAAGAAATTTCACCCGGTCGGGGAAAACTACCGCCGCCGACTAGAGACGGGCCAGAAGCCGAGTGATGGGGACTGCGAAACGGGCGATCGCTGACTAAAGTTCCTCTGTGGCGCAGCAGCCCTGCTACAGAGTGAACCTGGGTCACTTCTAAAGCTTCAGTAAAGGATAACGGGGGCAAAATACTGGGGAGTCGTCGCGCTAGCATGGTTTTACCGCTGCCCGGTGGCCCGACAAAGACTAAATTATGACCGCCAGCAGCGGCAATTTCTAAAGCGCGACGGGCCTGCACCTGACCTTTGACATCTTTAAGATCAAGCCCGGTTCTAGGCGATTTTGCTAGCTCGGCTTCACCGTCGAGGGTCAAGGGGGAGCAGCGTTCTGGCTGGCTGAGAAAGGCCGCAACTTCATTCAGGTGCTTAAAGCCATAAACCTGCAAACCAGGAACCACCGCAGCTTCTCGAGCATTGTCTTCTGGTACAACCAGCCCCGTCATTCCTAAACTGGCAGCAGCAGCGGCAATGGGCAAAACCCCAGTCACAGGACGCAAAGACCCATCTAGAGAAACTTCGCCCAAAAATAGATGATCGCCCAGCAGGTCAGTACTCACCTGCTCTGAAGCCGCCAAGATGCCCATGCTAATTGGCAAATCAAAACTAGGCCCCTCTTTGCGGAGGTCAGCCGGAGCCAGGTTAATCACAATTCGCCGCATCGGAAACACAAATCCCGAATTTTTTAGCGCCGCCCGCACGCGTTCACGAGACTCTTGCACAGCCGTATCTGGTAGCCCCACCAGTACAGTAGCGGGCAGTCCTCCAGAAACATCTACCTCAACGCCAACCTGCACGGCCTCAATTCCAACCAGTGATGCACTCCAAATCCGCGCCAGCATAGTAACCTGTCAAACCTGCCTATCAAATCTGCCCGACTTCAGTGTGCCCAACGGCCCCATTTGGCCACCAGAGATGCTAAAAAGCCACTGATTTTCAGCGGCTCTGCGCTTGCGAACAAACAGTTTTTATCTCTCTGCAATCACGCTCGGAGAATCTAACGAGTTTGTGCTGATACATGACAGTATTTGAGAGCGATCGCCAGTAGTTTGGACAGAATATTTTTTGCCTATGAGAGGATGTCTTAAAAGTCTCTGAGGTATCTACACTGGCAATCATTATTATCTTGATAAAAGTCCGGCACTTGCTTCCTCAGCGTGTATTCCATTTGGCCTGACGGCTCAGCAGCAAAATGCCTGGCTTTTCAGGTCTGCATATAGAAGCTATGCAGCTTCTATATGCAGACCTGGGTGTAATCAACTTTCCGGTAGGTAATACCAATACCGGGGGGCAAATGGGCGGCTGGTTTAAGGCAGAGGTAGCCAGCCTAGCCGATTTATAGGGTTTGAAGATGAGAATTCCCAGAGTGGGAGGAAAGGTTATGCGATCGCTGGGCGTAGAAGTCAAGACCCTGGCAGCGAATGAGATTGTGACTGCTCTCATGAATAAGGAAATTGAGGTTGTCGAGTGGAGTGGCCCCTACGATGATGAACGCTTGGGGTTGGATCAGGCTGCCAGCTATTACTATCGTCCGGGCTGGTGGAGTCCTTCAGAAACGCTAGAGGCCCTCATCAACTTAAATCAGTGGCACCAGCTGCCTTAAGAGTACCAAACTGCGTTTCGTTTAGCGGCGGTGGAGGCAAATCTGATGATGCTTGCCCGCTACAATGCAGCTAACGGAGCAGCGCTGAGACGTCTGGTAGCTAAAGGGACGCAGCTCAGAGTTTACAGCCCCCAAATTTTAACCGCCGCTAAAGCAGCCACCGCCGAATACTATGAGCAAGCTGCCCAAGCAGACTCAACTTTCCGACAAATTTATCAGCAATGGCAAAAATTTCGCACCGAGGTTTCCCAGTGGAATTGCGTGAACGAATTTAGCTTTGCTAAATTCGCCTTTAAGGAAAACCACCTCTTGGAATTGTAAGTAGATATAGTCATTTAGTCATTTACTCTTTGGCAAACCTTTGGCAAACCTTTGGCGAACCTTCAAAGTTTGACTTCATGGAGAGAGTCTTGAAATTATGCAGCGCCGCCTTTTTATGGGAACCGCAGCTAAGATATGGGGGAGAGTGACAGCTCGGCAAGCTGACGCTCAAACTGTTTCACCCACGACAACTGATAAGTCACCTCTGGTACAGTGGCGCATGGCTACAAGCTGGCCTAAATCGCTTGAAATTATTTTTGGCAGTGTCGATAACCTCTGCAGGCAGGTTAGTGCAGCAACTAGCGGGCGATTTACAATTACACCTTATGGCGCAGATGAAATAGTCGCTGGACTAGAGGTGATGGATGCAGTGGCTGCAGAAACAGTGGAGTGTGGGCATACGCTGAGCTACTATTACATCGATAAAAACCCTGCCTTGGCGTTTGGCACAACAGTTCCTTTTGGACTCAACGCGCAGCAGCAAATTTCCTGGCTAATGAGCGCGGGGGGATTAGAAAGTATGCAGAAAATCTACGCTGATTATGGCATTATCACTTTCCCGGTAGGCAGCACAGGCGCACAAATGGGGGGATGGTTTAAGCAAAAAATTAATTCTGTTGAAGCATTACGAGGTCTAAGAATGAGAATTCCGGGGCTGGGTGGCCAGGTGATAAAGCGTTTAGGCGTCGATGTTCGGGTGCTGGATGGAAATGAGATCTTTGAGCAGCTAGAGCAGAACCTGATTGATGCAGCAGAGTGGGCAGGCTCTTATGAAGACGAAAAACTTGGCCTCAACAGTATTGCTCAGTATTACTACTATCCTGGCTGGTGGGAGCCAAGAACTACCTATGAAATACAGATTAATTCTATCTCAATATGACGCGGTCAATGGAGAAGATCTACGGCGACTGGTACTGAGCGGAACTGGGCTTTTACCTTATAGTCTGGAGATTCTACAGGCTGCTAGAAAGTCGGCTTTTGAACTCTATGAAGAAACTGCCAGTCAAGAGGCTGGGTTTCGACAGATTTATACCCAATGGCAAGCTTTTCGCTCTGAAATTTGTGGTTGGAATCAGGCTAATGAGCTGAGCCTGATTGAGTTTGTGGCCTGATCGTATTTTCCTCTAGTTCTCTCATGTCTAGCAGTTATGTTCCTTCGAGTGCTCTGGTTGCAAAGCCGATCTCACTGGCAGTCTTTGAGTCATGGGCTTCGTTCTAAGTTTAAGGAACCAAAATCTGCATACAGTCGGTTGAGTATTGGCAAAAAGCTCAATCTTAGCTTTGGAATTTTGGTAGCGGTTACGTTTTTGGTAATTGGCATTACTTACTGGGAAGGACATCGAGCGGACATCAGCATCGATAAAACCCAGCAGTATCACTTTCCTTCGGCACTGGCTTCAGCGCAGGCACAGTCTAATCTTCTCAGTATGTTGTCAAATGTGCGAGGTTATCTAGCAACTTCAGAGTCAGCATTTCGCAACCAGTACCAGGTATCTAGACTCGCCTTTGAGGCTGATTTTACTCAGCTTAAAGCTTTGAGTAAGGGGTTAAACAAGGCTGCAAGACCAGGAAATACTGTCAATGTTGAACAGATAGAAAGGCTTGAAGAATTAGAGCGTCTTTATCAGCAGTGGTTGTTCTTACCGGAAGAAATGTTTGCGCTCAAAGACCGCGTGGTAGAAAACCAGCCCGCCCTGAAACAGCTGCAATCAGTCGGCGATATCCAAATCAATCTGACTTTAGATGGGGCAACTCAGCTAATAGATTTGCAGCTACAGCGATCTTCTATGTCTGATAGTTCAGAGCTGTTGGAGGCTCTGTTTGAATTCAGAAGTTCTTTTGCCTTATCGGTAGCGGCGCTTCGGAGCTATCTGGTCACCCGCAGCCCAAGTTTTCGGTTTGAGTATGCGGCTCAAAGTAAAAAAAATCAGGCAGCTTGGGCACAAATTTTACGCTTACAGACTCAGCTCAGTGCTGAGCAGCAGACGGAATTAGACAAGCTGGAAAAAGCTTATGGGGCTTTCGTAGCGCTGCCGTCGCAGCTTTTTGAAATTGTCGAAAGCGATCGCTATCGAACTGATTTGTTTCTACTGAGTACGCAGGCTGAGCCTCTGGCCACTAAAATGCTGGACGAACTGGCTGCAATTGTGGTGGCAGAGCAAAATGCTTTGCTGCGCGAGCTGGAGATTAGCCATGTGAGCTTGGCCAGAGCACAGTGGCAAACCCTGCTCGGCGGAGGTATTTCGCTGATTCTGGCGATCGCCTTAGTGCTGACTCTGCGGCGCGCTATTACTATTCCGATCAGGCGGCTAACTCACACTACAGCCAGCATCATGGCAGGAGATTACACGGCCAAAGCACCCGTTACCTCTCGAGACGAAATCGGGGCGCTAGCAGTCACCTTTAACCAAATGACTTATCACCTGAGGGCTTCTCGGCAAGCCTTAGAAGCCCATAGCCGCAACTTAGAAGAGCAGGTGACTGAACGCACTCAGCAGCTTCAGATCAAAAACAATCAGCTACAAGAAACCTTAAAGGAACTCAAGCAGGCTCAGCTACAGCTCATTCAAACTGAGAAAATGTCCTGTCTGGGTCAGCTCGTAGCGGGAGTCGCCCATGAAATTAACAACCCGGTAAATTTCATCTACGGCAACCTAACCCATATGAATGCCTACACCTGTGATTTACTCAGGCTAATGACGCTCTACCAGCAGCACTATCCGCAACCTGTGCCAGAGATCCAATCAGAAATTGAGGTTGTTGATCTCGATTTTGTCACAACCGACCTGCCCAAAGTACTTAGCTCAATGAAAGTAGGTGCTCAACGTATTCAGGGAATTGTGGCTTCTCTGCGAACTTTTTCGCGCATGGATGAGGCCGAGATTGAAGCTATCGATTTACACGAGGGCCTCAATAGCACCCTCATGATTTTAGAAAGCCGACTCAAGGCTCAGCCCAATCGCAGCGCGATTGCAGTTGAGAGGCAATACGGCCCACTACCCCTAGTCGAGTGCTACCCAGGGCAGCTCAATCAGGTATTTATGAACATCCTCTCAAATGCTATTGATGCGCTAGAAGAGCGCTATCTCCGAGAGGCTGAATTCCAGCCTGTAATTGCTATTAGAACGCAGCAGATGGGTTTAGACCAGGTACAAATTACGATTTCTGATAATGCCTTGGGTATTCCGGAGGCTGTTAAGCAGCGGCTATTTGATCCTTTCTTTACCACCAAACCCGTGGGCAAGGGCACAGGTTTGGGGCTTTCTATCAGCTATCAGATTGTGAGCGAACGTCACGGCGGTAGCCTCACCTGCGCCTCTGAACTGAGACAGGGAACCCACTTTAAAATCCTGATTCCATTAGTTCAGCCCCATCAGGCTGAGGATACAAACAGTGACTAATAGGCGATCGCAAAGCTGTTAAACTCACCTGTAGCCTCAGCTTTAGCTATTTCTATATGCCTAACCTGAGCGGCGGGTGGCCCCTGTTTGGCCCAGCCTGACAAAGCCCGCAGAGCGTCTGGGCTTCCTTCTGCCACAATCTCGACCGTACCGTCGGGCAGATTTTTGACATAGCCAGTGACCCCAAGCTGTAGGGCCTCCTGGCAGGTATGATAGCGAAAGCCCACTGCTTGAACAACGCCGTGAACGATGAGCTGAATTCGCTCCATAGTGATTGACGGCTTTTAGAAACTACTGCTGCTTAGAAAATTAGTTTAGCGCCCCAGCGAAGGTACTTGTGGGCAGCCCTACCACATCAGTATGAATACAAAATAAGTCGCCTGAAAAGACACTGGCCTGAATTTCGGCTTCGCTCAGCCCGACAGAAGCCGTTGTCACATACAGTTTCTTCAGGTCTGTGCCGCCAAAGGTGCAGGCGGTGGGGCGCTGTACAGGCAGCGGAAATCGGGCTAGCTCTTTGCCTTCAGGGCTGAAGCGAATGACACACCAGCCATCCCAGATGGCAGACCACAGGCAGCCTTCGGCGTCAATAGCTAGACCGTCTGGGATCAAATCAGCAAGGCTGAGATCAACTAGAACTTGCTGCTGGGCGATCGCGCCGCTGACTAGATCAAACTGATAGGCATAGATTACCTGATCAGCCGAATCAGTCAGATAAAAAGTCTGATTATCAGGACTCCAGCCGATACCGTTGGAGATAGTTAGCCCGGTTGCCATCTGGTGGAGAGAGCCATCGAGATCATAGCGGTACAGACTGCCTCCAGCATCCTGGGTAGACATTGATCCAAACCAAAACCGTCCGGCCACGTCACACTTGCCATCGTTAAAGCGATTGTAGGGCTTGTCTGCTTCAACAGAGAGTATTGGGGTTAGCTCTCCAGTTGCTAAGTCAAGTACGGCTAGCTCGTGACGCAAAGCCAGCAGCAGCCGACGATTAGACGCGATCGCCAAGCAGCCAACCACTCCCCCCACATCAAAATAGCGGGTCTGTCCGGTTGCCGGATCAAACTGATACACCCAGTGATTGTAAATATCTACCCAGTAAAGGCACTGCTGAGCCATATCCCAGGTGGGGCCTTCGCCTAGTCTGGCCCGAACGGTCAAAACGTTTGCGATTGGATAAGGGGAGTGCAAGGAATGAGCTGCCACTATTTTTTAAAGAAGCTACAAATCATCAGACCTGGCCCATCTGATTGAAACGGTATCTCTCTACCCTTTGAACTGACGCGCTGCTGTCGCTGACAGTCATAGACCTCAACCGGACGCCTGATGCCGGCAATACTGACAGCAGCCCGATATTGCCAGTAATATTTGGCGCTACGCCTAAGACTCAAAAGGCAAATTTCTTGTTCTGCTACAGTCTGACAGTACGGCAGCGCTCCTGAAAATGCCCCAATAGGCATAGCTGTTAGCCAAAATAGCAGGCTTAGCAGTGCGATCGCCTTTACCATCGCTTCTGAATCTACAATGTCAGTTCTAACCCTACTGATATTAGACAAAAATCAGACCAAATCAATTTAGATAACTAGAAATCAGCAGCTATCAGTTACAACTACAGCGACTGTGGACTCAAAATGACCAGCGTGACCGGATTTAGCGGCATCCAGCGGGTGAGATTGGCAACTGCTGTTGAACGTGAAAGCTGCGCCTGAAGCAGCCGATGTTGCCAGTCAGGAATATGCTGCTGCCGCCAGGTCAGCACCGTATTGAGATGCTCTAGGGTTGCCAAGGCCAACACAATCAGGCCGTCTGGCTGCAGCCGTTGGCTACTAGCTAGCAAAATATTGCTCAGGCAACCGCCGCTGCCGCCAATAAAGATACGGTCGGGATCAGGCAAAGTTGCCAAAGCCTCTGGCGCAGCCTGATGCACTAGCTTCACCGTTTGAACGCTTAGGCGCTCACAGTTTTGCTGAATTAAAGCCGCCCCCGCCGCTGTTTTTTCGATGGCATAAATTTCAGCAGTGGGCTGTAGCCGCGCCATTTCGATACTGACAGATCCGGTTCCAGCCCCAACATCCCAGACAACTTGCTGGGGCCGGAGTGCTAGCTCTGCTAATATCAAAGTCCGAATTTCGCGTTTGGTAATCAGGCCAGGGCGATCGCGGAAGCTCAAAAATAGCTCGTCGGCCAGACCAAAGCTCGGCAGCTTTGATAAGTCAGGAACTGAAGCCTCTGCCTGCCGCAGCAAAATGACCAAATTGAGGGGATCAAAAGTTTGGGTCAAGGCTGCTGTCGCCGAAAAGCTCCGCACCCGCTCTGCCTCAGCGCCTAAGTTTTCACAGACCCAAAGCTGATAGCTAGCTGCCAGCGACAGCAGCAGCTCTGCGATCGCCTGGGGCGTATTCTCAGCGTCCGTCAGCACCGCAATCTTTTCTGCCCCCTGCTGTAGGGCGGGCCGGAGATTCTCTAGCGATCGCCCGTGCAGGCTGATAAGCTGAGCATCCTGCCAGGGGACTTTGAGCCGACTGAAGGCAAGCTGAACGGAGCTGGGATGGGGATGAAACACCAGCTCATCGGCAGCGAAATGCAGCAGCAGCAGTCGTCCTAAGCCAAAAAAAAGCGGATCTCCTGAAGCCAAAATCACAATTTGCTGCTGGGGATGCTGCTGCCGCTCAAGCTGTAGCCTTTCGAGAGTAGTGGGAAAAGAAATCAGCCGCAGCCGCTGGCCGACCTGCTCAGGAAAGTAAGACAGGTGGCGATCGCTGCCTACAAGCAAATCGGCTCGCTCAATCAGTGCCAAGACCGGAGCGGCAAGATCTTTTGCACCGCTGGCCCCAATCCCAATCACCTGCATGGGCGGATAGCTCACACTGTCTCCCAGGCCAGTACCAGCAGCGCGTTCGTAATTGCAGAGGCGACAGCCGAGCCGCCTTTGCGCCCGTCAACCAAAATCTGAGGCACGTCCAAGCTGGCAAGCTGGGTCTTAGCCGCCTCGACCCCGACAAACCCAACAGGCACACCAATCACTAAAGCTGGATTGACCCAGCCCACAGCGATCGCCTCACAGAGCGCTGCTAGCGCCGTGGGTGCGTTGCCAACTATATAGATAGCCCCAGGGTACTGGCGGCAGCATGCCAGCATTCCTGTCTCAGTGCGGGTTTTACCCGGCAGGGCCTGATGGGCCTGGTCAACAGCTACGACGATCGGATTTTGAAAGGTGCGTTTGACCAAAGTCTGAATGCCTGACTTCACCATATTCACGTCTAGAATTAAAGGAGTTGTTGCTCTCAGGGCTACTTTTGCCACGGCGATCGCAGTCGTGCTAAAGCGTATTTCCTGCTTGAAGTCAAAATCAGCCGTGCTGTGAATGACCCGGCGAACCACCGCATATTCGTCTGGCGTAAACCTGTGGGGGCCGATTTCGTGGTCAATAATGGCAAAACTTTGCTGCAAAATCGGGTGCTGAAACAGAGAAGCCATCTGCAAAACAATTATTTACTGTCCTATTGTCACCTGAGCTATGCCAGTTTTCTTGTTTTGGGGAGATGACGACTTCCGTCTCGCTGAAGCGGTCAAAGACTTGTGCGATCGCAGCCTTGCTCCCCAATGGAGCAGCTTTAACTACGATAAATTTAGCGACCAGGAAAACAGCGCCATTCAGGCCCTAAACCAGGCGATGACACCTCCCTTTGGCTTGGGCAAGCGCGTTATCTGGCTGCAAAATGCCTCCGTTTTTCAGCGCTGTGGTGAGCCTCTCCTGCAGGAGCTAACCCGTACTCTCACAGCGGTTCCCGACACCAGCATTTTGCTTTTCACCAGTCCTCACAAGCCAGACGGTCGGCTCAAATCAACCAAGCTGCTGCAAAAGCACGGCAAAGTCCAGGAGTTTTCCAGCATTGCGCCCTGGAAAACCGAACAGCTTCAGCAGCAGGTACGCCAGGTCGCTAAGCAGGCTAACCTAACCCTGACGCCAGCAGCCGTAGAGCTGCTAAGCGAGTCAGTCGGTAACAACATGCGCCAGCTAGTCAACGAAGTTGAGAAACTTAAGCTTTATCAGGGCGACAGTTCACAGCCGCTCTCTGCCGATGCAGTAGCAAACCTGGTAGTAGTGAACACTCAAAACAGTCTACAGCTGGCCTCGGCTCTGCGGCAGGGAGATACCGCTTTAGCACTAAGACTGATTGCCGACCTGATAGAGCGCAACGAACCCGCTCTGCGGATTGTATCTACCCTGGTGGGACAGTTTCGCACTTGGCTTTGGGTTAAGATGATGGTTCAAGCGGGTGAGCGGGATGAATGGGCGATCGCTCAGGCTGCTGAGGTGAATAACCCAAAACGCATCTATTACTTGCAAAAAGAAGTCCATCGTCTTTCCCTGATGAGTTTGCAGCAGGCGATGCAAACTCTCCTAGAGCTAGACGCTAGCCTCAAGCAGGGCAAAGCCGAAATGCCTACGTTGCAGACAAAAATCATCGAAATTTCTCAGCTTTTTCGCTAAAGTATGAAGCCATCGGCTCCCTGAAACTTCTTCTGAGCAGAACGGTCAGGGCAATTATGTACCTTTTAAGATAGTTCCGGTTGTCACCTAGAGCGCCAGATGTCAATGCAAGTCTCTAACCCCTGTTTATCCTGTTTTGGCCAGCGGCTCCGGCGTTCTCTCTCAGCCTGGAGCGGTGGTTTCATCGCGGCTGGCTTGATCTTTGGCGTTCAAATTAGCTGGCAGCAGTCCAGTCTACAGCTTAAAAGCAGCGCAGCCCAGGCTCAGACTCGCTCAGCGACAATTTCTGCTGAGGAAGTCGCGGGTTATGCTCGTGCAGTTTTGCAGATGGATAGACCGCGAACCGAGGCTTATACCCAAATCAAAAACATCCTGATGGCAGAAAACTTGAACGCTAGCGAGTTTAATATCAGCTGTACCAACGCCAACAATCTGTCTAATCTGCCGCGTCGTACCCGCAGGCAGATACAGGAAATTGTGGTACGCTATTGCACTCAGGCAGCCGAAGTTGTCGCCAGTAGCGGTCTGAGCGTCAACCGCTTCAATGAAATTACAGCGGCTCATCAGCAAGAACCCGCGCTCCAAGCCCAAATTCGCCAGGCCATGATTGACCTGCAGCAGTAATGCAGTTTATTGACCAAGCAGAAGCAGATGTGATTGCAGGCAAGGGTGGAGATGGCCTAGTAGCCTTTCGGCGGGAAAAATATGTCCCTGCCGGTGGGCCTGCAGGCGGCAACGGCGGGCCGGGGGGCTCGGTCTATCTATTGGCTGTGGGGCACTTGCAAACGCTTTTAGACTTTAAATACGCTCATGTCTTTAAAGCCGAGAACGGAGGACGGGGCGGGCCTAAAAATAAAACCGGGGCAGCTGGCAGCGATCGCTATATTGAAGTTCCCTGCGGTACGGTTGTCTACGATGCTAATACAGGCGAACTGCTAGGAGATCTGGTGCATCCCGGACAGCAGCTGTGCGTAGCCCAGGGTGGCAAAGGCGGACTGGGGAATCGTCACTTTTTAAGCAATCGCAATCGCGCCCCTGAAAGAGCGCTGCCCGGACTACCGGCAGAAGAGCGCCGAATTCGCCTGGAACTGAAGCTGATAGCAGAAGTGGGCATTATCGGCCTGCCCAATGCGGGTAAATCGACCCTGATTTCGGCTTTGTCCTCAGCCCAGCCTAAAATTGCCGACTATCCGTTTACCACCCTGGTTCCTAATCTGGGGGTCGTGCGCAAACCCACCGGAGACGGCACTGTTTTCGCGGATATCCCAGGGCTGATTGCAGGTGCTCACACTGGTTTAGGGCTGGGTCACGAATTTTTACGCCACGTCGAGCGGACACGGCTGCTGCTGCATTTAGTCGATGTCACAGCAGAGCAGCCAGTCGAGAACTATCTGACGATTCAAAAAGAGCTGAGTGCCTATAGCGAAATGCTAGGCGATCGCCCCCAAATCTTAGCCCTCAACAAAGTAGAAGCCATGCCTGATGAAGCAGTTGAGGCGATCGCGGCAGCGCTGGCAGCCACGGCTCAAACCCAGGTATTTCTGATTTCAGCCGTCGCCGGTACGGGACTAGATCAGCTGATGCAGGCTGTTTGGCAAATTTTAGATCGCTCTACCGCTGCCTTAGCCGAGGCTGAAGCCTCTCTAGCCCAGCGTTAAGCTCCTCGACTCAGGTAAAGCCGCGAAGTGCGTAAGATCTCAGCATAAAGAGCCTCTAGCTGGCTGATATTATCCCTCAGGGTATAGCGTTCCAAAACTCGCTGACGAGCCTTTTTTCCCAGCAGCGTCGTCATTTCGGGATGGTCTTGAAAAACAGGCAGCAGTGTCTGTAGCTGAGTTGAAACTCGCTGCGTGTCTAAAATTATACCAGCCCCATTTGCCAAAACCTCACCATCAGCTCCAGCATCGGTGGCAATACAGGCAGTTTCGCAAGCCATGCCTTCTAATAGAGAAAGCGACAGCCCCTCAACTAAAGACGGCAAGACAAAGACATCAGCCCCCCGTAAAATTTCAATTCGGCGCTGCTCATTTGCTACGAAGCCGAGCCAAAGCACGTTTTCTTCAGAGCCATAAAAAGCTCTCAGTGAGGCAGTCAAAGGCCCACTGCCCACAATCACAAGCTTGCTACCGGGAGCTAATTTGGCCTGTTTCCATCCCCGCAGCAAAGACTCAACATTTTTCTCAATCGAGAGCCGCCCCTGATAGACAAACAGCCGCTCAGCTTTGAACTCTTGTTTAACCGCAGACGGCCTAGGCGCATATTTGGCAGTATCAACCCCGTTAGGAATGACGCTGATCCGAGCCGCCGGAACGCCTAGTTTGACCAGCAGATCACGCTGTAGCTGAGAAAACACGATGACGCAGTCATAGTGGGCCAAACAGGGAGCATAAATTTGATAGGTCAAATGCTGGGTACCCGAGGTGAGATTGCGCCGCCGTCGATCAAAGGCTGGATGAAAAGTTGCCACCAGAGGAATGCCCAGATTCTGGCAAATTTCAGGTAGGCGAAAATCCAGCGGCGATAGCGTTAGCGAAGCATGAACAATGTCTGGCTTTAGCCGTTTCAACGCCTGTACTAGCAGCTTGCCTGAGCGAAAAGACGGAATTGTTAAAATCTGTGATTTAAAAATAAAAGGCAGTGAAACCTCCTGACAGTCCGGGCGATCGCTTGGCGTCTCCTCTTCAGGCTGGGCGAAGTGAAGAAATGTCACCCGATGCCCTCCCTCTAGGAGGGCATTCGTAATTTCCCGACCATAGGTAACATTGCCGCAAAAAGGAGATTTTTTACCAAGCCACGCGATGTGCATTCAGTTAAGGAGATAGCTAACAGCGGTCAGGCAGGCCGACCAAAAATGGTCAAGCCATGACTTTATGAGAACTTAACAAGTATATAGCTGCTTCCCAGCAGATTCTCAAGCAGTCAATTTTGGCCGACTTATATGCCAGGTAACCACTCCACCTGCTGCCACCAGCGCTGCTAGTCCTAAGAACACAACTCGTAGCCCTAAAAACGTTTCAGCTAGACCTGCTAGCGCCAACGGTAAACTCAGGGCGATGTTAACTAAATTATTTTGCAGGCCAAAGACCTTACCTCGCATGTCTTCAGGCGTTCTCTCTTGAATAGTTGTTTGCATGGGAATACCGACAATGGCTGCAAACAACCCCAACAGCCCAATTAACAAGAGACACACCCACAGCCGCTCAGCAAAAAATGCCAGTCCCATCAGCGTGACTGCAACCCCTGCCGAACCCAAAATATTCATCTGAGCGCGAGCAAACCGCTGGCCAAACTGCCCCACCAAAGCTGCTCCTAGAGCCATGCCAACGCCTGCCATTGCCAGTAAAAAACCAAACTGAGAAGACTTCAGCGTCGTAATCACCTCGGCCAAGCGCACTGCTAAAACCGCAAGAGCGGCAAACACAGAGAACAGCAGCACTAGCTGAATTAGAGCGCCGCGTATTAGAGGCTGCTCCTGGATGTACTGCAATCCCTCTCGAATATCCTGCCAAACGTGGGGTTCGCTATGCTGATCTACTTTTTCTCATGAGGATTGAGAAACAACAGCAGCAGACCTGCTAGCCCGTAGCTCACCCCGACTAAAATATCTTTACCCATACCGGAGCCGCCATCCAAAGGAGCCAGTAAGCTATCCGCGATCGCCAAAAGCGGCTCGCCAACCGCAAAGCCGATGATCACTGAAGCCATCATCGTGGTGGTGTAGAGAGAATTGGCTGAAAGCAAATTTTCTCGCTTTACCACCAGTGGAATGACCGCCTGCTCTGCGGGGGCAAAAAACTGGGTCAAGGTTGATACCAGAAAGGTGGTTACCAGCAAGATGCAAAAGCCGATGGGTAAGCCATTAAAGGTTCCCCAGCCGTGAGAAACCCACAGTAGCCCTGGAAGCAATATCACCAGCAGCCCCCGCAGCAGGTTGGTAATCACCAGCACTGGCTTTTTGGCCCAGTGGTCTACATACACCCCCGCTAGTGAACCAAACAGAACTGCCGGAATTGTAAAAGCAATCATAATGGCCGATACCCAGCCGCTAATGGTCTGTCCTGGAGCTTCAAACTGGCTGGCAATGATCGAAATCATCAGCACCAGGTAAACTTTGTCCGCTAGCTGAGAAAAAACCTGCCCGCTCCAAAGCGTTAAAAAATTGGCATTTTGTAAGACTGGCCAAAAACCTCGAACCGGCTCTGCGCTAATAGAAAGATTGGCGATGTCCGCTGATTCTGTTAATTCTGAAGTCGCCGTCTCAGGCTGATTATTGGAATCTTTTGCATAAACAGCAGTTTGAGCCGCCTGAGACTTATTTGAGCGGTTCTCAGGGGTTGCCACTGTTTTGGACATGTCTGCGTCAGATTCTTGAAACATAAACCAGAAAAGCTATTTGGACGGCGAAGCAGGGGCGAAGCAGGCGTCAATTAAGGCTGCTGAGCGAATTGATCTGTCTAGATGATATTGGACATAGTGTCTGAGCAGACGCTCTATCCGGTACCAGAGCTGATGCGGCGCTGCTGTCACAGAGGCCGGAAGCTGTTTTGTCAGCGGTTGAACCACCAGCAGGTGGGGCTGGCTCAGCTGCTGAAAAAGAGCAAGTTCTAGAGCATTTAGCTGAAATACTCTGTCAGCCTGACGTGAATGACCAGGCGGACTAGCCCGGGCTGATGTCCTTGTAGAAATGGCTGAGCGCGATCGCTCTAAATCAGCGACACCTGTCTGCAAGCGGGAAGCGGGACTAGTTGACTGCGGGGTGCGATCGCCTAGAGCCTCCGACTCCGCCACCTGCACGGTTCCCCCAGCAGATAGACTAAAGCCCACATGCCAGTCTGGATCGGCTAAATTAGGAACAATCGGCTCCTGGGTCACACAGCACAAATGCACCTGGGGCGCAATTCCCGCCAGTGCTAACAGATGAAACGTAGCCTGTGCCAAACAGGGCAGCACGGCTGCCGCTGAGGCTTGCTCAAGACGCTCTAGGTGTTCAAGCAGCAGGCAGAACAGAGCTTCTTGAGGCTGTTCGCTGAGCGCCTGGTACAGAGTTATCTCAGCTAAATACTGGCTAGCGGTCAGCTTCGGCAGGTTGGCACTCAGACCTGGATAAGAGCGAATGGTCTCGGCCTGTAAAATTCTATCGAGGCTTTTTCCCTTAGAGAGCAGCAGCTGGTTGACTACAAAAAGTCCGCTACGTCCGGCTAAACGGGAGTTGTGCTTGCGAGATCCTGGGGCTACGGCGCGAATGAGTCCCAGTTCCTGAGTCAAAACTGTGACTAGTCGATCAGACTCGCCAAAGGGAGCGCCCTTAAGATTAATTCCTGCTACCTTATATGTGCGGCTCATTTAGCTCATCAGCAAACGTCAGCCCCCGACCGCTCGTAATTCCCTGAGCACGGTCATGGCTATTCTTCCAGGATACCTCGGTCGCGCATCATCTCAGGCCCTCTTGAAGTCCCTATCCGCGTAGCCCCGGCCAAAATCAGCTCAGTGGCCTGCTGGCGGCTGCGAATGCCGCCCGAGGCTTTAATTCCAATTGACTCTCCAGCTATTTGTTTAAGCTGCCGCACGTCAGCTACGCTAGCTCCGCCAAACCAGCCCGTATGGGTTTTAAAGAAAGCGATTCCGGCGTCTAGGCAAGCCTCTACGGCTGTTTGCTGCTCGGCTTCGCTCAGAATTGCCATTTCCAAAACTGCCTTTACAGTTTGTCCAGTCGCCTCGCAAATTTCGGCGATTTCTTGATGTAGTTTGTGAGTATCGCCCTGCTTGACCCAGCCCAGATTAATCACAACATCTAGCTCAACAGCCCCGTTCTCGACGGCTTCTTGAGCCTCATATAGTTTTGCCGAAGACGTGGTCGCACCCGTGGGAAAGCCAATAACTGTACCTACCTTAGGCGCTCTACCAGACAATAGCTCGGCAGCCTGCCGGACATGAACTGGATAAACACAGACGCTGGCAAAGCCAAATCGCTCAGCTTCGTAGCACACCTTCTCCACTCCAGCGAGTGTTGCAGCAGGCAGCAGCAGCGAGTGATCGATAAAAGGAGCAATATCAATTTCTTCAGATTTGGTGAACACTTGGAACCGTGGTAAAACTTATCCTGATTTAGTCTGAATCCTAGTACAAAACAGCTGGCCTTGAGCCTGATGGCTAACTTTGCCTCCGGCCAACCTTATTCATAAGAGATAATGCAAGTAGCCAAAGGGGTACGTTAAGTAAAAAATTGAGTTCTGTTCAGGCTCCTTTTCGTGGGGCTGCTAAACCTATCTCCGTCAACTGGCGTCCAGCACTATGCCTAAGCCTCAAATCTCCGCCATTATTTGTACTCATAACCGGGCTATCTATTTAGGAGCAGCGATTGACAGCCTGCTACGGCAAACCTTTGTAGATTATGAAGTGATTGTGGTAGACAATGCCTCCAACGATCAAACTCAATCTGTTGTCGAAGCCCGTTTGCAAGATTCACGGCTGAAATATCTTTATGAGCCGCAGTTGGGACTGTCTGTGGCTCGTAACACCGGGGCGATCGCGGCTCAGGCAGAGATACTGGCCTATCTAGATGATGACGCTGAGGCCAGCGAAAATTGGCTCAGCGCTCTCCATACGGTATATCAAGAAAATTCTCAGCTAGCGATCGCAGGGGGGAAAGTCACGCTAATCTGGCCACCCCAAACAGCTCCTCCCCGCTGGCTGGCCCCAGAACTAGCCGCTAGTTTGGGAGCTTACGATTTAGGCGAGCGGCTAGTTTATATTGAGCAGTCAGGACTGACGCCGCGAGGGCTTAACTACTCCGTTCGCAAGCAATTTTTGCAAGATATGGGCGGATTTGACCCCAATCTCGGGCGAATTGGCAAGAATTTGCTTTCTAATGAGGAAATGCACCTGACTGAGCTGGCGCTGCAGGCAGGCAAGCAGGTAGCTTATGTACCGCAGGCTCTGGTCGCTCACAATGTTGCTCCAGATCGATTAAAGCCCTCTTGGCACCTAAACCGAAGCTGGTGGCAGGGCATCAGCGAGTGCTACCGGGAGCAAGTCGCTGGGTGCGCTGGTTTTGTTCAGATCCAGCGCGGCAGCGAGCGCCTACTGCGAGGCAGCTATAAAGTAATTAAATATTGCCAAGATCCGGCCAAGCGTTTTGCTAATCTCGCCTATGCTTATGGACAAATCGGCTATCTTTTGAGCGCCCTCCAGGGCATGCTCCGCCCTGAAAAGATCAAGCGATCGGCCTAGCTGTCGCCGCAGCCAAGCTACAAATAGCGACATCCATCACGCCAGCTTCCGTCTGCCCTTATATTGACCTAATCTTTTATGTCTACTGATTCATCTAAGATTCCGGTGTCCGTTCTCATTCCGGCTAAGAATGAGGAGGCCAACCTACCCGCCTGTTTAGAGAGTGTTGCTAGAGCAGATGAAATCTTTGTTGTAGACTCTCAAAGCAGCGATCGCTCTATTGAAATTGTCGAGAATGCGGGAGCGAAGCTGGTTCAGTTTCACTTTAATGGGCGCTGGCCGAAGAAAAAAAACTGGTCTCTAGAGAACTTATCCTTCCGCAATGATTGGGTGCTGATTGTTGACTGTGATGAGCGCATTCCCCCAGAACTGTGGGATGAAATTGCCGTCGCTATCCAAGCATCTGACAACAATGGCTACTACATCAATCGTCAGGTTTACTTTTTGGGTAAATGGATTCGTCACGGGGGCAAATACCCAGACTGGAACCTGCGCCTTTTTCGTCATCGCCTAGGGCGCTATGAAAATCTTCATACAGAAGATATTCTTAATACGGGTGACAATGAAGTGCATGAACATGTCATTGTGCCTGGTACCATTGGCTATCTCAAAAATGACATGCTCCATATTGACTTTCGGGATCTGTACCAGTGGCTAGCACGGCACAACCGTTATTCAAATTGGGAAGCTAGAGTCTACTACAACTTGCTCACAGGCATGGGAGAAGACGGCACTATCGGCGCGAACCTGTTCGGAGATTCTGTACAGCGCAAGCGTTTTTTAAAGAAGATTTGGGTACGTCTTCCCTTCAGACCCCTGCTGCGCTTCGTTTTGTTCTACTTTGTGCAGCTAGGTTTTTTGGATGGCAAGGCAGGCTACATCTACGCCCGTTTGCTGAGTCAGTATGAGTATCAGATCAGTGTTAAGCTCTACGAACTGCGCCAGTTCAGCGGCCATCTCAACGTGCAGTCATCAGAAACAGAAAAGCCGATAGTAACTGAAAAATCCTCTCAAATGCCTGTGCAGCCCAGCCCTCAACCCGATACTTAGATATTTGACACGTCAAAAAATGTCGCTGCCAGAATTTGCCCCAGAATCTGCTAGGGAGTCAGTTCCAGTCTCGTCAAACCCAGATTCCCCCTTCAGCCTCGGCCCTGCTGCGCTTGTAGATCTTCGCCGCTACGATCAATCCTGGTTTGTTCCAGGACGTCCTCGCTGGCTAATCATGCTTTGGTGGCTAGTACAGGCGATCGCATTCCCGTTGACGCTCCATGCCCACCACGCGCCTCGGCGCAGGCTGCTGCGCTGGTTTGGTGCCAGTATTGGCGAGGGGGTTGTCATTCGCCCTACCGCTCGATTCACATATCCCTGGAAAGTCACTATTGGGAATTACAGCTGGATTGGTGACGACGTTGTCCTCTACAGCCTAGATACGATTCAAATTGGCTGTCACTGCGTCGTTTCGCAGAAAAGCTACCTTTGCACGGGCAGTCACAATTCTAGTGACCCTACTTTTAGGTTAGAAACTGCTCCTATTCTCATTGAAAACGGGGTTTGGATCGCTACCGACTGTTTTATCGGCCCCGGCGTCAGCATTGGAGCCAATACCTTGATCGGAACTCGCAGCAGCGTATTTAGCAACCAGCCTCAGCAGCATATCTGCTGGGGAACCCCTTGCCGGCCCGTCCGCTCTAGAATGATTCAAAACATAAGTTGAGAAGAAATTCATTTTCACTTTTTGGACAGTAAGAAAACTTTTTCATTTTTTGGGAGATAGCTGCTACCTTACCGAGGCTTCCTGAATTTGGCTCTCAAACTGAACGCAGCGTTCCTTAATCTGGCAAGTTGTATTTACAGGACTTAAGTGTCTCATCTGCAAGCGCTAGCTCTACCCCACTACTTCAGAAAAGGCTGTATGAAGTTTTTGCCTCTCTGTCAGCAGATGCTTTGAGCATGTTGAATTTATCAGTTAGAAATGAAGTATTGAAGCAAAGACGAAGTGAATTTAAAAACTTAAGGTGAGGCAATGGCTACCTTAACCTTGGTGTGATAACGTGCTTTGCGTAACAGTATGTATACAAGCGTAAAAGCTTTACCTGAGTACATAGTTCTTGGTCAAGAATGTTGAGTCGCAGCGATCGCACCTAAAAAATGCCCTGACGGTCAGCAAAATTTTTGTAGTCGTAACCAATCGGATGTCTAAAGAGGGATGCTTTAGTCTGATGATGTGTTTGTAGGTTTTAGTGATTTGTGTCTGAAGGCATCTGACGGTACTTTAATGAATCAGATCAGGCTTCTTAATATCAAAATCGATAATCTTTCCATGTCGGAGCTTTTAGAGCGTCTGAGTCCTGACTGTGGCGGCATAGTCCTCACGCCCAATGTCGATCATTTGATGAAGCTACAAAACGACGATCAGTTCTACGAGATTTATCAGGCTGCTCAGTACCGCGTTTGCGACAGCCAGATCTTAATGTACGCTTCAAAATTTTTGGGCACCCCTATTGGGGAAAAGATTTCGGGGTCTGACCTGTTTCCGGCATTTTGCCAAAAATACGGAAAAGACCTGAACGTGAAAATTTTTCTGCTAGGGGGTGGCCCTAATGTGGCTCAGCAAGCCCGCGAAAACATTAATCGGCGGGCCGGGCGTGAGCTAGTTGTGGCGGCTCATTCTCCCTCTTATGGGTTTGAAACCAAGGAACAAGAGTGTCAGGAGATTCTAGAACTGATTAATCAGTCTGGTGCCAACGTGCTAGCAGTAGGGCTAGGTGCCCCTAAGCAAGAAAAGTGGATCTTCAAGTGCAAGGATTCGCTCAAAAACATCAGAGTCTTTTTAGCGGTTGGCGCTACGCTCAACTTTGAAGCTGGCGTCTACAGCCGTGCCCCCAAGTGGATGAGTGAGCTAGGTGTAGAATGGCTATTTCGTTTGTCATGTGAACCTCGCCGTCTGTGGCGTCGTTATCTAGTGGAGGGGCTGCCTTTCTTTAAGCTAGTAGTTCAGCAAAAACTTAACTGCTATCAAGATCCCTTTGCCTCTAAAAACCTGCTGATATCGCAGAACAAACTCTAATCAGCGCCCATAGATTCCGTTCTTTAAACCAACAAATTACCTGCCCAAGTAGCAGTTACCAGGTTCAGCTCCACCTAATTGCCCACAGGGCTAAATTTTGCTGGCGCTCTGAAATTCGCTTCGATTCTGCTCAAGCTCTGCGATAGCTCGAGAGAAAGGTTACGTCAGGAACTTTTGGGGCTGGGGCAGACTCAGGTAAAGAGGTCATGAAGGTATTGGAGTCAGGATTATAATCTTGAGTAACAAAAGTTCCTTGTAGGCAAAATCATAGGTTCAAGAGTTTTGTCAAACAGCCAGACAGAGTGTACTCTGTCGAATTCATCAAATCTTGTTGGCGCTCAAGCAGCTAAAATGTTTAAGATTGAGGAGCGCGCAGTAAATTTTCGGTGGTTTGAGGAAACTTCAGTTACAGCAGAATATTGATACTGCACAGTCTCAGGCATCAACCTATGTCTATGGAATCTAAGGCTACGCAAGAAGAGACGACAGCAGCTGTTGAACAAATAGATCTCCGCAAATATTGGCTGGTTCTAAAGCGACGATGGTGGGCAGCAGCGGGTACTTTTGTACTGCCCGTAGCCGCCGCTACCGCGCTGACGCTATCTGAGGAGCCAGTTTACCGAGCTAGCGGACAGCTCTTGCTGCAGGTCGATCGTTCAGCCTCCCTGACAGGTGTAGGACAGGATCTGAGTGATTTTGAGACCGTCAGTGGGCAAACAGATCCCCTCAAAACCCAGGCCGCGCTGCTGCGATCGCCCGTTATTCTTCAAGAAGTCGCAAAGAGCTTAGATATCAGGAACAGCGAAGGCGAACTGATTGCTCCTGATGCTATAGCTAGAAGCTTGAATGTGGAAGCCTTAGGTGACTCAGATGTTTTAGTTCTTAGCTATACGTCTGACGAGCCGGATCTAGCAGTAGCCATTGTCAATCAGGTGATGGAGACCTATGTAGACAAAAATGTGCTGGCCAACCGAGCTACAGCGGCAGCGGCTCGTGAGTTTTTAGCAGATGAAAAACCGATTGCTCAGGCAGCGGCTGAGCAGGCAGCAGAAGATATTCGTCAGTTTAAGACTGATAACCAGGTGATTGCCCTTGATCAAGAGGTCTCTACAACCCTAGAGGCGATCTCAACACTGAGCGGCGAAATCAACGAAGCTCAGGCTCGCTTAGCCGAATTAGAATCGCGCTCGGGAGAACTACAGCGACAGCTAAACATGTCTCCTCAGCAGGCTGCTACAGCCAGCACCTTGAGCCAGGCCCCGGGCATTCAGCAGGTACTCACAGATTTACAGACTGCTCAGACTGAGTTAGCCAGCCAGCAGGCGCTCTATACACAAGAGTATCCGGTTATTCAAAATCTGCAGCGCCAGGTTGACTCACTGAATGCCCTTTTGCAGGAGCGAGTAGCGCAGGTGCTAGGTCAAGCTTTAGACGTACCTGCGGCTAGTTTACAGATGGTTGACCTACAGCAGGATCTGACCTCTCAACTGCTATCAATAGAAATTGAGCGTTTGAGCCTCTTGCCGCGAGTTTCTAGTCTGATAGAGACGCGATCGCGCTTTCAGCAACGGGCTAATGCTTTTCCATCTCTAGAAAAACAGCAGCGAAACCTTGAGCGCCAGCTAGAGACGGCTACCAGCATTTATGAGTCTTTAGAATCCCGACTGCAAGAGGCTTCGATTGCCGAAAACCAGAGCATTGGGACGGCACAAATTATTGAAGCTGCCTTAGGGCCAACCGTGATTGCTGCCGACAATAAAAAACTGCTGGTGGCAGGGGCAGTGGCAGGCGTTTTCTTAGGGATTGCGGTTGCTTTCTTCTTGGATTTAGTTGACCGTACTGTGAAAACCGTTCAAGATGCTGAATCTCTCTTTGGCTATACGCTGCTGGGCGTTATTCCTAAATTTAGTACGGAGGCTTATTTACAGAGTTTACACGGGCTGCCACCACAGAAATCAAATCAAAAAATTTCACCTCGTATTGTCGCTCTCGACGCCTATGGCGCTTACAACTCGTTCGTTTATAGCGCTTATCAGATGCTGCAGGCTAACCTGAAGTTTATGAGTTCTGACAAGAAGAACCGAGCGATCGCAATTACCAGCTCGATTCCCCAGGAGGGTAAGTCAGAGGTTTCAGCGAACTTAGCAGCTACGCTGGCCCAAAATGGCTCTCGAGTTCTCCTAGTTGATGCTGATATGCGATCGCCTTCTCAGCATCATTTGTGGGGTTTAGTCAATGCTGTAGGGCTTAGCCATGTACTGGTTGGTGAAGGCACGCTGGCTCAGGGTATCCAAGCTATCTCTAACAACCTGTTTGTACTAACGGCTGGAATCGTTCCGCCTAATCCCTTAGCTTTGATCGATTCAGAGCGAATGAAGACCCTAATTCAGGGCTTTCTGAGAGAGTACGACTACGTAGTTTTTGATACGCCGCCTCTAGCGGGTATTGCTGATGCAGCGGTGCTGGGTACAGCCGTTGATGGTGTCTTGCTGCTGGCCCGGACGCGCTTTGTAGACTCAGCTAGTGCGATCGCTGCCAAGTCTTTGCTAGCCCGTTCGGGGGCCAACGTCTTGGGCTTGGTAGCCAACGGTGTAGATACCAAAGACGAACCTAATAGCATCTATGCTCACTATGCCAGAGCACCTGAAGAGTATCGCTTAGAAAATTCCAGCGGATCAGAATCTGTTGCCAAACTGCCGAACCTATTTTCAAAATAGTCGTCTCAGCAAACTGTACTGTTCTTTCGTAATCTTTGCTTTAGCGCTATGGTTCGTTGCCTGACTTTCAAACAGCTATCTTTAGCAGGGTTAGTGAGTGCTGGCTTGTTGAGTAGCTGTCGGCTACAGCCTGCTGCTGCTCAAGCGCAAATTAGACCCCTACCTCCTATTGAGCAAGATGGCACAGCTCCGCTCTCATCTGTTACCTCACCAGATTACGTTTTGGGTTCAGGCGACAGGCTATCGATTAACGTCATTGGCTACCCAGAATTTGACATAGAGCGCATTGTGTTACCCGATGGCTCAATTTCAGTGCCGCTGGTGGGTTCTATTCCTGCCGCTGGGAGTACGGTTTCAAAACTGACAGCCGACTTAGATTCTCGTCTACGGCGCTTCTTGGTTAATCCGGTTGTGAGCATGAGTCTGACAGAGACTCGCCCGGTTGTGGTTACCGTTGCAGGTGAGGTTTATCGTCCTGGGCCAGTGCAGCTATTAGAGTCAAGAGACTCTCAGGAAATACCCACCCTCAGTCAGGCACTAATTGCCGCAGGTGGTATTCAGCAGGATGCAGACATTCGTCAGGTGACGGTTGAAAGAACCAACACTTTTGGCAGACGAGAACTCATTACTGTCAATTTCTGGGAGGCGCTGACTTCCAATACAGACGTTCAAGATATTCTGCTGAGAGACGGGGATTCAGTGTTTGTACCCCGACTCACCGATCCCATAGATATCGATCAGCGCCTTGTTGCCAGTTCAAGCCTAGCCCCCTCTGCAGTTCGAGTCCGGGTTGTGGGTGAAGTCAGAAATCCAGGAGAGGTAGAAGTGCCTCCCAATAGTTCTATTTCGGGAGCTGTGGCGGTAGCAGGTGGGCCAACAAGAGATGCTCGTTTGTCTGATGTAGCCCTGGTTCGCCTAAACGAAGACGGTCTGATTGAGGAGCAGGTTGTAGATCTCGATGACCTAGTTGACAACTATCAGGTTCAAGACGGGGATGTTATCTTTGTGGCTAAGAAGTCGTTTCCTTCTGTCCTTGACTTTCTAGGCCGGGTTTCTAGCGGTATTCTGGCTCCGCTCAGCCTGCTTCGATTCTTTCGCTAAGCCTGTCTGGATTTTTTCTAAGCTGAAGAACCTATGTTAAAACTCAGTCATCTGTTTGCCGTAGTTACCGCAGCAGGCGCTCTAGTAGTTGCCAGCGCCCTGTTACTGCTTTTAGGTCTATTACTGGCTGAGTGTTTTGTGGCCCTGTGGCCGAGACAGCGATCAAGACAGCAGCAGGCAGCAGCAATTTCACCCAAAACTAAGATTTTGATCCCAGCCCACAATGAGGTTTCCTGTATTCAAAAAACCCTGGAGCTTTTAGCGTTACAGGTGGCCGATCCGGCAGAGATTCTTTTGGTGGCTGACAACTGCACGGACAATACGGCTGAGATCGCTCGCTCTTTTGGAGTTTCTGTGACCGAACGCAGCGATCTCAGCAGGCGTGGCAAAGGCTATGCCCTCGACCACGGCCTTGCCCTGCTAGCTAAAAATCCACCCGATGTGGTCTTGATTATAGATGCAGACTGCTCGGTACAGCCGAGAGCCGTTGAGCATCTAGTCAATCAGGCGATCGCCACCCAGCGCCCTGTTCAGGCGACCTATCTAATGGAGCAGCCCGCTCAGCCCAGCTTAAAAGACGCGGTGTCTGCGTTTGCCTTTAAGGTTAAAAACCTGGTGCGGCTCAAAGGACTCTATCAGATGGGGTTGCCCTGTCCGCTGACGGGCACGGGTATGGCCTTTCCCTGGCAGGCTCTTGAGGCAGTGAGTTTAGCCAGTGGCCATATCGTAGAAGACATGAAGCTGGGCTTAGATTTGGCGATCGCAGGCTACCCGCCTGCTTTTTGTGCTGAGGCCCAGGTACTGGGTCAGCTACCGCAGGATCAGGCTGCCGCTAAAGGCCAGCGCACCCGATGGGAACACGGGCATCTACAAATGATTAAAGTCTACGGCCTGCCAACGCTGGTTACGGCTTTCAGGCACGGGCGCTTTGATTTGCTGATGATGGGCTTAGATCTCTGTATTCCTCCCCTTTCTCTGCTGGTGATGGTGTGGACTCTGTGTTTCTTGATGGCGGCCATTGCTGCTGTTGTGACCGCTTTTTGGTGGCCTTTTGCCTTGCTGTTAGCCGGGGGAGTTTGTCTAGCGATCGCTATTGTCAGCGCCTGGCTGAAGTTTGGGCGCAGAGATCTGTCCCTGCAGCAGCTTTTGTCGGTTCCTTTCTACGTTGTGGGCAAGATTCCGGTTTATTTAAGCGCCCTTCGCGAACCTCAGACCGAGTGGGTCAAAACTAAAAGAGACGCCTGAAGGCATTCTATAGCGAAAGGCAGAAGGATGAATTCTGAGTTGTTCTAACCAAACTGCGGTTTGCTACAAAAACTGACTGAGATCGCCCACAAAAAAGCGCGGCAATACCGCGCTTGTAGAAATGAATCTGCCTCAGGAAAAAGACTAGCTGGCCAGGTAGCCCTGAATGTTGGATTTGCGTCGCCGCAGATGCTTAAGCGCCTGCTGCTCTAGCTGCCGTACCCGTTCACGGCTAATGCTCATTCGCTGTCCGACTTTTGCCAACGACAGCTCGTTGCCATCGTTGAGACCAAAGCGCAGCGTGATCACTTCCTGCTGCTGGGGCGTTAGCTCTGAGAGCATACCGCGAATGTCTTGGCGCAGAGATTCCTGCACGGTAAAATCTTCTGGCGAAGCACCATCGTCTTCGAGTAGCTCCTGCAGTTCGGTGTCTTGATTGTCACCAATACGGACATCAAGCGAGATTGGCTGTCGGGCCATCAGCAAAAACTCACGAATCTGCGCCGCATCAAGGTCTAGCTCCTCGGCAATTTCTGCCGGAGAAGCGGCTCGACCTAGCTTTTGGGCTAGCTCTCGCTGCACCTTCTTGATTTTGTTGAGCTTCTCGGTGATGTGAATGGGCAAACGGATAGTTCGTGCCTGCTGAGCGATCGCACGGGTGATGGCTTGACGAATCCACCAGTAAGCGTAGGTTGAAAACTTATAGCCCTTGGTGGGATCAAACTTTTCCACACCGCGCTCTAGCCCTAAGGTGCCTTCCTGAATCAGATCAAGAAACTCTAGGTTGCGCTTCTGATACTTTTTGGCGATCGCAACGACAAGCCGCAGGTTGGCTTCAATCATCTTGCGCTTGGCCCGTTGCCCCTTGCGAAGCTGCTTACGCAGATCTTCTAGACTTAGATTCCCCTGCTCTGCCCATTCTTGCTCAGAGATTTCACGATCTAACGCCTCTTCCTGCCCCTCTTTTAATTCCAAGAG
Source organism: Leptolyngbyaceae cyanobacterium RM1_1_2 (assembly GCA_012032345.1). Classification (GTDB taxonomy): domain Bacteria; phylum Cyanobacteriota; class Cyanobacteriia; order Phormidesmidales; family Phormidesmidaceae; genus Sphaerothrix. The sequence goes on along the minus strand of JAAUQI010000006.1, from coordinate 28,967 downwards.
CGCCATTAGCTGCTGGACTTGCTTGCCCAGGATGATCTCCTGCTCATGAGTCAAAAGAGGAACGCGACCAATCTCATGAAGATAAGTACGAACTGCATCTGTCGTAAATAAGGGCTTGGCCTTACTGCGAGATTTCGTCTGGCGTGCTTTTACTTTTGACATAGGATAACTCGCCTCCACTGAAAATGCCGATAGTAGCCTGAGGACGCCCCAGGCTTTGAAGAGAACACAACTACACCAATAAACTTAAAGACAATTTTTCGGCTTGAAATAGATTAACTCTGCTTTTCTAACTCTTAACCCGGGCAGGCTTTGATGAAGCAAAAAAGCTGGCATCGACAACTCCCTAAACCTGAGTCTGTCTGGAGAACGACCAGTCTGAAAGCCCTAAAGTCGTCCGGCAATAACCGAAAATGCCCTATGCGTGGATGGCGCTAATCAAAATCGTAATGACTTCGTATTTCTATGATAAAACATTTCCTCAATCACGTAAAGTGCTGAAACGCTAGTTCCTTTTTATCAGCAGCATGGGTCTAACTAATTCCTGAAAACATCTTGTGTAAAGGCTTTCAGGCTCTAGCAAGAATTTAGGCCACTCTGTCTTACAACGTTTGTCTATCATCTCTCACTTAGCAGACGGTGAGGGGATGGGAACCCAACCGGAAAACCGAACTTACTGGGTTATTGGCGAACTGATTAGATTTAGCCTTCCCCTTTGTCATGGTAATTTAACAGAGAGAGTGGTTTAGATAGTCTGATATGTTAGCTCAAAAAATTGCAGAGTCAATTGTCTTTGACGCCTTATTTTGACTATTTGTTCTGAGAAGAAGCTGATAGTCTGGTTAAGATTTTTAGATAATTGTGCCAAGGGTTGCGCCAGTCACCGTGAACGGAATGAACGGCTAAGCAGGCCGAAGAGAGCTGCAAGCAGCGCTGACCCAATGACTGACCAGATAATAGGGAAAGTATTGCCGCCAATATTGACGGGTAAAAGCACAGGTAAACTTAGCTCTCTAGCAATCCATAGCCCCAGATAGGCTCCCATAATGCCCACCAGCATAGAGGCCAGACAGCCACCGGCTGAGTAACCCACCAGTGACTGTCCCAGTCCACCGCAGACTGCCGCGATCGCAAGCAGTAGTAAAATTTCCAGCAAAGTCATTTTTTGCCCTCATGCTCAGTTGGTCAGCTATGGCGTCACCCACTGCTGCAAGTATATTTGTCAGTTGTAAGAGATCAGTGCCAGTTGTACATTTATCTCAGGGTTGAACATGACTAGGTATACCGGCGATCGCTGGCAGTTTTGGATTGACCGAGGCGGTACCTTCACCGATGTGGTAGCTCAGCGTCCTGATGGTCAGATAGTTATTCACAAGCTGCTCTCGGAAAATCCCGATCGCTATTTGGATGCACCCCTGCAGGGCATTCGGGATGTAATGGGCCTCAGCCCCGCTCAGCCCCTGCCGGCGGCTGAGATCGAAGCCATCAAAATGGGGACTACGGTGGCGACCAATGCGCTGCTAGAGCGTCGCGGCGATCGCACCGTCTTGGTTATCACTCAGGGATTTCGGGATGCCTTGCGGATTGGCTATCAAAACCGTCCTGACATCTTTGCTCGTCATATCATTCTGCCAGAAATGCTCTACGAGCAGGTAATTGAGGTAACTGAGCGCTACAGTGCCCAAGGAGAAGAACTGCAGCCGATTACCCTCGGGGCTGAGACTCAGCTTAGAACCTCGCTGCAGCAGGCTTATGACAGCGGTATTCGTAGCTGTGCTGTCGTCCTGATGCATGGCTATCGCTACCGGAATCATGAGCAGCAGGTAGCTGCGATCGCTCAGGACACTGGCTTTACTCAAATCTCTGTGTCTCATCAGGTCAGCCCGCTCATGAAGCTGGTCAGCCGGGGGGATACTACCGTTGTAGATGCCTATCTATCTCCCCTACTGCGACGGTATGTGAACCGGATTACAGCAGCGTTAAACTCATCTCCTCAGGCCCCGACCCGCCTGATGTTTATGCAGTCCAACGGTGGCCTGACTGATGCCGGACTGTTTCAGGGCAAAGACAGCATCCTCTCTGGGCCAGCAGGCGGCATTGTTGGAGCGGTACAAACCAGTCAAAGGGCTGGATACAACAAAATCATCGGCTTTGACATGGGCGGCACCTCTACAGATGTCTCCCATTACAGCGGCGAGTATGAGCGCACGTTTGAAACCGAGGTGGCTGGGGTGCGGCTGCGAGCACCGATGATGGCAATTCACACGGTAGCTGCGGGGGGGGGATCAATTCTCAGCTTTGACGGGGAGCGCTACCGGGTTGGCCCTGCCTCTGCTGGGGCTTATCCGGGGCCTGCCTGCTACCGCAACGGGGGGCCATTAACAGTGAGTGACTGCAATGTCAGGCTAGGTAAGCTGCAGCCCGATTTTTTCCCGCAGGTGTTTGGCTCAGGCGGTAATCTTGCCCTAGATATTGAGGTGGTGAACCAAAAGTTTGACGAACTGGCTACACAGATTCAGGCGCAAACGGGGGGCAGGCGATCGCTAGAACAAGTGGCAGCAGGTTTTTTGGCCATCGCCGTAGAAAAGATGGCCAATGCGATCAAAAAAATCTCAGTCCAGCGCGGCTACGACGTTTCAGCCTATGTGCTTTGCTGCTTTGGTGGCGCAGGCGGGCAGCATGCCTGTTTAATTGCAGAAACGTTAGGCATTCGAGAAATTTTCATCCATCCATACGCTGGCGTCCTCTCTGCTTACGGCATGGGGCTGGCGGACATTCGGGCGCTGGCTGAGCAGTCTGTCGAGCAGCCACTCGCCGCTGCTAGCCTACCCGAAATTACCCAAATTTTAGAAAACTTAGCCCTGGCGAAAAAAACCGACTTGCAAAAGCAGGGGCTGAGTCTGGATGAGGCCGGTCTAGCTGGCACTGATCCACTGCACTCGAGCGATCGAGTTACAGTTTTTCCTAAAGCTCATCTGCGCTACGAAGGCACTGATTCATTTCTGATAGTAGCTTTCAGCGACCTACAGACGATGCGAACTGACTTTGAAGCCGCCTATGAGCAGCGCTATGGTTTCACCATGCCCCAGAAAGCTTTGATGGTTGCAGCAGTCTCTGTAGAAGTGATTGGCAAAACCGCCGCGCCAGAGGAAAAGTCTGTAGTCGGTATCCGCGCAGCCTCTCTGCTCCCATGCCAAACTGTACACGTCTACGCCCGCGATCGCTGGCACGATACTCCCGTTTATCTACGAGCAGACCTGCTGAGCGCGATCGCATTTGTGGCCCCGCCTTAATTATTGAAGCTACAGGTACCAGCGTTGTCGAACCGGGTTGGGATGCTTATGTAGCCGAGCTAGGCGGTTTAATTTTGCAGCAGACTAGCAAACCCAAAGCAGCGGCGAGTGGCCAAGGGGACGCCCGCCCGGCTAAAGATCCCGTCTTACTAGAAATTTTTAATAACCTGTTTCGGGCGATCGCCGAGGAAATGGGGGTAACGCTACAAAACACCAGCTATTCAGTCAACATCAAAGAGCGCTTAGATTTTTCCTGCGCAGTCTTTGACGAACAGGGGCAGCTAGTCGCCAATGCGCCTCATATCCCGGTGCATTTAGGCTCTATGGGAGAAAGCGTAAAAAGCCTGATCCAGGCCCAGAAAACCGCGCTCAAGCCAGGAGATGTCTACATGTTGAACAATCCCTACAGCGGGGGCACGCACCTGCCCGATATCACCGTAATTACCCCCGTATTTGCAGCAGAAGCTCAGAAGCTGGGTGACCAGCCGCTTTTTTATGTAGCTTCCCGGGGGCACCATGCTGACATTGGCGGGATCACGCCCGGTTCTATGCCGCCTGAGAGCACCACCATTGAGCAGGAAGGGGTGCTAATCGATAACTTTCATCTGGTTGATCAAGGGCAGTTTCGAGAAGCGGCTCTGATAGACTTGCTGACGATAACGCCATACCCGGTGCGCAACCCCACCCAGAATATTGCTGATCTGCAAGCTCAAATTGCTGCTAACGAAAAAGGCGTCCGAGAGCTGCACAAGATGGTTGCGCGCTATGGTTTGAGCACTGTCCAAAGCTATATGCAATACCTACAGGACAATGCAGAAGAGTGCGTGCGACAGGTAATTGAAGTGCTTCAATCAGGTCAGTTCACCCATTGCCTGGATGACGGTAGCCAAATCTGCGTTCGAATAGCGATCGACCGCGCTGCCCGTAGCGCCACCGTTGACTTTTCCGGCACGTCGCCGCAGCAGCCAAGCAACTTCAACGCACCAGCCGCAGTGTGTAAAGCGGCGGTACTCTACGTATTTCGGACGCTGGTGGAGGATGATATCCCGCTAAATGCAGGCTGCCTGAAACCGCTTGAAATTATGATTCCACCGGGCTGCTTGCTCAATCCGCTGCCGCCTGCTGCTGTTGTGGCGGGGAATGTAGAAACATCTCAGGCCATTACCGATGCTTTGTACGGTGCGCTCGGCGTTATGGCTGCTTCCCAGGGGACGATGAATAATTTCACCTTTGGTAATGAAATTTATCAGTACTACGAAACAATCTGTGGGGGATCAGGGGCTGGCCCAGACTTTGACGGTACTGATTCTGTCCATACTCATATGACTAACTCTCGCCTCACCGACCCAGAGGTTCTAGAATGGCGTTTCCCGGTACGGCTAGAAACCTTTGAGATCCGCTCTCACAGCGGCGGGCAGGGACGCTACTGCGGCGGCAATGGCATTATCCGTCGGATTAGATTCCTAGAACCAATGACGGCGGCTATACTGTCAGATCGTCGCCGGATAGCACCTTTTGGACTGGCCGGTGGAGAACCTGGGGCTGTCGGTGAAAACTCAGTTGAGCGCGGCAGCGGTCAAACCGAGGCTTTGGCAGGTCAGGCCACCGTTGCCATGAATCCTGAAGATGTGTTTGTGATCAAGACCCCCGGTGGCGGCGGCTATGGGAAGATTGAGGAATAACCATTGCCATCGGGATTAGCAATACAAATGCGATCGCGGCCCTGGCACTTGGCCGCATAGAGGGCCTGGTCAGCTCTGGCTATGAGTTTTTCGGTCGTTTGCAGGTCGTCTGGAATAGCGCTGGCGATACCTAAGCTGACAGTTAGATACGGACTGACCTCAGATTGTCGGTGCTCAATGGCCTGCTGGCGAATGTTGTGTCGAACTCGTTTGGCCACCTGCCCCGCAGCTTCTAGACTGGTCTGAGGTAAAACCAGAACAAACTCCTCTCCTCCATAGCGGGCAACCAAATCGCTGGAGCGGCGAACCGATGTACTCAAGGCCAGCCCTACCTGCCGGAGACATTCATCCCCACACTGATGACCGTAGGTATCGTTGTAACGTTTAAAGTAGTCAACATCACATAAAATCAGCGTTAGTGGCTGCTGACTTTCTAATAGTTTTTGCCACTGAAGTGCCAGATAATGAATCAGGTAGCGACGATTTGCTAGCTGGGTCAGCTCGTCGGTAGCAGCTATCCTTTTGAGAGTTTCGTTAGCTTTCTCCAGGTCAGAGCTTGTCTGCTTGAGCGCGGTGATATCGGTAGCTGTTCCCATTAGCTGGCAAGGGGTGCCGTCGGGCAAACGACTATAGACAGTTTCACGAATCAGCAGCCATCGCCAGTAGCCTCTGCTATGGCGAAAGCGGTATTCTCCCTCTATGACTTCTCCATCTTGCAGGGCGTAAGATTGCTGCCGCTGGCTATTGAGCCTTTCTAAATCTTGCAGATGCACGATTTGGGTGGGATGACTCTGAATCTCGCTGAGACGGTAACCTAAAACTTTCTCAAGCTGCTGGTTGGCATAGGTTAAGTATTTACCTTCTAACTCGTACAAGTAGAGAATATTGGTGCTGGCGTCTGTAATATTTTGAATAAAGCGCTGGCTTTCTTGCCAGGCTTTTTCTGCCTGAGTCCGCTCAATGATAGAGAGCTTAAGCCGGTGTTCACAGTCGGCTAGTCGGTTTTGGGCGATCGCAATGCCTAGCTGTACTGTGATGTCTTGAATCCACTGGGAGGGCAGGGCCTCCCAGTCTGCCTGAGCCATTTGTAATCCCAACCAACCGTTGAGCTGCTGCCGAGAATAAGTTGGCACAACCCAGCAAAAAAAAGCTTTGTCCTCGTAGTTCTGACCGGGCTGAAAATCTGTAATCTCGCCTTCAACTGAGATCACAAAAGCATTAGCGCTGTGGCTTAGCCGATCTTCAATACAAGCCTGAATCTGCTTTGGGCAAACATCACACGGAAGCTGACAGTTTTCTACTTGATAAACAGCTTGCAGTTTGAGTTTTTGAGCCTGATTACTCCAAATCAGGCAGCGGCTAGCCGCCAGCGCAGTCCCTATCTGCTGAGCGATCGCCTGATAAACCTGCTCCCCGCTGGTCTGCTGAACGATTACCATCATCTGCTGCAGCAGTTGCAGATGATGATGGTGCTGATCGAGAACTGCCTGTAAAGCAATAGGCTCAGGAATTTTCAAGGGTGGCTCACTCACAATAGAGACAACAGCTACTCTGGCAAGCTACAGATAATTCTGTTGAGATGTAGTCGCGCCGCAGCAAGGACACTTAAAGGCTATCCAAAGTAGGGCTGAGGTTCTGAGAATGTCATAACCCAATTGGCCAGCACTGTATTTCTGCTTGCTTACCGATTGCAGCCTGACCTTAAAATGCCCCCAACCATAAAGGGATCCGCAGACACTCGAAAGTTTCAGCTAATTTGCGCAGCTAGTTTTTTTACGCTTAAAGAAGCAGGCTCGTAGCGAACCTGCTCTATCACAATCTGTTTTACTAATGCTTATCGCTAGCGATCAACGGAACCCATGATAATATCAATGCTCCCTAAAATCGCCATAATATCAGCGACTTTGACACCGCGCAGCAGATGGGGCAGAACCTGCAAGTTGTTAAAGTCTGGTGGACGAATTTTGAAGCGCCAGGGAAAGATATTGTCGTCGCCAATGATAAAGACGCCGAGTTCGCCCTTACCTGTTTCCATCCTGACATAGTGTTCGCCAGCAGGAATTTTGAAAGTGGGGGGAATTTTTTTGCCCATAAACTGATAGTCAAAATCATTCCACTCAGACTTCGGCCCGTCGGCCATCCGCTTAGCTTCCAGGTTTTCGTAAGGGCCACCCGGCAGCATGTCACAAGCTTGTCGGGTAATTTTGACGGATTCTCGCATTTCTCGAATCCGCACGAGATAGCGAGCCATACAGTCTCCTGCGGTTTCCCACTGTACTTCCCAGTCAAAATCGTCATAGCACTCGTAGTGGTCAACCTTGCGCAGATCCCACTTGACGCCAGACCCGCGCAGCATGGGGCCAGAGAGTCCCCAGTTGATGGCTTCATCACGGGTTACAGTACCAATACCTTCAATTCGGCGGCGAAAGATGGGGTTATTGGTGATTAAGCGCTCGTACTCGTCTACTTTGGGTAGGAAATAGTCGCAAAAGTCCAGGCATTTATCAATCCAGCCGTAGGGTAAATCTGCGGCAACGCCCCCGATACGAAAATAATTATTGTTGATCAATCGCATCCCTGTAGCGGCTTCCCACAGGTCATAGATCATCTCCCGCTCGCGGAAAATGTAGAAGAAGGGGGTTTGGGCACCCACGTCTGCTAGAAAAGGGCCAAGCCACAGCAGGTGGTTAGCAATACGGTTAAGCTCCAGCATAATGACGCGGATGTAGCTGGCGCGTTTTGGCACTTCGATGTCGGCTAGCTGTTCTGGCGCGTTTACCGTAATGGCTTCATTGAACATGCCTGCTGCATAGTCCCAACGACTCACGTAGGGAATAAACATGATGTTGGTGCGGTTTTCGGCAATTTTCTCCATACCGCGATGAAGGTAGCCAATTACAGGCTCACAGTCAACGACATCTTCGCCGTCCAAGGTGACAATCAGGCGCAACACACCGTGCATTGACGGGTGGTGAGGCCCCATGTTTAACACCATTGGCTCTGTTCTGGTTTCGAGCCTAGTCATAGATGAGCGTTCTCTCCCTAGAGGCTTGCAGTGAGGCTTTCTGCGTGAGCAGCAGCCTCAATATATTTTGGATCACACTGAAACAAAGTCTAAATCAGATTGAGCCGACAAAAGCCTTTGTCATCATTGGTTTGCTGATCTCTATTGTCATACTTTTATTTCAAACCTTCAATGCCGAATGTGGAAACGTCGCCGATGCGTCTCTCAACTTTTTCCACCGAGACATCCCCAAAACCAAGAATACAGCAGCGATCGCGCTCAGGCGTTTTGCCAAATCTTAATTGTTTTGTCAGCACTGGCGCTAGCAACATATTGACTGCTGCGGTGAATAGCCACTGCGGTGACAGTGCCGGAATGCTCTGCCAGCGTGTGCTTAAGCATTCCGGTCTGAGCGTCCCAAATTTTTACGCTGCCATCTCGGCTACCGCTAATAATAGTGACGCTGTCAGGGGCGATCGCCACTGAACTAACTTCCTGCGCATGTCCACTCAGTGTATGAATTAGCGAGCCGGAAGCTACACTCCAAAGCCGCACCGTTTTGTCTTTACTGGCGCTGGCAATTAGCTTACCGCTGGGTGCGATCGCCACCTGGTTAACCGAATTAAAGTGGCCTGAAAATACTCGCACCATCTCCCCTTGCTGCAGGTTCCAGTAGCGTACCTTGTTGTCTAACCCCCCACTGACCAAAAAGCGCTCGTCGGGCGTGATTACCACCGACTTAATCATGCCAGCTGTCCCCGCTAAGCTTCTAATCAGCGTTCCCTGATCGAGTTTCCAAAGCTTAACGGTACGGTCGTCGCTGCCGCTGGCTAGCAGTGAGCTATTGGCTGCGATCGCCACTGAGTTGACGTCGCGCATGTGGGCCTTAAGCGTATGCAGCAGTTCGCCTGACGTCAGGTTCCAAATTTTTACAGTGTCGTCATCGCCGCAGCTAGCCAGCACTTGCCCGGTGGGACTGATGGCCACATGATTGACACCCCTGGCATGACCTGCAAGCTGATAGAGCTGCGTACTTGTTGACAAGTTCCAAACTCGAATGGTGTCGTCTAGGCTACCGCTGACTAGGGTTGAAGTTTTGGGGTTGAAGGCAACCGTAGTCACCCACGAGCTATGGCCTGTGAGGGTACGAATACAGCGCCAGCCAGTGCGAGGCGGTGCCGATGGTCTTTGGGAAATCGGTGGCTGACTCGTCCCTCGACGGGTCGAGGTGCTCGTTGGTTGGCTCAATGGCTGGCTCGGCGGTTGACTAGACGGCTGACTAAACGGCTGGCCCGATGGCTGACTAGACGGCTGACTAAACGGCTGAATGGGTCGGGAAGACACGTCCGGTCTAGAGACGGGGCCACTGGGCGGCGATGAGGTAGAAATTTTGCCTTCGGGATGCTGTCGTATCCAGCCGGGGACAGCCCCCTCTAGCGAGGGCAGGCCCCTGAGATCGTCTAAGACTGCCTGAGCCGATATGTAGCGCTCGCTCATGAGATCTTTAACCAGCCGATCTAGCACGTTCCCGAGCTGCGGACTAACTTTGAGATTGTTTTGCTGTAGCGTCTCTCGCCACAGCCAGCGCCCTTCCAGCGGGCTGTAGAGCCTTTCCGGTTTGACCCCCGTCAGCAGGTGCAAACAGGTAGCCGCTAGGCTGTAAAGATCGCTGCTGGGGTAAGCCTGTCCGCCCCGAAGCTGTTCAATGGGGGCATAGCCTTCGGTACCAATGCGAGTGCCGGGTTCGTGCAAAATGGCGTCGCTAAACTGCTTAGCGACGCCAAAGTCTATCAGCACCAGCTTGCCGTCTATACGGCGGCGAATAATGTTAGAGGGGGTGATATCGCGGTGAATAATGTTGCGCTCGTGAATAAACTTCAGGACGGGCAGCAAATCCTCTAGCAGCGATCGCGCCCCAGCCTCATCTAAAGTCCCCTGCCGCCGCATTTCCTGCAGCAGCGTCTTGCCCTCAATCATCTGCTGCACCAGATAAAGGTACTGGTCTTGCTCAAAGTAAGCCATCAGTGCCGGAATCTGCGGATGCTCTCCTAGCTCGTGCAGCCGTTCTGCCTCTTGCTGAAAAAGCTGAATCGCTTTGCTCAGAGATTTAGTCCCTTGGGCCTGAGGCGCAAACTGCTTTAAGACACAGTAGGTATTAAGGCGATCGCTATCTTGAGCCAGGTACGTGCGGCCAAATCCGCCGCGCCCAATTAGCTTGATGGGACGATAGCGCCCTCTCAAACTGAAAACTAGAGATGCGCCACAGGACTGACAAATCTGAGCCGTATCTGGGTTAATTGGTTGAGCGCAATTAGGGTTTAGACAACAAATCATCTCTGGCAGAGCACAGGAAAGGGTGACGAGATTTCTCTTAGTGTAGGGACTGGCCGCTATTCCTTCACTACCTTTTAGCTGAGAGCTGGTAGCTGACAAATCCGGCATCTGCCAAAACCACTGCGTTTAGCCAGACAGCGCTCAGCAATCTCAACTAAATTGTCACGCTCTCCTCAATGCTCAGCATTTCTTTACAAAAAGTAGAAGTCCGACAGTCAGTAAAAAGCTTGCGGTAAGGTGATCATAATTCAATATTTAAAGAGCTTTGCAGACTTTATGCCCTTGGCACACTCCCATTCTCATCAAAAAGCAAAAGCTCTTCGTCCGGGTGCCCGTCGCCCGGCCAAAGAGTTGTGTAGTGAATGTGGCCTCTGCGATACCTACTACATCCACTACGTTAAAGAGGCTTGTGCCTTTCTCAATCAGCAGGTTGCCGACCTTGAAACTGCCACTCACGGTCGCAGCCGTGACTTAGACAAGTCTGATGACCTGTACTTTGGCGTACACCAAGACATGCTCGCCGCCCGCAAACAGCAGCCGATTGAGGGCGCTCAGTGGACGGGTATTGTCAGCACCATCGCTATTGAAATGCTAAATCGCGGCTGGGTAGAAGGGGTGGTCTGCGTGCAAAATGCTGAAGCAGATCGGTTTCAGCCGCTGCCTGTAATTGCCCGAACCCCAGAGGAGATTTTGGCGGCGCGGGTGAACAAGCCGACGCTCTCACCCAATCTGTCGGTGCTGGAGCAGATTGAGCAGTCGGGGCTAAAGCGGCTGCTGGTCATTGGTGTTGGCTGTCAGATTCAGGCGCTGCGGGCAGTTGAGCAAAAGCTAGGCTTAGAAAAGCTCTATGTTTTGGGCACTCCCTGTGTTGATAATGTCACCCGCGAGGGGCTACAAAAGTTTTTAGAAACCACCAGTCGTTCGCCTAAAACCGTGGTGCATTATGAATTTATGCAAGATTTTCGGGTGCATTTCAAGCACGAAGACGGCTCCAGCGAAACGGTGCCTTTCTTTGGCCTCAAAACCAATCAGCTTAAAGATGTCTTTGCGCCTTCCTGCATGAGCTGCTTTGACTATGTCAACTCTTTAGCTGACCTGGTGGTAGGCTATATGGGTGCCCCGTTTGGCTGGCAGTGGATTGTGGTACGCAACGATCGCGCTAAAGAGATGCTGGACTTGGTTATGGATCAGCTCGATACCCAGCCAGTGACGTCCCAGGCGATCGCCATCAGGCTGTGCAGCAGAGCATTCCCGCTTATGACAAAGGCGTAACCCTGCCAATGTGGGCGGCCAAGCTTATGGGCGTTGTGATTGAAAAAATCGGCCCCAAGGGTCTAGAATACGCTCGTTTTTCGATTGACTCTCACTTCACCCGCAACTATCTCTATGTCAAACGTCACTACTCCGAGAAGCTAGAGGCTCATGTACCTGACTATGCTAAACGGATTGTGCAGCAGTATAAGCTGCCTGATTAGCGGCCCATGCCACACTGACTATGACTGAAGATTCTTCTGCTTCTGTCTCAGAGACTAACCCAGATCCTTCCAGCAATAGCTCAGACGATACCCGTCTTCACTCAGCTACTGAAACTGGAGCTGAGTCTAACACTTCGCCCCACCAAGCCAACGAACAAGTCCTAGCCAGTAATGCCAAAGCGATCGCCCAGAAATCCCCTGAGGCAACAACTCCGCTAACGACATCAGCTGAAATGTCCCTCTCAGGGCCGGACGACGACTCTGAGCTGAATGAAAATGAACCACCCGTTCGGATTGTCCCTGGCCCTCCAGCCCTGACTCAGCCAGGCCGCACCTCCGCCAATGTCGTTGTTCTGGTGGCGGTTGTGGTTTTGCTGGCGGGTTTGACTTTAGATGATTTTTGGCTAACGCTGGCGGGTTCACTGGTCACAACGGCAATCTCTTTTCGACTGGTTTGGCCTTCACTAAGCGCTTTTCTGACGGAGATTTCTAGCCAGCAGCAGGCACTGCTGATTGCGCTGCCTAGCTCTCTGTTAGGTCTGATTGGACTCATGCAAATTAGCGGTATCAATGCCCGCATCTTGGCCTGGGGGCGCGGTATTCGCTGGGATGTGGTGGGCGCAATTGGAGACTTTTTGGGCGCGTTTGGGCAAATCTTTATTGCGATTTTAGCGGTATACGTGGCGTGGCGGCAGTATATAATTTCACGCGATTTAACGCTACAGCAAAACCGGATTACCCAGCAGCAAACAATCGACGCCTATTTTCAGGGAATTTCTGATCTGGTACTAGACGATGAGGGTCTCTTAGAAGACTGGCCGCAAGAACGAGCGATCGCAGAAGCCCGCACAGCAGCCATTTTGAGCAGCATTGATGCCTTTGGTAAAGCTAAGATCATTCGTTTTTTGTCACGAGCGCGCCTGCTGACCCCGCTAAAGCGAGATACTCGTCTGGGCCGACCCATCTTAGATGGGTCGGGTGGCTACGCGGAAGATCGCCAACACGGCACCCGCGTGATCGACCTTGGGGTCATGCTGGCAGTCAGCGATTTATCCTGCAGTGACCTGCGCTGGAGCGATCTCAGCGATGCCAATCTGGTCAGAGCCAATTTGCAAAGAGGGGATTTGGTGAGAGCAAACCTGGCTAGGGCGATTCTCTACGAAGCAAATTTGGCTGGAGCTGACCTAATGGGCGCTCGACTTTTTTATGGTGCACTCAAAACCGCTTCACCCCGCAGCCGAACTGATCTGCCCAACTATGCCACCGGAGCCTACACCGGAGCTGTTGTCGAAGGAGCTGATTTTACGGGCGTACAGCGGCTGTCTGAAACTCAGCGCCACTACTGCTGTGCCTGGTGCGGTGAGCGCAGCCGCACCACGATTCCCGGCGGCTGTGAGGAGATACCCAACCTGCTGGGGCGTTAGAGGCGGGTAATTCTTATTTTGGCTGCTGATAGGCGGGCGCTAGGGGCCAAAAGCTGCTGATAGGCGGCTAGGGTCTGCTCGGCGATCGCAGGCCAGCTATAGTTCATCTGCGCATATTCTCGGGCATTTTGTCCCCGCTGCTGCCGTTGGGCGCTGTCTTGGAGGGCCATTCGTAGGGCTGCTGCCAGCGCCATTTGGTCGCAGGGCACGACCCAGCCCGACTCACTCTGGGCGATCGCAGGCCAAATATGCACCTGATCAGAAATCACCACAGGCTTGCCCGCAATCATCGCCTCAGCCACGGCAATGCCAAAATTTTCGTAGTAAGAAGGCAGCACAAAGCAGTCAGCAGCAGCTAGCAAAGCGGTTTTCAAATCTCCTGCTACAAAGCCAGTAATTGTCGTCCGCTGCCCCAGCGCAGAAGCCTGAATCTGCTGCTGAATCTGCTGCTCGTAGCGCCGATCCTGGGGGTTGGCACCGCTTAAAACAAAGTGAAACTCTACTCCGGTCTGAGCTAAGCTTTCCAGGGCGGGCAGTAGTAAATCTAGGCCCTTTTTAGGATCGATGCGCGACATGTAGAGCAAAATTGGCCGAGAGGGCGCAATCTGATAGCGATCGCGTACCTCAGATGCCCTGAGACTGCTGAGCGCTGGCGGATTGACCCCCAAGGGTAAGATCAGATCGGGGGTAGCTGTGTCAAACCGCTCTGAAACTTTGGCCTCCTGGGTGCTGGTGAAGTGCAGCGCTGCGGCCCCAGCGATATTAGCCCGCTCTAGCACCGCCGCGTAAAGCTGCTTGAGCTGCCTTTTTTTTGCAGGTCTGCCGGATCTAGCGTGCCAAGCGGTCGCAAAATATAAGGCAAGCCCTGCCAGCGAGCCACCGTCGCCGCCGCGCTGCTAATCGGTGAAAATAAAGCATGAATGTGAGCAATATCGTAGTCTTGGGCGTGCTGAGCTAACCACCGCAGCAGTCCTGGTGAAAACTTGTAGCGGCGAAAAGGCGAACAGCGAAAGTAGCAGACCTGATAGCCATTTTCTAGCAGCGGCATATTTAGCGGCACATCTAACGGCGGCTCGTCAATATCGCCATTGGCATCGGTTGTCAGCACGGTAACCGCTGCCCCCGCTGCTGCTAGCCCTGCCGACAGCCCCCGCACCATCTGGCTTGGCCCTCCATACACTAGCGAAATCGATGGCACAATTTGCACCACTCGCAGCGGCTGTTTCATCCGTCCCCTAATCTCACCCCCAACGACTGATAGAATGCTAGCTGCTGCTGAGCCAAGGCATGGTTGGTATACTGACTCATAGCCCGCGCATGGCCTTGCTCAGCTAGATCAGCCTGTAACTGGGGCTGATCTATCAGCTTTTGCAAACACTCTGCTAGAGCGGCTACGTTGCCTTCAGGAAACACCAGCCCTGCTCTGCCGATAACGTGAGGAATTTCGCCGGAGTCTGAGCCAATCACAGGCACACGACAGGCCATGGCCTCAATTAGCACATGCCCAAACTGTTCTTTCCAACCCGCTGCCGTCAGCGTTTTGAAGCCCTCGGTAGTCTCAGAGGGCAGCACTAGCACCTGCATCAGGTTGATATAGTGGGGCACCGCATCGTGGGGAACACTCTCAACCCAAATAATGCGATCGCTGATCCCCGCCTGCTCTACCTTTTCGAGTAGCGTCTGCTTCAACGGCCCTCGCCCCAGCAAAAGCAGCTTCCAAGGGCGATCGCCAAGCTGAGTCACCGCCTGCAGCAGCGTCAGCAGCCCTTTTTCGGCTACAAAGCGACCGACAAAGCCAATGACAAAGTCAGCAGCCTCAATTTCCAAAGAACCTGCCAGTTCTGGCTGCGGCTGCGGCTGAAACAGGTGCGGATCAACCCCTAACTGCGGCAGCACCTGAATCGGCCCCGAGTAGCCGCGCTGTTGTAAAATCTCAGCTCCGTCCTGATTGCCAGCTAGAGCGCCGTCAGTCTGCTGCAGGGTATAGCGCTCTAGCAGCGAAACCGGAAATTTTAGCTCATAGGGGAGGTTCCACCAGGTAAAGAAAACATTTTTAGCCCCAAGGCCCAGCAGCTTGTTTAAGGTAATCATCTGGGCGTAGGCCAGAGCTTTTGACCCCTGCTCTACCTGAATCACCTGAGGCTGAAACTGCCGCAGCAGCGAAACCAGCTCTAGGCCAAAACAGAGCAGCCCTTGGTTGTTTTGACTGAAGTTAGAGACAGGCACCAGCCGAAAGCTTCCCTCCTGCAAGGGTTGGGGTTCAACAATGCGGTTTTGTACCCCCCCCGGACGCCAGCGCCGAGGTACCACAACGGTGACTTCAATCTCTGGTGAGAGTGCCACTAAAGCCCTGAGTTTCTCGCAGTTGAGATCGACGATATAGGTATGGCTAACAACCAGAATTCTCATAGGATTAAGCACAAATTAGCAGCAGCCCCAATCAGCCCAGGCTTAAACCAGCTCTGTCGTTTGGAGAGACGTCTCTACCTGCATGGAATGAGGCTGGGTGTAGATGCGGCTCTGATGTCCAGTCAGCAGCAGCGTTTTTACCGCATTCAAGAAGCCTAGACTATAGAACCCAAAACGGCTAATCACTTTCATAGGAGAACCACTTTTGTTGCAGGGAGGACGACCCAGCACATGACAATCAAACAGCCGTCCAGCCAGACGCAGCACCTGCAGCGGCGTCAGGTTCTTGAGCGCCATCAAAAAGTGATTGTGATAAAAAGTGATCTGATAAGCCAGCGATCGGGTGCTGATGTCGTGGCAGCCGCCCGTTTCTTCACCTAAATGAATCAGGTGGGCCTCGGGGGAATACCAGATTTTGTAGCCTGTTTTGCGAATGCGCAGGCAAAAGTCTGACTCTTCTCGTACCGCGCTGCCGCGAAAGCGCTCGTCAAAGCGTAGCTGGTGGCGCTCAAACAGCAGACGCCGAAAAGACATATTGCAGCCCCGTGCCGTCAGTACCTGCTGAGGTTTAACCGTGTGGACTAGGTCAATGTAATACCAGGCAATTCCTGGATCCATCGCCTGCGGCGGCAGGTCTTCAATTTGTAAATCAGGCTGAGCGTCGGCTAGCTTCATGCGGTCAAAGACTCGACCAGCCACCGCGCCCACATCTGACCTAGCCGCATAGACCTGGGCGTGGGCCTGTAGATAACCGGGCGGCAGTTCTACATCATCGTCAATAAAGAGCAGAATATCGCCTGTGGATCGTTCGATAGCATAGTTACGCGCTGCCGGCAAACTGGCCCACTGCACCTGATAGAGCTGAATTTTGTCCTCGCTCACCAGCGCTGAGAGCAAGCTTTCAGTGTCAGGCTGGTGTTGTTGAGTCTGATCCACCACAATCACCTCATAGGCCGGATACTCCTGCTCCAGCGTATTTTTGAGTGTTGAGCAGAGAACAGCTTCTCGTCCATAGGTGGGGATGATGACAGAAATGAGAGGGCTGGGCACAGTGTAATCTCCTTAGCAGATCAGGTAAAGTCCACCATTTTCTTCGATTTAAGCTTTTTAGCCGCTTTGCTACTTTGAGTCGGATCTTTGAGACTCTGCTGTAGGCGCTCTCGCTGGTCAATCTCAGGAATTTTTAGCGCAATGCCAGCAGCCAGCCAGTAGTAGACATTCACGGGATCAACGTCTAGCGGATAGTAATAGGGAAAGTAGCTGATAAAGAGCACAAAAACCCACATTGAGGCGGCATAGCCGCGCAGATTTTTATCTTTGGTTGAGCGATAAGCTCTAAAGGTGGCTACTGTTAATACGGTGTAGAGAATCAGCACTGAGAGCAGCCCCGGCCAGCCGATTTCAAAGAAAACTTTGGGGTGGTAGGTTTCTACGAGTTCTACTTCGCCAAAAATTCTGGCTGCGTTAGTGGCGCGCCCCACACCTCTGCCTAGAATGCCCTCCTGTTCTTTCATAGCCCACAAAAATTGGTTGCGGATAAACAGGTGCGGCGGGGAGGCGTTCCAGCGGCTCTCAAAGCTATCAAGTCGAGCCTGAACGACATCAGGATTGCGAATTGCCAAAAAGGTGAGAATTACAGCCAAAAGGATGCCGACAGGCATGAAGCGTTTCAGGTTAGCTACCTGACCTGTCAGAAACGCCAAAACCACCACTGTGATCGGCACCAGCAGCAGCGCAATTCGCTGTCCCGACAAAACTGCCATAATAAACACGGCCACCATCGAAATCAGACCCACCGTGCGCCAGAGCGCTGAGCGATCGCTGAAGGCTGTCCCAAAGCTAAAGAAAGCTGCCGAAATCAAAAACCAGCCCCACTGCCAGGGTGCCACAAAGGTTCCTGGCAGGCGAATCTGCCCTTGAGAGGGGGTATATAGCAGCGAACCACCCACAAAGCAGCGAGCTTTTAGAGAAGCCTTGAAGAGCGCCGCCCCCGTGCCCGTGGTGCCGGCGCAGATCCCTGTTTTGAGCATGAAATACTGCACCAGTCCCAAAGAGCAGGCAACCAAAATCAAGACAACTTGGAGTCGCAAAATAAAGTACAGATCTTCACGATTGCGCAGCAGGTAGTAGACACAGGGAATCACAAACAGATAACCAATCAGGGTTTTAAGCCCTAGAACCCCAATCAAAACAGCTTGGTCGCCGCCGCTGAACTGCTGGGGTACGTTGACAAATAACAGCGTCATTCCGGTCAGTACCAGCACCAGCGTCAGCGCTAGTTTCAACGACTTGGGGATAATAAAGGGCAGTCCTTGCCGACGACAAAACTGAAACACCGCGATCGTGCGGGAAAATAAAATGCATCTTTAGCTAGCTGCAAAATGGAGCTGCCGCCCAAAGCATAGGTGACAGTGCCTGAAAAAGGAATGTAGGCAACAAAGGCATACACTGCCAGACGCGGATAGCGAAACGAAAGGCTGAGGCACAGCAGGCCAAATCCGGCCCCTACTCCCAGCACCGGATCTACAATCAGGCTGATAAGCAGACCAATGAACGTGCAAACTGCAACAGCAGCAATGGTGTAGGTAATCAGGTCGTTACGCGCTTTTTTGGCCTGTCGCTGCTGCGATCGCAGCTCTTTAGGGCTGAGTGCAACAGCAGTGTCCTCAGCGGCCTGCTCTGGGTTTTTTCGCCTACCTTTTCGTTTGAAAGAAGAGGCACTAGCCATGTTCTAATAATAATCACTGTGCTTACTTTACCCATAGCCTAAGACGAATAGGGCGATCGCTAAGATTCCGCTATTCATACCCAATCTTCATAAGACCTAAATACGTAAGCCACAAAGATTAATGAGCATAACCATCAACGGCGGTAGACAAAAGGCAACTAGGGCCGACTGCCAGCGGGCGGCCCAGGTCCCAGCGGTTAATTGCCACTGCCACCGCCACACCACCGCTACTAATCCAGTGAGCAATAGTAGACTGCCGTGCATTACTCCTCCTCCCCTCGGCTGGGCTGTTGGGCATGGCGTAGGGCACGCAGGCGGGCTGTCGGCAAAGGCGGCTACCAGGTCAGGGCTACCAACTGCCAAAAACTCTGAAGCTGCTGGTGGGCCGCTAACACATTGACCTCCTGCTGAGACACCGTGGGCTGCCAAAAATAGACCCGGCGGGTGTGCCCCCTGCGCCCTGGGGCTTTGCCTCACGGCGCAGCCAGCCTTTTTTGGCCAGCCGCTGGAGCACCGTGGTCACCGAAGCCTGGGTCAAGTCGCGATCGGGGTCGGCCAGGATGTGGGCATGAATTTCTTTCGCCGTAGCGCTGCGCTTAGTCCACAAGATGGCAAGGATTTCAGCCTCTAGTGGCCCAAGGGAGAGCTGGTGGGGTCGATGGCGAGGGAGCGGAGACATCGGGGAGAGAGATGAAGGGGGAGGCTTACAGTTCAAGCTACATAGTTTACGGTGCACGGTTCAAGGGTTTGCCCCATACCGTAAACCCAATTCTCCGCCAGTGAATTAGGTTTTCAGTCTGTAATAGTTGACGGGTTGTCTTTTGACTTCCAAGGGTCTTTCCCAGACAATGCTTCGCGAGAGAAATTTTGTCGATAGAAAACCTATACGAAAACTTGCTTTGGCAATGGCGGCGGTCATAACCGCCCTTACCCTGTGGATGGCTCCAGTGTCTCAGGCGGCAGATCTGGGTCATGGTGGCCAGGTTTTTGGCAACAACTGCGCCGCTTGCCATATTGGCGGCGGCAATGTGGTCAACGGAGCTAAAACTCTGAAGCAGGCCGACCTAGAAAAATATGAGATGGCCTCCGTAGAGGCCATTGCGAACCAGGTCACCAACGGCAAAAAGCGATACCTGCCTTCAAGGGGCGGCTCAGCGATGACGATATTGCCGATGTGGCGGCCTACGTGCTCAGCCAGGCCGAGCAGGGTTGGTAGTTTTTCCACTGAATTTCCAGTTCAATCGCCCCAGTTCTGCAAAGGGTTGGGGCTTTCTGTTTCTTGTTTGTCTAGGAGGCATCGCCGTGGGCTCATTCAACATTATTGGTCTTTGCCTAGCGCTGGTATGTGGTTGGGCTGGCCGGGGCCGACCACAGCTGCCCCTATGGCCCCTATTGCTGCGCACCCGGCAGAAAGGCAATCGGTTCTGAGCGGCTCTGCCGACCGGGAGAGAGCGTGGGGCGATCGCTGCCTTAGCCTGGTTCAGCTAGAGCGCTACGACGAGGCCATTGCCGACTGTAGTCGGGCCATTCAGCTCGATGGCCACAGGCTAGAACATCGGCTCAACCGAGGTGTTGCCTTCTATCGCACCGGGAATTTTCATTACAGGATTTTGACCAGGCTCTGGCGATCGATAGCCATAATATTCGCGCGCTATTTAACCACGGCTGCGCCTGCCACCAGATGGGGCCTCTAAATGACGCTCTGGCGGATCTCAACCAGGTGCTGGCGCTCGACCCTGTCCACGCCCGCACCTACCTCAAGCGGGGTTTGCTGCGGCGATCGCTAGGAGACCAAGGGGGCGGGATGGCCGACTTACAGCAGGCGGCAGACTGCGCGCAGGCCCAAGGGGAACAGCATCTACACCACTACATTTTGACGTTGCTTAACGAGTGGCAAAGTCCTGTGATATCGATGGGGTAATGTGAGCGATCGCCTCTCCAGGCTGATTTTGGCTCCTCAAGATGACTCTCTGGCCATCACCAACACGCTCACCCCAACCAATTTGACCCGATTTACTACAGAAAACCATGTCTTTTTGCCGATTTTCAACCGCTAACTCCAATCTTCTCCTCACGCTGATCACCGTGGGACTGACACTTGGCTGTAGCAGCCCAGCCCCTAACGCCACCGATGGCGGCCCCAATATTGCCGATAGCCAACCTTACAGCCATGACGCCAGTGATCACGCTAATTCTGGCCATTCAGATGCGGGGAACCACGATCACGGGCACGGCACGGTTGAAATTCCCGCAGGCCAGCCGGTTCCGACGGTTACCCTGGTGGCTCACCCTGACTCAGTGCGGGGGTGGAATTTAGAAATTCAAACCACGAACTTTCGTTTTGCGCCAGAGCAGGTCAACCAGGCCAACCAGCCCAATGCAGGCCACGGCCACCTGTCTATCAATGGCGAACGCGGTGCTCGGGTCTACGGCCCGTGGCTGCACCGGCCCCAGTTGCCCCCAGGCCGCAATGAGATCACCGTCAGCCTCACTACCAATAGCCACGAAGCCCTCATCCACAACGGTCAGGCGATTGAATCGACGGTGGTGGTAGATGTACCTGAGTAATGCGATAGGTATGACCTAACGACCTGAAAGAGGACTCCTCGAAACCTTCGTGCTACTGCCCCGCCACAGCCCCACCCAGGCCCTAGCCAACCTGGTTCAACTCCAGCTGATCGCCACCCAATGCGGCCCCCTGCGGCAATACCTCAACCTAGTGCCACTACACCCCACCGGAACGCTGGTGGTGCTGTGGCGAGAAGCGCCGTAGGGGAAGGCAGAGGGCAGAGGGCAGAACCTGAAACAACCTTGACCTGTGGAAAACCTCGGGCCACTTTGACTTCTACCGAGACAACATGTTCGACCAGATGGAAATTGAGGCGCAGCAGTACCAGCTCAAACCGATGAACTGCCCCTTCCATGTGCTGACCTACCAGAATCGGCTGCACTCCTACCGAGAGCTGCCCCTGCGCTGGGCCGAGTTGGGCACAGTCTATCGCTACGAGCGCTCTGGGGTGCTGCACGGGCTGATGCGGGTGCGGGGCTTTACCCAGGATGACGCCTATGTATTTTGTCTGCCCGAGCAGGTGAGCGACGAAATCCTAGCGGTGCTGAACCTGACCGAGAAAATTTTGTCGGACTTTGGCTTTGCCGAGTACGAGGTCAACCTGTCTACCCGTCCACCCAAGTCGGTGGGAGCCGATGCTGTATGGGACTTAGCCACCAATGCCCCGATTCAAGCCCTAGACCGCAAGGGCTGGGACTACGTCACCGACGAGGGCGGCGGGGCATTCTATGGCCCCAAAATTGACATCAAAATTCGCGATGCCATTGGTCGCCTCTGGCAATGCTCTACCATTCAGGTAGACTTTAACCTGCCCGAGCGGTTTGACATGGAGTATGTCGCCGCCGACGGCTCGCGGCAGCAACCCATCATGATTCACCGGGCCATTTTTGGCTCGCTGGAGCGGTTCTTTGACATTTTGGTCGAGAACTACGCCGGAGATTTTCCGCTGTGGCTGGCCCCGGTGCAGTTGCGTCTACTCCCCGTCAGCGATGGTCAGCGCGACTATGCCAATGGGGTAGCCCAAACCCTGAAGCAGCAGAGCTATCGGGTGGAGGTCGATGCCAGCGGCGATCGCCTTGGCAAGCAAATTCGCATCGCCGAACTGGAGAAAATTCCGGTGGTAGCGGTGGTGGGCAAGCGCGAGGTGGAACAGCAAACCCTCAGTGTGCGAACCCGTCAGGATGGGGACAGGGGAGCGCTAGGTCTGACCGAATTGCAGGTGTTGATGGAAGAAGCGATCGCTGACAGGAGGAGGGTGTAGGGTTAAACGATTCACGGTTTGCGGAAGGGTATAAGGTTCACGGTTCACGGTCTACGGTTTGCGACTTTGCCCTATGCCTTGCCCCTGACACCCGATACCCGACACCTGGCACCTTGTATCTAATACCCTCCATTCCCTCCCCCCTTCTCATGGACTTATTTTCTCAACCCAAACCCAGCGTTGACCCAGGGGTTTTACAACAGCTCAAGGCTCAGATTGCTGACCTACTCAAGTTGGATGCAGAGACGACTATTTCGATCAATCAGCTTCAGTGCCGAGAGCCGGGTTGTCCGCCAGTAGAAACGGCGATCATCATCCTCACCCAGCCGACACAGCAGTACAAAATCCATAAAGCCGTGGGTAACATCAGCGCAGCGGATCTAATCAAGGCAGTTCAAGAGAGCTAAACCATGTCACACCATGCCCTATTTGTTTGCACCTCCTGCTCATTTTCAGCAACCCAGCGAGATCATCTGGGCCACCGAGGGGGATATCATCTCTTCCAACAGTTGCAGCAATTGCAGCAGCATAGGCAGCTTCCGCCCGAGTTCACCCTTGCCCCCGTAGAATGTCTCAGCGCCTGCCATCGGTTTTGTGCGATCGCCCTGGCCGCCCCTCAAAAAAATACGCTGATGTTTGGCGATCTGCCGCCGCTGGAGAGCGCTGCTGCGATCGCGCAACTGGCAGCCCAATACGCGGCCAGTTCCAATGGCTTAGTGCCTCGCCAATCTCGTCCTGATCCCTTGCAGAAAGGCATTTTGGCGAGAATTCCGCCTTGTCCTCAACCCTAGCCGAACAAAAGTGAATATCGTATGGCCAACTTAATTAAGAATCATTATCATTAATACTATGGTTTCAAGGCTGGCGATTTCTTTTGCAAAGCAGGAGTTTTATGCCCAGTTAGCCCTTCGCTGCTCGCTATTTCGGTGATTGTATGTTGACTCTAGCCGCTCCTGCCAATTCCTCAGCTCGCCCGCTCGTGCACACCTTCAAGCGACGAGAGATTCTTCCCCTAGAGGCCAACCTGCTCTGGCAGATTCACTCTGGGGCGGTGCGGCTGCTTACCCTTTCAGAGAATGGCACTCCGATCACCCTGGGCTTTTGGGGAGGTGGCGATCTGACTGGTCAGCCGTTGATTTGCATTGAGCCTGGCGAAATTGAGTGCTTAACCAAGGTGCAAGCGGTGCCGCTCGACCCCAAGCAATGCTGGAATTTTCAGCAGGTGATGCGATCGCATCTACAGCAAATGCAAGAGTTAATTCAACTGCGGCAGGGGCAGATTCCCCAACGATTATCCATGCTGTTGCATTGGCTATCGCTCAAATTTGGGCACCCGGTCGAGCAGGGGTGCTTAATTCAACTGCGGCTGACCCACCAGGATATGGCCGATACCATTGGCACCACCCGCGTCACCGTTACCCGCTTGATGCAGGAGTTAGAGCGAAACGGGCAGATTGGCTACTCCAAGAAAAATTGCGTCATTTTGCCCGAGTAACTAGAACACCCCATGTTGCACCCCACCATCGACTGTCCTGCCTTTGGCCCCGAGATCCATTGCCCTCACTGCCATCGCATTATTCCGGCCCTGTTTCTCACCGATACCTACCTGTGCTCTAGGCATGGTGCCTTTGAGGTCAGCACCACGGGCGAGTTGGTTCATGTGCTGTCGGGCCGCTGCTGGCACCAGTGGAAGGGGACATGGTACCGCCAACACATTCACATCGATGGCCTCCGGTTTGAGATCGGCGAAGCGCTCGACCAATTACACCACCAGGGCCGCAGAGCAACCCAGATCACCATTGCCCAGCGCTATCAAGTTCTATTCGAGGGTGGCCCTAACCGAGCATCAACCGCTCCCAAGCGGCTCTACAATTACTTAGCATTCAGAAAAGCTCACCCTCCAACCCTAACCGAGCATCAACCGCTCCCAAGCGGCTCTACCCTCTGGGGCAAAAGCTGTTTGGCATGCCCCTAGTGTTTAGCCACACCTCCCAGGTAGACCCCCAGTGGACGAGTGTGAACTTTGAGTTCACCACCATCGCAGATACGACAGCTCAACTCGGCTATCCCCGATTTAGAACCCGCTAATTGCCTAGCTATGGCCCAGCTATGGCCCTTTCTCCACAACCCTTAGTAGCGCTCAGTGCCCAGCACGCCCTGTCAGATTATGTATCCGCTCTAGCCTGGTCACCGGTCGGCTATACCCTGGCGATCGCGAGTGGCAGTGGCGAAGTGTCGCTACTGCACAACTCTCTAGTAGTGCCGCTGGAACCGGCTAGTGGCCTCTCGATCGATACCATTGGCTTCTCTAGCGACGGCCAATGGCTGGCGGCGGCGGGGCAATCAGGCAACGTGACCCTTTGGCAAATGGACAAGGAGTCGCCCCAACCGTTGGATAGCCTGGAATGCGGCTCTGCCTGGGTGGATCGACTACAGTGGCACCCCCAGAAAAACTGGCTGGCCTTTAACTGAGGAAAGACCGTCCAAGTTTGGGATGCCGATCGCGCTGAGATCATCGCCAGCTTAGCGCTGCCCGCCCATGTTCAAAATCTGGGGTGGTCTCCCGATGGTGATCATTTTGCGGTTTCAGCTCAGCAGCAGGTTTACATCTGGGCGATACCCCAGTGGCAAAAGCCCCGCTACCAGTGGGATCTGCTGGCTGCCAGTCAGCGTTTGCAATGGTCGCCGGAGGGGGCATTTTTAGCCTCAGCCAACCAGGACAACAGCGTAGACGTGCTGACCTGGGCACAGGTGCATCGCCTGCGGCAAACCCCGGTTGACCCGACAGATTTACCGACCCTGCTTCAGGGGTTTCCAGGCAAGGTGCGTCAGTTGGCCTGGGCCGACATCCCCGATGCCGATAAGTCGCCGATTTTAGCCGCAGCTACCCGCGACCTAGTGGTGATGGGGATGCTGGTGCCAGGAGAGGACTGGGAAAGTTGGCTGCTGGATCTGCACAATGGCCCCGTGCTGGATGTGGCGTTTCAGCCCGACACAAGCTTTTTGGCGTCGCTGTCGGAGGATGGCTGGATTATTTTGGGCAGGCCGCAGTGAATGCTGCCCAAATTTTAGAGGGCGTCAAGGAGGGCTTTTCTAGCCTGGCTTGGCATCCCAAAGGACAACATTTAACCGCAGGCGGGCAACAGGGGGAGGTGTTGGTGTGGTCAGTGGTGTAGACGAGACGAAAAAACCGGGGTGCAATGACACACCCCGGCTGAAGAAATCTTGGAGTTGGCTCAGTAGCTTACATCAGGCCAATTTGCGACAGAATGCCCTGGCCGGTCAAATACTCGGTAGCAACCCCAATCACAAAACCCAGCATGGCCAAGCGACCGTTCCAGGTTTCGGCAAAGTTAACAAATCCAAACTTGCTTTCGCTGTTCTCCATGACCATCAATCTCCGAGTGTGTAAGAGCTTTACTTTTTCAAGCCTTCTTTACAAAGATTAACACAGAAATTTCGGTTTGGCTAGGGCGGCTGAACCGTTAGCGATCGCGCCACCGCTTGAGTGGCCCGGCTTGGGCAGATTTCTCAATAGCGCGGCTCAGGGGCATGGTATCGACCGTCCAAAACACCTCTGACACGGGGTCATAGCCCCCCGGATGAAAGGGGTGGCACCGCAGAATGCGGCGGATGGCCAGCCAGCTCCTCTTCCAGGCTCCATAGCGGGCGATCGCGGCCCTTGATTAGCAAAGGAAATGTTGACAGCTTATGCGAATCCTACTTGATGAATGTGCCCCGCGCCCTTTGAAGCGTGAGCTTGCCGATTACGAAATACGCACAGTTGTTGAGATGGATGGATACGTTCTGTGCAATAGATGACTCGAATCGCCAAGACTTCAGGGCATTTTCAAGATGGCTTGAACACATCAATTTATCAATGCCGCCGAACCAAAACCTCGAAAGCTGCATAAAAATGTTTTCTGTCCGACCTCAGCTTCCTTATGAATAACGGCGGCGAGTGAGCTTGTCGTTATGCCTCTTGATCTTCGGTCGGGATGCAGTCATGGTGCACAAACAGGTTACTGTGGGCTTAGTGGCTACGTAGAAATAACGGCTTTGGGAGCTGAGCAGCGGCGACGGCAAAATTTTATAAGGTAATCTGTTGCAGGCTCTGCCGGGGATTAGATCTGCGCTGATCTCGAATTTTCTCGTAAAGTTCTTTCTCAGCAGTCGTCAAATCCTTGGGCGCGACGATTAAGACCTTTACTAACTGATCGCCGCGTCCGCCTTTACGGTCGGGCCAGCCTTTACCCCGCAGCCTCAGCGACTGCCCCGAACGAATGCCAGCAGGCACGTTCACTGTTACCAGACCGTCGGGGGTAGGAACTTCAATTTTTGCACCCAATACTGCTTCATCGGGTGCAATTGGCACTTCACAAACCAGTTTATCCCCCTCAAACTGAAAGAAATTGTGGGCCAGCAGCTCTACAGTTAGATAGACATCGCCTCGCTGCTGGGTACGCGGATCGTAACTGCCCTTGCCCCGCAGCCGAATTTTGGTGCCGGGTTTAGCTCCTGGCGGAATCCGAACATCGACAACTTCGCTGCCGATCCGCAGACGCTTTTGAGTACCCTGAAAAGCTTCACCTAAACTCAAAGAAATATTGGCTTCCTGGTCTAAAGGAGAACCAGAAGCAGCTCCGGTCGGAAAGCCGCCGTCAAATCCTGAAAACCCTGAACCAAACCCAGTACCACCGGGAGGAGTTCGGTAGCTGTACGTCTGCCGCTGCCCACCTGGGGCTGCTCCAGTTCCCATGCGGCCTAGCAGTTCGCTAATAAATTCTTCAAAGCTGCCATAGGCACCGAAGTCAAAACCGCCAAAGTCACCCGGCGCTCCCTGATAGCCTGCCTGACTTGCCTGTTTCCAATATTGACCAAACTGGTCGTACTTGCGCCGCTTGTCGTCGTCGGACAAAACCTCATAGGCTTCGCTGACCTCCTTGAACTTAGCTTCTGCTGCTTTGTCGTTTGGATTTACGTCAGGGTGGTACTTGCGGGCTAGCTTGCGAAAAGCTCGCTTGATTTCGTCAGCGCTAGCCGACTTACTCACGCCCAGAACAGCATAATAATCTTTGAAGTCAGTCGCAGCCATCGGCTGTCCTCCTCACCAAACGATTCGCTATCGAAGTGCTGAAATTTTTAGGGGTCACTTAGCAACTGAAGAATATGGGCTAGCTCACGCAAAACTGCCTGAGGGCACAAAACCTAGTAAACATAGCCTAGCAAACAGACTTGGCAATCGAGGTTCGGTTCTCTGGATGTGGCGATCGCAATTTTGCCCAATGCTTTTAGAAATGCCTTTAAGTAGGCGGGCAGTCAGCTGCAAACCAGACATTTATCAATTATTAGGTGACAGGGGATAAACGATAGGCGATCGCGCGACTTCGGCCTCGCGTGATAAGGTGCTTAGGGAATATAAAGTCTGCGCCCATGTCTAGGCCCAAAATTATTGTTTTAGACGACGACCCTACAGGATCGCAGACGGTTCATAGCTGCCTGCTGCTGCTGCGCTGGGATGTTGAAACCCTGTGTTTGGGTCTAGAAGACAGCGCTCCTATCTTTTTTGTGCTGACGAACACGCGGGCTTTGCCTGCTTCAGAGGCCGATGCGGTGACGCGGCAGGTTTGCCAACATCTCAAAGCCGCGATCGCCCAGGTTAATCTGCAAGACTATCTGATTGTCAGCCGCTCTGACTCGACCCTGCGAGGCCACTATCCTATAGAAACCGACGCGATCGCTGAAGAACTCGGCCCTTTTGACGCTCATTTTCTCATACCCGCTTTTTTTGAGGGCGGTCGCATCACCCGCGACAGCATCCACTACCTGCTGGTAGACGGGGTTGAAACCCCGGTTCACAAAACCGAATTTGCCCAAGATTCTGTCTTCAGCTATCACCACAGCTATTTGCCCGACTACGTTGCCGAAAAAACCCAGGGTCGGATTCAATCTGGCCAAGTGGAGCGCTTTTTGCTGAGTGAAATCCGCCAGGGCACTCGCGATCGCCTAAGGCATCTGGACAACAATATCTGCGTTGCCGTAGACGGCGAAAGCCAGGCTGACCTCGATAGCTTTGCCCAGGATCTTCTAGCAGCTGCCGCTGAGGGCAAAAAGTTTCTCTGCCGCAGCGCCGCCAGCATTCTCACCGCTTTAGCCCAGCTCCCGCCCCAGCCCGTTAAGCCAGACGATATGGCCACCTATCGCCGTAGTTCCCAGCCGGGAGTGGTACTGGTGGGGTCTCATGTGAAAAAAACTACGCAGCAGCTAGAGCCTCTGCTAGAGCAGCCCAGTGTAGTCGGGATTGAGGTAGAGGTTACCCGCCTACAGCAGCAGCCTGAGTCGTACCTACAGCTGCTGCAAGACACGCTAAAAGGTGTGAATATGGCCCACCATCAGGGCAAAACTGCCGTTGTCTACACCAGCCGCCAAGAACTGACGTTTGCCGATATTCAGACGCGGCTGGCGTTTGGTGCTCGGGTCTCAGCCTTGCTGATGGATATTCTGCGCGGCTGCCCTGCTGACATCAGCTTTTTAATCAGCAAAGGCGGCATCACTTCAAACGACACCCTCAGCCAGGGACTAGCCCTGAGGACAGCGCGGCTGCTCGGCCAGATTCTCCCAGGTGTCTCCATTGTGCGCACGCCACCCACCCATCCCCAGTGGCCTAACCTGCCCGTAGTTTTGTTCCCCGGTAACGTAGGCGATCGCCAAGCTTTAGCCACAGCCTACCAGCGCCTCACCAGCTAAACTCCCCCACTCTCCCACTCTCCCACTCCCCCACTCTCCCA
>JAAUQI010000111.1 GCA_012032345.1 Leptolyngbyaceae cyanobacterium RM1_1_2 | reverse complement strand
AGAACCCGACGCCCGCCGCCTATGAACCCGAACCGGTATATGAGCCTGAGCCGGTGTATGAGCCCGAGCCCGTTTACGAACCTGAGCCGGTGTATGAGCCTGAGCCCGTTTACGAACCCGAGCCTGTGCTCGAAGTGCCCGATGACGAAGGATAAACCGGGCTCGAACCAACTATGTTGCCCATGGCTTGCCCATCGAAAGAATTCTAATTTCTGGAGTTTAGGATAAGAGGTTTAACAGCGCAAAAATAATAAATAGCCCGCCGCCTAGGGCGGTTAGCGATCGCTCCGACAGTCTGCCGCAGAGCCAGCGACCGCAATCGTTGTCTCAGCATATTTTCTGCCCATCAGCTCCCGACTGTACCTGCCAGAGCTGGGCGTATTGACCACCTAAAGCTAACAGTTCACAGTGAGTACCCTGCTCGATGATTCGGCCTTGTGCCATGACATAAATACAGTCGGCATGACGCAAGGTCGAAAGGCGATGGGCGATCGCAATTGTCGTCCTCCCCTGAGTAATCACGGCTAAAGACTTCTGAATAGCCGCCTCAGTTTCATTATCAACGGCTGAGGTCGCTTCATCGAGTACGAGAATGGGCGGATTTTTGAGAATGGTGCGGGCGATCGCAATTCGCTGCCTTTGCCCACCAGAAAGCTTTTGCCCCCGCTCTCCCACAACCGTCTCATACCCTTGAGGAAGCTGGATGATAAATGCGTGGGCGGCGGCTTGTTTGGCGGCTTGCATAATCTGTTCATGAGTCGCCTCAAAGCTGCCGTAACCGATGTTTTCTGCGATAGTGCCGTGAAATAAAAACACATCCTGACTGACCCAGCCAATCGCACGGCGCAAGGCTTTTAGGTCAAAGTCTCGAAGATCAGTTCCATCGATCAGAATTTGGCCTTGCTGTACATCGTAAAAACGTAGCAACAGCTTTGTCAGGGTGCTTTTGCCCGAGCCAGTTGCACCGACGATGCCGATAGTAGTTCCAGCAGGTACGGTCAAAGAGAGATTTTTCAGGATAGGATGATGGAGGCGGTAGGCAAAGGTAATGGCGTTGAATTCGACTGCGCCTTTAATGGGCTTGACTGTTGTATTGAGGCCGTGAGGAGACATCAATACGGGCATATCTAGCAGCCCAAAAATGCGACGAACAGAGGCCATTGCCCGCTGATAATCGTCCATAATCTCGCTGAGTTCGGTGAAGGGCCACAGTAAGTCTTGCACAATGAAAACCATGAAGCCGTAGGTGCCGACGCTTAGCCGACCCACAAGTACTTCTTTGCCTCCTAAATACAGCGTGCTGACAAAGCCCAACAGAATTAGAAATCGCAAGACGGGCTGGATGGCGACGCTGAGTGCGATCGCCCGGCCATTGATTTTGCGGTAGGCGTCACTTTCTTGGTGGAGGCGATCGCGCTCAAAAGTCTCGGTCGTAAAGCTTTTAATCGTGGCGATGCCCGTGAGATTATGGGTGAGGCGATCGCTGATGAATCCAGCCTGCTCGCGGACGGCATCATAGCGAGGAGCAAGCCGTGACTGAAAGGCGAAAGTACCCCATAGAATGAAGGGAACAGGCAGCATGGCTAGCCATGCAATGCGAGGGGCTAGCAGAATGAAGCTGGCACTGACGGCAATGACTCGGGTGAAAAAGCTGATGAGATCTCGTGTGCTGGTATTGAGAAAGTGTTCTAGCTGGTTAACGTCATCGTTGAGAATAGAAAGCAGAGTCCCGGTACTACGATCTTCAAAATAGACCAGATCAAGCGCTTGCAGATTGCTGTAGGCATCAATGCGCAGTTCGTGTTGGAGAGTTTGAGCAAGGTTGCGCCAGATTTGATCGGCAATGTATTGAGTGAGGGATTCTAGACCCCAAATTAGGACGGTAAGTAATGATAAGACGAGGAGCTGAGCAGAAGCAGAAGAAACACCTGCGCGGTGTAAAAGAGAGACTTGAGGCGAAACCACAACGTCAACGGCCAAGCCAATGAGGTAGGGTGGTGCGAGATCGAACAGAGTATTCAGTATTGAAGCTGCGATCGCGATTCCCGTTCGAGCGCGATAGGGTTTGCCGTAGCGCAAAAGCCGCCAGAGAGGAGTCGAGATCATTTTACCGAGGAACTTATATTGAAGAATTTGATTGAGGAAGGGTCTGCTGAGTTTTTATCTTCAACATAGAGACTGCATCCAGTGGTGTGTATTAAGGCGTACCAGCAAGAGCATTACGAATATCATTGAGTACAACCTCAGCAGCTAGAGGATTCGCTACAACCCAAGTCCAGCCGTCTACAAGATAGATCTGATTATTCTGAACGGCTTTAAGCGTTCTCCATAGCGGCTCTTTTAATAGATCATCTAGCATTTCCCGATCGGCATCTGAAAAACTTAGAGCAAACAAAATATCGCCATCGATCAGCTCTAGTTTTTCAGATGAGATTGCCTCAATTACACCACGAGGTTTGACAACATCTTGGAATTCTGGACGTTGCAAATTGAGTTCTGATAGAATCGAGCCTGAAAAAGAGTTTTTAGTATACGTTTCAATGCCGTATTCTTCAGTTACTTGTGTGACAGAGATGGTTTTATTCGCATACTGATTGCCGATAGTGGCTTTTACTTGCGCAATCTGCTGATCGTATTTGTCTAATACTTGTTGGGCAATGTCTTGTTTTCCGAGGGATTCGGCTACAAAACGAAAGTATACTTTCCAGTCATCCCAAGCGGACGCCTCTCTGTTGGGTTGTGTCAGTAAAGTAGGCGCAATTTGGGAAAGCATCGGATACGCCTTTTCGTGGTGATCCCAACCCAAAATTAAATCGGGCTTGAGCTGAATGATTTTTTCTAAATTAGGCTCATCATCAATCCCTACAATTTCTATGCCCTCGACTTTGCCTTCCAAATAAGATGGAAATTCATCAGTGACGCCTGTGACTGGGGCCAGCCCTATCGGTTTTATATCCAAAGCGAGTAAAGCGGCGAGAGGAGGTGTATATAAAGCGATGATCCGTTTAGCCTCGTTAGGCACACAAGTTTCACCCATAGCGTGCTCAACCATGTGGCAGGTTGATGGGGCTAGCGGCAATGATTGATTGGGTACGGTTCTGCTTTGGCAGGCTGCAATAGATAGTGCTGTGATCGCAGCTAAGGCAGTCAATCGAACGCTGTGATGGTGTAACTGTATGAGATGAATTGCAAGCGTCCGCAAACTTGACGAGATCGCAGCCATAGCTAAGCCCAACTGATAAATCATGGATCACTAAAACTCCCAACCAATAGAAGCTGTAACCGTAAAGGGTTCTCCTCTAAAGAGAAATAAGTTGCCACCATCAGACGCTCGGAAATAATCTGTATTAAACAGGTTACGGAAGTTGAGCGCTGCGTTGAAGCTATCCCTTCGATAAAAAAGCGCTGCATCAGTACGAAGATAGTCAGATAGTGTAAACGAGTTGTCTAGATCACCCTGGCGATCGCCCACATAAAACAGCCCTAAGCCGAATCCAAGACCTGCTAAATCTCCCGCTTGCAGTTCATAGGTTGTCCACAAGCTCGCCTGATTTTTAGGCACATTCACCAACTGATTCCAACAGATACCGAATTGTCCTCGGTCACCTCTGCATCTGTATAGGCATAAGCCGCAGTAATATTCCACCCAGGCAAAATTTCGCCGCCGACATCGAGTTCTACGCCTCGACTTCTTTGCTCGCCAATTTGAATAGAAAAGTCAGGATTATTGGGATCGGGCGTTGTAATATTTGTTTTGTTGATTTGATAGGCTGACAGCGTGGCTGAAAGAACATTTTCTATGATGTCGGTTTTGATGCCAACTTCATACTGTGTGCCCCTACTGGGTTCAAATACGCTGCCGTCAGGATTAGACCCAAAGGTAGGTACAAAAGACTGACTGAAGCTAGTGTACAAAGAGATCGTATCACTCGGCTGATAGACCAACCCAACTCGGGGACTAAAAGCGCTATCATTCTGGCTTTGCGTGGGTTCGTCAGGGACTTCAGTTCTCTGTGAGATCCAGTCTACGCGGCCACCAATCAAAAACTTTAAATTATCGAGCAGATCAATTTGGTCTTGCAAATAAATTCCATACCTCGTAGAAAAATTGTCATCTCTAAAAGCGGGAACAAAATTGTCAGGCCGTGGCACATTGTAATTTGGATCTAAAACATCTAATCTAGGTGGGTTCTCAGCTGTCGAAAAGGCAAAGAAATCTTCTGTGTAGCTAACATCAAATCCTGCAAGTAGCTGGTGTGATACTGATCCTGTGTCAAACTCCCCTATCAGGTCAATATTTCCAGAGAAGCTGTCTCTTCCAAACTCGCGCTCGGCAGCACCCAGTTCTACAAAGCGGTTATCTATCGCTGAGATAGGAGAAGTCTGTGAGTCTCTAGCATCACTAACATTCGCAGAAAAGTTATTACGAATCTGCCAAGCGTCGTTGAATTCATGATTCAGAGCGTAGCCAAATTTTTGAGTCGTTAAATTTCTAGAAGAAAATCAGGATAGCCTAAGTAAAAATCTCTTGAAGGTCTACTACCATCGTCGAACAAAACGGAGTAATCTTCGGGTGGACTGGCAGAATAGTCAATGTATTCGTAATACAGGTTTAGGTCTGTTCTATCTCCAAAGCTCAGAGAAAGTGAAGGGGCAATAGTGGTGATTTGCGAATCGGCAAACTCCTGAAAACTATCCGAGCTGCGATAGCTGGCGATGAGCCGATAAAGAACGTTTTCATCTTCGTCTAACGGCCCAGAAAGATCGAAGCTCGGCTGGTACAAGTTTCGGTTACCAGCCTCAAACGAAACGCTATAAAAAGGATCGCTCAAGGGTTGGCGGGTAACCACGTTAAGAATGCCGCCGGGTTCTACAGCGCCAAATAAGACAGACGCAGGGCCTTTTAGCACTTCTATTTGTTCAACAGTTCCAATACCGGTTAATCCGGTTCGGTCGGTATCTCGAAATCCATCGCGAAACTGCTGAGACTGAGAAACCCAGTCTAATAAGTGACACTGCCAGTAGGTGCGCCTGCAAATCCGCCGTTATAGCCCACACCGCTAACGGTCTCTACAGATTCAATCACAGTATCTACCCCGCGATCTTCTATCACCTGCTGAGGAACCACTTGAATCGACTGAGGAATATCTCGCAACGGGGTATCTGTCCGCGTTGCCGTACTCGCAGCCGATGGATTGTAGCCTTCATCTTCTTCACCCGTGACCACAATTCTCAAAGCATTGTCAGTCTCGCCCAACTGAGCAACACCCCGCACTACACTCAACGTTAGTTCAGTTCCTGCTACGTTGATTTGCGCGGTCGGTGCGGCATCTGTCCCGGTAATCACGACGCGCACCCGGTCGCCCGTCAGCCCACTC
>JAAUQI010000054.1 GCA_012032345.1 Leptolyngbyaceae cyanobacterium RM1_1_2 | reverse complement strand
TTTGTGATTAGGCCATTGAGTCGCTGAATATGACCTTGCGTAAAGTCTTGCGAAACCACCGTTCCTTTCCGACTGACGAGTCCGCGATGAAGGTGATCTATCTAGCGATTGCTAACATCTCAAAAAAATGGACGATGCCAATTCGAGATTGGAAAGGTGCGTTAAATCGTTTCGCTATTGAGTTTGAAGGCAGGTTCCCTGTGTGACGATCCCACGCTTGACACAAACTACTTTACAAACCCACAGTCTCAGCTACAGCGTCACCCGTCTGTGAGCAATCAGCGGTTTGTCTGGGCAAATTGAAAATAACACTCTGCCAAAAAATATACTTTTTTGACAAAGTGCTGACACAGCTTAACCACGGGTTAAGATTAGGTTAAAGAGAAGTTTTTTATACTTCAACTGACCTGATGCATCTCTCTGATTTCTTATTCTCACGCTCTCGCTACTATGATCAGGTAGCCTCTGAGAATATAGCCTTTGACGCTGAACTGCAGATGTTTTCACTGCGGGTCAGCTACACCTTTAATCTACAAACCGCAGAAAAACTTACTCCTCATGAAGCTGATCAAGCAGTCAAAGCCGCCTGGAGATCCCTTAAACAAAAGAAAAAGCAGCTTGGCTTTTAGATCTGAGTCGGGCAGTTTGAAGGTAGGTGCAAGGGTGCGTTTGAAGCGTCCCTTCTCTCCGGCGGCCTCAGATCGGAGCTATGATTATGGGACTGTCGTTGGACTGGTTGCAGGTGAATCTGCCAGTGGAGGCATAGAAGTTTTGGTGTATCTGTATGATCCCGAAACAGCTGAAACTTATGCCGATGAAACCGGGCAACCCCTATTTTGCTTCTACGAAAACGAAATCCTCTTAGCAAACTAGTGCAGCGTCAACACTTAATTTTAGGGTGATGCATAGTTCGTAGTTAGCGCTTCAGCGCTAAAGCACTGACTACCAACCTTAATTTATAGCTGTGACAATGCACTAGATGCTTCAGTCAACTGTAGGCAGAGCAAAAGTTGGATCATAGATAGCGCGAATATAATCTAGGTCAACCTCAAATAAATAGTCTACTGCCCAGTTTGCTCGGCGATGCATCATCCGAAAGGGATAGGTATGGGCGACGCCCACAACTCGAATCTTGGCTAGTTTAGCAGCTTCAATCCCGGCAAAAGAATCTTCAATAGCAAGGCAATCAGCAGCACTCAATTCCAGATCAGGAAAAGCTTGGCTGAGCCTCTCGACAGCTAAGGTATAGCCATCGGGCTGAGGCTTGCTGGTGGCAACGGGTAGATCGTTGCCTGAGACAATGACCCCAAAGTGTTCGGCCAGGTTAGCTCGCTGCAGCACCGTTTCAATTTCGGCTCGCTGTGCTCCAGAAACAATCGCCATTTTGAGCTGAGCCGCCCGAATCTTAAAAATTAGATCAGTGACGCCGGGAAACAAAGGCAGCTTTTTGATCGCAGCTAGCTGCTTTAGATAGGCTTCAGTTTTTTGCGCCACCAAGCGGTCGAGGTAGGCAGGGGTCACTACCCGGCCCCGCTGAGAAAGCAGTTCGCTTAGGCAGGCGCGATCGCTGCGACCCAGACAAAACTTCACATACTCAGCCGGATCAGGCCGCATATTCTCGGCAATCAGTAGCTCTTGAATCAGCTGTTGATGAATAGCCTCGTCTTTTAGGATGACACCATTGAAATCAAATAAAACTGCTTTGAGGGGCATTGAAGTAGGCGTAAGTTTTGAGTTTCAAGTTCTGCTCATAGCCAAAATTTATCATTCTCTAGTCATCTTAGAAGCGTGAACTGGCCGACGCCTCAGAGCCAGCATTAGAGCGTATGGCTCTGCGTTTAAAGGCTAAGCGACTCCGCCTGCTGTAGCCCCTGTGATCTCGGTCACATTGACCGACCACTGAGGCTTTCGTCCAGTGATGGGCTTAACGCCCCGGCTGACCTGATGCACCCACCAAACGGTTTCGGTGCGGACTGCGCCAAAACCTACTGCCCCTAGCCAGGCATCAACGCTGTGCTGAGCATAGTCTTGAATGTAAGGCTCTTCAAAAATATCCATCAGCCAGGTAGCCTGCCGCAGAGTAGCCTGACTGCCATCTAAGATGAGGACTTCTCCGCCAGATGTTAGCAGTCGTAAGGCTTCTTGCAAAATCCGCTCAGATACCTGCGGCGGCGTTTCGTGAAAGAGCAAACTAGCCGTGACTAAATCAAAGCTGGCGGCTGGCAAGCCTGTGGTCTCTGCCTGTCCGTGGATGAAAGCAATCTCCAGCCCTTGCCGTTGGGCTTTGTCTTCGGCAACCTTAAGCATATAAGGTGAAAGATCCACGCCAATGACTTCAGCCTCAGGAAAAGCCTGCTTCAGCAGCAGCGTAGTTGATCCGGTGCCGCAGCCCAGATCTAAAATGCGCCGTGGCTTAACCTGTACTCGCTCTACTAGAGCCTGTCGTACCCAGGTTTCGTTGGGGGGCAGTACGTACTGGGTGACGGGATCGTAGGTGACGGCTGCATCAGGCGTGAGATAGCCGCCTTTGATGCCGTGAAAATTTTGCTGCTGATAGTAGCTGGGGTAAGAGAAGTTTGGGCGCTCTAGGCGATCGCGGGCCTGTTCCCAGTCAATGCTGTTACGGTAGTGTAGCAGGGCCTCTCGATCGAGCAGCAGATTGAAAGCAGGAGCCAGAAAGCGCTCAAACAAAGTGTCTTTAGCAGTATTCATAAACGGGGCCAGTATTTGTGTCTCTCAATAAATTTTAATAAATTAACTGTAACTGGCTGATGTTTTGAGCAATTCTCTATGCCTATCAATTCAGAGTTTAACGATTCAGAGCTGACAGAGGCGCAAAGCCCGACCTTTACAGCAGCCCAAATTGAGCAGATTCTAAGCTGGTGGCAGCAGACTGCTAGAGAGCGTCAGCCTGAGCTAGCTATGCAAGAAAATTTGTGGCAGCCCTACTGCCGTCTGATGGAAATCTTTTGCGTGGTCAAGTCGGGAGGCGTAGCGACGCAGATGCAAGCGGCTGCAGCCATGCTTCAGCACGAACGGACTCCGCTCGAAGCAGACTTAGCGGCGGCTATCCTCGCTCAAGAGCAAGACAGAGTTAGGGTGCTTAACCAGGAGCTTCAAGAACTGCAAAAGTCGATTCACTGGCGTATGACCCTGCTCAAGGCCATTCATCCTCAAGACGAAGCCCTGGTTTCTAGATATTTGGCAGATATTGAGCAAGTGCTTATCCCCGCGATCGCTAAGTCAGATCTGCTCAGTCAGTAGCCTTCAGCTGGCTGCTGCCTACCACCTCGCGCACCCGATAGATAGGCCGCTGCTGTGACTCATGGTAGGTACGCATTACCAGCTCAGCTAGCAGGCCAAAGCTAAAAAGCTGAATCCCGGTCAAAAACAACACAATTGCTAAAAACATCAGCGGGCGATCGCCGATATCCTGACTGCCCACCAGCTTGACCCAGGCCAAGTGAAAGCTGATGACCAGTCCCACCAGCATCGACACCAAACCAAATGAGCCAAAGACATGCATGGGGCGAGTTAGGAACCGCTTCATGAAGTAGATAGTCAACAAGTCCATCACGACTCGCAGCGTGCGGCCTAACCCGTACTTGCTTTTGCCAAAGCGACGAGGGTGGTGATTGACGGCTATTTCGGTAATTCTAGCCCCTTCAATAAAAGCCAGAGCTGGCAAAACCGATGCAGCTCACCGTAGAGATGCATATCCCGTAAGATTTCGGCCCGGTATGCCTTGAGCGAACAGCCATAGTCGTGTAGCTCTACGCCGGTGACGCAGCTGATCAGCCAGTTGGCGACTTTGGAGGGCAGCAGGCGTGTGAGCTGGTGATCCTGGCGCTGCTGACGCCAGCCGCTGACGAGGTCATAGCCTGCCTCTAGCTTAGAGAGCAGCCTGGGAATGTCGGTCGGATCGTTTTGCAAGTCACCGTCGAGGGTGATGATGTATTCGCCCTGGGCATGGTTGAAGCCAGCCGCCATCGCCGCCGTCTGACCGTAGTTGCGCCGCAGCAAAATAGCCTTGAAATTAGCGCGATCGCGGGCATACTGTCGCAGCCAGTCAGCCGAGCCATCACTAGAGCCATCATCCACGCAGATAACTTCATAGACTTCGATGCCTTGCATTGCCTGCTCAATCGTGGCAACTAGCAGCGGCAGGCTTTCAACTTCGTTGTAGATCGGTATGACGACAGAAACTGGCCCAGCGATCGCACAACTAGAGTCAGACAGCAGTTTTAGCTGTCGGATTAAAGCCATAATCTCAATTCTCTCAGCGATCGTTTAGCGACTTTTCAGACGGCACAGACAGCGTTTGTGATGACTGTTTGGCTTGCTCATGCTGTTTTTCCCAATGGGCATAATTGGCCTTAGCCTGTTTGACCAACGGCGACAGCACCAGCAGCCGAGAAACCAGTCCGTTTACCCACGATAGAGGAAAGTAAAAAGGTCGGGCAATATCGAGGAATAGAACTACCCGATAGCGATCGGAGCGGTTCCAGGCTTCGTGGTAGTAGGTATCATCAAAAATCAGGCTTTCCCCTTCCTCCCAGTGAGCAATCTGATTGCCTACCCGAATGCCGCATTTGGTCTGGGGCTGCGGCACAATTAGCCCTAGGTGATAGCGAATTAAGCCCTTGTGCTTGCCCCGATGCTCCAGAATATGCTTGCCAGGAGCCAAAATTGAAAAGAAAGCAACTTTCAGGCCAGGAATATTTTGCAGCAGCTTCCAGGTTTCTGGACATTGCTGACAGTTTTGGGTAGCGATAAAGCCAAAGGCACAGAAGTAATAGGTTTTCCAGCCATCGTCTGGGCTGATGCGCTGCTGGCGCGGCATGATGTCTTTGAAGTTGGGCAGGGCATTGACGTGCTGTAAAACCTGATCGAGTTCCTGCCGAATCACAAGCCAGTTGGCTTCTAGATCGTAGGCCCAGGGAAACTGATCTTTCTCAAAAAAAGGGGAATTGCCCACAGGGGAAGCTTGCCCCAGCCAGGCTTCGACCTGTCGGTAGCGGGGATGGTCAAAAACCGGATGCAGAGGCGTTTCAGGACGCTGAGGCTGGGTGGCAGAAAAGGACATAGCAGTCACCTTGACGGTTCAGTTTGTCTATCTTCCCATTCAAAGGTAGGTTCAAACACGGCAACATGTCATTGCCTTTCTGAGCCTGGCGAATTTTTTCAAACTTCCTGAAGTCCCAGGTAGTGAGGTTGAAGCGAAGAAGCGTAAGCCGTATTAACCAGGTTTCTGATCAGCGCTGTAGACCTGCGTCTCTAACGTGAGAAACCTGGTTTTTAAGTCGCAGGTCAGATGCCTGCAAGGTGAGCCGGATTAGTCTGTCATCGCTTCTAAGATCTCTTCTTCAATCACAGGAGGAACCAGGGCCACAGCCGCGATCGAGTCTTCTTCATCCAGTCGCTGCACCTGGACTCCAGTCGCCATCCGCGATTGGGTAGAGATGGCATCAACGGCCTGACGAATAATAATGCCCCGACTGGTTACAATCAGCATCTCATCTTCTTCATGGACAATTCGTAGGGCCACCAGACGATCCTGCTCTTTGCGGAATTTGATCGCCCGTAGACCCATGCCGGCCCGGTTTTGCAAGCGGAACTTAGCCACTGGCACCCGCTTGCCCAGTCCGCCACTCGTGACAACCAGAACCCAAGGCCCCACCTGACTGCTAGAGTCGAGTTCTAAATCTTCAGCCTCTTCATCGCTCTCGAACTCATTAGCCTGAACCACTTCAGCCACAATTTGGGCAGGCAGAATATCCATGCTAATAGGCTCATCGCCGTCTTTTAGAGACATGGCCCGCACGCCACGTGTAGGCCGACCTAGGGGACGCAGCTGAGTTTGGTCAGCCTGGAAGTGAATGGTCATGCCCTGACGCGAACCAATCAAAATGCTGTCGCTTTCTCTGGCCAGCCGCACCCAGCGTAGCTGATCACCTTCCTCTAGTGAGATAGCAATTAGGCCGTTGGCGCGGATATTGCTAAAGGCAGCCAAGACAGTTTTTTTGACATAGCCACCCTGGGTCAGCATGATCAGGTACTCATCGTCAGTAAACTCAGAAACTGCTAAGACCGAGGTGATTTTTTCATTGCGGGGAATGGGCAGCATCTGCACAATTGGAATACCGCGTGCGGTGCGAGAACCCACCGGAATTTGATATGCCGGGACTGAATAGGCGACGCCGCGATCGCTAAAGAACAGAACATTATCGTGGGTGCAGCAGGTGATGAAGTGGTCAATTACATCATCGTCTTTCATCCGCGTGCCTGATTTGCCTCGGGTAGCTCGGCTCTGGGCTTCAAAGGTATCGACAGGCATACGCTTGATGTAGCCCTGCTCGGTGACCAACAGCAAGACCTGCTCGTTGGCAATCAGGGAAATGTCAGTCAGCTCTCCTTCAGCTTGCTCAATGATGGTGCGGCGAGGATCGGCGTGGGCAGCACGGATCTGCGCCAGTTCTGTTTCAATAATGTCTAGAATCCGCTCGCGCCGTGCCAGGATATCTTGCAGGTCGGCAATTTTTTCCTGGAGG
The DNA here is from genome assembly GCA_012032345.1 of Leptolyngbyaceae cyanobacterium RM1_1_2. GTDB lineage: Bacteria > Cyanobacteriota > Cyanobacteriia > Phormidesmidales > Phormidesmidaceae > Sphaerothrix. The sequence continues at coordinate 28,378 of JAAUQI010000054.1, read as the reverse complement.
GCTTCGTGTTCCTGCTGAATTTTTTCGGCTTCCAGTGCGGTCAGACGGCGCAGCTGCATCTGCAAGATAGCGTCTGCCTGATTGCTAGAAAGCCCGTAGGAATCCATCAGCTCTTGCTTAGCAATGGGGGCGTCAGCAGCATGACGAATCAGGTTGATGATGGCGTCTAGATTGTCCAGCGCAATCAGATAGCCCTGCAAAATATGATCGCGTTCTTCAGCTTTGCGTAGCTCAAACTGAGTCCGGCGGGTGATCGTCTCAATGCGAAAGCTAAGGAAAACCTCCAGCATTCGCTTTAGACTCAGGAGCTGTGGCTCACCGTTGACCAGCGCCAGCATGTTGACGCCGAAGTTGTTCTGCAGCGGTGTCTGCTTGTAGAGATTATTAATCACCACGCGGGGATAGGCATCGCGCTTTAGCTCAATGACGATACGCATACCGTCGCGATCGCTTTCATCCCGAATGTCAGAGATGCCGTCAATGCGGCGATCGTTAACCATGTCGGCGATTTTTCAATCAGAGCTGCCTTATTAGTCTGATAAGGCAGCTCTGTAATGATGATGGCTTCACGATCGGGGCGACCCTGATGCTCAATGGTTTCGATTGTGGTGACACCGCGCATGGTCACAGAGCCTCGCCCGGTGGTATAGGCTTCGTAGATGCCGCTGGTGCCCAAGATCTGCCCGCCTGTCGGGAAATCTGGCCCCGGAACGTAGCTCATCAGCTGAGCGTCGGTGAGATCTGGATTGTGAATCAGCGCAATGACGCCGTCAAGGAGTTCGCCTAGGTTGTGGGGCGGGATATTGGTGGCCATGCCGACCGCGATCCCTGAGGAGCCGTTGAGCAATAGCTGCGGTATGCGCGCGGGCATGACAATCGGCTCTTGCTGCGAACCGTCAAAGTTGTCAACAAAGTCAACGGTTTCAGACTCAATGTCTTGCAGCAGGGCGTTGCTGGTCAGCGCCTGCAGGCGACACTCGGTGTAGCGCATAGCGGCTGGCGGATCGTTATCTACCGAGCCAAAGTTGCCGTGCCCGTTAATCAGCGGCGATCGCATTGAGAAATTTTGAGCCATCCGCACTAGGGCGTCGTAAACTGCCGTGTCGCCGTGGGGATGGTACTTACCCAGCACTTCCCCGACCACACGGGCACATTTACGAAAGGGTCGATCTGCTGATAGCCCTAGCTCATGCATGGCATAGAGAATGCGACGATGCACAGGCTTAAGGCCGTCTCTGGCGTCTGGTAAGGCTCGGCCTACAATAACGCTCATGGCGTACTCTAGGTAAGACCGAGACATCTCATTGCGCAGATCTGTGGGGACGATCCGCTCTTGAGGGGTGCTCATACAGTAAAAAACTCCAAAATCTCAAGCATTCAGCCGTTAAACGTCGATTGCTGGTGATAAAGCGATTTGATCGCTGAATATTTGCAAATATTCCGTCGCCGCATATGATATTCTATCACGTTTATCCCTATTTTAGGCGGTAGGCGATAGGTGATCTGAGGGTTTAGAGTGGCTCTAAAGGCATCTGTCTGAATCCGATTCAAACTCTACTCTATGAAAGTTTCTGTTATTTACTCAGCCCAGTTTCTAGAGCACAACCCGGGCCGCTATCATCCCGAAAACGCGGGTCGCCTGACGGCTGTCTCAGAAGCTCTAAAGCGGGTGAGCTGGGCTGAGCAATTAGACTGGCGATCACCTACCGAACCAAGCGATCGCGGCGATGTCCTGCACTGGGTCGAACAAATTCACAGTCCTGGCTATGTGGCAGCGCTGCTGCAGCTTTGCCGGGGCGGAGGCGGACGGGTTGATGGCGATACGGTAGTATCTGCTCGTAGCTATGACGTAGCGCTCTTGGCAGTGAGCGCATGGCTAGACGGGGTTGACCAAGTGCTGAAAACCGGGTGTGCCGCCTTTGCCCTAGCCCGTCCACCAGGGCACCACGCCCTGCGCGATCGCGGTATGGGATTTTGCCTGTTTGCCAACGGGGCGATCGCGGCCCACTATGCTCTAACCCTAGCTGGCATCAGGCGAGTGGCTATCCTGGATTGGGATGTGCATCACGGTAACGGCACCCAGGCACTAGTCGAGACAAATCCTGATATTTTCTACGGCTCTCTGCATCAGTCCCCCTGCTACCCCGGCACCGGACAGGCCAGCGAAACCGGAACGTACAACAATGTCTTGAATCTGCCGATGTCATCGGGGAGTACGCTAGCAGACTATCAGCCTATCTTTGAGCAGCAGATAGTGCCCCGCCTAAAGGCATTTCAGCCCGACTTGCTGATTGTCAGCGCCGGATATGATGCCAATCAGGCTGACCCGCTAGCGGGTATATCGCTACAGCCCCCTGACTACCGCATTTTGACTCAGTACTGCCTGAGCGTGACGCCAAGCATTTTGTTTGGCTTAGAGGGCGGCTACGACTATGACGCCCTCAGCCAGTCGGTTTTGATGACGATTGAGCCGTGCCTGACCCATAGCGTTTTGCCTCGCACCTGACCTATATTCCCTAAATTTACTGGCTAGCCTGTTCCTCTGGTCTTTCCCCTGGTTCTTCTTCGGGCAGCATACATTTATCTGAGTCACATCCAGCAGGCCCCGCCTCGATCAGGTCGCCTAGGTCATAGCGGGCTAGTGCCTGATGGAAGTCATCCGTCCCTCGGCGACTCTCTACCTGCTGCACCATGGCCTCGTACTGCTCTTTGCTGACTGGCTCAAACGGCAGGCGTGGGAAGGTCTGCAAGTCGTCAAAGCGGGCCAGCAGCGCGGCTGAAACATAGCCCTCATCGTTTTGAATTGCCTGATGAATGCGCTGGGCCAAGGGTTCAATCTCCGCTTCTCGTAGCTCAATGGTGGCTGAGGTATTGTGGGCCGTATAGTGCTTTTGCACCTGCATGTAGAAGTCAAACTGGGTCAGGGCCGAAAACTGCTCAATGGCGATGGCATCAGCCCCAGGCAGGTTAGCCCAGGATACTTCAACGGGTAGCTCCACCAGCCATTCGGTGCAGCGGGGATCGAATGGATCGTCAAGCAGCCCCCCATTCTCGTCTTTGTCAGACTGCGACGGCACCACCGCGTAGCCATAGTCAATACAGGCCATTGCCACCGGATCGTGCTTGCGGAAGGTAATGCGGCGAATAAAGCGCTGGGCCTTGGGTGGGTGCCAGCCGGGGGAGGCTCCTGTCAGCAGCGACTTGGTGCCCGCAGGCTGAACCGTGGTGCAGCGGTTGGGGCGCTTGAGCTGATGCGATCGCAGTAGTCTCCTACGGTCTCATGCACGATGTCTTTCCAGCGGCTGAGAAAGGCGGCTTCTTTTTGCTTAAACGCCAATCCTGCCTCTGTCTCCGGTCGTCCCGCTTCCCACCAGCGCAGCCAGTCTACGCCAAAAGCCTGAACAAAAAAGTCAAACAGCCCGGTGAACGATACGCCCACAATCGGGTCTTCTAGCCGTGACTGCTGGTAGCGCGGCTCTTCAAACTGGTGGTTTAGCAGCGCCGCCACCGCCAGAGCACCTGCTTTGAAAGCCTCTGTCTGCTCCTGCAGATTTTCGGGATCAATCTGATTTAAATGAATTTCAGCTAAGTTACAGTGAAAATTTTGTCCTATAATTTCACCGCAAGGATTTAGACCATAGCAATTTTTGCCTTGCGCCCGCCGCTCGGCCTCGCCTGCCCACTGAATCGCCCCTTCACCCGAATAAAACTGCTTGCGAACGGCGGCGGTAACTTCTGCCTGAGACGGCTTGTGATGATAGACGCGGGTATGGTTGGCCATCCGCAGTGAATCACGCTCTGGGTCAATGCGCCAGTTACCGTTTTCGTCCTGCTGCCACAGATTATCTTTGGCGTTAGCGGCTAGCGTATCTTCGCTGTCAAACTGGCGCATCCCGGCGCTGCGCCGAATATTGCCAGCGACGACGCAGGCTGCCGCTTCATCAATCAGCAAGCAGCACTCTACTGAGTTGAGCTGGCGTCCTAGCGCTTTGTTTAAAATGTTGGCACAGCGGTTGTAGAGTCCTGGCAGCTTTACCGGATTGGCTACGCCGCCAAAGCCCTTGAGCTTTTCTCCAGCAGGGCGAACATCGCTGAGATTGACAATGATTTCAACGTCACCGGAAAAGCGCTCGTCGGTAGACATTTCTAAAATAGTCTGGTAGGACTTGACCCAGCCCCGGCGGCTATCGCCGACTCGAATTTTGACCTGATTGCCGTTTACAGTAACCGCTGTTACCTGGTGACGCTGCTCAGGGGGCGTCGTGCCGATGGCTCCTTGCATGGTGACGCTCAGACGGTTGCGAATGGCCGGGATTTGGCTAATGTACTTTGGCTCTAGCACTGCTCCCGTGCCGCAGCCCATCATGGCTAGATCCATCATCAGCCCAAAGGCTTGCCAGTCAGTGACGTTGGTGCTAGTGCAGTTGTAAGCGCCAGAAAAATTTTCGGGCTGCTGGCTCCAGTCAGTTCCCCCCACCCAGAGCCAGCGACCTGACGGCAGCGCTTTAATTTGATACTGCATGCGTCTGATCAAATCGGCCTCGGCTGGACTGAGCTGCCCTAGTTCAATCAGTCCTTTCAGTGTGCGATCGCATACCTGCTCCCAGGTTTCACGGTTGCCGTCAGTCTCGCGCTTGCGGCTGTATGTCCGGTAAAACACCGGATAGGCTGTTGGAGACGTGGCGGATAAAGAGCCTTTAGAACGGGTGCGGGAGAGTTCTTGAACCATGAGATAGCCTTTGAGGGGAGCCGAGTGCAGGTTTTTAGATCGTGGCTAGCTACAGAGCTGAAGCATTGTGCCATGAGCGACGATCATAAATCAGATCTGGCGTTGTGAATCTTAAATATTCGGAAACAAACGCTATATCTGGCTTCGCCATTTTTTAGATGCACCGCCCTCAGCGCTGTGTCAAGTCAGGCGATCGCTCGTGTCTGCCCTAGTTCTGATCGTCAAACCACACCCCGGTGACAGCAGCTAATCCGCATCTGCTAGAATCTTGGGCACTTTGAAGAAGCTATCTTCGCGCTCAGGGGCGCGACTGAGCAAGTCCTCGCGCTCTGCAAACGGCTGCAGCCGATCGGCCCGGGTAATATTGCTAACTTCGATCGCCCGGGTGGTTGGCTCTACGGCCTCAGTATCGAGTTCGTTGAGCTGACCAAAGTAATCTAGAATATCGTTGAGCTGTCCCGTAAGCTGCTCTTCCTCTGCAGGCAAAAGTTCTAGACGAGCCAGATGAGCAACCTTACGAACCTGCTCTAAATCAATCATAGTGGCTTTGAATAAATCAGTGAACTCGAAAAAGCTTTTAATAGAACGCCAGCACTGCGAGGCATAAATCCGGTCAGGGCAGGTAAACTGTCCTAGGGAACATGCTGGCTTGGACTCCCCGATACAGAGTAAATTTCACCAAGAACCCTAGTAAAAAATATCTGCTTTCATCCGCCCGGTATTTTTTAGCCAATTCTGCGCTTCGATGTAGTTGTTGGGCGCAATTGTGATGGCTTCTGTCCAGTAAGCGGCGGCCTGATCGTACTGATCGTTGGCGGTTTCGGTATCGCCTGCGGCCTCAGCCTGCTCACCGCGATAGTGGTGAAGCACAGCCATGTTGTTGAGAGCCTGGGGCATCTGCGGGTTGAGTTCGAGGGCGGCGTGATATTTTTCTAAGGCTTTATCATGTTCGCCGTTGCTGGCGTTGATCAGCCCCATGTTGTAGAGAATAAAGCTGCGGTCGTAAGTATTTTCTTCTAGTCGCAGAGCCTCTTCGTAGTTTTGCATAGCCTCTGCATACTCACCATCGGCCTGGGCTGACATGCCATCCCGGTAGTAAGCAAAGGCTTCTTTGGCGCTTTGCTTGGTCGGCATCAGCTTAAGAATAAGATCTGCCATGACGGTAAAGGATTTGTCAATGAAGTTGTCGTTGCGCTGAGTCCTGGGCATGGGTGTCCTCTGCAGATATCACATAAGTAAATGGCCGGATGAAAAAGACGAAGTGCTAGGGATTTTTCCGGGCTGGCCGGGTGAAACGGCGTTTTTCTACTTTAGCGCTGATGGGTGGAGGTTGGAAAACTCTGTTACAGAGCTATGAGGAGATAGACTCTTTGAGGGTCAAGAACTGGTGCAGACAGTTGACTAAGTCTTCTAGGGTGTGAAGCTGGGTTTCATCAAAGCGATCGCCAATATAAACTCCAAAGGTCAGGCAGAAGTCATTGCAGAGCGTCATTGACCAGTCAAACCAGCAAACCGACGGAAACTGCAGGTCTTCAACCAGGCGATCGCTCGGGCGCAGTCGTCCAGTGTCCAACCCCGAGTAGCTTCTAAGGCGGCTGTAGACAAACTCAATCAGCTCTAGCTTAACTGCCTGAGGTCGGGCGACGCTAGCCTGCCAGTAGCCCCTAAACCATTCCTCAAGACTAAGCCGCTCGCGCGATCGCAAAGCCTGATTTACCTGCCGTCGTAGCTGTAGGTCAGGGCTGAGTTCATGGTAGGTGCTAATACTAAAGTACAGGTTTCTAAGCTGCTGCCACATAGGTTAAAACGGCTTCACTTAGGTCGTTCAAGCCTCTACAGTATGCCTCTAAGTATGCCCTGGCAGATGAGTTTGCCAACTGCATGATTAGCCGTCATCGAGACCCTGCTCAAACCCCACTGGCACCCTGATAGCTATAGCTGCGATCGCAGTAGATTCTGCATATCTGATTTAGATAGGGGAGGGCTGACAAAATTGCCTTGAACTACATCACAATTGTTGGCAATCAGGAAATCTAGCTCGTGGGGCGTTTCCACACCTTCAGCGATCACGCCCAGTTGCAAATTGTGGGCCATTTGAATCACGGCTGTCAAGATAGCAATGTTTTTAACATCAGCGGTAACCCCACGCACAAAGCAGTTATCTATTTTGAGCATGTCAATTGGTAGCTGCTTGAGATAGCTCAAAGAGGAATATCCGGTGCCAAAATCGTCAATCGCAATACAAAGGCCTAGGTCTTTAAGTTCTTTAAGCAGGCAGATAGCCGTCTCTGTGTCTTTCATCAGGGCTGTTTCAGTTAGCTCTAGTTCTAAGTAGGCCGGATCTAGGGCCGTCTCTGTCAGTATCTGAGCCACCATATGTGTGAGATGAGGCTGATTAAACTGCACGCTAGAGAGATTAACTGCAATGCGTATAAGCGGCAAACCTTCTTGCTGCCAGGCCCGGGTCTGCTGGCAGACAGTGCGTAAAATCCATTCTCCAATTGGCACAATTAGCCCCGTCTCTTCGGCTAGGGGAATAAACTGGCTGGGAGAAATATAGCCCTTTTCTGGGTGGCACCAGCGAATCAGAGCTTCTGCGCCTGTGATCTTGCCGGACTTGAGCTGCTTTTGAGGCTGATAGTAAACCTCAAATTCTTGTCGCTCTAAGGCATAGCGCAGCCAGGTTTCTAGCACAATTTCGTCGCTCGACACTACGGGCATATCGGTGCGGTAAAACTGGTAGTAGTGGCTTTTCTGCTGCTTAGCCCAGTCTAAAGCGGCATCGGCCTGTCGCAGCAGCACGTTGATGTCTTGAGTGTCTTCTGGATAAAGGGCAATGCCAATACTAGCGGTGACAAAGACTTCCTGCCCTGGTAGAGAGAAGGGACGAGAGAGACAGTCGATAATTTCTTCAGAAGCTGCTACGACTGCCTGCCGATCTTGAAAAGCCGTCAGTAAGACAGCAAACTGGTTACCCGTTAAACGGGCAACAGTGGCGCTTTTGGGCAGGCAGGCGGTCAGCCGCTGGGCTGTGGCCTGCAAGAGCGAATCTCCGGCTAGATAGCCCATGACGTTATTGACCTGGCGCAGACGATCGAGGCTGACCGAAATCAGCGCTACGTGCTGGTTGCGCTGAATTGCTTTCTGAATGGACTGAGTCAGTCGCTGATAAAGCAGCCGATGGTTGGGCAGGTCGGTGAGGCTATCATAATGAGCCAAGCGGTTCAGCCGCTCGGCTGTATGGCGCAGAATATTGACATAGCGCTCAGTAATAGCGTGTTGCTTACCCAGTCGAGCCGCGATCGCAGCGGTTAGCTCTGTTTCGGTGAAAGGCTTGATCAGGCAATCATCGGCTCCCATCTCCATACTTTTTCGCAAGTATTGAGGATCGGCGCGATCGCTTAGCAAAATGAAGGGCAAGACAGCTAGCTCAGCATTTTGCTGCAGCTGAGTCAGGACTTCATGTCCTTCTGTATCTCCGAGTGCGGTGGCACAGACAATCAGATCAGGATGCTGCTCTGCTGCTAGCTGAATTCCAGAGTGGCCATCTATAGCAATTGTAACGGTATAACCTTCGGCTTCGAGCAGCAACAACAGGCTCTCACGGATTTCGGCATTGTTCTCAATCACCAGAATTTTTTGCATGGATGCTACGAGATGCTAGAGCCTCCACTGCGGTTAAGCGGGATTAGATGTTCGAGTTTAGGCACAAAGACGCATGTGTACACTTGGGCAATTCATTTCTGCTATTAATCAGGAAAAGAAATCAGTCTGTCAGTCTGAAGCATAGTGGCTAAAGCTGTGCACCCAAAAAATTATGAGCTGAGAAGATTTATAAAAAGCCAGATCCTGCCTAATGTTACTTAATATTACTGACTAAATTAAGTCGGGTGGCAAACCTTTGTCAGGGTCTTTATAAAGTCAGGATATGAAACAGCAGCAGCTTCTGCCCTGAAAATCACAGTACTTCCCCTAGCTCTCAAAGCGGCTATAGCGAGACTCATCGCAATTCGATGGTCAGTACAGCTGTCTACGGCGTTTCCTTGAAGGGAGGCTCCCCCCTCAATCTCTAATCCATCTGGCTGTTCAACCACAGTAGCCCCTAGTTTTTGTAGCTCAGAAGCTATGACGACTAGGCGATCGCTTTCTTTGACCCGCAGCTCGGCGGCATCTCGAATGGTCGTTTTGCCCTGGGCAAACAGGGCCGCCACCGCTAAAATCGGCACCTCGTCAATGAGCCGAGGAATTAGATCGCCCGCCAGCGTACAGCTCTTGAGCGGTCGGTAGCGCACCCGCAAATCTGCAACTGGCTCCCCTGTCACCACCCGCTGGTTTTCTAGCGTGATGTCAGCGTCCATCTGGGCTAGGGCCTCTAGAATTCCGGTACGAGTCGGGTTAACGCCAACATTTTCAATCACCAGTTCAGAACCGGGGGTAATCGCCGCCGCCACCAGCCAAAACGCCGCCGAGCTGATGTCTCCTGGTACAATCACGGTCTGCCCAATCAGCTGAGCCGGGCCGTTTAGCGTCACGCTGCTGCGCTCAGGATCTCGACTGAGATCGGCACCAAACGCACTTAACATGCGTTCACTATGATCGCGTGAGAGACTGGGTTCGACCACAGTGGTTTGTCCGGCTACCATGAGTCCGGCGAGCAAAATACAGGACTTTACCTGGGCAGAGGCAATGGGAGACACATAGCGAATAGGTTGGAGGCGCTGTCCTTTCACCGCTAGCGGTGCCAGAGAATTTTCTTTCCGGCCCCAAATCTGCGCCCCCATTTGGGTCAGGGGGGTAACGACCCGAGACATAGGCCGCGATCGCAGGGAGTCATCTCCGGTCACTGTAAAAAAACGATCGGGGTGTGAGGCTAAAAGCCCCAGCATCAGCCGCAGCGTTGTGCCTGAGTTGCCTGCGTCTAAAACCTCTGCTGGCTCTTGCAAATGACCGATTCCCAGCCCTTGAATACTGACCCACTCGCCCTCTAGATCTGATATTTGAGCACCCATTGCTCGGAAGCACCGGGCTGTGCTGCGCGGATCTTCGCCCAGCAGCAGTCCTTTGATTCGGGTTTCGCCTGCGGCGATCGCTCCCAGCATCAGGGCGCGGTGCGAAATCGATTTATCGCCGGGAACCTGAATCCGCCCCTGTAAGGTCAAGCCGCCTGGGGGCACTGTAATCGTCAGGGCGCTATGGGGCAGGGCCTCGGTCAAACAAACAATCGCAGCAGACATAAATTCACAGCTTTAGACAGGCGCTTGTGATTTTACCGCTTTCTACCCAGGTTCTCGAGCCGGGTTTGAGAGTTTGTGCTGACGCAGGGGCATAGCATCAATGCTGCTGAAGAGATCTTCTGGCTGAATGGGCTGGCGATCGCGCCGCTTGACAGTGCCATCTTTACCAATCAGCAAAACTGCGAACTCCTGCGGATCAACCGCGAAACGAACGCCCAAACGAGCTGCGTCGGCATCACTTAGGGGCTGCCCGTCTAATACACTGGTGTCGCTGACAAAGATTTCAGCCACCAGCAGGTCTCGCTCTGCAAATTCTGGGTTGCAGTCGGCCAAAAGAGCCTTTTGGCTTTGGTACTCAGGTGTGTTGGCGGTAGGCGCAAACAAAAGCAGCAGCCGATTTTTCCAGCGGTAGCGATCTAGATAAAAAGGCGTAGTCTGGGTATCTATGATTGAGAGCCTAGAGAGAGTAAGGAGGTAGAGCGTTTTTAGTCTCAGCTATCAAATTCGCCTCCAGTCTGGCTTAGGCCGGATCGGATTCCACAGAACCGCAAGATAGATCTTTCTAACCCAGAGACTGCTGCAAATAGAGAAAGGCTTCTACTTCTTGACTAGAAGGCTGAGCCGCGATCGCCCCCAGCCTAGTTGTCGTCAGCGCTCCGACGGCACTGGCATAGACTATCACCGCTTGGGAACTTGCCGGAGTACTTAGCTGCTCTAGCCCTCCCTGGATGAGCTTGTGCAAAAAACCTGCCAAAAAGGCATCTCCAGCCCCAGTGGCATCTTCACTATCGACGGCAAAAGCCGGGAATTGGCCAGTGTGGCCTGCAAACCAATAGCGACAGCCAGCACCGCCTGCTGTAACCAAAACCCCTTGTAAAGTCTCTAGCTGCCGGGCGATCGCAGCGGGGTCTTGAGTATCAAACAGCCAGTCGGCTTCGTCGGCTGAGAGCTTTAAGAAATCTACCGCAGGCAAAATCTGACGAATCGCTGCCGGGGCGATCGCTGGCTGAGGCCAGAACATGGGTCGCCAGTTAATATCAACCGCGATTTTAACCGAGCGCTCTTGGGCACGCTGTAGCGCCCATCGAATCGCTTCTCCGGTTGGGTTGTAGGCCAGCCCCAAAGTGCCAGTTACCAAAAATTGAGCCTGCTCAAATAAACCAGAGGCAATCTGGTCAACCGCAAGCCGGGCATCTGCGAACTGAGCCGGATCAGGCTGACTAAACCCGGCAAAGGTAGGACTGCCCTGGCGATCGCGCAGCACATAAACCTGGCGAGTCGGCGCGTCTGCATGTCGCTGCAGGTAGGTGCAGTCAACTCCCCGATTCTGTAATAAGGCCAGCAGAGCATCCCCCCACTGGTCTGAGCCGAGACAGCCCACAAATCTAACGGCAGTTCCTAGCTTAGCCAGCGCACAGGCCACATTAGCAGGCGCACCTCCAGGATGAGGTGTCCAAGACTCAACGGCAGCTAACGGCACCCCCAGCCGATCGGCCAGACAGTCGATCAAAGCTTCGCCCAGACAAACGACTGAGGAATCGCTCACGCCTACCCTCTTCTGAAAACCTAGTTTAGGGTACCAAAGCTGACTGTGCTTTGTAGATAGAAGTGGACTTTAGGGATAATCTTGGTGTTTTAGTGGAGTCGTCTTAGGTTGTAATGAGTAATGTCTAGCAGCGCCTGACGAGAGGGTGAAGGGGCCAGTCCTGCCAGACAGGCATTTGCCTGCCCGGTATGGTCAGCCGCCAACGTGCGCGATCGCTCAATGCCACAGGTTTGATGAATCGTTGCGATCGCCTTGTCAAAGTCTCCCGCCTCAGCAAACTCCCGATCGATAATTTGGGCCAGAGCAGGCTGCTCCTGCATGGCATAGAGAACCGGAACTGTGAGATTGCCGCTGCGCAGGTCAGAACCCGCTGGTTTCCCGAGGGCCTCGCTGGAACTGGTGAAGTCGAGGATATCGTCAACGATTTGAAAGGCCAGCCCTAGATGGCGTCCGTAGCCGTAAAGCTGTTCCTTCAAGTCATCAGAAACAGCGCTGAGCACCCCTACAGCCTTGGCGCTGTTGGCCATGAGCGAGGCGGTTTTGTAGTAGCTTTTTTCTAAATAGGCTTCGATGCTCAAATCGGTATCAAAGCGGTTCAGACCCTGCTGAATTTCGCCCTCCGCGAGATCCATAATGACGCGAGAGAGCAGCTTAACCACCTCTAGATTATCTAGGTTGGCCAAATACCAGGAAGACTGAGCAAAGAGAAAATCCCCAGCCAGCACCGCAATCCGGTTGCCAAAGCTGCTGTGAACAGTGGGAACGCCTCGCCGCATAGCTGACTCATCGACGACATCGTCATGAACCAGGCTAGCAGTATGGATCATTTCGGTAATTTCAGCCAAACGCCGATGCTGTGCCGTTAACGACTGCTCTGAGCCTGTCGCTCGTGACAGCAGCAGCACGACCGCTGGTCGAATGCGCTTGCCGCCAGCGCCAAAAAGATGTTCGGCGGCAGCATGAAGAATGGGATGGCGGGCACCCACTAAGCCCTTGAGGTTTTCTGATAGCAAACTTAAGTCTGCTTCAACAGGAGAGAAAAGAGAGGTGGCTGAAGTCATGGATAGCCGACTCAGGCAAGTTATTAACGAAATTTTACATTATCTAACTTCATTCTAAGCCAAGCTATCTGGATGTGAAACGCTAGCGACGGAGTTTGACGATTCAATCCGGGCTGCTAACCCTTGACACCAAACGATACTCAAGATCTCATATTTTAAGAAAAATCAAGCGATCGCGCTGCTAGCATTACTCTGTAAAAGTCTAAATCCTTTGTTTTGTAAGGGATTTAGACAGTTCTGAGATTCATGAAGGCTTTCTCAGAATTTCGCCAAAAGACGGTGTACATATGCTAATCTGGATGTAAGATTTCCGAAAAACTTAATAATCTCCTAGCTCACAGAAAATTGTAAGCCGGAGTCATGGTTTTGAGGCGAATTCTTCTGTTTCATCTGCGATATGTTGCGGTTTAGGTAGTCGATTAGATTACTCAGGCCAGCTTTCTGATAAGGATAACTTTCGCTTTTCCTTTCGGAAGCAGATGCTTCAGGTTTATTTACGCCTAAACGGTTTTTGGTAGGTGGCTGAACCTACTAGGAACCTGGATCAAACACTCGAAAGTCTTTTACGAGGCTATTCGCACACGGGTTTTAGGCAGATGGGCGGCTTTTTCGCCTGTCAGTGCCCGAAATGCCTGTGCAAACTCTCGAACATTCCCACTCGCTCTGAAATCCCACGCATCATGAACTACGGCGCTGTCCCACTCATTATTCCTGTACTTTCTATTGCCTACCTTTTAACAATTTACGGTCTCTTAACCTTAGTGGCTAGATACTCAGAACGACAACGTAAATCTGAGGGCTAGTTTTGAACTCTAGACTGGCGCTGCCGGGCGGTAAGTTTTGTAGAGCTTGAATGTAATTTTAAGCCTTCAGCTCTAAGTAGCTGCTCAGTCACAGTTGACGACGTGGCCCTGCTGCCTCAGCGCGGCGATCGCGGCGGTGACCTGTGCTTCCTTCACCAGGAGGTAGTCGGTGTCGTAGGTTGAAATTGCAAAAATGCTGATATTTGCTGCGGCTAAGGGGGCAGTGAGTGAGGCCAAAATACCGACTAGGCTAAAGTCTAACGGGCCGCTAACTCTGAGGGCCTGCCAGGGGCGATCGCAGGGGATGTTTTCAGCAGCGCTGCTGTCGGGACAGACAATCGAGAGTTCTTCGGCGGTGCGAGTAATCGACAGCAGAGAACCGTGGGTGGTCCAGCCTGGAATATCAGCTCTGGGATCAAGCCGACAGATTGCAAAGGTTTCAGACAGCAGGGTTAGGGTTAGGGCCACGTTCTTTACATGCGCTCTAATACCTGAATACCCAGCAGCGACAAACCTAGCTTCAGGGTTTTCGCCGTTAGGTCGCACAGCATCAGCCGTGAGGTGCGCTGAGGCTCGTTTGCCTGCAGCACCGAGCAGCGATCGTAAAACTGATTGAACTTTTGGCTCAGCTCAAACAGGTACTGACAGAGTCGATTGGGCATTAAATCGCTTTCAACCTCTGCCAAAATCTGGTCTAGCTGTAGCAGATGTTTGGCGAGGGCAAATTCTGTCTCGTCCCCTAGATGAATCCGAGCGTTTTCGCCTAGGTCATCGAAATCAATATCGCCTTTGCGACTAATTCCCTGTACCCGTACGTAGGCATAGAGCAGATAGGGTGCGGTGTTACCCTGTAGCGCTAGCATCTTGTCGTAGCTAAAAATATAGTTGCTGGTGCGGTTTTGGCTGAGATCGGCGTACTTTACTGCGCCAATGCCGACCCTTGCGGCCACGGTTTGAATAAAGTCTTGGGATTCTTGGCGATTTTCGACCGCTAGACGCTGTTCTAAGTCAGTCCGCGATCGCCGCACGGCTTCATCCAGTAAATCTTTGAGCCGCACTGTTTCGCCAGAGCGAGTTTTAAACTTTTTGCCATCTTCTCCCTGCACCAAGCCAAAGGGCACATGCACCCACTCGACTGACTCTGGCACCCAGCCTGCTCGCTGGGCAACTTGAAACACTTGGGTAAAGTGATTAGCCTGTCCGGCATCTGTGATGTAAATAATCCGGTCGGCTTTGTCTTGCTGAGTGCGATAGCGAATAGCCGCCAGATCGGTTGTGGCATAGTTGTAACCGCCATCTGACTTACGCACGATCAGCGGTAGCGGTTTGCCAGCCTTGTTCTGAAAACCTTCTAGAAAGACAACTTCAGCCCCCTGATCGGTTTCGAGCAGGCCGCTGGCTTTGAGGTCTTTGACCACGTTTGGCAGCAGCGGATTATAAAAAGACTCGCCGCGTTCGTCAATTTCGATATCGAGGCGATCGTAGATTTTCTGAAATTCTTGCCGAGACTGGTCACAGAGGATTTGCCAGGCTTTACGAGCCTCTGGACTGCCTGCCTGTAGCTCAACGACAGCTTCACGAGCCGTTTCTTTGAAGTCTTCGTCGGTGTCAAAGCGCTGCTTGGCCTGACGGTAGAAGACGACTAGATCCCCCAAGTCGATCTGGCCTGAGCTGGTGATAGCCTCTGGGCATACCTGCCGCAGATGCGTAATTAACATGCCAAACTGAGTGCCCCAGTCGCCCACATGGTTGAGCCGCAGCACATCGTGCCCCTGAAACTCTAGGACGCGAGCAATAGAGTCGCCAATAATGGTGGAGCGCAGGTGCCCAACGTGCATTTCTTTGGCAATGTTGGGGCTGGAGAAATCAACAATCACTTTCTGGGGAGTCTTGCTTGGTTCCACCCCCAAACGCGGATCTTGCTGAACCTGCCGCAGTAGATGTTCCAGATACTCAGCCTTCAGCGTCAGATTGATAAAGCCAGGCCCGGCAATTTCAGGGGGTTTACAAAGGTGGCTGACGTCTAGCTGGGCTACTATCTTCTCAGCGATCGCCCTAGGCTTGTCCTTTAGCTGTCGAGCCAAAGACATGGCAACATTGGCCTGATAGTCGCCAAACTTAGGATTATTAGTAGATACCAGAATCGGGTCAGTATCAGCTAGGTCTGGGCCAAAGGCCTTTACTATAGCCTGCTGAAGCGCTGTATTAAGCTGAGCGATCGCAGATTTCATCATCAAGACACCTGACAATCAGGCAGTAAACTTAGACTTAAGACGTTCAAACTTGAGGTTGAGACGAACGTTTCATCTTAACTACTCTATCGCTGAGCAAAGCAGACAGTAGGTTTTGATCTACCCGTCAATCCTAAAACAGTTCGCTCCCTAAAGTCCTGTCTGGGTTTTGTCAGGCTGATTGCAGAGGGATTTAAGCGCGGTAATCCCTAACGGAGGACAGACCTCAATTGAGCTTGATTTTCTTAAAGTTTCTTTATAAAGAAAAATTAGACTCTGTCCTCGCTTCGCATGAATTTAAGTCTTTGGCGCGATCGCTTTAGTCGAAGGTCTCTCTACACCGTTTTCTTAAACCTGTTTATCTATGCCAACGTTTGGGTTGCCGGGGCGATCGCCTCTCTGGTCTTTTTTGTGCAACGCACACTAGAGCTAGGATATTTCCTATCCCCTGTTTTGCTAATTTTTGTAGCTGCTCTAATTCCTTATAATCTCGATCGCGTGATTGACACCTATGTCCAAGAAATTCCCGATCAAAAAGCCCAGGCATTCTTCAGGCAGTCTGGCGTAGCGGTTATTTTGGGACTGCTCAGCCTGAGTCTGGCTGTGTTAATCTACCGCGCTCCTACAGCTGTGCAGTGGGTTTGCCTGGGAGGACTGGTACCGCTGATCTACGGTATACCCTTATGGCCCTGGCACCATCAGTCTGGGTGGCGCTGGTATCGTTTGAAAGACATTCCTGGCGCAAAAGCCTGGATTGTAGCAGGTACCATTACTTACGCAGTGGTAGCAGTACCGCTTGCCTACGCTGGGCAGGGTTTGAACCTAACCAGCGGAATTATGAGCTTATTTTTGCTGGTTTTTGTCGGCAGCAACTCCCACGTCTTTGATATTCGTGATATCGAGTCAGATCGTCAGCAAGGTGTTTTAACCATGCCTGTGCTGTGGGGAGTGAGCAATACTCGCCTGTTTTGGACAGCGGCTAACCTATTTATGCTTTTCATCTTGATTGGGGGCCGATGGCAGCATCTACAGTTTCCGGCCCTAGTGGTGACGGTGCCCTCGCTTTTGCTCACCCTCACTTATCTTTGGCAAGTTAACCCCTGCACCCGGCGGAATACTTATCACATCTGGGTTGATGGTACTCTGTTTTTACCTGCTTTGCTGTCGCTGGCAGTGAGATAAAGCTGAGCTTGAGTTAGCTGAGGCATGAGCTGAGTTTAAGTTTGGGATTGAATCGCCTCTTTTAGACTAACACCTGCTGAAAAGGCCATCCTCAAACAGGCAGGAGCCAATTACGCAGAGCGAGTGCAGCAGGGCTATGTCAGGCTGGTTGAAGCAGCTAATCAGGCGGTTCAGGCGTCTGAGAATGCCAAAGTCGTCAATCTTTATAGACTCTATGAAACATTCAAAGAGCAGGCTTTTTACAGTCCGACGGGCCTAACTGAGGCTGAAAATACTGCCCTGGCAGAGGCGCTTTATCAGGCGATCGCCTCTGATTTGGCCGTTAGTCCACAGTCTTTTGGCGCAGTACTTTAATCCTTTCTTGAGAGGAATTTGTTCATTTATGATGGTTTCTGCTGCAAAAGCGTAGATCCCTCTTGCGAACGATGTTTCTGGGGGGCAGTTCTCTAGGATTAGATTTAGCTTAGTCAGTTGAGATGAAATATTTACAAGCTCAATTTACTAAATCGCTATAAAAGTATAGGAGAGACTATGAGCACACACGACGCTGCTAACGATACTTACGATCCCCATATCGTACCCGCAGAAACCGCTGCTCGCAAAGAGCGAGAAGGCGAAAACTTTAAGAAAACGCCCCACGACCAAGGCAAGCCCAATTCTGAAGGCTACACCGTTGATAGTGAAGGTTTAATCAACAACTTCGCGGTGGAGCCTGAGATGTATGTAGAAGAACCGGGCGATTTGCGCCAAGAGCAAGAAGCGATCGCGGCTGAACGCTCTGAGGATATGGCTGAGGTCAATCAAACAGACGAAGAAGGCAAACTGACCAGCAAAAAAGATGAACGCGGCAAAGGCCCGGGCGTTATTTAAAGTGCCTCGCTCTGACTTTGGCACCCCGGTAGACAATCTCCGGGGTGCTTTTGCCTGAGCTTGTCTGGTCTGTGCTATCGACAGGCTCTTTATGCCACGGATGTCCTCGATAGATGCCGCTAATCTCGGGCTGCTCAGAGGGCTGCTGAGTCTGTGGCTGAGCCTTATAGCGTACCCCTCGATAAATCAGTCCTGAATCTACCGCTGAGTTTTTTGTTTCCTCCGTAGCGGCTGGCCGGGATACCAAAGCGTTGGCGCTCGGTGAAGAATCTTGCAATCCCAAGGACTGTGGTTTACTCTGGAGCGAAAGCCACTGGATGATAAAGAGCATCAGGAGCAGAACGCCCACCACGACAATCCAGGGAGCTGCTAAAATACCCGCTAGTAAGACCGAGGAAGCAGTAAAGACAACCAGGGCGATCGCTAAAAGGATCAGAAGTTCCATAGGGGTAGTCCCTCCTGAGCTAGGGTTATGTGTTCTCGATACTAAATCATTTTTCTAGCTACAACCGTTCATTTGCTTACCTTGGTTTGAGATCTTTTGAAGCGCTTTTCTCAATTTTCCTCTGTGCTGGGTCTGTCTTCGGGCACAGGAGCGCTTTACGCTATTCTGGCCTATGGTGCTTGGGGCCTACTGCCGATCTACTGGAAACTTTTTGGCGCAGCGCCTGCTGCCGAAGTTTTGAGCCATCGCATTATTTGGCCAGGGGTGTTTCTCAGCGGCATTTTAGCCCTACAGCGGCGGCAGGCTGAAGTTGCAGAGCTATTGCGATCGCCTAGACGACTACTGCTGCTGGCGTTTACCGCCGCGCTGCCGACTTTTAACTGGGGTCTCTACATCTACGGCGTCAACAGCGACCGGGTGGTTGAAACCAGTCTGGGGTACTTTATTAACCCGCTGGTTAACGTTTTGCTGGGCTTTCTCTTTTTTCGAGAGCGCTTGCACTGGGGCCAAACCCTGGCGGTGATGCTGTGTAGTTCAAACTGCTGACGGCTACTTGCGCTTAAAGAGAGAAGATATGCGCTGACCTACCTGAGCGATCGCAGAAGAAACTCTTCCCCCTGGCTGGATGGCTAGCTGGATTGGCTCATCCTTAAACGCTTTCAGGCGATAGCCATACTCCAGACTGTCTTGGTGCTGACGCAGAACTGGGTATAGCCGAAAGGCTCCCTGGAGCAAATCAGCCTGACTGCCAAAAATAGCCCGATTCACCTGGCTAGAGCGCTTAACGGCGATCGCCCCTACGGGATACCAGGTGTTTTTGCCCTGAATGCGAATATAAATTTCAAAGTCGGGCGTGTCTTCCGCCTGGAGCTGCTCATACTGCCGAGAAGCTTTAGCCCGCTGGACTTCACCCTTAGACGGTTTGCGCTGGGGTTTTTGGGGGCCAAAGCCAAGAGGAGAAGACATCGCAGGAAGCCAAAATGAGAACCTTTCATAAAAGTTTATACTCTTTTGGCTCAATAGCAATCTCTAATCGGCGGTGGCTGTTCGCTCCTGACTCATCAGCGCCACGCTCAGGGTGACGATGCCAACGCCTAGAAGCTGCAGTCCGTTTAAGCTTTCTTGAATAGTCAGCCAGGCCAAAACTACCGTCAGCGCCGGATTGCTAGCCCCTATCATTGAGGCTTTCGTAGCGCCGATCATGCGAATGCCAAAGTTGTTTAGCAGGTGCCCGGTCAGCGTAAAAACAGCTGAAAGTACGCCCCCCACCCACAGACCAGTCCAAGCGAAAGCTGTAAACTGCCCCGGCCATAGCAAAAGGCTAAGGGTTGAAAGTCCTAACGTTACCGCAAAGCTCAGCCAGGTAAACGGCACCGGATGCATAGACTCAAAACTTTTTTGGGCGTTCACCCCGTATAGGGCATAGGCAGCTCCAGAAGCAACGCCCAGAATGACGCCCAGCCAGTTGACGCGATCGCTACAGCAGCGGCAATCGGCATTGTTAGCAAGCTGCCAAACAAAATCAGTCCCATGATTGCCCAGCGAAACCGAGAAGGACGACTGCCAAACAGCCTCCAAGCCAGCAGGGCGGTAAACACCGGGTAGGTAAAAAATAGGGTGAGGGCAATTCCGGTGGGAATCAGCCCAATGGCAATATAGAGCGCTGCTAGGTAGAGAAACATGAACACGCCGCCGCTCAAAGCATAGACTAAGAGCGATCGCTTTTGAGGATGGGCTAGCTGACGAATTTCTCTCCAGGTAGGCGGATACAGCGTCGGTGTCAGGGCGGCCAGCAGGGGCACCACCACGACTGTTCGCATAAACAGCAGCAAAAATGAGTTTGGCAGAGTCGGCTCTACAAAGCCCCCCAGTGCAAAAAGACCCAAAAGGCTCTGCTGACTAAACAAAACTTTGACGATGACATTTTGAAAGCAGAAGCAGCTAGCTGCTAACAAGATAATCAAAAAACCAATCACCCTGTTAGCCAATAAAGGGCAGCGTAACTCGATCAGACCCGTCCGCCTGAAAACCAGCAGAACTAGTGACAGCGATCGCAAAGGCCACGTACAACGACCTCATAGGCATCAGCCAGCAGACCAGAGCGCACCTGATTCAGGCTCAAATCTGGAAAAGCATCCCATCTGATATCTTCAATAACGCCACACTGATGACAGACAAAGTGATGATGAGAGCCGATATTAGCGTCATAGCGAGAAACCCCATGCTCTAGCAGCACCTCTCGAACCAATCCTGCCTCGCAAAGGGCCTGAAGTGAGTTGTAGACCGTTGCCTGAGAGGACATGGGCAAGCCCTGATTGAGATCTCCCAAAAGCTGCTCAGCTGTAGGATGATCGGTTCTGTCTAAAAGGTTTGCATAAATTGAGTAACGCTGCGGTGTGACTCGCAAGCCTTTTGACCTGAGGGTCTGAACGATGGGGTCTGCTAAACGCTGACTCATAATGTGGGCGCTGGCATAGCTACCAGCTTTACTCTATTGGTGACGATCTGTTTTGCGATCCTAGCCTAAAAGGCTTGTTATGTGCCTCAGCTAAAAGTAATTCCTATCGCAAAAATCATCTTCTTTTTAAGAGCTTATGAGTTTGTGGTTTTTCTAAAAATAGAATTATTCTAAGTTAGAGTAAGGCTGCGAGCAGTCTATAAACTGATTTGCTTTGTTTTTATAGTGAGCGAGGTATTTTATGCCAGTTGTTAAACGTGTACCCAATGTTGTCTTTAAAACTCGCGTGCGGGATGAGTCGGTAGGAGGCCCCAATCCTTTTCGCTGGCAAGATGTGACGACGCAGGAAATTTTTGGCGGCAAGCGAGTGGTTTTGTTCTCGCTGCCAGGTGCCTTCACCCCCACCTGCTCTTCGACTCACCTGCCCCGTTACGAAGCGCTCTACGACGAGATCAAGGCCCAGGGTGTTGACGAGGTTATCTGCATTTCGGTTAACGATGCCTTTGTTATGTTTCAGTGGGCCAAGCAGCAAGGCGTCGAGAATGTAAAAGTGCTGCCCGATGGCAATGGCGAATTTACTCGCAAGATGGGGATGCTGGTAGACAAGTCTAATTTGGGCTTTGGTATGCGCTCTTGGCGCTATTCGATGGTCGTGAACGATGGCGAGATTGAAAAAGTTTTCATTGAGCCTGATTTTGGCGACAACTGCCCCACCGATCCCTTTGAAGTGTCTGATGCTGATACTATCCTGGCTTACCTGAAAGGATCTGAAATCTCCCAGCCCGCTGGTGTGGCTTAGTCTCCTCTGTTGGCATAGCTTAAGCATTACTATCGAGCGTGCGTGGGTTTTCCGCGTACGCTCTTCTTCGTTGAAGCAGACGCTTTGACAAGTCATCGCCGCGCTCTCTTAACGGGCAAACCCTCTTACTGTAGATAGCCTCGTTAGACTGGAGGTGGGAGCGGTAGGGGATTGAGCATGATTCAACTGAAGCGCTGGCAGTGGGCTGTCTTAACGCTGCCGGTGGTATCGATCGCAGCCTTTTTGCTAATCTCGGCAGGCTGGCAAATTCACGACTGGGGGCTGAACTGGATTTGGGCCGTGCTGACGCTGGTTTTGGTGGGGTGGCGCTGGCTGCTAGTGCGGTGGACTCGCCCTGTGACTAAAGAGCTAGAGGCGGTCGTGGCTGAGGTCAGCGCAGACGTCAGCACCGCCCTTGATCCGGCGGCGGCAACGCCTGATGATTTACGGCAGGCTGAAGCAGCCCTAGAAAAAATTCTGGCTGCAGCTCGTAGCGATCGCCCGATCTGGCAGGACTGGCCTGCGTTTTGGCAGCGCTGTCAGGATACCGTGGCTGCGATCGCCCATATTTATCATCCTGAGGTCAAATATCCGCTGCTCAACATCTACATTCCCCAAGCCTACGGCCTGATTCGCGGCACAGTGGATGACACCGATCGCTGGATGCAAAAACTCTCTCCGGTGCTAAATCAGGTCAGCGTCGGACAGGCGTATCAGGCTTATGAGGTTTACCAAAAGCTAGAACCCTCCGCCCGTAAGCTCTGGCAGGTTTGGAACTGGGCACAGTGGGTGATCAATCCGGCAGTAGCCGCTACAAACATGGCTACCCAGCGCACCAGCGATCGCGCCAGCCAGCAGCTTTTGGTCAATCTCAGTCAGCTTTTGCGAGAAGCGGCCTTAAAGAATCTGGCCCAGCAGTCAATTGCTCTCTACAGTGGCAATTTATCTCCGGCTCTGACGCCTACCCCGATCTCTGCCCCATTGCCTGCTGCCCCCCGCGTTCAAACCTTGCGGGACATTCTTGATCGCGCTGAGCCAGTGGAGCAGGTCACCCAAAAAGACGTCAGCGTTTTGCTGGTGGGGCGCACCGGAGCGGGCAAGAGCAGCCTGATTAACAGCCTGTTTCAGGTCGATCGGGCGGCAGTCGATGTGCTGCCCAGCACCGATGAAATTCAAAGCTATCACTGGCAAGCGGCTACGGGTGAGACTCTAATTCTCTGGGATACGCCAGGTTACGAGCAGGTGCAGCAGGCAGAACTGCGTCAGCTAGTACTGGAATATGCCACCAGTACAGATTTATTGCTGCTGGTGACCCCGGCTCTAGATCCGGCGTTGCAGATGGATGTAGACTTTTTGCGAGACTTACAGACTGAGGGGGCAGACCTGCCTGCGATCGCGGTGATTACCCAGGTTGATCGGCTGCGCCCGATTCGAGAATGGCAGCCTCCCTATGACTGGCAGCAGGGCGATCGCCCCAAAGAGCAGTCTATTCGAGCTGCGACCGAGTATCGCTCAGAGCAGTTTGGCGATCACTGCGTGCAGGCTGTGCCTGTGGTCACTCAGGATAGCGCCTCGGGGCGATCGCCTTGGAATTTGCCTACTCTCTCTCTAGAGCTGATCCGTCACCTCGAACCCGCTAAACAGCAGCGCTTAGCCCGGTTTTTGCGTAATCAAGCAGCTCGGGCGATCGCCGCCACTAAAATTATCGACCACTATACTTTTCAAATGGCGACTACGCAGGGGCTAGCTACCTTGTTGAAAAGCCCGGTTCTCCAGTTTATCTCCACTCTGACTACAGGTTCGCCGACTTTAGCCTATCTCCTGGCCGAAAAAATTCCGGTAGAAGACCTGCCAATTGTGATTGGCAAATTGCAGATGGCCTATGAGCTGTTTTCTCTACTGAGCGATGACGGTGGAGCGCTGCGTAAATTTGACCTGCTAGCCCTATGGCCGCTGCTGCTCGAAAATCCCAGCACTCCCGATCGCAATGCCTGGGCTTTTGGTCATACCCTGATTGAGTACTGGACGCAAAACCTCACTGTGGCTGAGTTCAAGACGCGATTTGCAGCCTATTTACAAGAATTTGAACCAACTGCCGGGTCTTAACTTGAAGAAATCGTAAGTGTTTGCGCTTCAGTATCGGTTTGGGTGAGCCATCACCATAAACTGGATCTACTGACTGTAGCAGTCCTAAATCATTTTTGGAGAGCGCGCTGTGCAAGGCGTTTCCTGCGAAAAAGTCTTTTCCTCATCCCAATAGGACAGCTATTCAGGTTGCACAAGACAAATCTCTCTACCGCTTGGCAGACTGTCACAGTACCTGCGGAAATGATCAGGAGAATTTGTAGACATAATCAGTCATGTTCAGTCTATCAGTTCTCTTCTCTGTCATTTCCCGATTTCACTCTCGTGTCATTTTTCAAAAGGGTGCTGCAATCAGGTTGGGAACAGAGCCAGAATAGGCAGACTGGCGATCGCCGTTTTGTCTTATCGTCACAGCTTGTTTTTTGCAGGTCACGTTATGAAAGATAGCCCTCTAGCCCCAAGTCGAGGACAGCGGACACTAGCCGCTATTGTAGTTACCGATGCCGTTGGCTTTAGCGCACGGATGGCAGCCGACGAAGAGCAAACCCTGCTGATTATTCACCAACATTTACAGCTGATGTCAGAGCTGTGCGTTCAGTACGAGGGGCGCGTGCTGAAGTCCACCGGTGATGGCCTGCTAATGTACTTTGCCAGTGCAGTACAGGCAGTTAGCTCCGGTGTCAAAATTCAACAGCAGCTAGCCCAGGTCAATCAGCAGCAGCCACCTAAGCAACGACTCCTGCACCGGATTGGGATTCACCTGGGAGATGTTTTCTTCAGCCAGTCTGATGTGATGGGCAACGGCGTCAATATTGCCGCCCGATTGCAAACAGTAGCCCATCCGGGCTGTTTGTGCATTTCTCAGCTTGTTTACGACGTGGTCAAAGCCAGGCTAACTCTCCATGCTGAAGATGCTGGCCCCCTACAGCTCAAAAATATTCAAGAAGCAGTCCCTGCCTACCATGTATCGGCTTTTCCACCAAAGCCCCAGCCGTCGTCGTCAGCCCCTCCGGCCCCCTCAGCTCGATGTGCGGTTGAAATTCCTCAGGCTGATCTCTCAGCAGGCGACAAGGTGGCAGGCCGCTATACGATTCATCGTCTGCTGGGTCAGGGCGGCTTTGGTCGTTCGTACCTGGCTGAGGATACACAGCGCTTTGGTGAGCTTTGCGTCCTCAAAGAGTTTGTCCCTGCTGCGGCCAACCGTTCCAGTCAGGCATTGCAAAAAGCCCTAGCTCTGTTCAAGCGAGAAGCCAAAACGCTCTACCAGATTAGTCATCCCCAGGTTCCTAAGTTTCTGGCCTGTTTTACTCAATCCCAGCGGCTCTTCATTGTGCAAGAGTATATTGACGGGGTCACCTACTCTGATCTGATGCAGCGGCGGCAGGCTTTTTCAGAGACTGAGGTGACTCAGTGGCTGCAGCAAATGCTGCAGGTACTGGAGCATTTACACGAGCTAAAAATCGTTCACCGCGATATTTCACCTGACAACATCATCTTTTCTCAGCAACGCAATTTGCCTGTTTTGATTGACTTTGGTTTGGTCAATAATGCGATTACTCGCCTGTGTTCGGGTGCAGTCCAGCCCGCAGACGAAGCAGCAGCCTCTATTGTCGGCAAGTTTGGCTATTCTCCTCCTGAGCAAATTCGCCTGGGACGCTGCTACCCCTGCAGCGATCTCTATGCTTTGGGCGTGACTGCTATTGTTTTGCTGACCAATCAGCATCCCCGGCACCTGATGGATCAGGACTCGCTGGAATGGCAGTGGCGATCGCAGGCAAACATCAGCAGAGGATTGGACAAAGTCCTCACTCGGATGCTGATTCCTCAGCCCAAATCCAGGTATCAGAGCGCACGTGAGGTGCTGACAGCTTTAGAGTCTATGGGAGCAAATCCCCTAGAGCCAACCTGGACTGAATCAATTTCTGCAGCCGCCCCGACCGTGCTGAATCCTGACCCAGCGTTTGAGTTTGCCAGTTCAGAAGCGCTGCTTACCAGCCAGATTAACGAGCATTCTCAGTTTTTAGACCAGTGTCGTCAAGAATTAGCTTTCTGCGTTGGCCCAATGGCCTCTCTCCTAATTGAAGACACTTTGCAGCAGTATCCTGATATCTCGCCCCAGGGGCTGGTCGAAGCGCTGGCCTCTCAGATCTCAAATGCTGCTCAAGCTTCTGAATTTGTTGGCCGCATTCAGCTACCTAAAAATTCTGGCATACAGCCTATTTCTTTGAGCAAAGTCAGTGCTGCTACAGGCAGTCAGGCAAAATCAAAACTGACCTCAGAGACCTCGGTTAGTGCTGCTTTTCTGAGCCGCTGTCAGCAAGCGCTGGCTTACTATGTTGGCCCGATGGCTGCTTTTTTAATCGAAGAAACCCTGGCCGACCATCCCAATGTCAACGACCAGCAGCTTGTTTCGCTTCTAGTCGCGGAAATTCCCGATGCTGTCAAAGCCCAAGAATTTCAAAGTCAGCTACTGTGATCAGCTAGAGCTACGACGACCTGAGCGATAGCGATCTAGTCGCTGCATCGCCATTTGCAGGCTTAACCGCATCCGGTTGAACGACTGGGCCAGCTGTCCTACCTCGTCTTTTGAAGCCTGGGTGAACTCAGCCTCGGTGTCGCCCGTGCTAACGGCTTCTGCCACCATTGCCATGCGGTTGAGCGGACGGACAACATAGCGATGCAGCCAGATATTGACCAGAAAAATGGCGATCGCAAAGACCGCTACAAAAATTCCTAAAATCAGCAGCAGTGACCTGCGGGCATTGCTGAGAACCGTTGCCGCTGGCACTGAAATCACCTGTGCGCCCACAATTTCATTCATCTGCCAGCCAAATCCATGCTCACTGCCGTAGCGCTCAATCATGCTAGCGGGAGCTGCTGAGGCCAGACTGTGGCACTCCAGACAGCTTTGCTCAACAATCTGAATCGGGCGCGCAATATAAAATAGCTCCCCGCTCGGCGTAGAGCGAAATCCATTCACCTCTTTGGGATTGCTTTGGGCGCGGAAGCCTTCTATAACGCGGGTTTCAAAAGCATCAGCTTGATCCCTGAGGTTGGTTGGATTAAGCGCCGCTTCTTTGTAAAAAAAATCGCTGTAGAGCGGGCTAGAACGAAACGTTTCAAATACCTCACGAGCCGAGTAAGAGGGCACCGTTTCGGGCAAAAACTCAGTTTCTAATCGGGCTGCTAGCTCTGGTTTTACCTCGCTGTTGGTATATTCGCGGACAGAGTTCATCGTTTCCATCAGCATCAGTGCCTTAGTCGTCACTTGAACCTGAGCACTGTGGTTGAGCGTACTGGAGAGTGCCACACCACTGCCTAGGATGCCGCCTAGAAAGATGAGAATTAAAAGCAGTGTGAACTTTTGGCTCAGTTTCAGATCCCTTAAGTTGACCATGACGCTTTCAAATTGAGACTTTTCAAAATTTTGTACTGTTTCAACAGATCCTTGAACTTAGCTGCAACGCAACAGATTCACTCAGCCCGCAGTCTGAGCCAAAAAAATCTATCACGGGTAGAAGGCTTCTTTTATTAAGCCGCTTATTAGCGAACTATGAGCAAAGCTTGAGAGTCCTTAAACAACTCTTTAAGCAGGCTTTACTCAGTTTCCATTCACATAGCTAGCTGCTCAGGAAAACAACCCTGACTGTCTTTGCCCTAAAGCACAAAAAATCAGAGACAATAAGTAGCGGCATTTTTAGCTGTTTTGCAAAGAGAAGTTTTTCACCAGGGGAGTTATACATGTCACCCGATCGCCTAGAGCAGCTTTCGGTGATGGGCTTGCCGGTTCACCGCAGTCAAAATTATGTGGGCTGGCTACTGTCTAATCTGCGTCAGGGCATGGGTGCGCACATCGTTACCCTCAATGCTGAGATGTCAATGCAGGCCGATCGCAATCCTGATTTACGCAAAATTATTCAATCTGCAGACTTGGTGATTCCTGATGGCTCAGGTATTGTTCTCTACTTTAGGCTACAAGGCAAACGGATTCAGCGCTGTCCGGGAATTGAGCTAGCGGCTGAACTGCTCCAGCAGGCGCAGGCAGGAGAATCTGTTTTCTTTTATGGAGGAGCGCCCGGTGTGGCTGACTCAGCCATGCAGGTATGGCAGCAGCGATTGCCCAATCTGGCGATCGCTGGCGTACAGCACGGCTATCTCACAGCGCAGCAGCAGCCTGCTCTTCGGCAGAGACTAAAGACCCTGCAGCCCAAACTCATCTTTGTTGGCTTGGGCGTACCCCGGCAGGAGTTTTGGATTGCCCAGCACCGTCACCTCTGTTCTCGGGCTATCTGGGTGGGAGTCGGCGGCAGCTTTGATATTTGGTCAGGCACTAAAGCCCGCGCCCCGGCTTGGTTTTGCAACAATCATCTGGAATGGCTCTATCGTCTGTATCAAGAACCCTGGCGCTGGCGGCGGATGCTTTCGCTGCCTCACTTTGCCTGGAGAGCTTTCACCTACAATCGGCCCTGATAAATTCCAGAAGATACCCCTGAGACTACTGGGGCTTGAGCCACAAAAACTAAACCGCAACTGCATCCAAACCTTCTCAACCTCTATTTATCAAGAAATACAAAATTCCATATCATTAAGTCTAAAAAATGAACCTGAGAGCGCAGAACTCACAGATTCCCTCATAAACCTCTAAAGGCTTGCTATTACGAACTAAGAGCGGCAGGCTTAGCTCCCTCCTTCGATAGATAAAATAACTTTTCTGAGCAAAAAGCTTTACAAAAGTAAGCGTTCGAGATAACATTCAGATGTGAACGTTTACAAAGCGTTTACAAGCGTACATATTTCCTATTTGGTATTCATTCATCATGACAACGACACTACAGCAGCGCGAGAGCGCCAACCTGTGGGAGCAGTTTTGTCAGTGGATCACCTCTACCGAGAACCGCCTATATATTGGTTGGTTTGGGGTATTGATGATTCCGA
>JAAUQI010000110.1 GCA_012032345.1 Leptolyngbyaceae cyanobacterium RM1_1_2 | reverse complement strand
CGCGGCTCAGGTTACTGGGGTATGCTTTACTCATCTGGCTCTCTCGGTGCTGTGTACTTTCTATTCGCAGCTTACACTGAGTGAGCTTTTTTACGCCCTAACCGACTTTTCAAACATCCTCTTAGAGTTGGTTACTTAGTCAGTTGTTTGCTCATGGATTTCGATAGGAAATCCAAAGCATTTCTGAGTAGCCTAGTTGTCGCCACACACGCGATCTGTGAGCTTTGCCCGTTCTGCTCAAAGGCGGATTATCTTGAAAAAGCTTTTCAGGTTGGTTTAGATAATAGACACTTCCTGCAGGAGCCGCGAATACTTGAGGGGCCGGTAAACTCTTGGTAGCATCATCCTTATCACGAATGCGACAGCTTATAGGGACTGGCTTCTCGGTGGCTACGCTAACTAAGGAACCTTGAGTGACATGGGCTAATTTCCACTCCCAAGGCCAAGCCTTGCACCTCGCGCTGTCCGTGCCATTAATTCGATGCAAACGCTCAAATACACCAGGCGTCACCAGATAAGCCATTGATCTGTCTCCTCTTTGAAAGTTTTTCGCAGATAGCTCTATCAGCTTTTGCCAGTCGCTATCCAAGGACTTGCAGCGCTCTACTATGACGCGGTGCCCCTCTCCGCCAAGTCTCATGACCAAAGCTTTTCCACTCCCCTGAATATGAATTGCCTCGTGAGTAGATCTGTCCAAACCAACAGCAATACTCCAACCCTTATTGAGACGCACAGCATTCTCAACGAAGTATCCCTCGGTCTCTTTTACCTGGCGAGTTCCTTCAGTAAGGGTGTTGTGAGGTCGCGTCTCCATTTGCCAAGGCTGAATGGGTTCATCTGAGCCACATTTCCAGTCATCTTCTGATAAAGGCTCTTGACGCAATAGTTTTACAACGCTTGTGTAGGCCAAAAACTGGCGATATGCCGTTTCAAGTTCACCATCTTCTTGAAAACTTGGGTCAAGAGGTTCTGCCAGCATCAAAGGGGCGGGCTTGGTGGTATCCCACAAAATTTGCTCAAAAGGATGATCTTTTGAAGCCACTCAATAGGCACTAGTCGATGTTCCCCGGCATAACTGAGAGGTCGAGGAAAATGAAGTTGTTCTTGCCAACAAAGAAATGGGCCTCTTAAGGTAATCAACTTCTCAGTTTCAGCAGTGTCTGGCGGCAAAAGACCTCTGAGGGCACCCGCGATCGCGTGTCCATTGGGTGGGAATACGCTGCTTGCCCAAACTCGCTCTTGCGGCGTGAAGGGCTTAGCGTCTCTAAATAGCAACACGTCGAGGGGAGTGATCGTGTACCAATATATGGGCTGCATAGGAAAAGTTGTCATGATTTATCTCCCCAACAAATTGTAATTTTTCGATTACGGGGTACAAAAGCCGCTAGCTTCAGCCATTTCTGAATCTCTAAATCTCGTTGCTCAGCCCTTTTCTCATAGTTGCGAGGCTGATGAGCTTGACTCCAGAGTGCTTTTAGAAAATCTTCTAATCTTTTTTCAAACTGCCCCTTTAACTCTGGCTGACTTTGCAGGGCGTCTCGACGCAAGCAAAATGCCTTGACCCAAACAGATATAGCGTCTTCTGTTGGAACCGGATGCTGCTGCCAAAGCTGTGCTGCCTGCTCAAACAAAGCAGGTTCTAAATCAAGCTCTAAAAGCGATCGCCAGAATTTGAAGACTTCAAACTTAGCGGTTGCCTTCAAAATATTGCCGTTACCGTATAAAACCCGTACTTGAACGGCATCCTTTAAAGGTTCTTTTTTTAACTCTGGGCAGTAATGCTTCTTCGCTTCGTCTTCTGCTGCCCAAAGATTTTCTAGGGCGATCGCTAACGGTACTGATTGATTGGCAATCACTACTCCAAAGCTAATAGTTGCCTTGTGTCCCATTGTAAAAAGAGGACGACTGGATAAATCATCCCGATGAGCTTTATTCCATCGCCAGTAATCCCCTTGGTTATCGAATTCTTTGGCCGGATCCTCACTGCCTCTAAAGCACTCACGGATATCCCAAAGCCATTTATCCCATTCCCATAGGTTGCTGTAGGCCAAAACATCATCGCCGCCACCGTAGATTAACCGTCCGGCGTAGCGTTGCTCTGTCAAGTAGGGCAACAGTTGGTTGGAAAAATCTAATAGCGCACGGCTTAGAGCTGCATGAGTAGCAGGCCCCATACGTTTAGGCTGCTGGAGGAACTGATTTAGGTTCTTCTTAACTTCTGTATCTGGTGGAGACTGCCGAAGAAAATCAGATGAAACATATCGACAATATGTTTCCATCTTGCTACCCCTAAGCCAATCACTCATGCCGTCCCCATCGCCGCAAGCTAATACATACCAATCCGTGGGGTTATTTACGGGGAAGTAATGATCAATGATGCTGGCTAATTGACTTTTAGTTGTTCTTACTATCCTTTGCCTTTCCTCTGGAGCGGTTGCCTCAGGCTCGAAATCTTCGACCAGCCATCCGGCATTTAGCAGTCTAGGATGGTGCCAACACTTGCTGCCTTCACTTTCATCAATCCAGGGAATGCCCCAACTTTGAGTAGGAGCCTCTTGTACCCAATTTTCTGGTACTCCTGGCTGGTTTTTACAGATTTTGAGATCTCGTTGCAAACAGCTTGATATTGCTTCTGTATGTCTGCTAATGCATCTTCCGGCAAAGTTTTTAACCATCCGGCGGCTCCAACAGTTAAGTCAGGATAAGCGGGATTGGGTTCAGAATGCAATCCCAGCAGATGCCGTTGTGAGATACGTTTGATTCCCCGCTTAACCGTCTCTGTAGCATTTAACTGCTCCTGACCGTTGAATAGGTGTCGATGCTTCGTCCAAAATTCTTGCAGTTGTTTAGTGCTAGTCCAATCACTATCAGCTTCTAAGCGAACTACTGGCCCCATTCCCGAGATTGTTGAGCGGGATCCAAACGCTGTTGGTAGAGACCAAACCCGAGAACTCTTTACTGCATTTAAGCTCGTGCGAGTTTGGTCAAAGAGGGGTGCCCACCAGGAGCCGATGTTAATTTGGTGGCGCTTTTGCATGAAATGCTTTTCAGATGACTTAAATAACCATTTACTTGAATGTAAACCCGCTAACTGATTCTGTTTTTCTTGCCAAGATTCATAATTTTCAGGATTGCTGAGCTTTTCATTACAATCGCCGAGGGGAACAGCAGACCAGTAAATTTGCCACTGGTGTCGTAACCATTCTTGCCATACTGAGGTTGCCAGCGACTCATTCGGAAAGACAGCTTGACGGACATTCTCAGCTAAATTCATCCAAGGACTGTCTACCTGAGAGTTTTCGCCAGTTAACATCTGTCGAGCTTGCTCTACTGCGGCTCTAACCTTGGCTTTAGGCAATACGGCTACTAGCACATTGGGAAAACCTGCAGTCAATAACTTTCGTGTTTTAGGAGACTGAATCAAAGGATTTTGCCCCCAGTCTTTTTGCCAATCTGAATATTTATTGAGTAACCAATGATCAATCAAGGGCTGCGCGTACAGGCTAGGATACACCAGACTGTCAGGGCCATAGTCCTTAGCCCAGGCCCAGCAAATGGAGGCTGAAAGGTAGTGCAAAATCCAAGAACCCGCCCAAAAATCTTGCATCTTGCGGCTGGCCTTGATGACTTCTTGAATAGGAGTAAAGGTAAAGCTAACGATATAAGGACGTGAATCTTCGGAGCCATCGTATCCTGCTAGACTACCGGCTAGCGCTGCAGTCATGCTGTTATGACTCCAAATTGAACAATCGGGGAGGCGCGTTTCTGCGGGAATGAGCAACAAATTCGGGTCATCAATTTGAGGATGGCGACTGAGTGCTTCAGGCAAGCATCGCCATAACCACCAAAAGACTTCTTTTGGATCTTTAGAGCTGCGAATATTCTCTGGCAGCGTCTCTATAACTAACTGCTTAATATTCTCTATTTCCTGGCAAGTTAAAGTCTTAATGCGGGTTTTCTCATCTGAAGAATAGTCAGTCCAGGTTGGTTTTCCAATTGTCTGACGTTCACTCTCAATTAGTTTTCGCCATGTATTGAGAAGGCTACTCTGTTTGAGCTTAAAGTACAGGCGTTCTCCAGATAGTAAATGGCGAAGCTGGAGTCCCTCCTCGTAGTTAATCTCTGCCCATCCCCCCTTAATATGGCCTATTGCAGCGCGATCGCTAGCTGAAGCAATAAAGTCTGCCTGCTTCAGGTATTTAGAACGCTGCCATCCCTGCATCACATCTAAGGCATCCCAAGGCCCTTCCTTATTTTTGATTGCTGCAGTGGCTTCAGCGGAGAATCATGCAGCAGACCCCAAATTTTTGCTTGCCAGAATGCTTTCGACACGGTGCTTTCCTTTAATAGTGTCAAGCTTGGCTTACTCTAACAGGGCAGATTAACAATTGCCCTCAGTAGAGGATATTTCTTGAAAATTAAAATGGCCGCTTTAAAGTCGGATTTAGTGGGCTTTTCAGTTTTTAATTGAATAGTCAGAGATATTTTCTTTTTGTTGACGTTTAGAAACAATGAACAATGTCAATATAAATTCTTACGCAGAAGTCAAAGCCTTTGAGCGATTAATGGTGCTGATTGCAACTTTGATTCGGCATCCCGGCGTAGGGGCTAGAGACTCGCTAGCCAAGCCCGGTGAGCACGACGCCGCCCAGGATATTCTCAGCAAAATGCAGCAAACAGCTCAGGCACTTGGTCTAGCCCTGCCAGCTTACTCAGTCCATACCATCCGCAAAGACCTCAAAACCCTGCGGCGCTATGGCATTCTCGATCGCCGCATGTATCGCTGGGGCTACTATTTAGGCACAGGTGCCCTCAGCCAGGAAGAACTGCAGGCGGCGCTGCAGGCTCTGGCTACGCAGGCTCAATTTCAAGGCGATCCGCAGATCCGCCGCCTTTATAAAACCCTAGAGCGCCGTCTGCGCGGACTCAATTTAGCCCTAGACGGACAGCTTTTCTACCCGGTACGGACTCACCTCAGCCGCACCATCGTCTACACCGACCCCGAAGAGATGATGCAGCAGGGGCACTACCGCCGCACCCTGTTTCACGAGCTAGAAACGGTGGAGCGGGCGATCGCTTCTGGTCAGCCCCTAGAGCTGCTGCGTCACCGCGACCCCCACGGCAGTCTGGGTACGGGCCATCTGAGGGTTTATCCATTGCAGCTAATCTATGCCGACGCTGCCTGGTATCTGCTCTGTGAGCATTTGCACAATCAGCATTTGGAGATTGCCCGAGCCGATCGCCTGAGCGAACAGGTCAAGGTTTTAGACGCTAGCGGCAGAGGAACAGCAGCTCAGCGCCAAATCTTGCAGGTCGCCCATCAGCTCTTACAGCAGGGTTGGGGATTGTATTTGGGCAGTCCTGAAGAACAGCAGCAGGAACGTTTGGCAAAAGCGGCGCTGATTTTGGTGCGGGTGCGTTTCTTTGATCCGGTGGCGGAGTTTATCTTAGAGGGAGAATGCCGTCACCCGACGCAAACCGTCAAGCGCGGGCAACAGGCGGGGACAGCCTATGTAGATTTTTCGGTGCAATTGCTCAGCGATCGCTGCAGGAGTTTGGCCGCTGGGTGAATCGCTTTATGCATCTGGCTAAAATTTTAGCTCCCCTAGACCTGGCTGAAAAACATCGGCAGAATGCTTCGGCGCTGGCCAAACGGTATGAGTAACGGTTTTGGGCAGCGTTGCACCAGCGGCCTATCGAATT
>JAAUQI010000053.1 GCA_012032345.1 Leptolyngbyaceae cyanobacterium RM1_1_2 | reverse complement strand
TATCCCAGTTGACTGCACAACAAGTGCAATCCCTCACCTCATTTGATTTCATTCTCGATGCCCTGCTTCAAGCCGCCTTTTAGACAAAAGCCCCAATTATGCTTATCTTCATTTTTTATTGGTATTACTCATGAGGATACCCGCTCTATCGTTCTGGGTTTTCTTCTTCGTGAGAGAGCCGACACTCTATCCTTACCCTGATTGACTGACAAAAGCTCCTCGCAAAGGTTGAGTGGAAAGCAGTGTAACCCAACGCAACAACGGTTTCGCTGGGTTACGCCCAAGCTTCACCTAACCTACAGCACAATCACAGGGTCAAGAGTTTTGTCAGTCAATCAGGAAGGACAGTCATGCATCACTCTCCAAGGTAGGCCATTAATTCTAGATCTGACCTGGTAGATTACAGACTGATTGAAATGTCTAATCAAATCTTTATTTGAGTGTGTGAAAACCATTAACCCCTTGTCACTCATCAAAGCAGTTTTTAAGATTGATGGTTACTGGGGAATTATTCCAGGTGATTGTAACGACTCGCCAGGTTCTGGGAAGGCAGAACTAAAGCGCACAAATTTTTGAGATTTTGCCAATTTCAAAGCCTATTCCACTAACGCAAACCGCTAAAGTTTGCGTTAGTTTGACTTGGCTAAATGTAGACGAATAAAAACTATTGCTGACTGATTTATCTACAGGAGATCACCCATGAAAAGACAAGATATCGCTTTGGCAGAGCAGGCAAAAGGGATTCTCCAGCAGAACTGGCTGGGAACAGCCACCAAGCCAGCCCCTAGACTTTATCCCCATCAGTGGAGCTGGGATTCAGCTTTTATTGCAATGGGCTATGCCCACTACGATCAGGCAAAGGCAATGCAAGAGCTGCGATCGCTGTTTCGCGGCCAGTGGAATAATGGCTTTTTGCCCCATATTGTCTTTCGGCAGCGAGAGGTCAAAGATTACTTTCCGGGGCCAGACTATTGGCAAACAGAGCGATCGCCCGAAGGCCCAAAGCTTCACCAGGTAGCCACTTCAGGCATTATTCAGCCGCCTGTACACGCTACTGCGGCCTGGCATATCTATCGCCACGCTAGTGATAAGAAGGCTGCTAAGCACTTTTTGGCCGAGCTGTTTCCGCGTCTCAAAGCCTGGCACTGGTATCTTTACCGCGATCGTGATATCGACAACAATGGTCTGGTTTATATCCGTCATCCCTGGGAATCTGGTCAGGATAATTCACCCCTGTGGGACGCAGTACTCAACCGCATTCAGATAACACCTGAGATGCTGCCAGCCTACCGCCGGGTTGATCTCAACGAGATTGATAGCAGCCATCGGCCTAGCAATCTTGACTACGATCGCTACGTCTATCTAATGGTGCAGGCGCGAGAAAATCAGTATTCTGAAAATCACATTCAAAAAAACTTTCCGTTTTTGATTCAAGACGTTCTGTTCAACGCCCTGCTGGTCAAAGCAAACCGCGATCTCGCCGCGATCGCCCAGCTGCTTGAGCAAGACGCCAAACCATTTGAAGCTTGGGCCACCAAAACGGCACAGGGCATGAACGATCGACTTTGGAATGCCGAAAAGCGAATCTATCAAAGCTACGACCGGGCTGCGCAGCAGCCAATTCCGATCTCGGTCGCGGCTGGGTTTTCGCCCCTTTATGCAGAGGTGTCAACCCATCACCAGGCTATCGAGATGCTAAAAAACTTCTATGACAGCAACTTCTGCGGCAGCGGCTGCTGGACGGTACCTAGCTGTAGCCGCCAAGAGGCCATGTTTGATCCATCGCGCTACTGGCGCGGCCCAATCTGGATTAACCTCAACTGGCTATTGATCCAGGGCTTTGAAAACTACGGCTGCTATCACGAAGCCGAACAGCTCCGCCAAAATAGTTTAGAACTGCCCCGACGCTCAGGTTTTTACGAATATTTCAACCCAGATACAGGCGTCGGGCTAGGATCTGCCAACTTTTCCTGGACGGCTTCTCTGGTGCTAGACCTCCTGTTTAAGGAACAGACAGCCAATCAAGCTCACTGAGACAGGCCCTGATTGAGCACCCCATTTTTCAGCAGCGATCGCGTTTGTTTAGCTGCTTGCTCCATGGCGTTCTCTGGCGTAGCGGCCCCCACCAAAACCCGCCAGAGGTTAGTTTGCAAAATTTTAGAAGCCTGACTGTAGTCAGGAATCTGGGGGCGAAAAACGGATCGGGTTTGTAGCTCCTCTAGCAGTTGAGTAAAGTGGGGATAAGCAGCCAGCAGTTCAGCGTCTTCAAACAGCGCTTTGCGACTGGGCAAATAGCCGGAAGCAAGGCTAAACTGCCGCTGGGCTGCTGCACTGGTGAGAAACTCGACAGCCTGCCAGGCTGCTTCTAGATGACTTGTTTTTTGGCAATTGCAAATCCCCAGCCCCCCCGACAGGCCCGACGCACTCGCCCCGGCAGCGCCAGAGTTGTGGCCAGCCTCACCTGATTGTGCAGCGGTGCACTGGCGGCATTAGCCCGCTGCCAAAACTGCGACCAGGTTCGCAAAAAAGCCGTGTTACCCCTCTGAAACTGGATAAACGAGTCTTGGGCATCATCGCCAATCACTGTCGGCGGAGAAATGCCCTGAACCAGGGTTTCGCGCAGGAACTGAACAGCCTGAATCGCTTCTGGCTGATCTAAACCCACAGACTGAGTGGCTGGATCAATCCAAAATCCGCCATAGCCATCTAACACTTCAACAAAATTAGCTATCAGACTCTCATCTTCCTGGCCCTGCCAGAGATAGCCCCACTGCCCCTGCTGCTGTAGCGCCCGCGAAATGTCAAAAAGCGCCGCGAATGTAGCGGGTACGGAGGAACCAGCTAATAACTGGTTGACCAACATAACGCCAATACTGGCCCGAAAGGGTAGGCGGTAGAGCCGTTTTTGATAACGCCCCATCTCAACCTCACTCCCTAAAAACTCGGAGAGGGCTTCAGAATCAATCTGCGGTGTCAGATCGCTCAGCCACCCGTGACTGGCAAATTCAGGCAGCCAGACAAGGTTCATGTAAATCAGGTCGTATTGGGGGCGATCGCTCTGAAGATCGGCGCTGTAGATTGTCTGAATCTGGCTGGGGCTGTAAGCTCCTTCTGCCAGTTTGATTTGAATATCGGCGTTTTGGCGATCAAAACTTTCAGTCAGGGACTGCCAGTAAGATAGCTCATCCTGCGGTACCAGAAGTGAGAAGGTCACCGCAGAAGACTGGCTGGGCCAGGTCAGCCCTAACATTAGCAGACTGCTAATCTGCACTAGCAGCAGCCCCAATAGCAGCCAAACAGCATTTTTCTTTTGGACTATCTGCCGCAGCTGCATCCTTTCCCTGACGAGATTAATAATTTGCTTTTAATCAACTCAGCCTTGCCTGTTCTACTGTAGCGACTTTGGCTACCGAAGCCCACATCGATGGTAGGGTGTTGGTCTATGCATAGGTTACTAAAATGACGGATCGCCCAATACCGCAGGCTGCTGCGACTAGGCAGGGGCCAATGCTATGGCAGCGCTTTCGCCGCGATCGCGTGGCAGCTATGAGCGCTCTGATTTTGCTGCTGCTCGGGACGGCGGTTTTAGCTGGCCCTTGGGTATATACAGCCTCTATCAGTCAAATTGATTTTAGTCGGGCGACGCTACCCCCTAGCTGGGCACATCCCTTTGGCACCAACGACTTGGGCCAAGATCAGCTAGCCCGCATTCTCTACGGAGGGCGAATTTCTCTGTCGGTAGGGGTGGCTGCCATGCTGATAGCAATGTCGCTGGGGGTGCTGGTTGGGGCGATCGCAGGTTTTTATGGCGGCCTGCTTGAGGGCGGGCTGATGCGGCTGACCGATATCTTTCTATCGCTGCCGCAGCTCCCTTTGGCCTTGATGGTAATTTACCTGTTTGGCGACCAGGCCAGAGCAGCACTAGGAGCCGAGCTGGGTATTTTTTTGCTGATTGTGCTGGTGATTGGGGGGCTAAACTGGATGGCGGTGGCTCGACTGGTACGAGCAGGCTTTTTGAGCATTAAGGAGCGTACCTTTGTCCAAGCCGCGATCGCCCTGGGTGCCCCACCCCGGCGGCTGATCTGGAGCCACATTTTACCCAACGTGATTGGCCCGGTGACTGTGGCGGCAACGCTGGCAGTGGGTAACGCCATTATTACAGAATCGACGCTGAGCTTTTTGGGGCTGGGTTTCCCGCCTGATGTGCCCACCTGGGGCCGGATGCTCTATGACGCTCAAAACTATATTGAGTCAGCCCCGTACCTAGTATTGTTTCCGGGGCTGGCTATTTTTTTGACAGTTTTGAGCATCAACTACTTAGGTGACGGCCTGCGAGATGCACTAGATCCTAAAACGCGCTAGTGTGCTATCAAGACTTTTTTCAGTCCTATGCTCAACCTTGATTCTCTACAGGCCGTCGAAGCAGCCCGGCTAGATGACAACATCGGTAAGCCGCTTTATCAGTCTTACTGCTTTTCGCAAATCCCGCAGCTGGTTCGCTATCTGCTGACTGAAGACACAAACGCTGGCCTGCCAAAAACTGTTTTAGAAGGGCTGCCCCATCAGTACGATCAGGTCATTCTAATCTTGGTAGACGGGTTTGGCTGGCGTTTTTTTGAGCGCTACCGCGATCGCCTGCCGTTTCTGCGGCGACTGCTAGAGTCTGGAGTGGCGTCTAAGCTCACGACCCAGTTTCCCTCAACCACATCCGCCCACGTAACCACGCTGCACACGGGGCTACCCGTAGGAGAAAGCGGTGTTTATGAATGGTTTTACTACGAGCCGCTGATTGACGACATTTTTGCGCCGCTGCTGTTTTCTCTAGCAGGGGACAAAGAGCGGGAAACCCTAACCCACAGAGGCATTAAGCCAGAATCTTTATTTCCCACTCAGACGCTCTACCAGGATTTAGCCAAGCAGGGGGTTAAATCGTACTGCTTTCAGCATCAAAACTACGCCCACTCCCCCTTTTCCAAAACCGTCTGCAACGGCGCTGAGATGGTAAGTTTTCGGACCTTACCGGAGGCCATGACAAATTTAGCTGAGGCGGCGATCGCCCAGTCAGGCAAAGCCTACTACTGTTTTTATATTGACGCAATAGACGCGATCGCCCATAGGTATAGCCCCAACTCAGCGCAGTTTGAAGCCGAGGTCAGTGCCCTGTGGCTGCTAATGGAGCAGCTTTTGCACCAGTCTCTAGCAGGCCATCTGCACAATACGCTGCTGCTGATTACAGCTGATCACGGTCAGATTGAGGTTTTACCTGAGAACACGCTCTATCTCAATCAGCTCACCCCCTCTATTGAACCCTGGATCAGGCGCAATGCTCAGGGGCGACCCCTGGTTCCCGCTGGGGGATCCCGCGACATGTTTCTTTACATTCAGGATAACTTTTTAGACAAAGCCCACAGCCTGCTGACCCAGCAGCTAGCCAATAAAGCTACTGTTTACTACACTAAGACGCTGCTGGAAGCGGGCTATTTTGGCTTAGACCCTTCGCTACGGCTGCAGGAAAGATTGGGAAATCTGGTGATTTTACCCCATCAGCATGAGCTAGTTTGGTGGTACGAAAAAGATCGCTTTGAAGAACATCACAAAGGACATCATGGCGGGCTATGTCGAGATGAAATGGAAACTCTCTTGCTAGCGATAGCCTATCCGTAACTATGCCAAAGCTGCCTCCCAAAGACTACACTGAGTCAGTGATGTTCCCCAATCAAATTACGCTGCGGCCCATTGGGGTAGTGCATTCTCCTTACAAAGAGCGGCACGGTACGCCCAGACAGGCGACCCTACTACAGTCAGCCCCAGCAAACTACCAGCCTGCGATCGCCCAAATCGAGCTGTTTGCAGACAGACTGCCTGCGATCGCCCTCAAAGATCTCGAAGGCTTTGAGCGCATCTGGGTAATTTCGTGGCTACACCTCAATGACCACTGGAACCCGACCGTCACTCCGCCTAGAGGGCCTCGCATTCGACGCGGCACCTTAGCAACCCGCGCTCCCCATCGGCCTAATCCAATTGGTTTGAGCGCGCCTAAGCTGCTCAAAGTAGACGGACTGAACCTCTCAGTAGAAGGGATTGATCTCTTAGATCAAACTCCAGTGCTTGATATCAAGCCTTATGTTACTTACTGCGATGCTTTCCCCCTAGCTCACTGCGGCTACGTTAGCGAACTGGAAACCAAAAAAGAGCATGAAGCTGATATTTTTGGTGCTGCCGGACATCCAGGTATGCGATAAGAAACGGCAGTCAGGTATCAACCGCTCAGATCTACAAATGCAGATAAGTAGGTATTCCTAATTAGACGTCGCTCTGGATCGCTGAAAGTATTGATATACCATTCTTGATAGAATTGGCCAGATAGGACAATTACTTACCTGAACAGGTTCTTGCCCATATCAGGAGCACTCACTATACCCTTATAGGGAAAACACAAAAGCGATCGCCTTCATAATCTTTGCCCCTGTCTTAAGATCCGCAGTCAAGAAAGGGAATTATAATCAGCAAACCTCAGCATTGTCTCAAGTCAAGCGATGGATAAACTACCAGACCATCAACCAAGCGCTACTCAAGAAGGTTTGCTACACCGTATTGCCAACCGTATTCGCCAGTCTTTAGAGCTGCAGGAAATTCTAAATACGACAGTTGCAGAAGTACGGGACTACTTAGGAACCGATCGTGTAAAAGTTTATCAGTTCAATTCTGACTGTAGCGGTGTGGTAATTGCTGAATCGCTTGACAATGAGCGGCTACCTTCTTTGCTAGGCTTGCATTTTCCGGCAGATGACATTCCTCCTTACGCGCGTGATTTATTTTTGAGGGCGCGTCAGCGTTCGATAGTAAATCTTACCAACCACAAAATAGGAATCAGCTTCTTAGATCATCCAGAAACTGGAGAAGCCGAGGTCGAAAGCGATATCCGCTATCGGGCCTTAGACCCCTGTCATGCGGAATATTTAACTGCAATGGGCGTGCGCTCCTCAGTGGTTGTACCGATCGTGTTGAAAAAGCACACTTCTACAGAAAATCAGCTTTCTGATTCACCCGCTGCTAAGCTTTGGGGCTTGCTAGCGTGTCATCACAGTGAATCGCGTCGTGTGGCAGAAGAAGAACTACAGTTTATTCAAGCGGTTGTCGATCAGGTAGGCATTGCGATCGCTCAGTCGATTTTGCTCAATCAGGTGCGATCGCAAGCCAATCAAGAAGCAAATATTAATCGGATTACCAAGGTACTTTATACCAGTCCTACCGTAAAGCTGCAGGATGCTTTAGAAGCAGCAGTGGATACTTTTGACGGCTCGGGGGGGCGGCTTTACTTACTCTCAGATGGCTACCAGTCTAAAGAGATGTATGTTTGTGGGGAGCAGCCGGATTTATTAGATGGAAACCGGGTGATCGAAGAAAATAATCTTTGGAAGAATTTCTTACACTCAGTTGTTGAATCTAGCTGCGATGATACTGGCTATAACCCTTGGTCTGTGCAGTGGATGCGTGCGGTCTACAGCTCAGGCAGCTATGCCGAGAAAGTAGAACCTCATCCCCATCTATGGGCAATTCACGACCTCTATCATGAGCCTTTACTACGTACTTTAGCTCCCTATTTTCAATCTACTTCTATTCGCAGCCTCCTGATTACTCCTCTACACTACGGAACTCACGCTGTGGGCTGCTTGACTATCTTTCGAGATCAAATAGATACAGAAATTCGCTGGGCCGACTGGCATAGCTCTGATACTCGTCAACTGATGGTACGACAGTCATTTGAAGTATGGCGACAGGAAAAAGTAGAACAGGCTCAGGCGTGGAAAGAAGAAGACCTCAAGTATGGGCAAGCGCTGGCCGAAAAGTTTTCGACCGCAATCAAGCAGTACAGGCTCTACCAGCAGGTACAGGCTCTCAATACCAATTTGGAGCAGCAGGTAGAAGAGCGCACAGAGCAGCTTCAGACCTCAAACTTAGAGCTAAAAAATGCTATTTCTAGGCAAGAGGCGCTCGCCAGTATCGTGGCCAAAATGCGCGAATCTCTCAATGTTGAAGAGATTTTCCGAATTACCACTCAGGAACTAAGCCAAATTCTTGAAGCAGATAGGGTTTCAGTTTATCGGTTTAATACAGAGTGGGGTGGAAAATTCGTCGCCGACTTTGAATCTGCTAGCTGTCAGTGGCTCGATTCCAAAAAGTCAGGGAGTGATATTGTTTGGAACAGTGCTGATCTCAAAGAGAGCCAGGGAGGTCGGTATCGCAATGGCGAAGTTTGTGTAGTTGATAATACTCATGAGGAAGATTTTTCCCAATGCCAGCTTGGTATCTATGAGCAGTCACAGATTAAAGCATTTATTGTGGTTCCTATCTTTGTGGGGAAAGACCTCTGGGGACTTTTGGGGATATACCAGCATCAGGCTCCTCGACATTGGGAGTCGTCTGAGGTTAAGTTTATCAATCAAATCGCAGCTCAGTTAGGAGTCGCCGTCCAGCACGCTTCTTTACTCGCTCGAAATCGCCAAAAAACTGAACAACTTTCCAAGACTCTAGTCAATCTCAAAGAGACTCAGGCTCAGCTCATTCAAACAGAGAAAATGTCTGTTTTAGGACAGCTAGTAGCCGGAATTGCCCACGAAATCAATAATCCGGTTAATTTTATTCATGCCAACCTGACTCACCTCGAAGAATACTCAAACAATCTCCTAAAGGTGTTGTCTAGCTATCAAAAACACTGTTCTGAACCTGCTGCTGAAACTCAGAAACTGCTAGAAGAAACCGACGTTGCATACATCTTGAAAGATTTGCCTAAACTCTGCTCTTCTCTGGCTGTAGGTACTAATCGTATTCAGTCAATTGTTTCATCATTGCGAAATTTTTCTCGCTTAGATGAAGCCGCAATGAAGCCTGTAGATATTCATGAAGGAATTGAAGGTACGCTGTTGATTTTGCAGCATCGGCTTAAGGCTGATATTGCTAAAGTTACAATCGAGATCGTCAAGGAATATAGCAAACTCCCTTCGATTGAGTGTTACGCCGGACAGCTAAATCAGGTGTTTATGAATTTGCTAACGAACGCTATTGATGAGCTTCAGGCCTTGGAGCTTTGCCTAGAAGAAGATAATGTCAGAACTATTACAATTAAAACTCAGCTCATAGAAGCTAACTTGGTAAGAATATCTGTCAAAGATAACGGCAACGGCATTCAGCCAGCAATTTTAAACAAGCTATTCGATCCCTTTTCACTACCAAACCCGTCGGCAAAGGCACAGGTTTGGGACTATCAATCAGCTATAAAATTATTGAAAAGCATCAGGGCAGGCTGTACTGCAACTCAAAGCTGGGCCAAGGGGCTGAGTTTGTAGTTGATTTGCCCATCAAACCTGCCCTGACCGCTGAATCTAGCTGAATGACAAAATTTTTGCACCCGCAATTTTGAGGAACTTTTGTCAGTCAGTCGCTGAATAGAGTCGTCTAGAGTGCGGCCGGACGCTGGGTGGTTATCAGGTGTTGTAGGCGATGCGTTCTCAGTCGGCATCAATCAGGCAGCACGTAAGAGGGCAGGTCTGACAGGTCAGCCAAAGGCATCTTGTTGAGATTGCGAACGAGTAAATCTTGATAAAAGGTTTGCTGGTGCATTTCGACTTTGGACTGGGATGAGAGAAATAGCAGACCCCAAAAAACGCCCACTTTCTCGTGCTTGTGGGCTTGTTCTGGTGATTCGAAGGCGTGCTGCTCTAAACTGTCTGGCCGAAACTTAGGCCACAGCTCAATCAGTTGCTCAAACTCAATCCACTCTAAGGCTTCTTCCAGTTCATCCCAGTAAGCGTCTAAAAACTCTTCTAAGGCAGCGGCAATTTCAGAGAGGTTTTCCTGGTGGGCTAGCTGGGCGATCGCACGAACAGCCTGCCGCTTTGACTGGGTTTGAGGCCGTCGTTTTCGCAGCCGGGTTGGATTTGCCTCCAGCACGGTGGCAATGAGCTCAAGCTGCTCAATTAGCTCATTTAGGGTCACCTGTCGCTTCACCGGCGGGGCGGCTACGG
Organism: Leptolyngbyaceae cyanobacterium RM1_1_2; assembly: GCA_012032345.1. Lineage (GTDB taxonomy): Bacteria > Cyanobacteriota > Cyanobacteriia > Phormidesmidales > Phormidesmidaceae > Sphaerothrix. Next base: position 26,152 of record JAAUQI010000053.1, on the reverse strand, counting down.
CCCGCCGGCGCAGCTGACGTTCTAGGTGGCGCGGCAGCGGCGCTGCTGCCAAATCTTCGCTTTCTAGAAAATCTTCAGCAAAGTCCTCTTCTATCTCTTCTACTTCGGTGCGCACTAGCGTATCGGCCTTCAACAGCACCAGCATGGCCGCATAGAGAAAAGCCTGCCCTGACTCCGACAGACTGGCTTCGTAGGCGGTGCGTCCGCTGACTGGGCGATCGCTGGGCTGATCCTGTAGCGTACTCAAAAAGCGATCGATCACGTCAATGACTTTGACATCCCAGGGATCAATCTCTCCCTGTTCGGCCAGGTCAATTAAAAAGGCGATCGCGCTTTGAGCGAGAGGAAGGGCCATAGCAACAGTTTTTAATCAGCATTTCGAGACAGGTTGAGCCTATCAGGGCCAGGAATCCCCGCCCTGAAAGCATCCCTAACTGGCGTAGGCTTCGCTGGACTCAGCCTCTTCGCTACCGTTTTTAGACGCTGGCAGCAGGGGTTTTTGCTCCTCTAGCTCTACCCGGTAGCGCTCAATATTTTGCTCCAGTTCTTGAATGCGAGTATCTCGCTGCTGTACCTCCTGGGTTTGGACAAAGTGGTTTTGTAGCTGTATCCAAACGCTAAAGACCCAGGCCAATACAGCCCCAATGCCCATTGACACAATCAGTTCAACACATAGGGGGGCCTGTAAATCGACTCCGCGCACGATATGAATTGGGGCTGGATCGGTATTTTCAATACCAAAGAGGACAAGGGCTAAACAAATGACAAAAATGACTACAAAGTTAATCTGTCGCATCAGTTCGCTCCTGAAGTCGGCTTAGAATCAGTCAGAAAAACAAGTCACCCTTTACTTTAACCGCTAGGTAAAATAGTGGCCCCCGTTGCTCACTATTTTGCATCATTGCTGCTTAAAACTGCCCGCTAGTTTAACAGCGCCATCGCCAACTGTAGCGTGTCAGCTTCTTGGGCAGGCTTATCGTGCCGCCAGCGCAAAATGCGCGGAAACCGGACTGAAATACCCGATTTGTGACGGCTAGATTGAGTAATGCCTTCAAAACCAATCTCAAAAACGTGGATCGGCTCTACCGATCGCACCGGGCCAAAGCGCTCAATGGTATGACGGCGAATCCAGCGATCGAGTTGCTCAATTTCGGCATTGTCTAGCCCAGAATAAGCTTTGGCAAAGGGTACCAGCGCCTCGTCTTGCCAGAGGGCAAAGGTGTAGTCTGTAAACAGGTTGGCCCGTTTGCCGCTGCCTGCTTGAGCATAGATTAAGACGGCGTCTAAGGTCATTGGCTCTACCTTAAATTTCCACCAGTAGCCGCGCTTGCGCCCGACTAAATAAGGACTGTCCACGGCTTTAAGCATCAGCCCTTCGGCATTTTCAGCCCGCGATCGCCCCCTGAGCATTTGCAGCTGATCAAACGTCTCAAACGGCACCACCGCAGACGGACTCATGCAGTCTACGGCAGCCGCCTCTAGTATCTCCAGTAAATATTGGCGGCGATCGCGCAGCGGCTTTTGACGAATATCGCACCCCTGATGCTCTAGCAGGTCGTAGGCAATAAAATGAACCGGGTTCTCCTGCATCAGCTTTTTGCTGACGCGCTTGCGGCCCAGTCGCTTTTGCAGGGCGTTGAAGTTCATGGGCGATCGCCGTCCCAGCAGACAATTTCGCCATCAAAGACCGAGCCATCGGCTAGATTTTCCAGACAGCTTTCTAACTCAGGAAACTGGTGGGTAACGAGATCTTCCCCCCGCGACCAGATAAACACCGCTGCGGCCCGTTTGATGATCTGAGCGCGAATGCCGTCCCACTTCCACTCAGCCTGCCAGCGCGCGAGATTCTCTAGCCGGAACTTTTCTGCGTCAATCGGTGCTGCTAAAAAGAACGGGTAGGGCTGGCTAGGAGCAGTCTCAGCCACTTCAGGACTGACCAACTGCTGAAAAAACTCAGCCGTGGGAGCAAAATCCCCCATCAGCCGATGGGTCAATACAGCCTCAGACAGGTCATAGGCTTGGGCTAAGGCTCGAATTACCAGCTTACTAGAAGCGCCAAAGCGAAAAGCTCCGGTCAGTACCTTGTTTAAAACGAATACCTCAAACGCTTCTAGCGACCCCCACCAGGACACAATCAGCTCCCGCAGTTCATCGTCGGTTTTTACCTCCTTAACAGCGGGAATTATCTGCTCCATCCAGACCTGCAGCGACAGATCTAGCGGCTCTGCCTCAAGTGAAATATTTTTCAGCAGCAGGGCGATCGCCTCAGCAGAATCCCCCACATGGGCATAGCAGTCCTGAAATAGCCACTCAGGAATATCAGAAATTTGCAAGAATACGTCGCGCAGAACGCGAGAGGTGACTAAGCGACGGCGAGTTTTGCCCAGCAGTAAATACAGTGCCCAAACCGCGTTTTCTGGCTGTTCGGTTTGAAAGTAGGCTTGCAGCGCCTGCACCTTGGCACTGGTAGAGGTGGTGGCATCTACAGCCTTAAATAGCTGGGTAAAATGCTTCATTGGCTTAGGGCGTCTTCATCACTGACATTATGACTTTAGCCCGCCGCGATCGCCTGCTCCAGCTTCCTTAAGTTAGATAGCGCCGCTCCAGCCAACAGCAGATCTCGGCTTCTGTAACCTGATGCAGAGAGCGCCCTGTAGCCGGATCATAAGCACACCACCAGAGCTTACCGCTGCGATCGCGGCTTTGCCAGACCTGAACCTCAGTTGTTTGCAGCAGAGATTTTTGCAGCAGTATTGCTACAGAACCAAACACCTGATTAATCCAGATCAGAATCTGACGGGTTCTTGAAGTCTCAACTAGCTCTAGTTGCCGATATTCACTTTGGCTAAGGGGCAGCTTGATCACAGGTCACCTCTTTTGGTAGCTAATATAACCAAATTAGCGGCCTTGAACCAGAAAGAGGTTGCGTCACATCTATCAGTTTTTTTGATAGATAATTCAGAGATTTGCCGCTAGTCTGGCGGCAGGGCAAGACATTTTGGACACGGCGGCAATGGGGCACAACCACCAACCCAAATTTTCTCAGCTTCAGGTACTGATTGCCGTAGCCGACAGCGGCAGCTTCAGCGAGGCAGCACTACAGCTACAAATGTCGCAGTCAGCTATTAGCTACGCGATCGCCATGCTAGAGGAGGAACTGGGCGTGGTGCTGCTCTCACGTGGGCGCTACGGGGCACACTTGACCCCCGTAGGTGAGCAGATCATCAACCGAGCGCGGCAAATCACTTACCTGATGGATGACATCCTCAAGCAGGCCAACTTAGCCAAAGGGCTAAGAGGAGGGCAAATCAGGATTTCCGCCTTTCGCAGCGCTGCCACCCACCTGCTGCCAGAGGTGATTGCTGAGTTTTGTCGGTGTTATGCAGCGATCGCAGTACGCATTGCCGAATATGACGATAGTCCTCAAGTAGAAGAAGATCTGCGTAAGGGGCGGGCCGACATTGGCATTACCTACCTGCCCACACAGCCCGAGTTTGAAAGCTGGGAACTGCTGCAAGACGAGTTTGTGGTGCTGCTGCCGCCTCAGTTTGAGCTAAATGAACCGCTGAGCTGGCAAACTCTGACCCAACATCCGCTGATTATGGCCCCTGCCGGAGACGTCTGCGACGCTATGGTTTATGAGCACTGCGCTCAGTATGGCATCGCCTTGCAGCCAACCTATCAGGTGCGCTCAGACGCCACCATCGTCAATATGGTAGCGCAAGGACTAGGAGCCGCCATCAGCCCTCGGCTGGCTGCAGAGCCGATTCCAGCTACTGTTCGCGTTCGTAGCCTACCCACACCCCTCTGGCGCAGTATCAGCGTGACTATTTTTGCCGATGCAATGCTGCCGCCTGCCGCCTTTGCTTTTATTGACTTGCTCAAAGCCAAGCTCAAACCTAAGAAGTCCTGCTATGTAATGCCCGAGAGGCCAAAGACCAATTTAACCCAGCCGCTGTAGCTGTTCTTCAGAAACACCCAGCTCAGCCTGCACACCCTTGTAGGTGAGGTGTGAAATCACTACAAACACCGCCAGCCCAATCAGCGGACTTAACAGAGTAGGGATACCGTCAAAGTCAGGCGTGAAGAGTGAATTGGGAATGTAAAACAGCGTATTCTCAATGCCAAACGCTGTCGGCATCAGCGCAAACAACGTCAGCCGCGTCAGCGACCCCAGAATAATGCAGGCCAGAGCGCCTTCTCGCGTAGCCCTAGGCCAAAACAGCCCCCCCGCTAAGGGGACAAGCAGGCCAGCAAAGCCTAGGTCAAAGGCCAGCAGTAGCAAAACCCCTGTTTGAGGCACGCGCAGAGCAAAGAAAACCCCCAGCAGCGTCACCACTAACGCCATCACCCGCGTCAGCAGCAGCAGCTTGTCACCTTCTGCATGGTGATCGTTGTGGCGAATGCCGATGATGTTGTGAGCCATAACCGAAGAGGTGCCCAAGATAGCCCCATCTGCCGTTGAGAGCGAAGCCGAAAGAATAGCAACAATGACCAACAGCCCCAAAGTAGAAGGGACTACGCCCTGCAATAGCGCGTAGAGCAGCGGCCCGTCTGGCGTAATGCCTGCCTGCTCTAAAATGCGCGGAGCCGAGAGGGCAATCAGTGAGAAAGGCACTCCAATTAGCACCGTACCCGCAGAGCCGATAAAGCAGGCTCTCTGAGCCGTCTCTGGGCTGTCTGCTGCAAAGACACGGGCCATAAAATCAATCGCTACGATATCGCCTAGCCCCAAAGCTAACAGGGTTGCCCAGTTGATCAGAGCGCCCGAGGCCGGACTGGTGAGCTGCTCAAAGGCAAACGGCCCCATACCCGCAGGCATGTCCAGCCCAAAATTTGAGCTAATGAAAGCAAAGAGCGAGAGCGAACCCACCATAGCAATCAGTACCTGAATGGCGTCGGTATAGGCTACGGCAAACAAGCCACCGCTGGCAGTGTAGATAAACACCACAGTAGCAATCAGCATCACACCTGCTAGATAGCTAGTCCCCATAAAGGCTTGAAACAAATACCCGCCAGCCACCAAGTTGCCAGCCAGTAAAAATGAAAAGCTCAAAACCATAATGATAGACGCCACAAACTCAGTGGTGCGCCCATATTTCACTCGATAAAAATCCGGTAGCGTAATCAGCCCCATCCGGTTTAGAGGCTTGGCGAAAAAGAGCGCGGTTAAAAACAGACACAGAGCTAAGCCAATCGGCAAAGATGCCCCCGCCCAAAAACCAAATTCAGCCGCCAGATCGGTGTTGCCCAGGGTTGCATTAGAGTCTACCGACTGAGCCATTAGCGTGGCGGCCGCCAGCGGCAATGCCAAACCTCGCCCTGCGACCAGATAATTGACGCTATCCCCTTTGACCTGCTTAGAAGCCCAAACACCCACGCCCAAGGTTGCAAACAAAAAAAGCAAAATTCCCCAAAACAGCACTTTGTCGCTCATGATGCCTCTTTGAGATACTGACTACTTAAGGGGCGTGCATTGCACTGCGCAGTGCGCTCAAGCTCGAACCAGCCCCCAACCTGAAAACAACTTAAAGAAATACGACTCTATCGGCTGTATTAGAAAGGACAGTTTTGTGAAACGAAAAATTAAGTATGACTTCAGACACTATCGCTCGTATTTTGAATTTTTGGTTTGGTGATCCGGCAGGCGCTGAGAGCGAGTATGGACAGCAGCGGCGCATCTGGTTTCACAAAGATGCTGAGTTTGATCAGCGGGTACGGCAGCAGTTTCTCTCAGCCTACGAACAGGCCCAGCAGGGAGCCTATCAAAACTGGATGCAGACACCCCGAGGTGCTTTAGCTCTTACGGTGCTGCTAGATCAGTTTCCACGCAATATGTTTCGGGGAACGCCCAGAAGTTTTGAGGCTGATGCGCAGGCGCTGTTGGTATCCCAAAGCGCGATCGCTCAGGAATGCGATCGCGCTGTACTGCCAGTTGAGCGTATGTTTTTTTACCTGCCCTTTGAGCATAGCGAGAACCTAGCGCATCAAAATCAAGCCGTGGCTCTATTTGAAGACCTGACTAAACAGGCTCCTGACCTACAGCCAACCCTAGAGTACGCCTATCGCCACCGCGAAGTCATTGCTCAGTTTGGCCGTTTTCCTCACCGCAACGCTATTTTGGGCCGCACTAGTACTGCGGCAGAATCTAGGTTTCTAGAGCAGGCTGGCTCTCGATTTTAGGTCAGGGTGTTGGCGCTAGCCAATTGCTAAACCGCTGGCTCATAGCAAACCGCAGTTTGGTTAGGACAACTCAGATGGCTGAATCTTTATGTGACTGGCATCCTATTCGTCCTTCTGCCTTCATCCTTCATCCTTTCGCTATAAAAGAGAAGCAAAGATTTTTAGAAGTTCAAGCTGGCAGCGATCGCAGGTTTTATTCGGGTGCGCACTATCACTATCAGCTACCAACCCTAAAATTCTACGCTGTCTGGAGTTCTGGGGAAGGGGATCACGTCTCGGATGTTCGTCATCCCGGTCATAAACTGAATCAGCCGCTCAAAGCCCAGCCCAAACCCAGCGTGAGGCACCGTGCCATAGCGCCGTAGATCCAAATACCACCAGTAGTCTGCTATCGGTAAGCCACTGGCTTGCAGCCGCCGCTCTAGCACCTCTAGCCGCTCTTCTCTCTGGGAGCCACCGATGATTTCTCCGACCTTGGGTGCTAGCACATCCATCGCCGCCACGGTCTTTTCGCCCTCGTTCAGGCGCATATAAAATGCCTTGATTTCGGTGGGATAGTCCGTCACGATCACTGGCTTCTTAAAGACCTCTTCAGCAATGTAGCGCTCGTGCTCTGACTGCAAATCAAGTCCCCACGACACCGGATACACAAATGTTTTGTCGGCTTTTTCTAGCAGCTTAATCGCCTCAGTGTAGCTCAAGCGCTCAAACTCGTTGCTGATAATGTTGTCTGCCGTTTCCAGAACGGTTTGGTCAATCCGCTGGTTAAAAAACTCCATATCGTCGGGGCAGTGCTCTAGCACATAGCGAAAGACGTACTTCAAAAACGCCTCCGCCAGATCCATATTGCCCTCTAGGTTGCAAAAAGCCATTTCCGGTTCAATCATCCAAAACTCTGCCAGGTGGCGTGAGGTGTTGGAGTTTTCCGCCCGAAACGTTGGCCCAAAGGTGTACACATGGGTAAAGGCCAGCGCCATGATCTCAGCCTCTAGCTGGCCGCTGACGGTTAAATAGGTAGGCTTACCAAAAAAGTCCTGGCTGTAGTCCACGGCTTTTTCAGCCGTTAGCGGCACGTTTTTGAGATCGAGACTGGTCACGGTAAAAAGTTCGCCAGCCCCTTCGCAGTCACTCGCGGTCAAAATGGGCGTGTGAATCCACAAAAAATCTCGCTGGCGAAAAAACTCATGCACTGCCTGAGCGCAGGCATTTCGTACTCGAAACACTGCCCCTAGAGTATTGGTGCGCGATCGCAGATGTCCCAGGGATCGCAAAAAATCAAACGAGTGCCGCTTCTTCTGTAGCGGGTAGGTTTCAGCATCTGACTCGCCATAGATTTGCAAAGCCTGAATCTGCAGCTCTACCCGCTGCCCCTTGCCCGGAGACTCTGCTAGTTGACCTGATATTTCAATAGAAGCGCCTGTGGCTAGCCGTCTAATCAGGCTTGCGTAGTCGGGTAGTGTTTCGGGCGCGATCGCCTGCAAACCCGCCATCGAAGAACCATCATTAATTTCAATAAAGGTAAACCCTTTGGCATCACGCTTGGTTCGTACCCAACCTTGAACTGTGATTTCTTCACCCGGTTGCCCAGCCTGCAAAATCTCTTTAACCCGTCGAATCGTCATGAGCGTAATGATCAATCATCAATGTGCTGTTAGTTAATTTTAGGCTGGCCCCTGAGTTCCCGGCGTGCCACCTGACCAATTTCCCCACTCAAAACAAAACTTTCCCAAAATGTCGTTCCACGCTCTTTGGCGCTGAAGCGCCAACTACGAACCAGCGCTGAAGCGCCAACTACAAACTCAAAACTCAAAACTTCTCTACCCCGCCCAGCCCCTCAGCACCCACCCTAGCAAAATCCCCAAGCCGCCAAAGCGCACCGCCTGCCAAAAAGGTTCTCGAAAACTGCGCCAGGTGACTAGCCGACTCTCTAGCGTTAGCTCTAGCTGCTCTAGCTCAGCCTGAATGCGGACTAGATCTGGCTGTGGCAGGTCTGACTGGCTGATCTGCTGTAGCTGTTCGTAGTGTTGCTGCGCCTGCCGGATCTCTCGGTAACGCTGCTTGAGGGCCTTAAAAGCCTGGGCTACATCGCTCAGTGCCGCCTCAAACTGGCGCATGTCTGCAGCCGTCAGAGAGCGAAAATTCTTAGAGGGAGAGAAGCGATCGCCTGGTTCACGCGCAGGTTTCATATCTCCAGCGCCTAACTTAGACACTAGTATGGGACTGGGGATGATATTGCCCGCGATGCTTTTAATTCAGGTCGGCCTTTTTCGCCATGACGCATTCAGCTAACGCAGACACTCTCAAACACTTTAGCAGCTTAGAACTGGCCCAGGCTTTGGCGGCTCAGCTAGCCATTCAGCCCAACGACTGGCACCGTCTCAGCGCCAACCGTCAGGTTCGCGCCAAAGAACAGGCCGCCGCTGCCTTGGTCTATCTGCTCAAAGACCAGTCAGAAGAAGCTCAAATCCGCCTCCAGCAGGCATCGGGCTGGCTCGATCGCTCAGTTTCTGCGCCACCCTGCCCGACCCACCGTGAACGATCCCTGGAGCAGCGCTAGTGCCCTGTCATAGCTAAAAGTTAGAGTTCGTAGTCGGTGCTTTAGCGCTGAGTAGGAATCTACGGTGCTAACGCACTGATGGTCTACGGTGCTAACGCACCAGAGGTATACGAGTCCAGCGCTTAACTCGCTTACACAGATGGAGTTCATTGCGGTGCTCGACCCAGCGCACTTCATCAAAAACCTGGTAGAGGATGTAAAGACCGCGACCGCACTCTCCCATTTCGTAGATCAGATCAGTCTCTGTCGGCAGGCAGCAGTGCTGAGGAATTCTGAAGCCTGTGCCCTGATCTGTAATAATCCACCAGTGGCAGTCAGCTGTAGCTGAAAAGCTGACAGAAACAGCTTTTTGGGGATCAAGCTGGTTGCCGTGCTTGGCTGCATTAACTAACGCCTCTTGCAGACCTAAACGGACTTCTGACTGCCATTGGCGTGGCACCTTCACCAGCAGCAAATCCAGAATAGGGCGCAGATACAAAGTCGATGGAAAGCTCAGACGTCCCCATTGATGACTCGCCAAAGGTGTTGAAATAGCAATCACTGCAACCCCCAAAGTGGTCAGATGATTTTGATAACATTAACGCGGTCGTCGATGCACAGTCACTAAGGCATTAGTTATACCGAAGTCCATCTTACAGAAGCACCAAAATAGAGTCTTTACGAGCGTTGCTACAAAAGAAAGCGCCTCAGTAGTCCGCAAAGCTTGTTAAAAATAAATCTGTCTTAAACTTGTTTGCCACTGCTACAAATATATCAGAAACTCGGCAAGTTTTTCTAGAGCAGCTAGTACGAGCAGTTCATAAATTGCCGCTAGCAATTTAATTGCTAATTGGCTAGAGGACAAATGTTCTTTCTTTTAGAAAACTAGATAAAGCTCTTGTCTATGGGGCTTTTCAGCTAACTTAGTCTGCTTGAGAAAACGGCACTAAGAGCGATTTTAGCAAGCTTTACAAACACTTTGAGCTGCGTCAGGCCAGGTATGAGCAGGATCTTGGCATTGAGTATTGACAGTTTTCTTTAAGAAAGTTAGCTAAGCGCAGCATCTCATGTCGAGAAATAAAACTTTCGTCTTTTTTCGCAATCCTAAGACTGCTTGTATCCCGAGATACTACGCAGGCAGTGTCTATTTTTTTGTGTTAACTCCGCGACGATACCAGCGGACTAAACGCCGAGGTGAAATGCCAACAGCGTAGGCCAGTATAATCAGCTGATTGAGCAGCGTTGTTTGCCAAACTCCCAGATGCTGCCAGCGACGGCCTGAGGTGATGACTGCAGCCGAAACAATCAAAATTTTGCCGCAGCGAGCCAGACGGCGGACAAATTCATAGTCTTCCATAATCGGCATAGCCGCAAAGCCGCCTAGCTGCTCAAACGTAGTTTTGTATACAAATAGAGCCTGATCCCCATAGGGCAGATGAAACAGCCGCGATCGCGCCTGTACCCCCCACTCAACCAGGCGAATGCCTTTTAGATCTGCATTAATTTTGAGTCGAAAAGCACCCCCTACGACTCCCGGCTGCGCCAAAGTTTCCCGGATCAGGTCTGCAAAACCACCCGGCAGCCGCGTATCTGCATGTAGGAACAGCAGAATTTTGCCCGTGGCGACCTCGGCCCCTTGATTAAGCTGATGGTACCTGCCTGGGTCTGTTTCAATCACATGTACACCCAGGCGACGGGCTAGCGAAACCGTTTCGTCCTGACTGCCGCCATCAACGCCGACGATTTCAATTTGAGGAGAGCAGGGTATTGCTGCTAGCGTAGTCGGCAGCACAGCGACCTCATTTAAGAGCGGAATAATCACTGAAATGCGCTCAGCAGTCTCCACACACTGCCTCCCAGACGGCTAAATCCTTAGGCTCATCAACGTCTTCTAGCGTGTTTAAGTAAGCTACTGAGAGTCCCGCTTTCTCAGCTGCTGCTACCGTTTGCGCTAATACCGTTGAAGTCCCCCAGTCGATCGCTTCAAACAGTTCTGGCAGGGGCTGTTTGAGGCCAATGAGGTAGTATCCGCCATCGGCGGCTGGCCCTAGTACAATATTGCACTTGCTAAGCTGCTCAAAAGCTTGATCTAAGCGCGCTGCATTGAGCTGGGGACAATCAATGCCAATAGCCACTATCTGACGACAACCCGCGATCGCAGCCGCTGCAAAAGCCCTGAGTAGGCGATCGCCTAGGTCACCCCCTCCCTGAGGCCGATAAATCCACTGTGCTCCTAGCCAAGTCTGCATAGCCGCCTGTGTTGCCCCTGTAAAACGGATATCAACCGTGAGGGATCGCAGTCGCTGACAGGCTTGCACCTGCTTCAAGGTATGCTCCGTCATTTTTTGCTGTAGGTCAGCGGCCCCAGCCGCCCCCAGCGCTGGGATTAGACGAGTCTTAGTCTCACCCGGTGCTGGATAGCGGGTAAATACAATCAGGTGGTCTGCCATCATGCCTGCCCTCTCTTTAAGCGGCCCTCTAATCAGTATGGTCTCCGGTTCGGGTTCCAGCAGCAAGCTGTAGGATCATGGGATGCCCGCCGTCTTGATGGTATTTATCAGCCCAGGCCCGTAAAAGCGTATCTAGTTCACTCAGTGCTTGTTCTCGCTGCTCAATATCTATGTCGAAGGCCTCTACCCCTCTAAACACGCCTTTTTCTTCCCGCGTCCAGGCTTGTAAAAGCCGAAAGCACTGGGCCACATCCTTAAGCATGACAAAAGCCCGTTCGCGATCGCCCTTGGGCGAGTAGTGAGTTCGCGTTAGCGCATAGAGCGGAATCTTCAACAGGGGTGATTCAATCTGCAACACCGTTCCTGAGTACAGCAGACGAAACTTAATATGCTCTAGCATGGCATCGCTGAGTGCACTCCAGCGATCCGGCGGCAGATCTTCCTGTGACTTGACATGAAGCAGGCCAATTAGCTCCACAAACTGAAACGCGTTGAGTATCTGTGCCGGTGGCAGATTAGCCGGTAGCAAGTTCTCTAGCTGCTCCTTTTCTTTTGGCATCAACCCCTCCCAGGCAACGCGAGGTCGTCCCGGCTGCCAGGGATGCTTCTCATGCCACAGATGCGGAATGCCAATGAGATAGTAGGGAGCGTCAGAGTCTAATGACTTTAAGGGTTTACCTGCTTTAAGGCTGTCTCCACCTCTTGTACAATTGCCCTGACCCGTTTAGGTTCAACGTGGTAGAGAAAGCCAGTTTTCGCAAGTTTCGCCCCTGCTCAAGATAAGTGCTGTAAATGGCAAACTTAGCGGCTGTGGCTGCGGCATCTAAAAACGTACCGTAGCGGTGACCTCCTAGCTTCATAGTGTTGATGGCTAGGTGCAGCAGAATCTGATCAGCCGGACTTGCCTGTGGATCGTTTATAAAATCTAAAGCTGGTGCGGAGGGGTTAGAAATCTCAGTCACTCGTTTAAGAACTGCAGCATTTCAGGAACAATTTACAAGCACTCCATATCTTATAGCTCTTATAAACCTTATAGCTCTCGTAAATCTTCCAACGAACGGGCAAAATCATGGCCACACAGGCGTTAGCTTATAGATTGGCTGCTTGGGTGCTCTATACTATGAGCTTATCTGAGAACTGCACGCTCAGGTAGCCAAACTATCTGACAGATTGAGATCGAAACGGAGCTAGCGCCGGACGTCTTCAATAAAAAATATATCTTTGACTAGAGGACAGCGTTTGTTCTGCAGATTATCTTATTTTGCATAGACGGTGCAGTTTGCTCCAGTTCAATGTAAAAATGGTGAATTCAGCGCTGGCATTTTGAAGTCAATTTTAGCTATAGGCAGGGACTCTGCTTTAGCGGCTTTCAAGTGCGGATTTAGAGCAGATATTCTCTCAGTTTGTGTCGATCAAGGGCACGCTCTAGCGCTAGTAGGTTCCTCAATCTCGGCCATCTTCGTAGATGTTTTTAAGTTAAGGGGTCTTCAATGGCTCAAAGTACACAATCTCGATTCAACCACTCAGTCATGACGCTTTGGAGCTATGACATAGACCACCTCTCAGAATCCTTGCGCTTATGGAACGTTCATTACAATCAGCTGCAGCCCGGTACGGTTAGAGGATGTCTCAGGCAAATTCAGGTCGGCACTGTTCAGCTCTTTCACAGTCAGATCAATCGCTCTGTGAGGGTTTTAGGCAGTTCTCCTCAAGATACTGTGGCCTTTGGTATTCCGTTACAGGTACCGGGAAGAACAATCTGGCGGGGCTATGAGTGTGAGTACGACCAGATTTTAGTCAACACTAATCAGGAAGTCGATTTTACAACGCCAGATAACTACGAGCTGTTTGTTGTCACCATATATCGCCAGACCCTGTTAGAGGTTGCCTACCAGCTAAACCGACGAGACATTGCCAAAGATTTAGATCAAAAAAGTCTGCTAGAAAGCATTCCACAAGAGCTAAATCAGCTGCGCAGCTACTTGCAAAGCGTTTTCCAACAGGTTCAAGACGACCCCTTCTGTGTACATGATGCCAAAGTTGAAACCACTATTACACAGACGATTATTCGCCTGTTGCTAAATTCGATTCAGCCCCCGGCAGATGCTGTGTTAGATAGTTTGCGTCCGCTCAGACGAACTTCTCTGGCCAAACGTGTTGAGGTATACATGTTAGAGCACATGCATCAGTCGCTAACGCTGAGTCAGATCTGCGAGGCTATAGGAGTGAGTGAGCGATCGCTGCACTATGCCTTTCAAGATTTATTTGACATGAGTCCGATGGCCTATCTCAAAGCGCGACGCCTCAATCAGGTACGTCGTCAGCTTAAAACAGCCGATCCTCGCGCTGAGAAAGTGGTTGATGTGGCTCGACAGTGGGGGTTTCACCACATGGGGCATTTCTCCGTCGATTACAAAGCTATGTTTGGCGAATCCCCCTCAGAAACGCTCAAGCGACTTTAAACGGCTCCCGCTCAACCAGAGCCGTAGCGATAACATACATAGGCTGGTCTGCGCTGCTGAAATTTCTATGCCTGATTTACCGCTGCCAAAATCTGCCTTTATCGATCCGACGGGGGCCAATCGAGCTGACGTTGAAGCCCTATTTGCCCAGACTACGGCTGTTTTACTTGACTTTCTAACCAGTGCCGCTCAATATTCGCCGCTGCCTAAAGTCACCACCATGCTGCCCGTTACTCTTCCAGAAAATCCGCTGGCGGAGTCAGCGCTACTATCCTTTGTGCAAACACTGCTGCGTAGCTCTATGAACCCGGCTCACCCTGGCTACATCGGGCACATGGATTCCCTGCCGACGGTTGTTTCCATTTTGGGTGATCTGCTAGCGGCAGGCATGAACAACAACATGCTCAGCGTCGAGATGTCCCCGATGCTGTCTCAATTAGAGCCTCAACTGCTAGCGCAGATTGCTCAGCTCTTTGGGCTAGGCGATCGCTCAGGAGGTCTGCTGGTCAGCGGGGGCAGTTTAGCCAACCTGCAGGCTTTGGCCGTCGCTCGTAATGTCAAGCTACAGGTGCTCAAGCAGGGGCTAAGCCAGCGATCGCAGCCGCCTGTGCTGTTTGCCTCAGAGCTAGCCCACACTTCTATTCAAAAAGCCGCTATGATACTGGGCTTAGGCACAGAGGCCGTGATTCCTGTAGCCACCAACGCCAATGCCCAAATGAGCCTGGAGAGCTTGCAGGCTGAAATTGAGCAGGCGATCGCTGCCGGACAGCAGCCTTTTGCCATTGTTGCCACTGCCGGAACCACCGTCACTGGTAATATTGATCCCTTGCCCCAAATCGCCGCGATCGCCCAGCAGCATCAGCTTTGGCTTCATGTAGATGCCGCCTACGGCGGGGCATTGATCTTTTCGCCAGAGCACCGTCACCGACTCAGCGGCATTGAACAGGCAGACTCAGTCACCTTCAATCCTCAAAAGTGGCTCTACGTGGCTAAAACCTGCGTCATGGTTTTGTTTCGTCAGTTTGGCCTGTTGCAGTCACACTTTAAGGTGGCGGCTCCCTACATGGCTGAAGATAGCCAGTGGCCGAACCTAGGTGAGCTTTCTGTTCAAGGGACACGTCATGCTGACATCTTGAAACTCTGGCTCTCGCTACAGCACATCGGTAAACAAGGCTATGCCAAAATCATCCAGCAAAACTATCAGATTACAACCTATCTGGTAGAGCAGCTAAAGCAGCAAACCTATCTTCAATTTGCCAGCCAGCCTGAAATGAATATTGTCTGTTTTAGAGGTATCCCTGACTGGATTGACGAGGCAGATTGGGACGCGTGGAACACCCATCTACAGCAGCATCTTTTGCGAGAATTCGATCTGTTTGTCTCCTTGCCCAGCTACCGAGGTCAGCGCTGGCTCAAAGTTGTGTTGCTCAATCCCTATACGGACGAATCCGTGATTGATCAACTCTGTAAAGGAATTGCTACTTTTGCCAGAGGTACTTGATCCCAACAGAAAATACAATAACATTGATCGATAAAGACTTAAGGTAAAGGCCATGCCAACCATCGATGCACTCATTTCCATCACGTTTTATGGGGGCCTTGGCTACATTGGAGCCGCCGCCGTTATCCATGCTTTCCACTGGACTAACCAGCGCTTGCTAAAGCGACAGACCCTGACTCAGGTTAAAGCTGTTGAGGTGAATGAGCCAGTAGCACAAACCGTAGAGACAGAGCAGCCCCAGGTTGTGATGGCTAAGCCCCCGGTAAAGGCCAAAGCCAAGCAAAAGGTAACTCAGCCAGTCTACGCTTCTTTGTAGGCTAGGGTTTGTAACCCACGTGAAGCCGTGAGGTGGAATCGCACTATTGGAAAAACACGACGGGCCGGAGAATTGGGCGTTGGTGCTGCAGTGGTATAGCAAACCGCAGTTTGGTTAGAACAACTCAGATCGCCGAATCTTTACGTGACCGGCATCCTATTCATCCCTCTGCCTTCATCCTTCTGCCTTTCGCTGTATGACCCTGAATTTTTAATGATTGAGGGGCGTCCGGTGCTGCTGCCAGTTGAGCAAGCAAGACATTGCAGCATTACAATTCTGCGGACAGTTTGGAGTGAGGATGACAATCAATTCTGAGACCTGCTTAAAAAAGGCTTTTGTAAAAGAGCGATCACTGCTGGTACAAATGGCAAAGATATCTGATTTTAAGTAAGTGAGCTGTCTGATTTGGAGGCGATCGCAGCAGTTGTTTAAGTGCGCCAGCGTTATCATGCCTACTTTTTCAATCTGGCAGGTGAGCTGAGCCAGATCTTGACGAGTATCTTCGTTTAAGCCATGAGCACCCCTCTCTGCTAGACGTTGAATGGGCATGAGCAGAGCGTTGATAGTTGCCAATGGGCTGCTGGCGGTTTCCTCTAAAAGAGTTTCTGAGGGAGTTTCTGATAGAGAGGGGGCGATCGCGGCGTCAACGAAATGTCTAGTGCGCTCAAACGTCGCTTCAACTTTGAAACGGTGGCCCCGATTGATGCCCCCATCCTAGAGAGACAGCTGGTGCTGAACCAAACCCAAGCGCTGCTAGCGGAGTCTGAGGTTCCTGTTGCGATCGCTCCCAATATCATTGAGCTGCTCGTCAGCAAGTTCCATGATTTGCGATCGGGACACACCCCAGAAGGCACCGTTGTGGAGCGTCCTACCACCGTAATGTCTACCGCAGAAGCCGTCGCTGTCAGCGTCTCTGCCGGACTCGACGCCTACTATTTGGATGAGGGCAGTGTCACCGTTGGGCATATTGTTCGCAACCTGGTTGGCACCGTTCTTAAAGACAACCCTGAAGATGCTAAAAAACTAGCCCACTATTTCAATACGGTTTTGTCCTGTATTTAGGAGCTTCATATCCATTACCCTGTTTTGTTAGTCAAAACATTGAGAACCTGAAAAATATCCCTCTTTTTTAGACAGAAGCGCCCATCGCCGTGAACAATAGAACAGAAAGGGGATGCGCTACCGTTAATTTTAATGAGCCTCTGTATTAACTCTCGTTGTCGTCAGCCCGATCACTCCGGCAATAGCAGCAGCCAATTTTGCCAGAGCTGCGGTTCAGTACTGCTGTTGCAAAATCGCTACCGAATTATGCGCTGATCAGCAGCGATAGTGGTTTTGGCAAAGTTTACGAAGCTTACGAACGCAGCGAACCCAAAATCCTCAAGGTACTCAAAGAGGATTTTAACCGCAATAGCAAAGTTGTTGATCTGTTTCAGCAGGAAGCCAGAGTCCTCAGTCAGCTACACCATCCTGGTATTCCTGGAGTCGAGGCCGGCGGCTACTTTACCTTCACGCCCCAAGGCAGTGAACAGCCGCTGCACTGCATCGTCATGGAGAAAATTGACGGCCCTAACCTACGCCAGTGGATGCAGCAGCAGGGCCACAACCCCATCAGCGAAAAGCAGGCTCTAGACTGGCTGTATCAGCTCATGGAAGTGCTGCATCTAATTCATCACAAAAACTACTTCCACCGCGACATCAAGCCAGAAAACATTATGCTGCGCTCTAGCGGTCAGCTAGTGCTGGTAGACTTTGGTGCGGCTCGTCATATTACTGCCACTTATCTGGCTCAGCTGGGGCAGTCTGGCGGCATTACGGCTTTGAGTTCAGCCGGGTATACGCCGCCTGAGCAGGAGCAAGGCCAAGCAGTGCCCCAGTCAGATTTCTATGCCTTGGGCCGGACAGTGATTTATCTGCTGACGGCTAAGCATCCGACTGACAGCGGCCTCTACAACTCGTTTAGCAATGAATTTAACTGGCGAGAGGTGGCTTCACAGGTGTCGCCTGGGTTTTCACGGCTGCTCAACCGAATGATTTCGCCTAGAGCTATCGATCGCCCGCAGAACACCCAGGTGATTTTAGAAGAGATACAGGCACTGCGGGCGGCGGCAAGTCAGCTTCCGGTTCAATTTCCAGCCCGGTCAGTCGAGCTGTCTGGTGCTGATATCACCACGGCAGCGGATTACTCTGAGCTGGCAGAGTCAGATACCGAGACCGCGCTGCAGGGCAAACGGCTGGCTAAACTGCGATCGCCTTTGGTACCCAAGTCAAAGTTCCTGGGGCTAGCGGTTTTGGGCTTACTGATCGCATTGAGCGTCGGTATCTGGCAAGGTGTTGAGCAAAAGACCTGGTTTCCCTGGAGCGATCGCCCCTCTGTAGCAGAGGTGACCTCTGTTGAGCTGACCCAGGTCTTGCAGGAGCATACCAATCCGATTAATGCGCTGCTGCTGACGGTGGGCAACAACCAGCTCATCAGCGCCAGCGCCGACAAAACGATTAAAGTTTGGGATCTCACCCGTAACGAAGTCTGGCAGACCCTGAGAGGACATACCAGCTTTATTAATGCGATCGCGTAAGTCCAGACGGTCAGAGGCTTTTCAGCGGCAGCGCCAACGGTGAAATTAAGCTTTGGGACTTGTCAGCGGCAGAGGTTTTACAGCCGCTACAAACGCTCAAAAGCACGGCCACTTCTGTCAACGCCCTGATCGTTACTCGCGACGGTCAGCAGCTCATTAGCGGCAGTGCCGACGGCACCATTCAACGCTGGGATTTGACGACAGGTGAGCTAACAGACACCTGGACGGGGCACACCAGCGCCATCAATGCGCTACAGGTTAGCCCCAACAATCAGCTGCTAGCCAGCGCTAGCGCTGATAAAACTATTCGCCTATGGAGTTTAGACACTGGCAAGGTGCGTCACGTTCTCAAGGGACACAGCAGCTTTATCAATGCGATCAGGTTTAGCCCAGATGGAGAACGCCTGATTAGCGGCAGTGCCGACACAACTATCAGGCTGTGGGATACCGAGACGGGTACCCTGCAGCAGACACTGTCTGCTCATACTAGCTACGTAAATGATTTAACCATCAGCAGCGATGGCAATTTGATCATCAGCGCCAGTGCCGATCGCAGCGTTAAGTTCTGGGATATTCGCACGGGTGAACTTTTACTGGACTCGACTGGCTACACCAATCATATTGATCATTTCGTGGTTCACCCCCAGGGATTGATCATCACAGCCAGCACCGACAGCCCTGACATCGAGATATGGAGACTATAAAAACCAGGAAAAAGATAAATATTTCTGTTAAATAAGCTACGAAATATTCCTTTTCTCCTGGTTTCGATCTAATCTAGGGATTGAAAGCTATAAAAGCTACGGAGGCATTAAAAATGCATCAGTCAGAACGCCGCGATCGCAACAGAATTATTCAAGAACTTCGTCACCAGCTCCGCTATGCTGCCCCCAGCGATCGAGAAGCCGTCCGCCGCGAACTCGACTTCTGGATTCACCATCGCTAGCTGGTATAGCAAACCGCAGTTTGGTTAGAACAACTCAGATCGCTGAATCTTTACGTGACCAGCATCCTATTCATCCTTCTGCCTTCATCCTTCTGCCTTTCGATAAAGTAAGCACAGAAGCACTCAACATACCGATAGCTAATGCTTAGCGAGAAAGCGATCGAGCTGGTTGGCAAAGGCTTCGCGATCGCGCTGGCTAAACACAGGTGGCCCCCCAGTCTCTACACCGCCTGTGCGCAGCTCATCCATAAAGTTGCGCAGAGACAGGCGCTCTCGAATATTGCCCTGATCAAAAAAAACGCCGCGCGGACTGAGGGCATAAGCTCCCTGGGCGATCGCCTCAGCCGCTAGGGGAATGTCTGCGGTGACCACTAAGTCTCCCGTCTCTACCTGCTCAACAATATAGCCGTCAGCCCGGTTAAAGCCTGAGCGGACAAGGACGGTGTCAATATAGGGCGAAGCCGGAACCTGTAGGGGCTGGTTTGCCACAAGGGTCATCTGCACCTGAACCCGCCTCGCCGCCCGAAACAGAATTTCCTTGATTACACTGGGGCAGGCGTCGGCATCCACCCAAATCTTCATAGCCAAATTTTCATAGATTGTTTCTCAATCGCAGATACGTAGCTAAAAGCCCCGGCCAAAAGCTCAGGGCAAAAACTGGCGCAGCTGCGTCAGATCAAGTGACTCAAAGGGCTGAAAGAAGTCTAGCAGTCGCGCTGCAATCTGGGTAACGCCTCCGGCAACATTAGACTCAACATTGAGCGGTAAGACCGGGTCGTGCAGCGAGAGGCGCAAAAGCAGCCAGCCGTCTTCAGTGGGTGAGGGGCAGGAGATGCGGCTGCCCTCATAATTATTCGGCACTGCTTGCCAGTCAGCCTGAGTCGCTGCAAAAGCCTTTAGCTGCTCAATCACCTGCTGTCCGTAAGCTTTGAAATCATCGGCGGTAATTTTAAGCCGGAACTCTTCACTTTCGACTGGCTCTTTTAAGTTAGCGATCAGGTCTGGTAGAGACTTGCCCGCTAGCCGCGCTTTCGCCAGCTCCGCCAGCAGCTTGCTGATTAAATAAGCGCCATCATCAAGAAAATAGTTCTCCTTCATCGCGCCGTGACCTGAGGTTTCGATCGCCAGCCACGATTCTTGACCGGCATGGTTCAGGCTAATGGCCTCATTGATCACGTTTTTGTAGCCCCGCCTGAAGCGATGGTGAATGCCCTTGAGGTCAGACTCTACAAACTGGGTCAGGCCGTCGGAAGTAATTGAATCTGTCACAATCGTTGAGCCGGGATGCTCTTGTAACACCACGGCGGCAATCAGAGCAATCAGCCGATTGCGGTTAAGCTCTTTGCCAGTAGCCTCTACTGCTGCGCCGCGATCGACATCGGTGTCAAAAATAATGCCAAAATCGGCCTGATTTGCCACTACTGCCTGACAAATTGCAGCCATTGCCGCTTTGTCTTCTGGATTGGGGACGTGGTTGGGAAATGTACCGTCGGGGTCTAAAAACTGGCTGCCGGAGGTGTCTGCCCCCAGCGGCGCTAAAACCTGGCTGGCGTAGAAGCCGCCTGCGCCGTTGCCTGCATCTAAGACAATTTTCAGTCCTTTCAGGGGCTGCTCGAAATTTTCCGGGTGATTTACACTCTGACGAATAGCTGAGACGAGCTGAGCTGCGTAGACCGAGATAAAGTCACGCTTTTCTATCGAGCCTGCGATCGCGTCTGGCATTTCATCTGGCACTTCATCTTTCTCAGCCAGCGCCAGAATATCGCTGATATCTTGCTTCTCTAGGCCCCCCTGCGCTGTAAAAAACTTGAGACCGTTGCGATTGAACGGCAGGTGGCTAGCCGTCAGCATGATCGCCCCATCACAGTCAAAGCCAGAAGTTACCGTACTCATAAACATGGCAGGGGTTGAGGCCATGCCAAAATCGTAGACACAGCTACCGGCTGTCGCCATGCTCTCGGTCAGCGCCTGCATCAGGGCTGGCCCCGACAGGCGGCTGTCTCGACCCGCTGAGACAGTCAGCTCCGTTGCAGGCTTTTGAGCTTTTAGCGCCAGCCAACTGACAAAAGCCTGACCCAGTCGTCGAACCACTCCAGGCGTCAGATTGACGGTTTCATCAGCCACGCCCTCAAGGGCAACCCCTCGAATATCTGAGCCATTTTGCAGCTTTTTCCAATCGCAGTGCATACAGAGTCTCCTGAATCTGGTTGACAATATTTTGTGAGATTAGAGAAGCACTAAATTTAGCAGTCAAAACTCAGGTTACTTCTACTCCTGCTTTTTATACAGCAAACCGCAGTTTGGTCAGCAATTCTCAGTATGAGAATAATTCTCACCTAATCTTCTGAGTTCAACTGCTTTGAGTGACTGAAACTCGCATTCTGTCGTTCAGGAAATTGAGTGAGAAAGCCTGTGAAGGCAATCATTTTAGTACAAATGTTTCAAAATGAGAATTGCTGCCCTGAAACACCACGCAGTCATCCACCCAGTCGAGAAAAGCATCTTGATCGACTGGGCGGTTGGCAAACTCATTCCACCGCCGCAGGTAGCTGTGAAACACATTGCGGGGCCAGGGCAGCGGCAGGTGGTGCCCCTTGCGGCGAAAGCTAGTAGGGCTAACAAACGTGAGGCTGAGGCTGCGTCTCAACTCTACCTCTGCCATCTTGGCATAGGTCGTCGGAGCATGGGCAACGCTCACTCGCTGAATCGTCAGCGGCGCATTTTTCAGCGCCCACCTCCGGCAACTGCTTCAGCCACCGGGCTAGCCCCGTCACTACCAGCTTCGTCAACCCATTGACATGCCATTGGTAGGTCTTGCCCGCTTGCAGTTGCAGGCTGCGGCTCTGGGTCGAAAACTGGCCACTCAACCCCGAGATGTTGAACGCCTTATCCGTTTCGCCATCGTGCAGCTGAGCCGACAGCATCGGGTCAAAGGCCTGAATCTGCTGCAAGAACTAGGCGTGAAGGCCAATGGTGTACTGCGGGTACAGCTCATAAGCATTGTCAGCCACCAGGTCAAACCGCAGGCTAACCAACTCAGTTGGGGCAGGCCACAGAGTTTTGGCGCTCAGGTCTAACTCAGTTCCTTGGGCAGCTCTGGGCATAGGATCACCGGAATGCTACAGCCAGTATATTTTAATCCCCTCCGGGGGAAGTTAAGCTTAGGAAGTTGTGGGCGTTTAGGATGCGATGCGATCGACCTACAGCTCCAAGTCAAGCGACTCTTGTTGCCTCCTGGTAGGAGCTGCTTTAGCGTGTTGTTGGCTAGCGATGGTCACAATGTGCTGGGCAAATGCGATCGCCTCTTTCCTACCTTGCTTGTCATAAATCAGCCTCACCGTCTCACTCCCTGCCACCAGCATCAGCGTCACTTCCTTAGCCGAGCACCCATCCCGCAATGCCCGCTGCGCCACCCGCAGATCCAAACTCGCTGCTGGTAACCCCGCCGAGTAATGCTCCCACCGCGCCAATAGCTGCTCCCTCGAATTCACCTTTGGCGGTTCTGGCGCATCTACCCGTTGCCGCTCTCGTCCAACCGTCCTTCCAACCGCTCCAGCGAGTCGATCAACTGCTGCTGCAAAGCCAACTCGGTCTTGAGCTGCCCGTTCCAACTGCTCAAAGCCGCAATTAACAGCCGCAACTGCTCCTGCAAGCTCGCCTGCGCATCGGAGGAGGTCTCGTCGCTGACGATACGCTGCAATTGCGCGACCAAGCACCCCAAGCTTTGGTTCCAATGCTGCGGCCACATCGCCAGATCCTCCCCCAAGGTCTGGACGTAGTCTTCGAGAGAGTCGTTGCCTCCTTCCTTTGAGGCGGTTCTATGGTTGGCCTTGCCCTTGACCGAGTTAGGAACCCGCGATGCTATCCGCACGCAAGCGGAGGCGATCTGCCAGGGCGGGTTTCAGTTTCGGGGAGAGCCGTTGCAGGTGGGGCTGACGATGCAGGCGTTCCCCGAGGGGTTTGGGCTGTACTTGAATCGCAAGGGGGAGTTAGAGGCGGTAGGGCAGGACATTAACCAACGCCGTACCCTGATTGTGATGATGGGCCACCGCAATCTGTCGGTGCTGTGCTTTGACGGTGGCTCGCTGCGGGCGGCGGGGTCAAATTCCAACGGGCCTGGGTTCTGGCCGATGTTTGAGAAGGCAGCGCGATCGGCTGGGGTGA
Source organism: Leptolyngbyaceae cyanobacterium RM1_1_2 (assembly GCA_012032345.1). Taxonomy (GTDB): domain Bacteria; phylum Cyanobacteriota; class Cyanobacteriia; order Phormidesmidales; family Phormidesmidaceae; genus Sphaerothrix. The sequence goes on along the minus strand of JAAUQI010000053.1, from coordinate 3,018 downwards.
CGCAGCCTGATTATGGCTTTCTGATGGCGGCGATCGCATCCAATCAATCCCAACAGCTCTCAGTGGCGCGGGGGCGGTTGTTTGACTTCAGTGAGCCGATGACGGCCTGCCTCGACACCTACTGGCAGGCGGTGCTGACCTACTGGCAAGATCAAGTGATGCCTCAGCTTGAAGCAGTCAATACCGAGGTAATTATTAGCGGCGGGGCGTCGTCGATTTTGCGATCGCGGCTGAGTGCTTATTTTACAGAACTGGGGTTGTCGCAGCGGGTGCTGTTTACCGAAGTTAGTCCCCGGCGGCTCGAAGCTCTGGTGCGGGGGTTGCCCGAGTCGGCTCAGATTCCCTCGATGACATTACGCATGGCTGATAGCTATGGCCTGTTTCGGGGCCTGATCGGTACGCTCGATTCCGTCGCCGTTTAGAGTTTAGAGAGCACGTCACAAAACCTATGGCTTCCAAGTCTCAGCCCGACAAAACGTCAAAACCGCAAGCGGATCCTGTTCTCCTTCAATGTGGATCTGGAGTCGCCTTTGGGGGTGGTGTTTCAGTACCTGATGCACAACCCGAAGCTGCCCAGCCAGATGGGCAAGCAGAAGGGGGTAGAGGCGATCGCCGCCTTTTGGCGACCGTTTGCCTTTCACATGCAGGGCCAGGTCAATGACGATGAGCTGAAGGTGCTGGCTCGCGAGTCGTTGATGACACTCCAGCGACAGATGGAGCTGATTGCAGAGACCTTTGAGGTGGAGTTGCCTCAGTCAGAGGCGATGACGCCGGAGCTAGAGGTGGCCCTGGAGCGCACGGTGGAGCGGGTGCTCCAGCGGTATGTGGGAACGGGTGCGCTGAGTCCTCAGAAAACGCCAACACCACCACCCGCAGCGGGGGTGACATCTACCGACCCCATGCTGGTGCCGCCGGGGGAAGAGGGCGTAGGGTTTGAGCTGGACATGTTTCAGGAATTTGAATCCGTTTCAACCAAAGATCTGGTGTCGTAGGGGGTTAGGACGATGGAGTTGACGCCAAAGGAACCGGCGACGGAGGTAGGGGCGCAGGCCCGGCAGGTCTATCTGACCTTTGCCCAGCGGGTGGTCGGGGATGAGGTGGATTACACCACGCTCTACCAGCAGTTCGCCTCGAACGATTGGGCGGCGATCAAGCTCGACGATGCGGTGGCGGAGGCGGTGCTGCGGGCGGGCTATTCGCAGAAGTCGGCGGTGGGGGTGCTGCACCAGGGGCCGTATGTGCAGCATCAGGTGCATCAGAAGGGGGCTCCGGCGGCGGCGATGAGTCAATATGTGCGATCTACCGTGCTGATGGCGGTGCAGCGAGTCTCTGGGCAGAGCCAGGGGCTACGACGACAGCAGCCTGGGTTGGAGATGGAGTAGTGGCTGGGCCAAAAATGATTCTGACTCAGGTAGCAAAGGGTTGGCACTACATTCAGATTTTTTGTTGGAGCTAGGTGTCATGCTTTCGTTTGCGAATAAGCACAGGGCGTCAGAGCAGCTGAATCTGAGTTGCTCGACGCTGAAGAAATATCGGTTGGCGGGTGACTGGATTGAGGGCATCCATTGGGTGCGGATCAACAGCCGTTGTGTGCGCTACAACCTGGAGCTGATTCAGGACTGGCTGCACAATCGAGATAACCCGAAGGCCCACATGCGGGCGATTCAGCTTTATCAGGAAGGCTTACTAAGCCACCAGTCCAACAAGAAACGAACCAATAACTAGGAAGGATAATTTCCCGTGAAGATTGCAGAGTACATTCTTCAGAATGTATTGCTTTTCTCCCAAATCACGTTCATGACAAGTTAGGGGGTCTCAAGTTCGTGAAATTGGTAGCCCCGTAGTGTTTGTCGATCATTTTAGCGCTGGTGCCAGTCCACCGACCGATCGCCGTGCTGTTGATGTGGGCTTCTACACAAAGGCTGATAAAAGTGTGGCGGCACTGGTAGCTCTTGCGGTAAGGAATGTCGCACGCTTTGAGGACGGCTCGCCAGGCGCGGGTAGAAAAGTTGTGCTGGTCGATGAACTTCCCCTTTGGGCTAGGAAATAAAAAGGCATCGCTGTCGCCCTTCTCTGGCTTGATGGCATCGAGAATAGCCTTGACCTCTGGAGTGATGGGAAAATCCCGCTTCCGCTGCGTCTTGAGCCCCTCCTTCAAGATCAAGCCATCTTCGGAGACCACCACCGACTGCCTGAACTTGATGACCGCTGGGGTAATGTACTTCCACTGGAGGGCAATGACTTCCGAAGGGCGGGCTCCGGTGGCAAAGAGGAAGCGCACATAGGAGGTGTAGTGGCTGTAGTAGCGATCGCCCTCAAACCCCGCAATAATCCGATCGCGCTCCTCCTTGGTAAAGGGATTCACGTCCTCATCTTCAGACAGCCCCTTGGGGGCCTTAATTTTCATTGTTAGAAAGGGATTGCCCTCGATCAACCCCTCCTCCTCTGCCCAGCTACAGCAAGCTTTGAGCTGGGTCAGGCAACGCTTAGCTGCATCGGGCGTCAAATGGGCTAGCAAGTAGTCACGAATCAGAATAGCCTCGTCTAGAGAGCGGCTGGGAAAGCGGCTGATGTGGTTTTTCTGCTTGGTGAAGTCCTTCGTGTAAGTGCTGGGACTGATCTGAGGTTTCTTGAACTGGGCGTACTTCTCCCAAATCTCATCCAGCCCAATCTCAGGGGCTACGGGTGGATTGGGGGAAATGGGGGAAACCGTGGTGAGCGATCCAACGGTCTGGTACTTCTGTAGGCTGAGATCCACCTCTCCGTAGTCAATATCTCGCTGAATCGCCCTGACCGTATCACCTACCCGTTGGCGGTTCAGAGGCGTGTCTTCAAAGCCTGTGGAGATGTAGAACCGCTTACGCTAGATTTTCCCATCCACTTCGACGGGGCAAGAGAAGACGATTTGCAGCCATCCTTTGGTGTTTTTGAACTGGACTGAGCCTTTTTTACCTTTGCTTCTTAGGGTGGCCGAGTACATGGCAGCACCGGGGGAATAAAAGAGCATTCGTACTACTC
>JAAUQI010000052.1 GCA_012032345.1 Leptolyngbyaceae cyanobacterium RM1_1_2 | reverse complement strand
CGTCTTCTTTACGTCTCAGGGCGGATTACCCGGGATTGCTGAAAAAACCCCAAACTCCCTCTTAGGGATTGAAACGGCCCTAAGCCTGCCGATGCCTTGCTCTATGTCGGCAGCTGAAAAAACCCCAACTCCCTCTTAGGGATTGAAACTTTCCTATCTGTTTTGTTCACGATTCCGCTGTCTCGCTAAAAAGAACCGGGCGATCGCACTGTCTCTACAACTCAGAGCGATCGCCTAACGTACCTCGACCTTAGCAATTTTTAGCAGTCATAGCGTTACCCAATTTACTCAATCAGCGGCTGTCTAATCTCTGGTTCAAGAAAATGGAGGCAAGCATTGGCCAAGCGCTAAGATCATTCATACAATAGCGTTAGCAAACACGGTAGATGCATAACTCGACAGGAATTTATATTCAGAAATGGCTTAGGGGGCTGGCGATCGCGCTGATTGCCTGTGGTTTTGTGCTGCTGGGGGGTAGCGCTAGGGCAGATGTTTTAAGACAAGGGGCGATCGCCTCGGTGGCCAGTCAGCCTGATACAGAGGCAACGGTTTATCGCAGTCCTAGCTGCAACTGCTGCGGTCGCTGGATTGAGCATATTGAGGAGCAGGGCTTTGCGGTAGACGATCATCTCAGCAACGAGATGGACTCGATTAAGCAGCGCTACGGCGTTCCTGAAGACCTAGAATCTTGCCACACGGCCCTGATTGACGGCTATGTGATTGAAGGCCACGTACCCGCTAGCGACATCCGGCGGCTTTTGGCAAAGCAGCCAGACGTCATTGGGCTGAGCGCTCCCGGTATGCCCATGAGCGCTCCCGGCATGGATATGGAGCCAGAACCCTACACGGTTTTTGCCTTTGATGGGTCTGGTCAAACCACCGTGTTTCAAACCCACGATAATTCTTAACCGCTTTCTCAACGGATTCTACAGCGCTATGCAAGACACCCACTTTACGTCATCCTAGAAACCGGGAGATTACAGGAGGTTGCAATATGTCTGATGCCGTCACGCTGATGAAGCAAGAAGTGGGACGAGCCGCTGCCAATCAGGTACAGTCTGGCTCAATTGTGGGTTTAGGCACAGGCTCAACCACAGCCTTTGCCATTCAGTTCATTGGGGAGCGCTTGCAGTCGGGTGAGCTAAAAGACATTAGAGGGATTCCGACATCTTTTCAGGCAATTGTGCTGGCCCGCAAATATGGCATTCCTCTGGTGGGTCTAGACGAAGTCGATCATGTCGATGTTGCCATCGACGGTGCTGATGAAGTCGATCCGCAAAAGAATTTGATCAAAGGCGGCGGCGCAGCCCACACCCAGGAAAAGATTGTTGACTCTCTAGCGGCAAAGTTCATTGTGGTGGTAGACAGCGGCAAGCTGAGTGACAAGCTGGGTACCACCTTTTTGCTGCCTGTTGAGGTGATTCCTATGGGGGTCGCACCTGTCATGCGGGCGATCGCAAAAATGGGTGGTCAGCCTGATTTGCGCATGGGAGTAAAAAAAGCTGGCCCGGTAGTTTCTGACAACGGCAACCTGATTGTGGATGTCAAGTTTGACGGCGGCATCGATCACCCGGCTGAGCTAGAAAAGACGCTCAACAACATTCCCGGCGTGGTCGAAAACGGTATCTTTGCCGGGGTCGCAGACGAGGTGCTGATTGGCGAAGTGATCGACAGTAAAGCCAGCGTGCGCTCAATGTAGTTTCTCTCTCTCGTACCCAGGCTCCGCCTGAGTGCCCCCCTTCGCGGCTCCGCCGCCAATTCAGGTGGAAAACACAGAGTCAACCATTTTCAGGCAGGTCTGGCCGCTGCTGGTGGCGTTTGCCCTGCTGCGGCTGGCTTTCTGGCTGACGGCCTTTCCCAACCCCGACGAAGCCTACTACTGGCTCTGGGGTCAGCATCTAGACTGGTCATACTACGACCATCCGCCGCTTCAGGCTTGGATTCAGGCTCTATTTACAGCAGCTTTAGGGCGATCGCAGTTCACATTACGCCTGCCTAACCTGCTGACCAACGCCCTGTTCTTTTTCACCAACTACCGTATTTGCCGCTATCTCTACGGCCAGCAGGCCAAAACCGCCTTTTGGCTAGTAGTTGCCCTGATTTTGGCATCACCGCTGTACTTTGTTTTTCTAGCACTGGCCTGGCACGATCATCTGCTGGTTACCTTGACGCTGATGGCTGGCTACCAGTTTGTGCGCTTTGCAGACAGGTACGTGGCGGACGGCTCTGGAGAAAGCAAACGGCTTTATGCAACGGGCCTGCTGTTGGGTCTGGCCGGACTGAGCAAGTACAACGCCGTATTTGTGCTGGCAGGGCTAGGGGCCGCGATCGCCTTTCATCCTCAACTGAGAAAGCTGCTGAGCGATCGCCGTCTCTATCTGTCTCTCGGCCTAGCTGCGATCGCCTTTGTGCCTGTCCTAGTCTGGAATGTTTTGAACGACTGGCAGTCATTTCAGTATTACGTCAGCCGCAGTGTAGATGCCGGGACTGCAACTGGCCTGCACCTCAAGCCCTTTGAACCTGTGGGCTTTTGGCTGTTTTCTGTGCTGCTGCTGTCGCCCATTACTGTGGGGCTGATATTTCAGATACTTCAGGGGGCGATCGCGGCCTATAGACGCTACGTTTTGCCCATTTTGAGTCCCTCCTGGTGCAATCGCTGTAGTTTTTCGGACTCAGAGAAACCAGAGAGCCTTGCTGCCGCCAACACAAATCAGGTCAATAGCTCCCTTTATGGCTGGGTCGCTCTCTGGGTGTTTGTCGTCCCCACCGTCAGCCTCAGCCTGATTGCCCTATTTTCTACGGCTCTCTACTACTGGAACATCATGGCCTACCCGCTGCTGTTTCCCCTGCTGCCGCCGCTGCTGCTGCGAAAACAGGCGGGTACACCCCGGCTGCGCCAGTGCTTCTGGCTGGGGCAGGGTTACGGCCTCTTGCTGGCGAGTCTGGTTGTCTTTCACTACAGCGTTCTGCCCCTGTCAGCCCTGCTGAGCCAAGAGGCGACCGTCGATGCCGATACGCGGATGCTCTATGGCTGGGAGCAGGTGGCGGCAGCGGTGCAGCCGCAGGTCGAAGATCTCGGTGCTGGTTTTTTGGCGACTACCGACTATCGCTCAGCCTCGGCCCTAGCCTATGTGCTCAACCAGCCCGCCGTTTTTGCCCTGAGCGATCGCCGCGACCAGTTTGATATTTGGGCAGCTCGCACTGATCTATCCGGCCAGAGTGCACTGCTGCTGTGGGACGACTGGCACCCGCTGACTTCAAAAATGCGATCGCACTTTGCTTCTTTTGGCCCAGTTCAGACAGTCACCGTCACCCGCTTGGGTGTTTTGATCAAACGCTACTACTTCAGTCGCGTCTCCGTCTCAGCCAAGATCTCTATCTCTAGTGGCTTAGCTTTACCCTGCACCGTCAGCACCGAACAGTCAGCATAATGTAGCGGAAGGCGGAAGGCGGCAGAAGGATGAAGGCAGAAGGATGAAGGCAGAAGGATGAAGAGGATGCCGATCACGTAAAGATTCAGCGAGCTGAGTTGTTCTAACCAAACTGCGGTTTGCTATGTGTGGCAGCGATCGCAGCGCAGAGCAAAAAGCCAGAGTTCTTTGAAATTATCCTTCCTTATCAGCTTTTCTAATACTGATTAGGATGCTAAGGCGGCGCTGCTGCTTTAACTTTGAGTATGGTAAGCTGCAAAAAAACAGTAAAGAAAATTTAACACAGCCTGTGACTACTGCCGTCTCTGTTTCTCCGCGACCTCGCTGGTCAGTGATCTCTTTTACGCTTATTCTGCATGTGCTGACGCTGCTGGCTCTGCTGCCTGCTAACTTTAGCTGGGCTGCGGTGGGGATTGCCATCTTTTTGCACTGGGTCACGATTGGGCTGGGCATTTCCCTTGGCTTTCACCGCCTAGCCAGCCACCGTAGCTTGCAGGTACCAAAATGGCTGGAGTATTTCTTCGTTTTGTGTGGGACGCTGGCAGGCCAGGGGGCTGTGCTGGGCTGGGTTGGCTATCACCGTCTGCACCACCTGTATACCGACCAGCCGCTTGATCCTCACAACTCGCGTCAAGGCTTCTGGTGGAGCCACATTAGCTGGCTGATGCATGAGGTTCCGGTCAAGCCGGAGGTGCCGCGAGTGACAAAAGACATCACTGACGACCCGTTCTATCGTTTTTGCCATAATCACTACATCACGCTCCAGGCCGTTTTAGCCGTGCTGCTCTATGCCATTGGCGGCTGGCCTTTCGTTGTCTGGGGCGTTTTAGTGCGGCTGTTTGTTGGCTTTCACTGTACCTGCTTTGTCAATAGCGCCTGCCACAAGTTTGGCTACCGCACTCACGATACAGATGAAGCCTCCACCAACTGCTGGTGGGTAGCCCTGCTGACCTACGGTGAAGGCTGGCACAATAACCACCACGCTTGCCAATCTTCGGCCTGCAACTGGACAAAATGGTGGGAACTGGATCTGACCTGGCTGACCATTCGGCTGCTACAGTCTTTGGGACTGGCTACCAAGGTCAAGCTAGCCAAATAGGGCAGAGAGTTTTGCGCAGGCGATCGCCCCCGGTTCAAAATTGTTTCACTCCAGAGGCGTCGAGACAAAAGCAGGATGCTGCTCTGCCTGGGCCGAAAACTCAGCTAGAGCTGGGTAGTGCTGGGCTGGGCTGGCCTCCGGCAGCAAATACTGGGTAAAGCGCCAGGCAACGCCCAGCGTAATATCTGCCTGCATGGGCTGTTGGCTCATCAGCCGACTAGAGCGCTCAGGAGCTAGGGGTTCTAGTGAGTCATAGGCCGCTAATAGCTGCTGCTTAATGCGCTCTAGCCAGGGCTGGTGCTGCTTTTCTGCGGGACGTAGTGTGCGTTCATAGTAAATTTGAACGGTTTTCTCGCAGGCGATTAGCGCCAGAGCGCTAATCTTGAGATCCTGAAGGCAGCGGGAGATTTCTACGGGCATCAGGCTGTTTTCGTCTGCGATCGCCTCTATATACTGCAAAATCAGCGTAGACTCCATCAGCACTGTGCCGTCATCGCAGACCAGCGTTGGTGCTTTCACCAGGGGATTGATCTGACTAAATTCTTCAAAGTTGCGAAAGACTGAGAGCGACTGGTGCTCAAACGGTATATCAAGCAGCTTTAAAGCAATGGCTACCCGACGGACGTAGGGAGAATCTAACATGCCAATGAGTTTCATAAAATCCTTCTGGTAGAGGGGGGGTGAGTTAGGGAGGAGGGAAGTTTTGGGTTTTCTATCTGTAGCTGGGATTTTGCTTGCGGCTTCTAAACCTTGCGGTATCCAGGCGATCGCGCCACAATTAGAGTAAGCGTTCTTGCTCAATTATTTAATCTAATTTGTTTGCCTGTTGCCAATGACGCTCCCATCACCGACGCTTCTACCAAATCTTGATCACTCACAAAAAACTATTGCCGAACCCAAGCCTGTCACGACAGACGTAGCCATCGTGGGAGGTGGCATTGTGGGGCTGACGCTGGCCTGTGCGCTAAAAAACTCCGGCCTCAGCGTTACCGTTATTGAGTCTCAGAGCTGGGCGCAAGCAGCAGATCGCCCCCGTGCCTACGCCATGTCTCTGCTATCGGGCCAAATTTTTGCCGGGCTTGGCCTTTGGGACGAAATTTCGCCCCAGGTGACTCACTTCCAAAGCGTTCGACTCTCTGATGCCAACCATCCTCAAACTGTCGAGTTTTTGCCTACAGATTTGCAAACCTCTGCGGTTTACTACGCGGCAGAACATGGGGTGCTGATGCAGGCACTCCAGCGCCAAGTGCGTCAGTGTAATCACGTTGCGGTAATGAGTCTGGCCCGTTTGAGGTCAGTTACTTATCACCCGAACGGCGTCCGGCTAGAAATTGATGCTGAAAATCAGACCTATCAGCTAGCCGCTAAGCTGGTGGTGGCGGCAGACGGAGCGCGATCGCGCCTTCGGCAGCAGGCAAACATTGGTACTCAAGGCTGGAGATATTGGCAGTCTTGCATTACGGCTGTGCTAGCGCCAGAAAAATCCCACCAGAATACAGCCTACGAGCGCTTCTGGCCTGACGGCCCTTTTGCAATTTTGCCGCTGCCGAGCGGTCGCTGTCAGATTGTTTGGACAATGCCCCATGCTGAGGCAGAAGCGATCATGGCGCTGCCTAAAGAGCAGTTTATGGCTGAGCTAAGCCAGCGCTACGGCGATCAGATGGGTCACTTAGAGCTGGTAAATGAGCCGCTGCTGTTCCCGGTACAGCTAATGCAAAGTCTTGCCTACATGAAGCCTCAGCTAGCTCTGATAGGTGATGCAGCTCACTGCTGCCACCCCGTCGGCGGACAAGGCTTGAATATGGGCATTCGAGATGCTGCTGCCCTAGCTCAGGTTTTGCAAGCTGCTCACAGGCGTGGTGAAGCGATTGGCTCCGGGTCTGTCCTCAAGCGCTATCAGCGCTGGCGCAGGCTAGAAAATTTTGTGGTTCTGGCGTTTACCGACATCCTCAACCGGACTTTTTCAAACCAGTGTCAGCCGCTGGTCTGGCTGCGGCGACGAGGGCTATGGGTGCTTCAGCATGTGCTTCCGGTGAAGCAGTTGGCTCTGCGTTTGATGACGGGCCTGTTGGGAAAGCAGCCTGCGATCGCGGCAGTACAAAAGCAGAGATAGACTACTTAGCGTCAACCCGCTTTACACGCTCAACAGTTCGCTGCGGCGGCGAACTAGGAAACCCCAAAGCCGCTCATGTGGTTTTTTTGCTAAATTTAGATGCTATAGTCGCCTTTAAGGTAGTCGCTCGGACATTGCTAGTAGGCAGAGCCAGTGGCTAGCAACCGAGGCGACTCGTTTCAGCGACAGCGAATTGTAGCCCTATAGTGCTGTGTGAGCTTCACGAACTTTCATTTTTAGTTTTGCTAAGTTAGGGTAGAGTCAGGGGAGCAAGCTTCTAACAGGCAACGGCTGTTTTATCAAGTCTACCTACTCTCGCCAGTTCGCTACTTCTTGGGACGACTTCTAAGCTCAATTGGGCATACTGCCAAAGAATACGCATATTGCTATTTTGTTCATGACAAGCCTGCATCGCTTGAATGAGCCTAATATTAAGGCTGATAGTTTCTTACAACTGATGGAAGCAACTCCTGACCCTGTTTGTCAATATGACGCGACAGGTTGCTATCTAGCGGCTAACCCTACAGCAATAGCCCTGCTAGGTCTCTCGCCTCACTCACTGAGAGGACGCTCACCGCTCTGGCTGAGTCAAAATGAAGGCCCAACTAAATCTCCAGACCGCGAACTGCTGCAGCAAATTCAAACAGAAGTCATGCAGGTGAGGCAGACCAAAGAGCCGCTCAGAGCGGTTCATGCGTTTTCAACACCGACTGGAACTAAACTATACGACATTGCTTACACGCCCATTCTCAATGCAGATCGAGAAATTATTCAAATTTTTAGCCACGGACGAGATGTCACTCACTATCAATCCGCTCCCTTTCTAGAAAAATTATCGTCTGCTAAAGCCTTAATCGGCATTGAAATGCCCGATCTCGATAGCCCTGGTACTCGCATTTCTCAAGAAACCGAGATCCCTGCCAGACGTCTATCGGCTATTGAGCAGCGGCAGGCAGCTCACATCCGCTATAGTGCAGAGCTACTACAGCTAGTTTTGGATAATATTCCTCAATACATCTTTTGGAAAGATCGCAACTCGGTTTACCTGGGCTGTAATCGCAGATGGGCGCAGATGGCGGGAATTCAGAATCCAGAAGCTGTTATTGGCCTCACTGATGACGATTTACCCTGGACTGAAGAACAAAAAAACTGGTATTTGGAATGCGATCGCCAAGTGATGGAATCTGACATTCCTATGCTTCGGATCAAACAGTCTCAGCTACAGGCCGACAACAAGCTAACCTGGCGTGAAGTCAATAAACTGCCGCTTCACGATGTTTCCGGCAAGGTAATTGGCCTTTTAGGAAGTATCGAAGATATCACTGACCGCAAGCGAGCCGAAGATTTGCTCAAGCAGTCTGAAGCAAAGTATCGGCAGCTAGCCCAGCGAGAAGGATTGCAAAACCGTTTAGCTAGCCAAATTCGCCAGTCTCTCAAGCTAGAAACCATCTTGAAAACGGCTGTCCAAGAAGTGCGTGAAACTCTAGGCAGCGATCGCGCACTGATTTATCAGCTGGATGAGAACTGGCAGGGTACGATTTTAGTCGAGTCAGTGATCACACCCTGGAGATCCGCTCTAGGCAGTTCCAGCACCGATCCCTGCTTTTCAAAGGAATTTGCTGAACGATATCGCCGGGGACGGATTTTGGCGGTTGGCGATATTCATCGCTCAGAATTGCAGGCTTGTCATATTGAGTTTCTTAGCAGCTTTCAGGTTCAGGCCAACCTGGTTGTGCCAATTCATATTCAAGATACGCTTTGGGGATTGCTCATTGCCCATCAGTGCCGTACCCCTCGTGATTGGCAAGAAACTGAGATCGAACTCCTCAAATATCTGGCTGGACAGTTAGGTGTGGCCATTCGTCAAGCAGATCTCTACCAAGAAGCCAAAAAAAACGCGGCTGAGGCTCAAGCTCAAGCCCAAGCGTTACAAAACACAATTCAGGAACTCAAGCAGACGCAGGCTCAGCTAATTCAGACTGAAAAAATGTCTAGCCTAGGACAGCTGATCGCGGGGGTAGCGCACGAAATTAACAACCCTGTTAATTTTATCTACGGTAACATCAACTATCTTGAGCAATATGTTCAGGATTTGTTGAGGTTAGTTAACCTCTACCGCCAGCAGTATCCTGTACCCACTGCTGAAATTGTAGCCGAGACTGAAGCGACAGATTTGCCATTCTTAACTGAAGACGTTGCCAAAATTATACAGTCGCTCAAAGTGGGAACTAATCGCATTCGACAAATCGTGCTATCGCTGAGGAACTTCTCGCGCTTAGATGAGGCAGCGGTCAAATCGGTTGATATTCATGAAGGCATTGAAAGCACAATTGTGATTTTGCAGCATCGCCTCAAGGCAACTGCGGAGCGAGGCAGCATTGCAGTTAGTCGAGAGTATGGCAATCTACCAATCGTAGAGTGCTTTCCTAGCCAGCTCAATCAGGTCTTTATGAATATTATTAGTAATGCAATTGATGCCCTAGAGGAGGCGATCGCTCAAGGATACTGGAGCAATAGCTTAACCAAAAACAGTCAGCCCCAGTTGAAACCCCAGATTCAGATCAAAACTGAGCTGATAGACCAGCATAAAATTGCTATTTGCATCACTGACAACGGGCCGGGTATTCCAGAATCGCTTCGCAAAGAGATCTTTAATCCCTTTTTTACTACCAAACCAATCGGCAAAGGAACAGGATTAGGGCTGTCTATCAGTCATCAAATTATTATTGAAAAGCATCAGGGACATTTAAACTGCTGCTCTGCGCTGGGACAAGGCACTCAGTTTCGCATCGAAATCCCGGTCGTTCAGTCTGGAAAATCGGGTGTTTAACTAGCACTATTTACTATATTGGCTTTGTCTCTAGTTAATTGACTCATTGCCATTGCGGAAAAGCGTCTGGCTACATCAGAACTATGCACCGCCGCTGCCCACCAAACCTATCTTACGATCGTACAAGGATAAGACTAACCTTGCCAGAATCGAGCAGTAAACACGAAACACCTTGTTATGCAGCAATCTTTTCTAGGCTTAGCGGCGATCGCTGCCTCGCTGTTGTTCACCCCTATGAGCTGGGCGCAGATAAAAGACACTATGAGGGTTGAGGAAGATAATCGATTTCAACAGGAAGACTTTAGCCAGTCACTCTTTTATCAAATTCCTCATGGTGCTGATGCGTGTAATTTTTATGGGATGGCAGCGGCTTGTTCTTTTGAACGTCAGCACGTCTTCAGAGATGCTGTGCTGATAACGAGCAAGGAAACCACCTACTATGTCCGTTCTACGCTAATTCCTAACCAATCTGTCTCACCGGAGCAAGGAATTGCTTACGCGCAAATTCTAGCCGGGATGAGCGGTAACAGCGGCATTGAGTTTGTCAATCCCACTGTCAGCAACGAGAGGATTAGCTATGTAGGTTGCCCCTCCTTTGATAGCCACCTTTGCGGTGCAGACCTTGCTTTAACTCCTGATGGCCTCGTCAGGGAGATCGCTGTAACCTACTCAACACCATGAGCAGGCCCAAAAAGCAGTCTTCCATCATATGCCCTCATTCTTCTTTTTGGATGCGTTTACCCTCATTTTCAGGCAATTTTGCAATATGCAAAATGGCATCCCCTTGATTAACCAAAGGGTTGCGAGTACAGCCAATCACAATTCCCAGACAGGGGGACTGAACTTTGGTACTCTTGTTACCGAAAGCGTCCAAAATCATTCCTAGCGGCTGACGCTTTTGCACAATTTCGCCTAGCGCTACCTGCATATGCAAAATTCCGCCGCGAGAAGCTCTAGCCCATTGGGTTTCTTCAACTTCAATAGATCGACTGACCACAGTAGCCTCACAGGGGCGCATTTTTAAGGTAGCCATCACGCGTAAAATGCCTTCGACTCCAATTTGAATTGCTTCTGGGTCAAATCGCAGAGCTTCACCCGCTTCATAGAGCAGCACCGGAATTCCCTGTCGAGCTGCTGCCTGTCGTAGAGAACCATCTCTCACAGAAGATTGAATACTCAGGGGGGCATTGAAAGCTTGGGCACAGCGATAGGTTTCTGGATCTTTCAGGTTGGCTCGAATCTGAGGCCAGTTACTGCGATGGTGAGAAGCCGTGTGCAAATCAATGCCGTGAGTGGAGCGGCTGACCACCTCACGCATAAACAGATAGGCCAGTCGGGAAGCTAGAGATCCTCTAGGGGAACCTGGAAAAGAACGGTTTAGGTCACGGCGATCAGGTAAATAGCGAGACTGATCGATAAAACCAAAAACGTTCACAATAGGAGCGGCAATCAGGCTACCCCGTAGCTGCTTGGGCTGAACCTGAGTTAGAACCTGACGAATAATCTCGACTCCGTTGATCTCATCCCCGTGAATAGCTGCGCTCAGCCAGAGGCGTGGCCCCGGCTGGCTGCCGTTGATCACCGTAATCGGTAAGCTTATTTGGGTTTGGGTTGGCAGGCGCGCAACGGGAAGATCAAGCTGCTGCTTTTTGCCTGGTAAGACAGTGTAACTACCAATTTCAACAGGGAGTGCCGTATCCTTCATCTCAAAAGCGATCGCAGTTTGAGTGGGTTCTCAGCCAAGATTCTAATAGATATTGAAAAACTGGCTTGGTGATAGCCTCTGTCACTCCTGACTCCTGGTGAAATGGCCTAGTTGAATAGATTAAAGCGCTGGAGCTGGGTTTCTAATAGCTTAGGCAAGGCTTTATTGAGGTCTGATTTACTGGCAAATACAACTCGGTTACGCCCTGGTAAATCAAAAGGAAACTGTCCTACTATCTGATCGCGCTCCATCTGGGCCAGCAAAATTTGCTCAGTGCGCTTGCACTGCAGCGCATAGCCAACCTCAACACAGACTTTAGGGCTGGGAACGATTTGGGTTGGTGAGCCTTCAAGCTGCGCGATCGCGGTGCTATCGGCAATAAACACTAAGCTACGGCGAATCTTACGCATCAAAGTACTGTTGAGCCGAATGGGGCCTTCACTCAGACGGTGAGATTCTTCTAGAGTGATTTCAATCCGCGATCGCGGATTGAGCTTTTCTAGCGTTGTTTGTAAAACCTCCCGCAGCAGAGTGCTAGACTCGGCGTACTCAGTTTGGTAACACAGAAAAACGGTGGGATCAAGGTTTGCCAGTGTGTCTTGCTTGACAAAGTAGATCTCGTGGCTAATTAGATCGATATTGGAGATGGCATAGGTACCGCTGCCCTCAATGTAAAATTCAATGCGATCGCCTTCTAAATAGCGCTGAAACCAAACAGACTGCTTGACCTCGTCTGCATCTTCCAAAAAATCAGCCCGCAGCGCCGACTTTAGCAAGCTGTTCTTACTCAGCCGCAGGTCATGAGGACGCTTCTCCAGTTGACGAGCAGGCTCATACTGCTCTAAATACCAAGCCTTGAGGGCAATAATTGCCATAGCCGATCGCCTTAACTGCCTCGCACACTTTACACTAGCAGGCTTTGAAGCAACAGCACTTGATGCTACCCGAGCGATTTCTTCCCGCTGCTTGATTTTACCTGGCGCTGCCTTGATTAAGAACTTATTAACTTTTGATTAGCTTATTTTTCAGAGTAGCTAGGCGTTCCCCTGCAAGCATTGTCTGGCCTGCTGTGCGATCGCTAAAGTCTGATCAAAGCTCAGCTGAGCACCAAGTCCCGCCTCAGCTAGCCAGAGTAAATATTCAATATTACCCGCTGGCCCTACCAGCGGCGACCAGGTCAATCCGCGATCGCACCAGCCCAAAGCTCTTGCCGCCTGCACCACTTGCCAAATAGCAGCAGCCTGATCGTTGGGGTCACGCACAACGCCTTTTTTACCCACCTTTTCACGACCCACTTCAAACTGTGGTTTCACCAAAAGAACAGCCTCTCTGGGAGGCTGCAATAGCTGCCAAAAGGCAGGCAGCACTTTAATCAATGAGATAAAAGATACATCCATAACCCCTAGGTCAGGATAGACAGCCTCACTCAGGTAAAGGTCTTCAGGCTGCAAATGACGAATATTCGTGCGCTCTCGCAGCACCACACGCAGATCAGTGCGTAGCTTCCAAGCTACCTGACCGTAACCTACATCAACCCCGTAAACCTGCTTAGCGCCAGCCTGTAGCAAACAATCCGTAAACCCCCCAGTTGAAATGCCGCCGTCTAAGCAAATGCGATCGCAGCGGCGATCGCAAACTCGACCAAAGCTTTCGATAGCTTTTCACCGCCTCTAGAAACAAAGGGAGACTTCTGCTTAAGTTCAATTTCAGCCGCGAGGTCTACAGCAGTACCGGGCTTATCGACAATGTGCTGGCTGACCCTGACTTCTCCAGCTCGAATGCAGCGCTGGGCCTGCTGTCGCGTGTCACAGAGTCCTAAATCAACTAAAAGCACATCTAATCGTTGCTTCGCCACAGTGCCTACCGCTGAGCCAATACTTCCAGGTCTTTTTTAACGCGCTCAATGCCTGCTTTAGTCCCTTGTCGATCGTAAAGCTCGCTGGCTTTAAGCAGATCACTGACGGCCAGATTGTAGTTACCCAAATTAGCCTGAGCTAAGCCCCGGTTGTGAAACGCTTCTGCACAGGTAGTTTCCTGCTGAATCACTCGGCTAAACAAATCGCCTGCTTCTCGATAGCTGCCGCGACTGTGGGCATTACACCCCTGCTCAAACCAGGCGATCGCGTCAGCATTCAGCGGTGTAGAAGACTCAGCGATCGCCTCTGAGAACGCAACCATACCCATTTCAGGTCGAGCATAGGCGTTAATCATTGCCGTTGCGCCGACTCCCAAAATAGTGCTGACCAAAATTAGCCAGGCCCAAAACTCAACTGAACCCAAAATAGACGTCATGCTGAACTACTTATCAATATCGCTACGCTTCCGATTATGCAACGAAGTTACCATAGCAGTCCTAAATCAGCTATGGGGGGAGAGAGTTACGAAGAGCCTTTCCCACGAAATTTTTTTTACAATCAAAATAGGATAACTATGTCTCTCTTAGCTCAGCAATTTTATCAGTTCAAAAAAAAGACCAGTACGATTACCGAAATAGTGTGAAAAACTACTTCGGTAATTTCAACGAAGGTTGTTCTCAGTAGACACGCAGATAGCTTTCAAGCTAGATTTCTGCTGGAAACTAGTTTAAAAAATTTCCTCAAAGACCTGATTTCAAGGTGCTTTAGTTATTTTTTTAATGAGACGACTTATTTTTGAGAAAATAGCAGATTACTCAAGAGCAAAACAAAAATAGAATGCCTATTCAGAATCAATACTGAGTTTTCAACTAAAATCGCTGAAATTTTAGAATTCTTCTTATGTAACCTCGGTAATTGACTAAGTATTTTTCAACTGACTGGTAGTTTTTCTAAGAAGAAGTCAGGCAAAAAGTACTAGTTAATTATGAAACTAACGGGTCAACACTAAACCTGTGAGAAATGAAATAGTTGCAGGCTAAACTCCTGCTTGCTGGGTGCACAAGAAAGAAATAAGGTTTTCTTGCTTTTTTTTCTTGCTTCTAGAGGAGATATTTATCTGAGCTAGCTCAGATAAATATCTTTATACGATCTTCTTAGACGCCAGTAAGTAAGCGGCGAGAGCAGCATGGCTTGAAGCCAAATCTCATGTCGGAGCTGGTTTGTACCTGGCTAAGACTGCTTTCCATTTTTACTGTTTCTAGCTCGTCCCTATCAATTTTAAGACATGAAAAAAGATCTAAAACTAGCAGCAAGTCGATGGCAGCTTTGCCGTCCGCTGATTGCAACAGCGTTAGCAATTAGCGGTACATTGCAGCTGGTCACAGCTGTCCTGGCAGAAGGTACTGCCGCAGGAACTCAAATTACCAACGAAGCGACTGCTACCTACGAAGATCCCAACGATCCGAACAATACCCCTATCACAACCACCTCAAATCAGGTTGTTATTGAAGTTGCTGAAATTGCAGGTATCACTGTTCAGGCATCGGGTATTGAGTTTGTTGACGACGATCCAGCAACTACCAATGTGGTTGAAGGCGATGCTGACAGTGACGGCAAAGTTGATCCTAACGACCAGCTCCATTACATCTACACGCTCACGAACGTGGGTAACGACCCCACCAAATTTTATGTGCCTAATGTGGCAACCGTAACCTCCAATAACGGTACGGTTTATGACGCCATTGAAGTCAGCTACGACGGGATAAACTGGTCAGCTCCTCCCGCAGACAGAGCGACAACTCCGATTGCACCGGGCGGGACTGTGCTAGTTCGGGTTCCCATTCAAGTCAGCAGCAATGTCCAGTCTGGCGATAACATCGAAGTACTTTTGGGTAGCACCCCGGGCGACGGTCAGAACCAGCGCTACAACCCCAACGGTAGCAACGACGTCTACACCGTTGACGCCGCTGATGGTGCTTCTGGTATTGATGCCAACGGCGATACTATTGATGACGAAGTCAACGGCACCCCAGCCAACGGAACTCGGGAAGCCAGCGATCGCCAATTTATTCCGGTAGACTCTACCCTTGATACACAGCCGCTGGTTACCCTGAAAAAAGTTTTAACCAACCACGATCCTAACAATACGGCAAGTCTAGCTGACGACCGCCTGACCTACGAACTCAGGTTCAGAGTCGAAGATACAGATACCACCGGGGCCGGATATACCCCAGGGCCACTCTATCCCATCAATACCATTTCTGTAGATGGAAGTCCTAGCTCTCGCATTCTAGTTTCCGATGCCTTGCCAGATGGTACAGTCCTCAGCGGTACCCCCACCGCACCTGCTGGTTGGACAGTTGTCTACAATGCCCAGGATCCAGCTGCTGTAAATGCAACGGCTGCTGGCTGGTACACAACATCAGCAACAGCAATCAGCAACGGTACAGCAGGCCGCATCACCCGCATTGGTTTTATCAGTTCGCCCTCTCTTATCTCTCTTGCCCCCGGCACCAACGTTCAAACTTTCCGCTTCACGGTAGAAACCAGCAATGTTCCTAGTGGTTTAACCCAGGCGACCTTTGCTAACGTCGCTCAGGTGTTTGGTTCGGCTGCTCCCAACGGCGACCCTGGTCAGCAGGTGAGTGATGAATCTGGAGACAGCACCCCCAGCAACTACAATCCTGCTCTCAACGCGGGTGCTGGCGGCTTTGATCCTCCCAGTGACGGCTACATACCTGATGCCAACGACAACGGTATTCCTGACGAGCTAGACCCCAACGACGCAGCCAACGACCAGATCTGGGAGCTGATACCAGCAACACCAACCAAGGCACTGGCCCCGGTGGTGAAGCTAACGTCAAAACGATTGGTCTGCCTTCACCGCTCGATGTCATTAATGGCCCTGAAGATAGAGCCGATGCCGTCGGCCCTACAAACACAAGTGACGACTTCACCAATAAGTCCGCACCCGTTACTCCTGCTAACGTCACTTTCGATAGCGGCGACAACCGCGACGAGCTAAATCCGGCTCCGGTTGACTTTGCCAACACCGTCAACAACAACGGTCAGACCACAGGTGACATTACCCTAGTTCCCCAAGCTCCCACCAATGCGGGCGATTTACCCAGCGGCACGGTTGTCACCCTGTCAGCTCCAGACGGCAAGACTGCCATTTACAACTACGACGGCACGTCCTTTACACGAACAGGTGGCACCTTCGAGGGCGATATTGTCATTTCTAATGTTACTCCTGGTGACGATGTCACCTACGGCGTCCGCATCGATCTTCCAGACGGAACGCCGCTCTCAACTGACATTGATCCAATGGTAACCAGCCCTATGGCGGGTTCGGCGTACCGATCAAAGCAACGCTAGAAGATGCTGGGGGCAATACTGCTGAAAACGTTACTATTGACCGTGTTTATACCGGCTATCTGAGACTCTTCAAAGAGTCTCGCATTCTACAAGGCAGCGGTCCTGTAGTAGCAGCAGGCCAGGGAAACTTTAGCACCGGCCCCAAGAATCCTGCACCCGGCAACATCATTGAGTATCGCGTTAGATACACCAACATCAGTGAACCTGCTTCTGGCAGCAATAACGTTGTCCTCTTTGCTGAAAATGTTGTAGTCACTGAGGACGGTACCGACGGCGACAATAACTGGGCCTTAGATAACGACAACAACAGCGTCATTGACACTAGCAACGTCCAGGGGTCAGCCACAGATTCTAACGGCGGTAGCATCACTTTCTTTAAGGGTGTACCGGCAAACAGTCCGACAACCGATACCGCAGGTTCTGATGTTAATACTGATGTGACCAAGTACATCAATCAGGTTCCTGGACTGATTGGGCCTAGTGAGTCAGGCTTTATGCTCTTCCGCCGAGTCGTGAACTAGGTTTTGGCTCAGTTGCTCAATACGGGGGATATTGTCCCCCTTCTTCTCCAGTTATTAGCTGCTATTTATGGCTGCTATCAATCCCAATAAGTGAACAGGAAAGAATGATGATGAAGCGTTGGTTTGTGGGTTTAGGTGCTCTGGCACTCGTCAGTTCGGTTTCGTTTGCCAGCCCCCCGGTGCTGGCTCAGATTCAAGAAATTACTGAATCTATCATTGAGACGATTCGCCAACCAGAGGTGAAGCTGACGCTGTCTGCTCAAAAGCAAGTCACAGAAGTCAATGAAGTGGGTGAGACAAAAATATCCTGGCAGGTACTTGAAGGGCAAGTAACAGTTATGCCGGGTGACATGGTTCGATATACGCTCGATGGTTCTAATTCGGGTGACGTTGCGGCTGAAAATTTGGCAATCACTCAGCCGATTCCGCCTCAGATGACCTATGTTTTAGCCTCTGCCACCGCCCCGGAAGGGACTGTGCTGACCTACAGCATTGATGAAGGGCAGACGTTTGTTGGCGAACCCATGATTGAGGTCACTTTGCCAGATGGCACAGTCGAGCTGCAACCAGCTCCTGCTGAAGCCTATAGCTATATTCGCTGGCAGTTTGATCAGTCTCTAGACTCGGCTACAGCCGTGAATGTTAGTTACGACGCCCAAGTGAAGTAGTGAGTGCTGGCGATCGCCCTTAGCCTAGCAAGTTCTGTGGCGATCGCTGCCTGATCTCACTCAGCATTTACCTACCGATTGTCGATAAGACAGGTCTTGCCCTGAGCAACAAAGATGCTCAGAGCGAAGCCTGACAGAAATTTTGCGTCATTTTTCGCGCCTTACAAGTTTTGCTCCAGTTTATTGAGTCTGCCAAGACAGCCTCTCTCAGGGGATTCCACGGAAAACACTCATGACGAACCGCTCTCATCACCCACCTAAATGGCTCAGATACCGATGGCCCCAGCGTCTCGCCGCCTTGTTCATTGCCAGCGGCATTGTTCACGGCCAGACGGCTGCTATAGCCCAGCTTCAGACACCCCTGGTCAACCAGGCCGCCTATGAGTATTCAGATCCTGTCAGCGGCAACCAATTTCAAGGGCGATCCTCCAATATCTCTACCCAGCCCAAACCGCTGGTTGATCCGCTAGGGCAGATTCTGGCTTGTAATGGCACTCAAGTTCCTAACTATGCCGGATTTTCAGTTGCTATTTATGAAGCCGATGCCACTGGTTTGGAGCCTGTGGGGCTGTTGCCCCTGACACGCACAGAGTTTCCTGACGATCCGGGCAATACCATTCCAGGGGGCAAGGCTCCCAATATTGAAAATAGAAATCCCTTCTTTTTAACAAACCGCGATCAGGGCCGTTATAACTTCCTATTTGACCCAAATCAAGGACAGACCCAGCCCGGAAAGACATACATTCTGGTTGTTGAGCCACCCTCAAACTCAGAATACTTAGAGCGCCGGATTCAAATCGAAATTCTACAGAGTACGGGAGGTGCCAACAGCAGTATCGTGCGCTATCGAGCCGCTGCCTTAGATGGTCAACCGCTTACGGTACAGGGGGGCAATCAGGTAGACGACAACGTGGTTGAGGTCTTCGATGCCGAATCTGGCATTCTCAACCTTTTCTCTCTGGCACTCAGCACCATCATCTGTGAAAATCGCCAGATTCAAATTACTAAATCAGGCGATCGCGCCGCAGCCCAGCCCGGTGACACTGCTGTTTATCGCATAGCCGTCCGCAACCTGATAGATGTCAGTCTTGACAATGTGGTGGCGACAGACATCCTGCCCTTCGGCTTTCGCTTTTTATCAGAGTCAGTACGGGGCCAGATTGACGGCGTTCCCGTGCAGATTGAGGCGCAACTCAGCCCAGACGGTGCGACGGTAACTTTTAAGGCAGGTTCGCCGATTCCTGCGGGTCAGGTTCTCAATATTGTCTATGCCACTCACATTACGCCCGATGCAGTTCGGGGATCTGCGCGCAACTCGGCAGTTGTTGACGCAGAAAGAGTTGACAACGGCTTTGATGTCAAAGACGGCCCTGTTAGCCACCTCATGCGCCTCGACCAGGGCATTTTGAATGACTGCGGTACCCTGATTGGCCGGGTATTTGTAGATAAGAATTTTGACGGTGAGCAGCAGCCCGGTGAGCCTGGGGTTCCCAATGCGGTTGTGTTTTTAGATGACGGCAACCGGATCGTGACCGACGCCAACGGTTTGTATTCGGTCTCTAATATGCTACCGGGCTATCGCAGCGGAGCGCTGGATTTGAGCAGCCTGCCTGGTTATAGCCTCGCCCCCAACCTTTACTTCCGTGAACGCAACAGTCAATCGCGGCTAGTGCATTTAGCACCTGGGGCAATGGTGCGGATGAACTTTGCAGTAACGCCCACTTTCCAAGAGGAAGACCCATCATGAAACGGCATAAAAAACACATTTCAGCCAGCATTATGGGGGTAGTTGCTGGAGCTATGGGGATTGCCACCCATCCTGCAAATGCACTAGCGGCTACAGCTCTCAAAGAAGTTACTACTCCTAAGAGTGCAGCAGCTCAAGTAGAGAACTCTGTAGTCAGCACGGCTTTATCTGAAACCCTCGCGGTTCAATCTGCAGCAGCGCTAACGCCAGAGCCCCAGACATCCGCCACTACTAGCAGCAGCAGAGTGCTCGCAAACAGCGCTATTGATCTACAGCCCAGCGATGCTATCACAACTGCCGATGATGTGACTGAAGGATCAGAAATTATCACAGAGTTGACACCAACTTCGGAGTTGCCTGTCACCGCCAGCGACAATACGGTAGCCGATACCAACAGCGCCGTCGAGCTGCAATCTGGCGAGATATTTACTGAAGCCGATGACGATACTGCTGAGTCTGTTGAGTCTGTAAGCACTGACGCCGCCGTTACAGCAGAGTCTTCGTCGGAAATATCTGAAGGTGAGGAGCGATCGCGCTCTGAACAGACCCGCATTCTCAATCCCTCGAATAATGCAGTTTTAGATGTTCCGGCCACGACGGTCATTGTAGAACACCCCACAGACATAGAGATTAATCTACTAGTTAACGGGCAGCGCATTGACGCTTCTCTGCTGGGGCGAACTGAAGTAGATGAAAGTCGAAATATCACAGTTCAGACTTGGTATGGCGTTCCGATGAAGTCTGGCACAAACCAGCTTGAAGTCGTCGAGCGGGGTAGTGATACATCTCTAACAGCGCTAGAAATTCAGGTTCGCGGTGTCCCCTCTGAACTGACTGTAGGCACCCGCGAAGCTCAGGTTCCTGCTGACGGACGCTCTACCGCTACTGTCTATGGTCAACTGCTAGATCAAAACGGCAACCAGTCAAACTGGAACACAACGGTCACCTTAACGACTACAGGGGGTGATTTTATCGGTGTAGATCAGTTCCCTGATCAGCCCGGTTTTCAGGTAGAAGCCCAAAACGGACGCTACACAGCAGAGCTACAGGCTCCTCTAAACGCAGAACAAGTCCAGCTCAGGGCGACGGCTAATAGTTTAGAGGCATTTAGCCAGATTCAGTTTGAGACTCAGCAGCGTCCTAGCCTGGTGACGGGGGTTTTGGATCTGCGCTTTGGGGCTAGAGGTACAGACTACTACAGCAGCTTTCAAGATTTTTTGCCCCCCAATGGAGATAACCGCTACGAACTCGATGTGGATGCCTCAGTTTTTGCGATCGGCAATATTGGCGAGTGGCTTTTTACAGGAGCTTACAACAGCGATCGCCCCCTGAATGAAGACTGTACAGGCAGTGTCCAGCTTTTTCGTCAAACTCAAAGCTGCGACCATCAATATCCAACCTATGGCGATGACTCAACCCAGGATGTCACAGCTCCCTCAATAGATAACTTGTATCTCCGCTTTGAACGGACTTCTCCCGTAGCGAGCGCAGGCACTGACTACGTCATGTGGGGAGATTTTAATACTGAAGAGTTTGCGACCTCGTCTCAGCTTTTTACGGCCACAACCCGTCAGCTACATGGCTTTAAGCTCAACTACAACATCGGCGATCTGGCAATTACTGGCTTTTACGGCAACAACGTCGAGGGTTTTCAGCGCGATACGATCGCTCCAGATGGCACTAGCGGCTACTATTTTCTCTCCCGCCGACTGCTGGTTCCCGGTAGCGAAAACGTTTTTATTGAGCTAGAAGAGCTGGATCGACCGGGTACGGTGGTTTCCCGCCAGCCTCTCTATCGCGGCACTGATTACGAAATCGACTACGACCGAGGCGCAATTCTTTTTAGAGATCCTATTTTACGAACCGATGTCGGCGGCTTAGGATCTGTCTTGGTACGGCGAATTGTCACGACCTACCAGTATGAAGGTCAGGACACCAGTACTAATATCTACGCTGGACGGCTGCAATACAATCTCGATCGCACCCTCAACCAGGAAAGCTGGTTAGGAGCAACTTACCTGCTTGAGAATCAGGGGGTTCGTAGTTTCGAGCTTTATGGCGCAGATATTCAGATTTTCCTGGGGCCAGAGGCGCGCCTGACGGCAGAGTTTGCCCATTCAGCGAGTGATTTTGAGCTGTCAGGCCCAGTCGAGGGTTCGGCGTATCGGGTTGAGCTTGAAGGGGCGGCTACTGACTGGCTCAGAGGGCGGGCCTACTGGCGTCACACCGATCCGGGCTTTACCAATAACGCTACCACCAGTTTTGTGCCGGGGCAGACCCGGTATGGTGCTGAGGCTGCGATCGCCCTGTCTGACAACACTTCAATTCGAGCGCGCTATGACCGCGAAGAGAATGAAGGCACTGCGCCTCGTCCCCTGTTGAATCTCGATGATCTATTAGATGTTGGCAATTTCCCTGTGCCGGGTAGCCAGGTCAGCAACTCACTAGATACTTTCTCTCTCGGCTTTGCCCATCGGCTCGGTGACTCAAACCTGGAGTTTGACTGGCTGCATCGAGAAAGAACCGATCGACTCGCATCCAACGCCTTATCTGCCAGCTCTGATCAGCTCAGAACCCGCTTAACCACGGCTATCAACGAAGACATTACGCTGGTGGCACAAAACGAAATCAATCTTTCCTCAAATAGCGATCCGCTTTATCCTAATCGCACTATCTTCGGGCTAAATTGGCGACTGATGCCGGGATTAGTCCTAGGCGTCAATCAAATCTTTCAGGAAGATCAAACTGGCAGTCCTGAGACAATTACAACCGTCGATCTTAGCGGTGAGTATGCTCTTGCCCAAGACACAACCATTCATGGTCGCTTCTCTCTAATTGAAGGGCAGCAGGTCGGTGGGGCCATTGGCTTAGAGCAAGGCTTTACTTTAGCTCCCGGCCTGAAGCTAGATTTGGCCTACGAGCATATTTTCAATAACTTCTCTGGTTCGACGGCTGCAGGTACCCAGTTTACTCAGCCCTTTGCAGTTGGAGATGGTGCTTCTTCTCTGCTACTCACCAACGGGGATAGCTTTAGCGTCGGTCTTTCCTACACTGACAATCCTGATTTGCAAGCAAGTGCCCGGTTTGAGCATCGCAGCTCTTCCCAAGGCTCCAATACCGTTTTTACCGCAGCAGCGCTGGGGCGGCTCTCCCCGGCGGTTACGGTTTTATTCAACTACGAGACGGCTCGGGCTGCCAACCAGTCTTTGGGCCGACTAGGGACTACCAGTACGCTCAAACTAGGACTGGCCTACCGCAATCCCTATCACGATCAGTTCAATGCGCTGCTGCGCTATGAGTACCGTCGCAACCCCAACACCCTACCTGACACCCTGTTGTTTGGCTCAGATATTGGCTCAGAAGAACACATCTTTGTGGGAGAAGCTATCTACGCCCCCAACTGGCGCTGGGAAATCTACGGCAAATATGCCTTCCGTAGCAGCACTACTCAAATCGGTGGACTCTCAGACGTAGGCGATGTTACAGGGGTTGATGAGTTTTCCTCTACCAGTTCGATTCATCTAGCTCAGCTTCGAGCTACCTATCGCCTGGGCTATTCCTGGGATGTTGTGGGTGAAGCCCGCTGGCTTGGGAGTTCGGTTGGTTATGGGGAGCTAGGAGGTGCTTTAGAACTGGGCTACTACCCGACTCCAGACCTGCGTTTGTCTGCAGGCTATAGCTTCGGCAGTGCCTACGACCGCGATTTTTCTGGTACCAGTCGTTCTGCTGGAGGTCTTTACGTGGGCGTAACCGCCAAATTGAACAACCTGTTTGGCGGCTTTGGTCTGCAAGAAGTCGCCCCTCCTCAACAGCAAGAAGCTGCAACAGCAAGCCCCGAAAATTAGACGCAACTGCTCAATCTAACTGTGAGAAATTCCACAATGCGATCTTTTCTAACTCACTACTGGCCCTTAACGCTGGCAGTGGCAGCCACGACATTGCTGACGCTCCCAGCTCAAAGCCAGACATCTTTGACACCTACAGCTGCTGACCTGCCAGCTATGCGCGTAACGGTCAATAGCGCTGCAGACGGCAGCGTACAGGCAGACGAAAAACTAACGCTGAGAGAAGCTATTGAAATAGTCAATGGCTCTTTAGCGCTAAGCGCTCTCAGCGATCGCGAATCAGCCCAAATTAGCGAACTGCCAGTTGAAGCAAACAGCGCCGATGCAAACAACCCGGCTGCAATCGTTGCGTTTGACCTACCGCCTGGGCAAACGGTCATCTATTTGAGCACCCGCCTCCCCGCTATCAGCCGTTCTGGGGTAGTTATAGACGGCACAACTCAGCCGGGCTACGCAGCCGATCAATCAGCTACAGCTGAAATTGCGATTCCTGTGCCAGTTGTTGAAATTACTGCTGCTGCTGAGGCGGAAGTATTTCGTGGACTCACCGTAGCGGCCAGCGGCGTGACGATTCGGGCCTTGAGTTTGTACGGTTTTACGGCTAAGCACCGAGCCACTGAGGTCACCCCACCTGCTGACATTTTCATTGCTCACCCGCTGGCTCCTTTAGACGGTAGCGATCGCCGTCTGCCTGCTCAAGGCTTCTCTTTCTACGACGCTGACACCCCGCCTGAAGATGTGACTATTGAGTACAACTGGTTGGGACTGCCGCCTGATGAGTCGATACCTGCTGTTCCCTCAGCCTTCGGGGTTTCGGTATTTAATAGCCGAGGAACGACGCTTTACCGTAACCGCATCGCCTATCATGACGGCAGCGCCATCATTACCGGGGCTAGGGCAGAAGGTCTACACGTAGCAGAAAATATCCTGGTTGCTAATGGACTGAGGGGTATGCCAGATGCCATTCGGCTAGAAGGTCGGATTGATAGGAGCTTAATCAGCGGCAACCTGGTCTGCGGTAATGACGGCAGCGGCATATTTTTATTCAAGCCAGAAGGCTCAGTTGAAATTCGTGATAACGATATCAAGTTCAACGGGCAGCGACTGCGCCGCGCCGCGATTTATTTAATGGGTGACGATCACCAGGTAGTTGACAACAGTATTACAAATCAAAAAGGCCCAGGCGTGGTGGTGACAGCTTTTGCCAGCGATCGCCTCAGTCCTAGCCACCGCAATGCGATTCAAAACAATCGCTTTGCCAACCTAGAAGGTCTCAGTATTGACCTCAACACGCGTCGCCACACAGGCGTACAAGATTTTCAGCGCGGAGACGGGGTCAATCCTAGGCGTAACTCAGCTAACCGACGCTTAGACACGGCCAATTCGGCAATCAACGCGCCACAGTTTCTCAGTCAAGAGTTTTACATTCTCAACGACCAGGTGGTCATTGCCGGAACAGCTGACCCCGGCTCAGAGATTGAGCTTTATCTTAGTCAGGGTCAGATCCAAGCTTACGGCCCTTTGAATGCCCCAATCGCCACGCTGCAGCCTAATGCCGCTGGAAATTTTCAGTTTGCAACCAACAATCTCAAGCCTGGAGATGTGATCAGCGCGATCGCAACTGATCCGCGCTATGGTACTTCTGAGCCAGCGCTAAACACCGTAATTAAGTCATTAGCGGCAACGGCAGCGGAGAGCGCCGTCCCCAATCAGGATTTGGGCACGCCGCAATGCACAACTCGTCCCCAACCGCCGACTCCTGTGGCTGCTATCCCCGTACCGCCTGCGCCCATTCAGCTAGAAGTACCCCGCAATATTCACTTTGGGCTTGACCAAGCCAGTATTAGTGCCGAAAGCACGGAGATACTGAATCAAATTGTTGAGGCGATGAAGGCTCACTCGACTTTGGTTGTCGATCTGCACGGACATACTGACTCGCGCGCCAGCAGCACCTACAATCAAGAGCTAGCGCTGCGTCGCGCCCACAATACCCGCCAGTACCTGATTGCCCAAGGCATCGATCCGGCTCGGATTACTCTGCGATCGCTGGGCGAAACTCAACTGCGGGTTGAAGAAAGCGATCGCGCTGATTATGCCCGCAATCGTCGCGTTGAGTTTGTGTTTCAAGACGTCCGAGGGCTGGATGCCACCTTCGTTCATCAGGAAAGCGATTTACAGCTAGAGCCTTGAAGTTTAGCTCGGGTGTTCTGTCAAGTCCTTTTTAAAAGTTTAAATCCTTCAAAAAATTTCACCACAGCCTCATGAAATTAGCGACCAAGAGCTGACAGACTGCTCGCTTTTTCCAACTTATTTGTACGCAGAATTACCGAATTTATCTTAAAGATTGCTCTCTCTCCCCCAATTCCACTGAGCCGATTTAAACCCTGTACCGGGCTTTCTAAAAGTGGTTCCACTGAAGCCAGATCCTTTTCACACATCACTCGTTCTCACTGATCTCCCCGGTGAGCCTGCTTTACTACTAGAAGACTTACTATGAGCCTGCTATTTAGATCTCTATACTCCTTAATTCAAGCTTCCAGGAAGCAGCCGAAATCTTTACTAACGGCTGCAACTTTGCTCGTCTCTGGCCTTGTCTCTGGCCTTGGATTGGTCGCCCCTGCTTGGGCAGACTCAAATCTTGAAATTGTCAAGCAGGCCATTGACTTAAACGGAAATCCAATTTCGGAGGTAGAGTCAGGTCAGCCTTTTCTATTTGATATTCTCTGGTCTTGTAGCTTAGAAAATCCTGGGGTTGACCAGTGCGAAAATGTTGAGATTAGAGATGTTATCCCCCCAGAACTCGAATATCTTGGTCTACAGGAAGGCAGTGGCGCTCGGGCCAATTATGACAGCGATACACGAGAGTTTACCTATGATTTAGGAACTATTTCTGGCGAATCGGCTTCAGCTTCGATCGCAATTAAAGTTCAGTTCCCTGAAGGAACGACCCCAGATGATTTGTCTGTTATTAACACGGCCACAATTGCCTCGACCGCTGCCACACCTAATCCACCGGGCATAAAATCAGACGATGCGGATATCAAAAGCTCTGTAGAAAATCCGGCAGCTAAATGGGATGTCAAGAAAAAAAAGCTGTTGCCCTCTGGCGAACCAGTTTTAGATGGTAACGTCACCTATGAGGTAGAGCTATGCCCGACACAGAGAACCGGAAACCTCAATTTAACCGACGTTATTTTGACTGACAATCCTGAAGTTGGGGCTGAATTTGTCTCTGCTGATAATGGCGGCACCTTTAATGATGTCGATGGCGATGGCGCTGTAGATGCTGGAGATACAGTAACGTGGAACGTCGGCGATCGCACAGTTGGCCAAGAGTGCTATCGCTCCCGCATTGTCCTGCGCTATCCCGCCACCTCATTTACTCTTAGCAGCAAAGTAGTTAATTCAGTTACCGGGGACGGCACCTTTGAGGTCACTAACGCGCCCTTTAGCGATTCAGGCACTGCTGGTCACGGCTTTGTCAATCCGGCTCCGGGGCTTGGTAACTTCGACAAACGCAATACAGGGTTTGCTTACGGCAGCCGTCCTGATATTGGCACTCAGTTTTACTACGACTACAAGGTTGAGAATACAGGTAACGTCAGCTTTGAAACAATCACCGTCTTTGACGATGCTCTACCTGATGAAGTTGATGCTAACAGAATCACCACTGGCAAATACAGCAACGACGCCGGGGTTACTTTCAGCGTAGAGTACACAACAGATGGGACTACCTGGCAAAGTTTGGTTGATAACGAAGTCTTGCCCGATACCAACAACGATCCTAACTCTGGCCGAGAGAATGAATCTATTACTCTGCCAGCAGGTGTGCGGGGAATTCGTTTCATCTACAACAATGCTCCAGTCGGATTTAAGGCAGATGATCGTCCCAGATTATACGTAACCGTGCGCTCGTCTGATATCAATGGACAGCCAGTCCAAGATGGTGACCTGATTCAAAATACGGCTACGCTGACGGGCGTGTTTAATAGCCAAAACTACACCAGCAATGATGACGCTATCACCTATGTAGATCGCCCTAGAGCGGTAGGCATTATTAGCAAAACAGACTTGACTGGTAATAACCCTTACACGCCTTCTGAACTGGTTGAGTTTAGAATTACGGCAGGGAATCGCAGAAATGCCCGCAGAACCTTAGAAAATCCGGTAATCGTTGATATTCTCCCGGATGGTCTCAGCTACGTTCCTAACTCCTATGTCTTTAGCGCCGGAGACAGTGGCCTTGGTACGCCAACTAACTTTGAAGTTGTTGAAAACTATGAGGGAACCGGAAGAACTCTGCTGCGGTGGATCTGGGAGGGTCAAAGCGCTAACTTCGACAGCGGTGCTTTTAGCGACGATAAAGAATGGACAATTACCTACAAAGTCTCGGTTGAAGAAGGGGATGATGACCAGAGTAATCTGACCAATACGGCCTATCTAAGCACCTATGATCCGGGGAGCGATCCGGCAGATTTTGTTTGCCATAATAATGCTGTCAGCGATAGCAACGACTTAGATAGAGATGGCAAGACGGGTGATACCGATGTTTACGACACCGACACGGCACCCGGTAACGATAATCCACTTTGCAGAACGACGGTAGATATTAACGTCACAACGCTGCCCTTTTTGCAGGCCAGAAAGCTGGTGCAGGGAGGGCTGAACAATGTCTATGCTACCAGTGGTCAGAGCTATCCGGGGGGAGGAGCTGACTATCAAATTACCGCTACAAACACGGGGACAACTCCTATTACGGAAATTGTCATTGTTGATGTTTTCCCTAACATTGGCGACACGGCTGTGCTTAATACCAATTTGCCGCGCAACTCTCAATGGCGGCCTTATCTGATTAGCCCCGTAGAAGTCCCGGTCGCCAATGCAGCAGTTTATTACAGCACCTCCTCAAATCCCTGTCGCCTTAATCCCCTAGACGGCAGCGATCAGCAGTGGCCTTCTGGCTGTATTGACGATTGGTCTACCGCATTTCCCAGCGACCCAACGGCTATCACAGCCGTCAAAATTGACTACGGCAACTTCAGGCTAAATCCTTTGGCTTCTTTAACTCAGACTTGGTCTATGCGGGTACCCGTTGTGGCTCCGGTGAGTGAGACGGCTTGGAACTCGTTTGCGCTCACGGGTCGCCGGGTTGACCGTACCTCTCCCTTGCTACCTCAGGAGCCACCGCGAGTCAATGTCAATTTGCAGACCGACAATCCGCCAGTTTTGGGAGATTTTGTTTGGAACGACGCCAACGCTAATGGGGTTCAAGACTCCGGCGAAAACGGTATTAACGGGGTCGTCGTTGAACTTTACCGTCCCGGAGCTGATGGCACACCCGGGACGCCTGATGACGAGCTGGTAGACTTTACCATGACTGGGCCTAACCACTTTGGCTATCCCGGTTACTACGAGTTTGCCTATTTGCCAGAAGCTGACTATTTCCTCAAGTTTATTCCTCCGTCAGGTTCGGGCTACTTCTTCACCAGCAGCACGGGCACCGATCGCAATGACGGCATTAACTCTGATGCGAATCCGACAACAGGCTTAACCGGGGTAATTACCCTGGCATCTGGCCAAGATGAGCGAGATATTGATGCAGGCTTAACCCAAACGCCACCAACTGGACAAGCCTCTTTGGGTGATTACGTTTGGCTAGATGCCAATGGAAACGGTATTCAAGACCCCAACGAGAGGGGAGTTAACGGCGTTACTGTCATGCTCTACCAGAGCGATGGCACCTTTGTTGGCTCGACTCAAACCAGTACTGGCAGCAATGGTAATTCAGGTTTCTATAACTTTCAAAACCTGATGCCGGGAGATTACTACGTCGAGTTTACGCCGCTCTCTGGATATGACGCTTCTCCTCAGAGCCAGGGAAATGACCCTACCAAAGATTCAGATGCCGATCCGAATGACGCTGATTTAGCCACACCGGGGACTCAGGCTCGCACCAGCCCGTTTACCCTAAATGCAAATGAGGCGAAAACCGATATCGATCTAGGAATTGTGCCCCAGCCCCGAATTGGAGATTATGTTTGGATTGACCTCAACCGTGACGGTATCCAGCAGGGGACGGAAACAGGACTGAACGGGGTGATGGTGACGCTGTATGACAGCAGCAATAATGCAGTGGAGTCAACGGTTACCACAAACGATATTCAGGGCAAACCGGGCTACTATGCTTTTGCAACCGAGAACCTCAGCGGTAATTACTCAATTGAGTTTACGTTGCCAAACGGCTTTGCTTTCTCGCCGCAAAACTCAGGTAATAACGATGCGGTAGACTCTGATGTCAATCCTGCGACTGGGCGCATAGAAATCACGGGTGTTAGCAGCAGCACAACTGATTTGACCTTAGATGCCGGGGTAAACCAGCCTGCGCCAAAACCCGGTTTTGTGGGTGACTTTGTTTGGCTTGATCTAAATCAAGATGGGATTCAAGGGGCGGCTGAGACTGGCTTTAATGGCGTTACCGTGCGACTGCGCAACGCCAGTGACAATAGCCTAGTGGCTGAAACTGTTACAGCAGCTTCTTTCGGCAGACCAGGCTACTACTTGTTTAGCGGCGTAACGAATGGAGACTACTACGTTGAGTTTGTGCTGCCCCAGGACTATCTGGCCTCACCTGCTAACGCCGGCAGCGACGACAGAAAAGACTCAGACGTAGACAGTAGTGACGCGGATCCAAATGTGGCAGGCGCTGAAACTGATGCAGATACTAGTACGCCGGAAACTGAGCTGAGAACGCCTGCTTTTAATATCACCAGCACCTCTGACCGACGAGATCTTGACATGGGTATTTACCGCGACCCCAATGCTCCCAAACCGCCGAGCATTACTTTGCTGAAGCGGATTACAGCAATCAACAATGCTCGGATTGACTTTGACGGCCCCCAAAGCTCAGAGGAAGATGATGTAGACGAACTGTTCCCCGCTGACTTTCTGGAAGGCACTGTAGACGGCGGTGAAATTGTTCCTGGAGATGAGCTAGAGTACACAATTTACTTTGTCTCTAACGGCGATCGCGCTGCTGAGAATGTAGCCTTCTGCGACTTGGTTCCAGAGTTTACCCGCTTTAATCCGACGGCGTTTAGCACGAACCCGTCTACTCAGGATGCAGGCGGGATTTCCGGTGCGGATCGGGGGCTGGTGCTGAGCTTGGGTGGCGATCAGGTTTCGATTACAAACGTGGCTGACAGCGATCGCGGCGTTTACGTTCAGCCTGGTGACCCCACGGGGCTGGACTGTGGTGGCCCCAACGCTAACGGAGCCGTAGTTGTCTTTATGGGCAATGTCCCCAATGCCAACAGCAACCCAAACCCCAACACTTCTTATGGATTTGTTCGTTTCCGGGCCAGGGTGAAATAGCCGTAGAGTTAGCTATGTAAGCATCAACAGGCCAGTGGTTTTTGCTTCACGATACCCGGAAGCAGTACCACTGGTTTTTGAGTAAAGTAAGCTGCTTGAGTCAGCACACAGAGAAATTGCAGGGGCATTACAGGTTGTGTATCGAAGATTTATCCAGGCTAGCAGTTTGGGCCTGTTGGCTGGTCTCTGGCCGTCCAGCGCTTGGGCAAATCCTGCCGTGTTTATCAGTGAAGAGGTCGGGTTTGACAACGCGGCTAGCCGCAGCCAGACGGATAGGCTAGACGACTCTTGGCGGACTGAGGCTATGCAAGCAGGGGCGATCGCCTTTGAGCAAAGCCAAATTCCAAATGGGCCAAATAATGAAGCGATCGCTCCCAGCCGTTACCCCCTGCTTACAACTGCCAGCGGTGTCACAGTAGAAATTTCACTGCAAGATGTGACAGTGGCTGACGTGATCAATTCTGATAGCACTGGCACCGTAGCCAGCGGCAGTCCGCGACTCAGCAGCAGCAGTACTCTACAGGGAGATGCCCCGCGTCCGGCTAGCTTTTACGACAACTCCAGTCAGCCTCGCTTCTGGAGTGAAAGCACTGGCTCCAGCATCAGCCGCAATGCGGTTTTGTTTGACTTTTCTGAGCCTGTCACTGCTTTTGGAGCCTGGTTTGGTGATGTTGAAACTCGCACGGATGGTAACGGTTTGCCTGCTGTGGTGAGGCTGCTAGATGCAAACGGCGATCGCATTGGCGCAGATATCGTTGTCGCAACCAGCACTTCTGATCAAAGTCAGTGCGGCAGTTCAAGCCTAAGGTTTCCTGATTCCAGCGATAGCTTTCGCGGCTGCGGCAATCGCACGACTCGCTGGATTGGCTTTGTTGACCCAGAAGCCCAGGTCAAGCAGATGCTTGTCATTGTAGGCGATGATGATTTTGGAGATACGGGCGATCGTGAGCATTTAAGTATCATCGGTGCTACCTTGGCGACTAAACCGGGCAGTCCAAATTTGCTTTTGGTAAAGCGAATTACAGCCATTAATGACAGACGCTATAGCGACCTGATCGACGGGCACAGCGATGTTGCCAGTACGGCAGATGACTATGTGCCAGCCCCTGAGGATGAGGCTGATAACGCTTCAGGCTGGCCGAGCGGCTACTTGAGGGGGCGCATTCGGGGCTTACAAGCAGCACCAGGGGACGTTGTTGAGTACACGATTTATTTTTTGTCGAATGGCGCTGTAGCGGCTGATCAGGTTTTACTGTGTGATTATATTCCTGCCGATACCCGTTTTGTCCGAGTTGCTTTTAATTTTGCATCTGAGCCTGTGGCTAATGGATTGTCAGGTGCCGATCGCGGTATTGTTTTGAGCCAGGAGGACGCAACGGTTAGTTTGACTAACTCTGCTGATGGCGATCGCGGTTATTATTTCGCACCGGGTGTTGATCCAGCTAATACTTTCGTGAAGATTGACTGTGAAGGCGATGGCAACGCTGTTAATCGTAATTCTAATGGCGCAATCGTGGTTGATGTCGGCAATTTACCCTCTGCGAGGGTCTCCAACAATTCATCTAGCGCTTACGGATTTGTCCGCTTTCGAGTTCAGGTTCGTTAGCCGGATGTCAATTTTGCCATCTCGCTTCACAATGCAAGAAGCACAAAAAATTGGCTATGTCTCTCATCACTGTTCGGACAGAAGGGCTTTACTGTGAACCGGGTAATTTTTATATAGATCCCTGGCAGTCGGTTGAGATGGCTTTAGTGACTCATGCTCATGCTGACCATGCTCATGCCGGATCGAGTCGCTATATTGCTACCCAAGTTTCAGAAGGGGTTCTCAGAAAGCGGCTGGGCGACCAGATTGATTTGCAGGGCGTACAGTATGGCGAAAAGCTAAAACTGGGTAATACCTGGGTATCGTTTCACTCAGCCGGACATGTTCTGGGGTCAGCCCAGATTCGAGTTGAACACCAGAATGAAGTTTGGGTGATTTCAGGCGACTATAAGCGCAATACTGACCCGACCGCTGAACCGTTTGAGGTCGTTCCCTGCGATACGTTTATTACCGAAGCCACCTTTGGTTTACCCATTTATAACTGGGAAACAGGCGCAGAAACTGTCCGGCAGATCTACGAGTGGTGGCAGTCTGATAGCGATCGCGCTTCTATTTTATTTTGCTACGCCTTTGGCAAAGCCCAGAGGGTGCTGGCGGAGCTGACCCAATTTACCGATCGACCCGTCTATGTGCATGGCGCGATCGAAACTCTTAACGAAGTCTACCGGGCGCAGGGGGTGCAAATGCTAGAGACTATTCCTACTTCAGAGATGCCCCGCGACTACACTTATGCAGGCGATCTGGTGCTTTCTCCTCCATCTGGGCATCGCTCTACCTGGATGAAGCGCTTCAAGCATCCCCAAACTGCCTTTGCTTCTGGCTGGATGGCGGTGCGAGGGGCGCGGCGGCGGCGGGGCTATGAGCGCGGCTTTGTGCTGTCTGACCATGCAGACTGGCAGGGACTGATCAACACGATTTTGCAAACAGGGGCCAAGACTGTCTACGTCACTCATGGACAAAATGAAGTGCTGGCGCGCTATCTGCGCGAAGTGTATCAGCTCAATGCCCTGCCGCTAAAAACGCTGTTTGAAGGGGAAGGCGATATCTAGCATTTCCTGATAAAATTCAGGTTTTCTTACAATAGAAAGGTAAGCACCTGGCAAAGTCAGCCGAAGGGAATGATGAGAAATGCGATCGCTGTTAAAGTTCTTCAGCCGCTGTGGGTGGTGGCTGGCTTAGTCTGCTTGATAGCTCCCCGGCAGGCGATGGCACAGTCACTAGCCCCTATTGATATTTCACCCAGCGCAGTCATTCCGCCCCAAGTGGTCAACGGGCTGTTTTCACCCACGAGCGCCGAGCGTTTTTTTGAAGCAGGCCGCGATCAGATAGAGACAGATGCCCGTCGCTTGCTCAGTCCGCCACCTCACGAGTCGCTGCTGACAGTTGACCCAGAAGTGCTGCATCTGCCGTCAGACCTGACGCCTGAAGAAACTGATTTTGAGTTTTAGTGTTTAAGTTTTAGTGTGCCAAGATGCTGGTTTTTCACAATGAAAGGCTGTTAGATTGCATTCAATTTGAGTACAGTGCTGAATCGCTGCGATCGCTGCAAGCGTTCCTAGCGGCTCAGGGCGTTTTTGATTTTCCTGTTTTAGAAAATGGTCTCTTCCCGGCGGCTGATCTCTCTGAGGAAGCGGCCTACACCGGATACGCCAGCGTCTGGGTGCGTGACAACGTCTATGTGGCCTATGCTCACTTTGTCATGGGTCAGCCTCAGGTAGCCACTCGGGCGATCGCGGCTTTAATGAGCTACTTCAAAAAACATCGATGGCGCTTTGAAAACATTATTGAGCAAAAAGCGGATCCTAACGACGTGATGCAGCGGCCCCATGTGCGTTTTAACGGGCAGAGGCTAAGCGAAATTGACCAGCCGTGGCAGCAGGCTCAAAATGATGCTCTGGGCTATTTTTTATGGTTTTACAGTCGGCTGGTTCTAGCCGGGGCGATCGCGCCCCGGCCGGCAGATCTAGAGATGTTGGCTCTTTTTCCACTTTATTTGAGGCGATCGCCTACTGGCAAGATCAAGACAGCGGCCATTGGGAAGAAGCCCGCAAAATTTCGGCTTCTAGCATTGGGGTTGTCACTGCGGCTTTGGTCGAGTTCAGACAGGCGTTCTTAACGTTTCCGGCTCAGACTCTGCCAGTTTCAGACTTGAGCCTAGAGCTGTTGGACACCCTAATTGCCAATGGCCAAACCGCCCTGGCTAAAATTTTGCCAGCCGAGTGCATCCAACCAGAGCCACAGGCCAGACGCTATGACGCGGCGCTGCTGTTTTTGATTTATCCGCTGCAGGTAGTTTCAGACTCAGTGGCCGCGCAAATTTTGAGCGCCGTAATTGAGCAGCTACAGGGCAACTATGGCGTCCGGCGCTATTTTGGAGATTCGTTTTGGTGCCGTGATTACAAAGACTTACCAGAAGACATACGCACGACTGTTGCTAGCGATCGCAAGCAGTGGCTAGACCAGCAGGAGCGTAGCTTAAAGCTAGGTGAAGAGGCCCAGTGGTGTATTTTTGATCCGATCATTTCAGCGATTTTTGGTCTGAAGTTTCAGCGCGATCGCCAGCCAGAGTGCTTAAGGCAGCAAACTCACTATCTAAACCGCGCGCTCGGACAGCTTACGGGGGCAAATTGTTCCCAGGGTGACTTTAAGTGCCCTGAGCTTTACTATCTGCAAGATGATCAGTATGTGGCTAACGACGCCACGCCGCTGCTGTGGACTCAGGCGAATTTACAGCTAGCTATGGCGCTGCTGGCCCAGAATCTAGCAGCGCCCTAAAACCAGCAGCTAGGGAATGAAAACTGGAGCGCTAGAAGACTCTAAAGCGCTGGCCGTCGTCATAGCGCTACCCGCTTCTGAAGTCTCAGAAATAGCAGGCTCTAACAAAATTCCCTGACCGTCTTTGAGAACCAAAGAGCGTAAGTCTTTGAGACTCTCAGCCGTTAGCTCAGGAGAGGCGATCGCTACCTGCCACTGCTCCATATCTAGCTGCAGCCAGTCACCTGGCGTCACCTCCATAGGTTCTCCGCCCATATGAGACAGCATCACTACCTGCTGCGGGGGGCGACCAGCGGGTGGATTGGGTTCAATGCGGATACCGTAAAAAATAGTGCGTTCGTCGTCGCTGATACGGTTGAAGCGATCGCGCCCTGTGAGATTTTCGCACAGCCAGGGATGCCGACGACGATACTCTCGCAGTTGCCAACTAAACTGACTCTCAGACGGCTCCAGGTTTTCTCCGTAGCGGCTGACATTGCACATATCATGGCCGTCTTCCATAAAGGCCATCGCAAATACCTTGAGCTTGGGCACGTCTAAGGTTGCCAGAAACCGGGGTAAATCGGGTTCATTGAGATCTTCAAGGGGTGGAATCTCGCAAATTTCATCAGAGTTGCCTAAGCAATGCTGGCAGATCTCGGCGACCTCAGCTAGATCATAATTGGTTTCAATCATTGCCAGACGCAGTGCTTGAGCAAAGCCTCGCAGCTGATCAAAGTCTTTAAATCCTAAATTTTTCAGCCGTAGAAAAGCATCCGCCTGTTCATACATTTCTGGCTCGATTTCCCAGTCTAAAAAGCTGACTTCTTCAGAAACCACTTTCACGCCGTAGCGATCATCCGTATTGCGAAAGAACCCCCAAGGCGTCCCAATCAGGGCATTGAGAAAGTCCATTGGTAAGCCGGGACAAAAACCATGTGCCCAAACCTGAGTTGCTGGGTTGTTATAAGCCTTGTGTAAAACCTGGGGCAGCGTTTTGCCCAGGTTCCAATTAATCGGCTCAGTAGTGTCAACCTGATTGCCCCGGCGCACTGTATCGTGATTGCCACAGCCAGTAATCCAGTGATCCCCTTGAAAAATCACTTCACAAACTCGCCGCCACTTGCGATCCCAAAATCCCTGCAGCGTTGGCGTATTATGGGCAAAAATTAGCGGCCCCCACTGATAAGATTCTGGCTTTAGCTCCACCAGTTCCGGTAAGTTGAAATTTCTTCCCAACCGGGCTGTGGCCAAGGACGTCCCATCTTCAAAAATAGTAAACATCAGCCGCCGACAGCCA
>JAAUQI010000005.1 GCA_012032345.1 Leptolyngbyaceae cyanobacterium RM1_1_2 | reverse complement strand
GGCCTCGCTTTCGCTGCGGCGTTTGCTTATCGCGGTTCGGCTTCTTGGGGCCATCTGACGACGGCGGCTGAGAACTCGTTTCACTGGTGCGTTCGCTCAGCTTTCTCAGTTTCTCGTTGAGGCTCTCCAACTGTTCCTCTAGCTCTTTAACCCGCTGCTTCAGTTGCTCGCTCTCAGCGCGTTGCTCGCAGTAGCGCTCAAACCAATACCTCGCCCCCTACTCTTCAGGGTCAATTTCCGAGAGGTTGGGTTCTCGATGCGGTTGAATCGTCATGCCCCTTATGCTACAAACATTTGCTCCATTCGCAATAGGTCAGCTTTGTTGCAGTGACTAATTACAATCCTTAATTAATGATTTTTTGCCAGTGAAAACCTTACTCTGCCTCCGAATCAAATCTGGAGGGACGTCAAAGCAAATATTTTCCAGGTTGTAAATGGTAAAAAAATCTTGTTTGAGAACCAAGATTCTCTTTTCCAAAGACTCAAATCTCACAGTCTCTATCCCTATGAACAGACTGTTTTCCTGCTAGAGATAACCCGAGACATAGTTGCAGCCAGTATGCTTTGTGACGAAATCCATGAAGATGTTGTCCTCTTTTTTGAAAAGTTAGAACAGCTTGCTAACTAAGCTAAATTATTTTACCGATTTTGATTCAATTGATAGTTATAGGTATTCTTTTGAGGGCGATCGCCGATCCTAGAGCTGACGTGATTATCAAGTAAGTACACTGTTTATTAAATGTGTTAACAATCATTGAGCCGATTGTAAGATACGCTGTTCTCAGCAGTCGTTCTGGCAGATTCGCGCTGGCTTGCTAATGTATTAAAATATCTTTCTCCCACAGCTTCTGCGTGAGCACCTTAATTTTTGACTTTGACGGCACCATTGCCGATACGTTAGAAACGGTTTTTCAAATTACAAATCGTCTGGCTCCTCGCTATGGCTATCGCCCGAGAACACCAGAGCAGCTAGCAGCACTGCAAGACTGAACGTTCAGCAGATTATGCAAAAGATTGCTGTGGCACCCTGGCAGTTGCCGTTTATGATACGGCGGCTTGGCGTTGAGCTTGGCCGTGAGATT
Organism: Leptolyngbyaceae cyanobacterium RM1_1_2; assembly: GCA_012032345.1. Taxonomy (GTDB): domain Bacteria; phylum Cyanobacteriota; class Cyanobacteriia; order Phormidesmidales; family Phormidesmidaceae; genus Sphaerothrix. Next base: position 122,967 of record JAAUQI010000005.1, on the reverse strand, counting down.
GAGTCGATCGAGCTGATTCCGGGTATGCTGCCAGTGCTACATCAGCTAGCTCATAGCCACCAGCTAGGAATTTTGACTTCCAACACGGCTAGCAACGTAGAGCGGTTTTTGCAACACCACAAGATTAATGCCTTGTTTAGCTTTGTCCATACCGGCACCCGCCTGTTTGGTAAGCAGCGCGCCCTCAGGCGAATTGTGCGTCAGTACGATTTGATTCCTACCAGCACGCTGTATATTGGCGATGAAACCCGCGACGTAGAAGCGGCCCATGCCGTAGGCATTGCTGCGATCGCAGTCACCTGGGGGTTTAATTCTTATCAGGCGCTGTTAACCAAACGCCCAGATTTTTTGATTGAGCAGCCTGAGAAGCTTGTCACCATTGCCGATCAGTTAGAACTGCCTGCTTTTCAACTGTAGTGTTTTGTCTTGAGCCGTTGCCGGAGGTGTTATGAGTCACAAATCGCCCCAGCTTCCCCCCAAGTATGGTCAGCCCCCTCGTCACAACCTCAACAACGAGCTAGCCAAAGCCCGTAACCGAGATGCGGCTGAACGCACCCTGATGGCCTGGATCCGGACTTGTTTGGCGCTGATTACGTTCGGCTTTGGCATTGATCAGCTTATTGCAACCGCAAATCCAACTGCGGCAGGGTCTGCTTTACAGCTTTCGCGTATAGTTGGCCTCTGCTTTGTGGCTCTCGGCACGTTTGCCATGCTGGCTGCCATGCTAGAGCATCAGCGAGAGCTGCGGCTGATTCAGCGTGATGACTATGTTTATCGACCCCGGCGATCGCTCAGCCTGATGATTTCGACAGCGCTGATGGTGATTGGCACATTTACCTTTTTTGTGATCTTAATCAAGCTGCTGTAGCTGAGCCATTTAAGAGCTTATACGATTAATATTAATTCTCAAGCGTAACTTCTATGTCTGAGCATTCAGCAACCGTGCAGTGGCAGCGCCGTCAGGCCATGTTTATTGACAGCCACTATAGTCGGGAGCATACCTGGCAGTTTGACGGTGGGGCGGAGATAGCGGCTTCGGCTTCCCCACAGGTGGTACCTATGCCGTATTCTAATGCGGCCTGCGTGGATCCCGAAGAAGCCTTTGTAGCTTCCCTGGCAAGCTGCCATATGCTCTGGTTTTTGGCGATCGCGGCTAAGAAAAAGTTTGTGGTTGATACCTATTGCGATCGCGCTCTTGGCAAGATGGCAAAAGACCCCTCAGGCAGACTTGCAATTGTTCAGGTGTGCCTGCGACCGCAGATTACATTTACCGGAGACAGCTTACCCAGCCCTGAGCAAATTGCCCAAATGCATAAAGCTGCTCATCATAGCTGCTTTCTGGCTAACTCAGTCAAGTCAAAAATTATAATTAACGCTGTTTTTTAAGGGCACTTCGAAAAATAGCCAGAGCGAAATCAATATGAGATCATGAGGTTGTTTTTGTGAAGACTGCAGGCAATGGGACAGCAAGGATTTTGGGATATTGAAGCCCGTCAGCAAAAACTGGAGCGAAAGAAGTCACTCCTGAATCAGTTGGATGCATTAGTGCCTTGGGAGACCTTCCGTCCTATCCTGCACCTCGAACGCTTAAACTGTTAGAAATTGTTCTGGATGAACTGAGAAGTGTTCACGTTGTAAGGGATTTGGAAGACGGCGGGCTAGAGTTTGTCTTCGGTGCCTCGTTTATCACATCAACTGTTTATTTAATAGTCTTCTCCTTACGTTCACTATAGCGATCGCACAAATAATCAACCTGCTCACGCAGCAGCAGTGTGAATTTATAAAGTTCCTCCATTACATCCACAACCCGATCGCGGTAAGCTGAGTCCTTCATCGTGCCATCTTCATCAAATTCTTGATAAGCCTTGGCAACCGAGGATTGATTGGGTATTGTGAACATTCGCATCCATCGCCCCAGGAGACGGAGAGTATTAACCGCATTGAAGGACTGGGAACCCCCGCTCACTTGCATCACGGCTAGCGTTCTGCCTTGAGTAGGGCGAACTGCACCAATGCTCAGCGGAATCCAGTCAATCTGATTTTTCATGATGCCAGTAATTTGACCGTGCATCTCCGGGCTTGACCAAACTTGTCCTTCTGACCATAAACTCAATTCACGTAGCTCTTGTACTTTTGGGTGAGTGTCCGGCACACTGCCATAAATTGGCAATTCGCATGGGTTGAAAAATTTTACTTCTGCCCCAAGTTCCTGAATAATGCGAGCAGCTTCTTCTGCCAGGAGGCGGCTATAAGAACGCTCTCGCAAAGAGCCATAGAGAAACAGAATTCGGGGCGGGTGGTCAAACATTGTCATGGAGCAAATGAAAATAAGATTTGGCTGACATGATGAATTAGGTTCGCCTTAGCTTTCAGCTAAATTGTGCAAGAAGTTGATTTGGGCTTCTCGCAGTTCAGCGTTCGGATTAGCTGATTCGATCACTCGCATTGCATCATAAAACGATGAGCCAATACGAATTAAATATGCTGCTAGCATTGTTCCGGTACGACGATTGCCACTGGTGCAATGCACGGCAACGGCACGATCCAACTGATTTTGCTGCTCAATGAAGGTTTGAAGCGCTTGAATCTGTTCTAAACCAAGAGCCGTTCCTCCTTGCGTGGGTAGCCAGCGGTAAGGGAGGGACACCTGGTCATACAAATCTAGATTAGAGGAATCATCCATCACTGAAGCAATTCCTCCAATACCTGCTGATTTGAGTTCAGCAATCTCTTCTGGTGTAGGTTTTCGCACCCCAGCTAATTTACCTAGGATGACCATATTCTGATTCCCAATTTGTGCGTTCGCAAAGATGACATTCTCCCAACGTCACAGCAGGATTGAAATGTGCGTCACTAATACGACCTAATGCGTAAATTAATGCTGAAACAACCACGCCGAAAACAAAGCTAATGCCCAGGTGTGTAGTAGCGCCCTGACTGAGCCGATCGACTATAATAGCCCCCGTCCTTGCGAAAACTAATGTAAAAGTAAAAGTGCCGATGGATTCAGCGAGTAGTTCACGCCCACAAGTTGGGATTCCGCAGAGCGGACGCTTCACTGTAGTTCCTCCCTATTATTGATTTTCATCAATATTTATGTTTGCCCATATTGTAGCAAAACATATCGATACGTGTCAATATAAGAGGTATGAAATCCTCCAAACCTACCATTTCCTGCTGTCCTCCTTTACTAGCTGGAAAACTCACACCCGAAGAAGCTATACAACTGGCGGCACTCTTTCGAGTGTTAGGGGAACCCGCACGGTTGCAAATGTTAAGCTTGATTGCGATCCGGAACAATCAAGAAGTGTGTGCATGTGAGTTAGTCGAAACGTTAGGGTTGTCGCAACCGACGATTAGTCACCACCTCAAAGTCATGTATGAAGCGGGGTTGTTAGAGAAGGAGCGGCGCGGAACCTGGATTTACTATCGGATTGTGCAAGATCGACTTGCAGTTTTACGAGATATTTTGTCTTAAACAGCAAAGTTACAGCAACACCCGCAGCCTAACAACCCTGGTGCAGCGGACGGTATCAAGATCTTGGTGGTGATACGAAAGCGATCTGCCGCTGGTGACTAGGAACGTTAGACCGCTAGATACTCTCTTCAGGTAGCGAAAGCTCAACAGCGTGTACCCTTGTTTAAGGTATTGAAGGAATTTCTGATGACCTCTGACAACACCGATTCTAAACAACGTTTATCTTTTAAAGCTATCTATCGTTTTCTTGGGGGGGCTACAATTGGCACTCTTTTACTGCTAATCCCTGTGACATATGGGACATTTAACGATTTGGGACTTGTTCAAGCAGGTGTTGCATCATTGCTAGTTGTATTGTGCGGCTTACTATCAATTGTTTGGGGTGAAAAATTTATTGACGTGGCAATGCGAATGCTAAATGGTACTGGTCTCTAGACGAGTGCGATCGCTGACTCATAACTCATAGGATGCGCAAAGCCCTTGGAATACCAGAAAAGCACCAGCATGACGCATCGTTCTACTCAGTTTGTAGAGGACGAGCGCAGCCGTATACGCTTGAAGCGGTCGCCCAGCCTAAAATAGAGGAGCACAGTTGAGACGAGGTCAAGCCCATACAGTTCGGCAACGACGTTACAGTAAAGAAGAGATAGCTCGACGTGGGCAAGAACTTTATGGGTCTGGCATTCGGCAGCAAGTCGAAGCCGGAAACGAGGGCAAAATTGTGGCGATTGACATCGAAACCGGAGATTTCGATGTCGATAAAATGTAGTGCCTGCGACTAATCGGCTATTTGAGCGACATCCCGATGCTCAACCCTGGGTAATTCGGATCGGACACCGCGCCGTCGATCATTTTGGAGCGCGAAGTGTGAAGAAAAATCCATGATGCAAACTTGCACAACGGTAAATCTGAAACTACTGGAGTACTGCTCGTTGCGATCGCATCAACGCGCTTAGCTGAAGCAGGCTTAGATTTTCACAGAAGCCATTTAATGCCAGAGCCAGAACTTGGATTGTTCGTCTGGTGACAAATCTCAAGCAACTGTTTAGAGACCAAACAGTCTTTGTGGCAGGCGATTTGCTGTGGTATCCCGTCAGGGTGGACGTACCTCCAGCTCCAGCCCAGGCACCCGATATCATGGTGGTCTTAGGGCGTCTGGCTAGCGATCGCGGCAGCTACAAACAGTGGGAGGACGAGTATTTGACCTTGAGGCGTTGCATAAAGTGAGACAATAGGAAACTAAGTTTAACCAAACCTTTGGCACTCATTGATATGGCTCAAATTCAGTTTAAGCAAGGTATTAGAGAAGATGTTATTCCTGATGTGCGTTTGACCCGTGCTGCCGATGGCTCCGATGGCACAGCTACTTTTTATTTTGAGAACCCTACAGCTCTTACCTCTGAAGAAGGTGGCGACATCACCGGCATGTACCTGGTTGATGAAGAGGGAGAAATGGTCAGCCGTGATGTGAACGCCAAGTTTATTAATGGCGAACCTGCAGGTATTGAATCTGTTTATGTGATGAAGAGCGTAGAGGAGTGGGAGCGCTTTATGCGCTTTATGAATCGTTACGCTGAAGAGAACGGCCTGGGATTTACCAAGAGCTAATGGCAGTTCCCCATCCTGACACTGCTAAGCTAAGTGTTTGCTGCGCGGTGCTGACGGTCAGCGATACGCGATCGCCCGCAACCGATCGCAGCGGCCAGATGATCCAGGCTAGCCTGAGTGCAGCGGGCCATCGGGTGGGGGACTACGGGATTTTGCCGGATGAGCCAGACCAAATTCGCCAACGTCTGATGCAGTGGACGCAGCGGCCTGAGATTGAGGCTGTGATTCTCAGCGGGGGCACGGGCATCGCGCCGCGAGATACGACCTATGACGCGATCGCCCTGCTGCTAGAAAAAACGCTGCCGGGGTTTGGCGAACTGTTTCGCGCCCTCAGCTACCCGGAAATTGGCTCACGGGCGATCGCATCTCGGGCGATCGCGGGGGTATACCGCTCCCGGCTAATCTTTTCTCTGCCGGGGTCGAGCAGTGCCGTCAAGCTGGCAATGGAGGCTCTGATTTTGCCAGAGCTGGCTCATTTGGTGGGTTTACTGAAGCCAGCTGCGCCATCTTGAAACCCCTAAAACGCTCGAAACTTAAGACCTATCAGTGCTCTCTTCTCGCTCCGCTACGAGCCGCTTTACCTGCACAACGCTGTCAGGGTTGAGCGAGATTGAGTCAATGCCAGCGTCTACCAAAAAAGCCGCAAATTCGGGTTTGTCGCTGGGGCCTTGACCGCAGATGCCCACCTTGCGCCCGTGTCTGTGGCCCGCCTGAATCACCTGGGTAATGGCCAGCTTCACCGCCTCGTCGGTTTCGTCAAACAGGTCTGCTAGTTCCCCAGAGTCTCGATCGACGCCGAGAATGAGCTGAGTCAGGTCATTAGAGCCAATCGAGAAGCCGTCAAAGCGCTGGGCAAACTGGTCGGCTAGCAGGACATTTGAGGGAATCTCGCACATCACGTAGATTTGCAGATTGTGGACGCCCTGCTTGAGGCCGTTTTCCACCAGTACCTGCAGCACCCGGTCGGCTTCGGAGACTTTGCGGCAAAAGGGCACCATGATAATTACGTTGTCGAAGCCCATCACCTCGCGGACGCGCTTGATTGCCTGACATTCTAGGGCAAAGCCTTCGCGGTAGCGATCGCTGTAGTATCGGGCCGCACCGCGAAAGCCCAGCATCGGGTTAGACTCTTCATGTTCAAACTCGCGTCCGCCGATCAGATCGGCATATTCGTTGGTTTTGAAATCGCTGAGGCGTACAATCACCGGATGAGGATACTGGGAGGCGGCAATCTTGCCAATGCCGCGAGAGAGATTATCCACGAAGTATTCTCGCTTATCAGCATAGCCTTTGGTCATGTCCCGAATAGTTTTCCAAGCGTCACGGTCTTGCAGCCTGTCGTAATTGACTAACGCCATCGGGTGAATCTTGATTAAACTGTTGATGATAAATTCCATCCGGGCCAGACCAATCCCTCTGGCTGGTAGCTGCCACCAGTTAAAAGCCGCCGCCGGACTGGCGATATTCATCATGATTTGAGTTCGGGTGTCAGGGATGTCATCGAGATTGACATCTACAGCTTCGTATTCGAGCTGGCCCGCATAGATTTTGCCCTGGTCGCCTTCGGCGCAGGAGAGCGTAACAGCCTGCTCGGTTTTTAGCGTGCGGCTGCCGTCTCCGGTGCCAACAATGGCGGGAATGCCCAGTTCGCGGCTGACAATAGCCGCATGGCAGGTACGACCGCCGTAATCAGTGACAATGCCAGCGACGCGCTTCATCACGGGCACCCAGTCGGGATCGGTCATTTCGGTAACGAGAATACTGCCGTCTTTTACCTGATCGATGTCTTTGGGGCTAAGGACGCGACAGACTTTGCCCGAGGCGATCGCGTCGCCAATACTCAGCCCGGTCAAAATCGGCTGAGGATGTGATTTGAGCTTATAGGTTTTGAGCTTGCCGACGGCGCGCTGAGACTGCACGGTTTCAGGCCGCGCCTGCACAATAAACAGCTCTCCAGTATTACCATCTTTGGCCCATTCCATATCCATCGGGCCGCCATAGTGGGCTTCAATCAGGGTGGCCCAGCGGGCCAGTTGCAAAATTTCATCGTCATTTAAGACAAACGTTTTGCGCTCTTTCCCGGTAGTATCCACCGTTTGCACCGTGTCTTTACTGCCGTCGTCGGTGTAGACCATCTTTTTGGTTTTGCCCCCTAGCGTTTTTTCAATGATGGGGCGAAAGCCTTGCTGCAGCAGTGGCTTAAAGATGGTGAACTGGTCGGGGGTAACAGATCCCTGCACGACGGTTTCCCCTAGGCCCCAAGCACCTGTCAGCAGCACTGCATCGGGAAACCCAGTTTCGGTATCAATTGAGAACATTACCCCGGCGCAGGCTTTGTCCGATCGCACCATTTTTTGCACCCCGACTGACAGGGCCACATTCATATGCTCAAAGCCTTTTTCGATCCGGTAGCTGATGGCTCGGTTAGTGAACAAAGAGGCGTAGCAGCGACGGCACGACTCTAAAATCTCGGCTGCGCCGCTGACGTTGAGAAAAGTTTCCTGCTGTCCGGCAAAGCTAGCGTCAGGCAGGTCTTCGGCGGTGGCGCTGCTGCGCACGGCAGTATCGGCTTCGTCTACTTGATAGCGGCGGCTGAGTTCCTGGTAGGCCCGCCGAATGTCCGCCTCTATGTCTTGGGGAAAGGCGGCGCTTTGGAACAGGCGGCGGATATTTTTACCTGTTTTGGCTAGGGTTTGCTGTTCTTGGGCAAAGATATCAAGCTGGGTACAAATTTGGGGAGCTAGATCATTGGCAGCGATAAAGGTACGGTAAGCCTCGGCGGTAAGGGCAAAGCCGTCAGGAACGCGAATGCCCTGAGACTTCAGCCCGCCAATCAGTTCTCCTAGGGAGGCATTTTTGCCCCCGACTCGCTCTACATCCTGATTATTGACGGTGTCGAACCACAAAATATAGTCTGGCTTGCCCATGATTTTTCTCGCTGAGGACTGAGTTAGCTGGTCGGAGCTGAGGAGTGGGGCTGAACCAGCGCTATGATCGCTCGGACTAAGACCAGCGGTTCGATCGGTTTTGAGAGATGCTGCTGGTAGCCGCTGGCGATCGCCTGCTGCGAGTCTACTTCACGGGCATAGGCTGTCAGGGCGATCGCTGGAATCTGTCCGCCCGATTGAGCGGGTAAGGCGCGAATCTGCTGAATTAAAGCATAGCCATCGGTACCGGGCATACCAATATCGCTCACCAGCACGTCAAACTGGGCCGAGCGCAGAGCCGCTAAAACTTCATCGGCTGATGTTACAGGGGTGACCTCGGCCCTGTATTGGGCTAGCAGTGTGGCCAATAGCTCACGAGTATCCGGTTCGTCATCCACGGTTAAAATACGAAGTCCGGTGAGGTCTGGATTTTGCAGCGGGGGCGGCCCGGTTAGCTGCGGCTGGATCTCAGCCGTGGTGAGGGGGAGCCTGACCGTAAAAGTTGCCCCCAAACCGTCCCCAGGGCTGCTGGCTGAAATCGTGCCGCCGTGAGCTTCGACTAGCTGACGCACAATGGCAAGTCCCAGCCCTAGCCCGCCATACTTGCGGGTGGTGGAGAAATCTTCTTGGCGAAAGGATTCAAAGATGTAGGGTAAAAAGTCGGCATTGATCCCCTTGCCTGTGTCCTTTACTGTAATTTGAGCCTGATGGTTGATCTGTTCGAGGCAGATCTCTACCTGTCCGCACTCAGGCGTAAACTTAATGGCGTTTGACAGCAGGTTCCAGATAATCTGCTGTAGTCGGCCTGCATCGCCAGCAACTTGACTAATGTTGGGCAAAACGGCATTGACAGTAATTGATTTAGCCGTAGCCGCTGTTCTGAGCGTCTCGATCGCGGCTGCAACAATGGGAATCAGGTTGACTGCGGTGACCTTGAGGCTGAGCTTGCCGCGCAAAATTTTGGCAATATCGAGCAGATCGTCAATGAGCTGAGTCTGGAGCTTGGTGTTGCGCTCGATTGTTTCTAGGGCCTGAGCTGTTTTGGCCGTATCTAGTTTGCGAGTTTGCATCAGCTTCGTCCAGCCCAAGATGGGGTTGAGCGCGATCGCAGCTCATGAGAAAGCACGGCTAAAAACTCATCTTTAATCCGGTTGGCCCGTTCGGCTTCTTCTCTAGCGGCCTGTTCGCGCTGTAAAATTTGTTCGCGCTCGGCTTCGGCCTGTTTCTGCTCAGTGATGTCGAGCACCGTACCGATAAAGCGCTGCGGGTTGCCATCAGCATCTACATAAACCTGTCCTTTAGCAGCAATCCAGCGCTCAATCTGGTCTTGAATGCCGATAGTGCGGTACTCGGCGTCATAGTCACCGCTGCTAGCCGGATTCAGCGCCCATTCAATGATCTGCTCCATGCGATCGCGGTCTTCAGGGTGCAGCGCCTCAGAGAACACCTCAAGGCTGGTTTCTGCCTCGGCGGGTAGCCCAAACATCGCCTTACAGCCAGCATCCCAAAGTAGCTCATTGGTAACCAGGTTCCAGTCCCAGGTGCCTAAGCGAGCGGCTGCAATTGCCATCCGCAGCCGATCTTCACTCCGCTGTAAACTAGTCCGGGCTTGTTTGCGTTCGGCGGCAAGCTGTTCCCTTTGACTAATATCCACGGCGGCACAGGTAATGCCGATAATCGTATTGTTCTCGTCTCGGAGTGGATCAACAGTCAGATCGTAATGGAAAACCTGCTGATCCCTGGCGACGGTGACTTCTGCTCGCAGACCTATCCCCGTAGCGATGACCTGACGCTTGAGCTGGGTTAGCTGAGCCGCGCTTTCTGGAGAGACCAGTTCGGCATCTTGCCGACCGATCATTTCTGCGGCTGAATAGCGATGGGTAGGATTGTGAACCCAGGTATAGCGCAGCGCCAAATCCTGGTTGAAAAGGGTGATCGGCGCGCTTTTGAGCGCGATGTCCAGCCGCTCAGTCGTTTGCTGCAGCTCAATCTCAGCCTGTCGCAGGTTGGTAATGTCGGTGTTGGTGCCAAACCAGCACAGCACTTGGCCCTGTTGGTCATGAACAGGTGTCACCCGACTGAGAAACCAGCGGTACTGCCCGTCTTGGCCTCGCAGGGGAAAGGTATCTTCCCAAGCTTCACCCTGCTCAAAGCAGCGGCTAGCTTTCTTGACAACGCGCTCGACATGTTCCGGGTGATGCACCTGCTGCCAGCCCCAGCCCTGCATCTCTTCTAGGGTTGTGCCTGTGTAGTCAAACCAGCGCTGATTGTACCAAAAAATCCAGCCCGTCGAGTCAGTCATCCAGGCCAGCTGAGAAATATTCTCGGCCAGCCCCCGGAAATGACTTTCACTCTTGATCAGAGCCTGCTCAATTTGTTTGCGATCGCTAATGTCGATGACTGAGCCAATGAATCCTTCAAATTTACCCGCCTCGCTAAACCAGGGGCTGGCCGCATCAATACTCCAGCAATATTCTCCGTCTTGACGACGCAGGCGGTATTCTAGCCGAAAGCTTTCCTGACGCTGCGTTGCTTCTACAAAGATATCTTGGGCTACTTGACGATCGTCTGGATGCACCGCCTCTAGCCAGCCAAATCCCAGCCCTGTTGCCTCGTTTTGTCCGGTGAAACTGTACCAGCTTTGGCTGAGATAGGTGCAGTACCCCGTGGCATCGGTTACCCAAATCATCATGGGAGCGTGATCGGCCATGTGGCGAAATCGCTCTTCGCTGCGGTACAGGGCAGCTTCTATTTGAATTCGCTCAGTGACTTCTTCGCAAACAATGTTGATGCCGACAATCTGATCGCCCCGCTTTAAGGGCAGAAAGTTTTCTAGCCAGATCCGCTGCACGCCGGGTCGGGCTGGGGTTTCTCCTTTGATTTCTACTTCTAAGAGGGGTTCTCCAGTGTTGAGCACAGACTGTAAGATGGCCTCGGCACTCTCAGCCACTTCAGGCAGCAGCTCTCGCACAGTGTGACCGATATGGGCCTCGACCGTGAGGCCGTTGATTTCGGCCAGCCGCTGGTTAACGCGAACAAACCGCAGGTTACAATCTAAAACGGCTAAGCCCACTGGGGCCAACTGATAAATGGCTTCAATTTCTGCTAGCTGCTGCTGTAGCTGGGCCTGACTTTCCTGGAGTAAAGCTTCAATTTGAACACATTCAGGAATAGTTTGCCCGGATAGGGGCATCTGGGCGTTTTGGAGCTGGATATTTTGTACCTGGGCGTGGGCGATCGCCTCTCGCACAGCCAACCGCAGGCTATCAGCCGTGATCTGCGCTCTCACTAGATAGTCAACGGCCCCCTTTTTGAGGGCGCTCACGGCTGTGGCGGCGACATCACTGCCGACGACAACAATAGGCGGACAGTGCTCTAGCTGCTGCTTTAGCTGCTCGATGAGGCTGAGACGGCGATCGCTATCGAGTTCCAAAATCAGGCCATCTACCTGCTGCGATCGACATCGAGCCAGTACTTCAGAACTGTCCTGCTCCGTCAAAACTTTGTAGGAAACGGCAGGATCTTGTCGTAAGTAATGTTCGTAATCGCTGCCGTGCTTGCCCAGGACGCTAACGATAAGAACAGTTTGATCGGGCTTTGACATACTATTCAAGCAGCAGATTCCTAAATCGCTGGTTAAACCTTTCCTAAAGCTAGCAGCCGCTACAGCTGCTTGCTCATAGTTTTGTTGTCCAAGCAGCTACTACGTGTGCCTGGTCTAGTTTGATCTAGCCGTGAAGCAGCAATCAGTGTTTACCCTTATAAAAATGCTCTTTGTTATGGCTTCTCAAAAGGAGCCATGACTCTACACCCAAAGCATACTCTAGCTAGTAGTCTCCTAAAAATCTGTCTCAGGGTGGAAGATATGGCTAGCATCAGACTTTTGAGCGATTGGTTTTTTAAAATTACTGACTCGATTAAACAATCAGTCGCGGCGGCGGGTACGGCGGGCAGCTTTCTCAGCACTGATAATAAGCTGACGGGCCTGATTCGCATCTGAGTAGAGTTTCAGCAATGTCTGACGTGAGGCCGACCGAATAGTTCCATCGCTGACAATAAACTGCTGCGCTGTCCCAGAGTCTTCCTGCCCCACCCCGGTCTGCTGTACCAGCCGAGATACTTCGTCTGAGCGCGATCGCAGGTATTCTACATAGACCCACAGCATTAGCCGATGGGCGTCATCTTGGCGATCGAGAGCCAAGATAAACTGCCGCTGCTGCCCTAGCTGCCGAGCAGAGTCAATCAGCGACAGGGCCTGATCTAAACGAACATCGGGCCTGGCTAAAGGAATTAAACCTAGCAGCGACCGGGTGCAAGTCTGCTTGACCTGCTGAATACAGCTCATGCTGTAGGTCAGTGACGCTCCTAGCTCAGCCTCTGCTGCCTGAATACAGCTCAGGCGATCGCTGACCTGCTGACTTTGCTGCTCAATTTCTTTGAGTGACGCTGTGATCTCAGCCGCAAGCTGCTCAGCCTGGGTCAGGTTTTGCTGGGCTAGGCTAGCAGAGTGCTCTAGCTGAGGGAGCTGATTGCTTTTGAGCTGCCACAGCTTTTCGTCGGCCTGGGTCATGGTTTCTGAGATATCCTGCCAGTTGCTGTCAGGATATTGCTGCAGCGATCGCCAGTCAGGTTTGGCCTGAGTCTCTAGCTGCGTTTCAGCCTTGATCAGCGCCTGCTGTAGCTGCGTTAGCGTTTGGGCGCTGGCCTGATATCGCTGCTGCCAGGTTCGGGTGGTTTCTAGCGCCTTTTGGTCGGCCTGCTGTAGCTGAGGCAAAACAGGCATGATCTCTGGGTAGTTTTCCTGGGGCAGATTAAAGCGGATTTTCTCTATAAGCTGGTGGACGCGCTGCTGCTGACCCGGCAGCTGCGGGGGCCGATATCCCTGGGCTATGCCAGCGCGAATTTCAGCCTGCTGCTGGTCGTGCTGGCTCAGGGCCTGCCAGATCAGCGTTAGCGTTTGGCTAGCTTGCGCCGCTTGCTGGCAGACTTCCAGGGCTGAAAGAGCCAGATCCTGACCCAGATAGTTTGCTGCCTGCTGTAGCCGCTGGTCAAAATTTTGCAGCGCCTCTGTGACCTTAAGCCTCAAAGTCGGTGAAAGTCTAGCCGCTAAAACCTGACGCTGCTGCTGGAGGGCGGCGAGCTGCTGTGGAGCCTCAAGGGGAGCCTGGTGCAGGCGCTCAATAGTTTGTCTGAGCTGGGCTAGATAGCTAACGACCCCTTCAGTGTCACTTTGAGCCGGACTGATTTGTTGGAAATCCAGCTTGAGTGACAGGTGAGGAGACTGCAAAACGCTCTGGGTAGTTAACCCCGACTGCGTCTGCAACAGCGTCTGCAACTCTTCGTTAGACAGGCTCAGGGTGCGATCGCCGCTGCCAATTAAGGTTAAATAAAGCATTTCCCAACTGCGCAGCGATCGCCGCAGAGCATTAGCTGAGGGGGCGGTGTTGACGAGCTGATGATGTAGCTGAAATGCCTGATCGAGCTGCACTCTAGCGGCTTTTAGCCAGATAATTACCTGCTGGGTTAGCGGCGCATATTTGAGTCCGCCAGCCTCGACAAAATGCTGGTATATCAGCGTCACCTCCGGCGAGTTTCCCGTTAGCAGTTGCTCACAGCCCATCAGCAAATTAGCGCTGCGAGACTGCAAGACGGCTAGTCTGGCCTGCTGCTGCTGCTGCTGCCGTCGTCGCCAGATCACGAGTGCTCCGGCCACCGTGCCGCCAACAATTAAAACGCCGCCGAGCAAAAGCGTAAGCAGGCCAGCTTCAGCCGCCATCGCCGTTTGCGGCATGGTCTGCTGGGGCAGATTTGCTACTGCTGAGGGCGGTACATCTGTCATTAGCTTGTAGGTTTGACTCAGTCCGGTGGTTAAGGCGGCGGTTGGATTTGCCGGTAGCTGCTGCCGCATAGCCTGTCTGGCTGCTTCAAGCCGGGGGCTATCGACAGGCGTATTGGCGAGCTGCGCGCCGTAGGTAATGGTGGCGCTGTAGGGCAGGTCAGCTGCTAAGGTGATGGCAAAGGCGATCGCGTCTGGATTGAGGCTGTTTTGGGTTGCCGTTCGCAGCTGGGTTTCTGCCTCAACTAGCCTGAGTAAAGCAGACCAAGATTGGGCGCTAGCAGGTCGCCTGTCGCTGAGATAAACCAGTACCTGAAATCCAGCCTGGAACCAGGGCTGCGCCGCTGCACAGACGGCGTTATGGTCGATTGTGACTGCCGCTTCTACTCGAATTTGGGCGTAGGGACAGGTTTGGGCCTGGGTATGGCTCAGGTGCCCCAAATTTAGGAGGGCGATCGCTAAAACAACGGCCACTCGATGATACTGCCAGCGCACAGAACTGAAATTGATCACAGCGTTACGACATAGGGAGACTCTAAAGGAGTAAGCCGCTGCAGCGCCACCAGGGTTTGATAGACTGTGGCTGATACTTCAGCTCTCGTAGCAATAGCGTTAGGGTTTAGCTGTTTAAGCCCAGGGTAGTTAACCACTAACCCTAACTCAGTGGCTTTGGCAACCGCAGGCCGAGCATAGGCTGGAATTGCCGAGCCATCCTGATAAAAATCGAGGCTGCTTAAATTTACCGCCCCCCGCTCCAGCAGGCTCAGGCCGCTAACTAAAGATGACCAAAGCTGCACCCGTAAAATATTTTGCTCCGGCCCAAAGGTCTGATCGGGAAAGCCAGAGAGAAAGCCGCTGCGGTAGGCTTGGCCAATGGCGATCGCGGCCCAGTAGTCGGGCGAGACATCGCTAAAGCTGGCCTCAGAACGCCGAGGCGATAGGGTAAAGGATTTGGCCAAAAGGGCCGCATACTGCGCCCGCGTCATGGGGCGATTGGGCTGAAAGCTGCCGTCTGCAAAACCGTTGATCAGCTCCTGATTAGCCAAAGCCCGAATGAAATCAGCAGCCCAGTGATCGGCAATATCGCTAAACAAAGGCAGCTCAGTATTAGGACGAACAATATAGGCCGACTCAATCGCGGGCACCTGCGCCCGAATCACCAGCCCCTGATAGACCAGGGCAGCTACCTCAGCTCGGGTAATAGCCACTAGAGGCTCTAGCTCCAGCGGATCAGGATAGTTGACCACCAGTCGCTGCTGGGTAGCTGCGGCTAGGGCGTCCACCGCATAGCTCGGAATTTGAGCGCGATCGCGGTAGATGATCAACTGGTTAGCGTTGGCCTGACCCAGCTTTAGCCCGTTTGCCAGAGCCACAATGGCCTGAATTCGCGTCAGCGGCTGGGTGGGGCGAAACGTGCCGTCGGGAAAGCCGCTGATGAAGCCTTGGGCCTGAGCCTGGTAGATGGCCTGCCTTGCCCAAAAGTTAGCGGGGACGTCGCTAAAGCGCTGCCGGGTTTCCCCTGATTCAGCCCTAAAGCTGGCGGCAACTAGGGCGGCAAATTCAGCCCGAGTCACCTGCTGATTGGGCCGAAAGGTACCGTCAGGAAAGCCTTGAATCAGCGATCGCGCCGCTAGCCCATCCACGAACGCTCCGGCCCAGTGCCCCAGTAGATCAGCAAATCGGCTCGACCCGACCGGAAGCGGCGTCTCCGGCTCCGGCACTGCAGCACTATCGCCACCTTCGGGCGCTACGTTGCCCAGTAGCACAGGGGGTACCGCGATCCCATCGGGGATCTGACTGGCCCCTAGCTGCACATTGCCTTGAATGCGACTGAGGCTAAACTGATTACCCACTGAAACCAGCGGCGATCGCCCCTCGTAGCGCAAATCCGCCACGCCGCTGAGGCGTACCGTATTCCCCGCCCAGTCCTGCGGCTGGCCCAGATCTGGCTGGGCCTGGTCGAGGGCGGCAATACCGTACTCCTGACTGTTCTCAATCTGGTTAAGGCGCAGCACCGGGCGGGCAGTTCGAGATATCACCACAGCGCTGCGATTATCCATAAAGCGGTTATCGCTTACTAGCGGTGCGGCTTCGTCGCTGATAGCTAAACCGTAACTGGTATTACGAAAAATATTGCGGCGAATTTCTCCCTTGCTATTGCGTAAGACCGACAGACCACTGGCCCCATTTTCACTAAAGAGATTATCTAGAATCAGCGGCTGCCCGGTGCCCGTGACCAAGATACCGTCTCGACGACAGCGCACCAGATGGCAGCGCGTCACCAGCGGCGAAGTAGACTCAATCCACAGCCCCGTTCCCCGCTCCGCCGGATTGGTGATGCTAACGCCGCGCACTTGGGCCTCGTCTTCTAGCTGCAGCGCTATGTTTTGCTGTCGAAAGGTGGCGCTGTCGTAAGCTCCGCCGCCCTCAAGCAAAATTCGAGCGCCCTGGCTGGTTTCGTCTCCTAGCAGCGTTACCTGCCGGGCAATCAGCAGCGGAAACTGTTCGCCGGTTTCGCTGCTGTAGCGGCCCTCAGCCAGCTTCACCACGCCGCCTAGATCAACCTGCTTTAGCGCCCAGGCAATGGTTTTGAAGGGCTGGTTAAAACTGCCCGCAGCGCGATCGCTGCCCTGAGTCGGATTAACGTATACAATTGACGCGCTCACCCTCTTTGTCCCATACGAAATTTCTGCCTGCGAGTAAACTGTCACAAGATGATGGCTACCATCAAGCCACAATTTCTCGGGCTTGGGGGCTTTTTCTCTAAAATTCTTTAACAAAACCTACCCGCTTGGAGAATTCTGCTGATGCGGGTAAGGTGTAGGCAGACTCAACGGGAGGTGAATGTGCTCACGTTTGTGATCGGATTTAATCTAGTATCGGCGCTGTTTTGCCTGTTGATTACTTGGAGGCTCTGGCAGCTACAGCGGGGCTGTGCCGAAATTAACCAGCAGCTGCAGGCATGGACACGGGATTTCTCTCAGTCACTCTCTAAATCGTCTCTATATCTGCATCAAAGCCGCTTAGAACTGCTGCAGCTACGGCTAAAATACCGCCAGCTGCGATCGCGGCTGGCTCAGGTACAGCAAGTTTTGCGCTATGTCCGCTGGCTATATCAGCTTTGGTGGCGCTATCGCTATCGTGCTTTAGCTCATCCCCTGGCCCGTCCTCCAGTGCGCTAGGTGAATGAGTCACGGCCTCATCAGAGTATAATCACCCAACCCGTCAGAATTAGAGTATTGTTGTTTAGCTGATCTTGCTCCCTTCCTCGCTGAAATAGGAGAGTCACTCATGTCAAGCAAAGCAGGCGCATTTTTTGGGGGAGTCATTATTGGCTCTGCAATTGGTGCAGTCGCTGGTCTTTTGGCGGCTCCACGCACGGGTAAAGAAACCCGATATCTGCTGAAGAAATCTGCTGACGCCCTGCCAGAGCTGGCAGAAGACTTGTCTACCAGCCTCCAGTTTCAGGCCGATCGGCTCTCTGAAACTGCCCTGCGTAACTGGGAAGGTACGCTTGTGCGCCTGAGAGAAGCGATCGCAGCGGGACAAGAAGCCAGCCGCTATGAGCTAGAGAATTTGCGCCAAGAGTCCTCCGTGGCCCGTAACTCAACCTCTCAGAGCTAAAGGGTAGCGCTTGTGGCGAATCCTCTACTCTGGCTGAGCCTGTCTATATTGCTGCTGGCAATGAGTCTGACCGCTATGATGCTGATGGCGATGCCTGCCCTGCGAGAGCTAGCCAGAGCCGCTCGCAGCGCTGAGCGACTGTTTGATACCCTCAATCATGAGCTACCCCCAACCTTAGAAGCGCTGCGTCTGACGGGAGCCGAAATTACTGAACTCACAGACGGTGTAAGCGATAGCCTCGACCGGGCTAGCCACACAGTTAAGCAGGTTGATCAGGGGCTGCACCAGGTTCGCCACCAGGCGAAGCAGGCAGAGCAGGCAACCCGCAGTCTTTGGGTAGGCTGCAAAGCTGCCTGGAAAACTTTGATGCGGCCACGGCGACGTCCCCAGTCTCGTTCCCAGTCTCGTTCCCAGTCTGGCCCGCGTGCTGTAGCCCGACAGCGGATGACTCAGAGATCCCAGGCGGCCAGCGATCGCGCCATTTCTCAGAAAGCAAGCGATCGCCCCCAGCCCTCGGCTGCTCCTGACCTGTCGCCCAATCCTTTCAGAACTGCTGCGACCAAGCCTCAGATAGCCGATGTTACAGATTCTGCGGCCAAAGCGCCTGAGCAAGATTGACTCCATCGGCCTTAGCTCCTTAATATTAGAATTAGGTAAACAAGTGTTAAATTGTCAGGCTGCTGAGGCAGCCAAAAACTCCAGCCATTCTGACCAATTCGTTACTTACGCTTGAAATCGGTTCATGGGCAATTATCTAAGAGACTTTTTTTATCGTCGGCTTTTAATCTTGCTGCTGGCAATTTTCGTTTCGCTCTCTACCTGGGCGGTAGCTCCAGCAGCGGGGGCCTTCAACAATCCAGACCTGCTACCCGACGAAGAAACGGTAGTGATCGATTTAGCCAAATCCCTCACCGATGCTCAAGAAGACTACCTCAACGAACATTTGACCCAGTTTGAGGCAGAGACTGGCTGGAAGCTCAGGGTACTGACCCAGTACGATCGCACACCGGGTCGAGCAGTTAAAGATTTTTGGGGCCTTGATGATAAAAGCGTCATGCTTGTTGCCGATCCGCGCGGTGGCAATCTTCTTAGCTTCAGCGTTGGCGATGATGTCTATCAGCTTCTGACGCGCACCTTCTGGATTGAGCTACAGACTCGCTACGGCAACCAGTTTTTTGTGCGAGATAATGGGGAAGATAACTCCATTCTTCAAGCTCTATCCTCAATTGAGGAGTGCCTGGGGCGAGGCGGCTGCGCCTTTGTGCCGGGGTTGCCTCAGGAGCAGTGGGTTTTGACGCTGGTGACTTCCATTGTGGGCGGAATTGTCTGTGGTTTTGCGGCCCATCCCCGCAAGCAGGGACAGATAATTGCCTGGCAGTGGATGTTGGTTTTTTCGCCACTCTGGGGAATTTTATTTATTGCCTTTGGTTTAGGCCCGGTCTTGACTCGAACTAGTGATTTACTGCCTGTAGTGCGCAATGTTGCCGGGTTCCTAATTGGTTTCCTAGTCGCTTACCTGGCCCGTTCCTTCAACCAGTCAACGCCTTCAGAGACATAGCGCGATCGAAAAGCTGACCCACAAATGTCCCATAACGCTCACTGGCCCAAACTTTTTCCAGCATTTGGGCAATCGTAGATTGTGATTGAGAGTATCCCTGAATACGATAAGCTATGATTGCTTCAGGCAATTCCGTCGAAGATTGGCGGCTTAAGCGATCTGGGCTTTATCTAGATTTTATCTGGGCGATCGCTGCTTCAGGAACAGGCATTAAACTGATAGGTTTCACATGGAATGGCACGTTACCGATGCCCAAAGCTTGAGAGTCATCGACCGCGAAATTGGCGAACACAGCTTTTCTCCCTCAGAGTATGAAATTGTCCGCCGCGTGATCTATGCCACGGCTGATTTTGAGTACAGGTTTTTGATTCAGTTTTCTGAGCAGGCTCTGCAGTCAGGTGCTGCGGCTTTAGCAGCTCGAACAACGCTAATTGTTGATGTTCCAATGGTACAGGTGGGCGTTAGCTCAACTATTCAAAAGACATTTGCCAATCCGGTTTACTGCAGCATGGATGCCCTGACGCGGCCCCAGAAAAATAGAACCACAACAGCTTGGGGAATTGAAACCCTGGCTAAGCGCTACCCAGAAGGTATCTTTGTCATTGGCGAATCTCAGACAGCTTTAGAAACGCTAGTTGATCTGATTGAGGCTGAAGAAGTCAGACCCGCGCTGATTGTCGCTACGCCTGCCGTTTTTCTAGAGGTGGATGCTCTAAAAGAAAGATTGCAGGACTGCTTTGTGCCCCACATTCGGATTGCCGACCGCAAAGGCAGCGCAGTCGTGGCTACGGCTATTGTCAGCGGACTGGTCGATCTTGCCTGGAACGCCTACGGGCAAGAGGTTGCTCACAAGTAGTTTTTAGTTCCAGAGAGATAAACCTGGCTGACGGACAAAACTCTTGAACCTGTGATGCTGCTCTAGGCTGGGTGAAGCTTGGGTGCAGCCCAGCGAAACCGTTGTTGGCGTTGGGTTGCACTGCGTTCCACCCAACCTACACGAGGAACTTTTGTCAGGCAATCAGGAGATAAACACCCGTTTGCTTCTCTCCGTCTGCTAAAGCCTGTTTGGCTGGTTAAGGACAATCTCGATTCTCAACTGCGCCATCGGGCATGATGGTCTGGCAAAAAGTGACTTTTGTGCGATTCAGCCCTCGCAAATTAGCTCCTTTGAGGTTGGTACCCGTCAGGTTAGCCGTGCCTAGACGAGACCCCACTAAGACCGAACCCTCTAAATTTGCGTCTTGCAGATTGGCACCGTTAAAGTCAACTTTGGTTAGAATAGCCGCTCTCAGGTTGGTGCCCACTAGCTGAGCGCTGCTTAGATCAGCGCCGTTGAGATTAGCCCCTTCCAGGTTGGCTCCACTCAGGTCAGCATTGTTTAAGTAAGCTAGTGTGAAGTCGGCTTTTCTGAGATTGGCGTCTTTGAGGTTAGCGCCAACCAGCGAAGACACTTTGAGATTGGCTGCGCTGAGGTCAGCACCCTGTAAGTCTGCATCTGACAAAATGCAAACTGGGCAATCTTTAGTGTCAAGCAATGCCTCGACATCGGAGGGCGCTGCGGCCCTACCGGGTAAGGCAAAAATGAATATTGATAAGACTGTAAAACAAAAAGCCAGTAGTTTGAATTTCATGCAGTTCCTCTGCGCGATCGCCGACCCCATTGTCACATTGATTTTCAAGGTCTGCGGTAGAGTTGCCTTGCGATCTGTGACTATTTCTTGAGATTTGCAAAAAAAATCGATGTAATCAGGTGGATTGGGAACAAGTCTGGTTTTGAGGAGTCTTTCGATAAATCAGTAAATCCAGAAAGGTGCCTCAGTGATAATTCAGTGAGGCTGCAAAATCCTGATGAATTTAGTTTTTCAACCGACAGTTTTTAGACAATTATTACCGTTTTCTCAGAGAGATTTGTCACCTTAAAAGTGAAAACCCGTTTGCAAAAGCCATTTTACTTTCTCAATAATTTTTCACCCATCTTTAGAGGTCATGATGAAACGAGTTCTGCTTGGTGGTCTATCTGGGCTGTTAGTGCTTGCCCCCACAGCTTTGGTACAAGCTCAAAGTTCTCCTAGCTTTGAAAATCTACCCAGCGCTCAGGCTCAAACTTCAGCCCAAATCAACGTGATTTTGCCTCAGCCAGAAACGCTCTATTTGACCCGCGACGAGGTCAACGAATATAGCCTGCGGCTGCAAAATGCAGCTACCGTTAACGGCGTTAGCCTCCCTGCTGGCTCTGTGGTTCGAGGCGAGTTTAGACCTGTTGAGGGCGGCTTGCAGTACGTAGCCACCGGGATTGAGGCCAACAACCGCTTTTACAGCCTCAATGCTGAATCTGCAACGCTGCACGATGTCAAAGATCCGCGCCAGACTTCTGCTGGCTCTGTTTTGACAGACGCAGCGATTGGGGCCGCAGGCGGCTATGTGCTGGGTGAAATTTTTGGCAGTGTTGACCTGATTGAAGTTTTGGGCGGGGCGGCGACTGGAGTTGTCGTCGGTAATACCACCGCTCAGCGAGTCGTGGTGGTTAAGCCCGATCAGCCGATTGTGCTGCAGACGCTCTAGTGCATTGTTACAGCTAGAAATTGGGGTTGGTAGTCAGTACTTTAGCGCTTCAGCGCTAACTACGAACTATGACATCGCCATAAAATTAAGCGTTGATGCTGCACTAGTCTATTTCAGGACTGCCTTGAGGGTGTTAACGAGGGCATCGACGTGATCCGGCTGAATCCAGTAGTGGGTGACGGCGCGGAGTTTGCGATCGCCGTAAGTTCCCAGCTTGATTTCAGCTGTTTGCCAAACTTTATTAACCAGCTCTTGAGCGGTGAGAGGCACGGTATCGGCCAGTGTGAAAAACACCATATTAGTTTGCACCACGCTGGGATCAATGACGAGACCAGAAACTGTAGCAATGCCCTGAGCCAGGCGCTGAGCCTTGAGATGGTCTTCGCCTAGGCGCTGGCTCATGGTTTCTAGGGCAATCAGCCCTGCCGCTGCCAAAACCCCGGCCTGCCGCATACCGCCGCCGAGCAGTTTGCGATAGCGCCGCGCCTGATGAATAAAGCTGCGATCGCCCACCAAAACTGATCCCACAGGCGCACACAGCCCCTTACTGAGGCAAATGCTAGCGGAGTCTACGTGCTGGGCAATTTCTTTGGCTTCTACTGACAGGGCCGTAGCGGCATTAAAAAGTCTGGCACCGTCTAAGTGAACCCGCAGCTGATGGCGATCGCTGAGCTGACGGATCGCCGCAAAGTAGTTGGCTGGAATGGCCGCCCCGTTGTTGCCGCCAGAGCTGTTTTCAACTGTAATCAGGCGGCTGTGAGGCCAGTGGGGATCATCGCCTCGA
Organism: Leptolyngbyaceae cyanobacterium RM1_1_2; assembly: GCA_012032345.1. Taxonomy (GTDB): domain Bacteria; phylum Cyanobacteriota; class Cyanobacteriia; order Phormidesmidales; family Phormidesmidaceae; genus Sphaerothrix. The sequence continues at coordinate 100,590 of JAAUQI010000005.1, read as the reverse complement.
ATAGACGCTTCAATCTGAGCCAAATTCATCCGCCCAAGGCTATCTGTGGGTAGAGGCAGCGGCGTCACCCCGCCCAAGACCGCCGCCCCTCCGGCCTCCCAGCAAAAAGTATGAGCATCGCAGCCCATGATAATTTCATCACCGCGATTAGTATGAGTCAGGGCCGCAATCAGGTTGCCCTGGGTACCGCTAGCGACAAATAATCCGGCTGCTTTACCCAGTTTGTCAGCAGCTAGCTGCTCTAGCGCCTTTACGGTTGGGTCTTCACCATAGACATCGTCGCCGACCTGGGCCTTGGCCATTGCTTCACGCATTTTGGGTGTGGGCCAAGTGACCGTATCAGAGCGAAAGTCAACACTGTCCATCGGCGGTTTGAGCTTAAGTGATGAAGTATGCTGCAATCCTAGCTGTCTAATTCCAGAGACAGCCACTTTGCCGCAGATTTATTTCAGAGATCCACAGCAGGATTCACAGCTTAGCTGACCAGGTTCTGAACAGCAATTGGGATCTCAGGAAAAGCCAAGCAGTACAGCACCTGATCGCGGCTACAGGTTTGCACAGCCTGATAGGCTGTCAGCAGCGGCTGGCGATAAGTACTTAGAATCGAACGTTCTACATCAATTAGCTAAGCTTCCGCAATACCGTGCTGGGCATAGAGGGGTAGCTTGACTTGGCGATCGTACTCTAAGGATGAATCTGCCACCTCGATAATCAAGAAAATGTCTTCTACGCCGGGATGGCGGGTACTGTAAAAATCAGCTCTGGGACGCAGCAGAGCAATACCTGGCTGAGGTTCGGAGCGATCGCCCAGTTGAATCGGATTTTGCACTCTCACAGTGGCTTTGTCGCCAACCTGTCTAAAGCAAAACTGAGCAGCGCGATCGACACAGGCTGCATGACGAAAGCCAATGGCAGCCATACTGACAATCTCCCCTCTAATCAGCTCCAATCGCTCATCTGGCACAAATATCTCAGCTGCCGCCATGCGGTGATACTGCGCGACTGTAAAAGAGCGTTTTAAGACCTGCATCGCAATTTTGACTCATGCCTGTTTTTTGATTTTAGCGGCTGCAACCCTGTCGCTGAAAAATACAGGTGCTGTAGCCGCTGGAAAACATAGGCTGCTGTAGCCGCTGGAAAACATAGGCTGCTGTAGCCGCCAAGCCGTTGGCGTCCGCTCCTACCACTAGCTACCAACCAGGGCGCGCCAGACAAACTGCACTACTAGAATGGCAAATGTGGCCACCCCGATGATGGCCGCAATTAGCAAAGCAACAATGAGCACAAAGAAAAACTGATTGGCACGGCGGGTAGGCTGGGGCTGCTGCAGGTGCTGCTCTAGCAGTTCTACGTTACGGGCATTGGCTTTCCAGACCACGTCAAAAAGATCGCCGATAGTGGGGACGGTGCCAGCAACGACTTCTAGCAAAATGTTGAAGGCCATCCGGCTCAGCGTCGCTGTCGGCAAACCAAAGCGATAGGCTTCAACCAAAACGTAGACAGACATCAGCCCGGTTAATAAGTCACCGCCCCCCGGCAGCAGGCCAATAATCGGATCTAGGCCGATCTTGTAGTTAATCCCTGGAAGGGTGATGGAGTTATCGAGGATGCGGCTGAGATTGCGGACTCGCTGCAGCCGATCCATCTGAGCGGGCGATAGGGGCTGAGGCAGCGGACGAGATTGGGACAGCGACATGACACAAAAGCCGATAGAATCTGCTTTGAAGCATACAATGACCGCCACCCAAAAGAATCTATCGATTGGCGAACCATGTCGGCAGTTTTTCCAGTTGTTGAGTTGCTCCAAGGCGGACTGGTAGTGTCGTGTCAGGCACCCCCTGATTCGCCACTGTTCGATTCTGAAGTCATTGCTGCGATCGCCCAGGCATCAGTTCTGCGGGGAGCTATTGGCGTTCGCATTGATACCCCCACTCACATACAGGCTGTGCGGCAGCGAATTGAAGCCCCCATTATTGGTTTGTGGAAACAGCAGCTGCCCGGTTACGAGGTTTATATTACGCCGCAGTTCCTCCAAGCCGAAGCCATTGCCGTTGCCGGAGCTGATATCATCGCCATTGATGCCACCCAGCGCGATCGCCCCAATGGTGAAACCGTCAGCAGCCTGATTGAGCAAATTCATACCCGGCTGCGCAAGCCCGTGATGGCCGATATAGACACCCTAGAGGCGGCGATCGCAGCGGCTGAGGCCGGGGCCGATCTGGTAGGGACGACGCTGTATGGCTACACGGCTGCTACTCAGTCGGCCTCGCCTCCCGGCTTTGATCTCCTAAGCCTGTTGGTGTCGCAGCTCAGCGTTCCAGTTCTCTGTGAGGGGGGCATAGCCTCTGCGGCAATGGCTGTAAAGGCGTTGGAACTGGGTGCCTACAGCGTGGTAGTAGGCACCGCCATTACAGGAATTGACCTGCAGGTACAGACTTACGCTCAGGCGATCGCCCAAGTTCAGCCAACCCAGTTATAACTGCATTAATCAGCCAATGATACTGCGCCGAAACTTCTTTGCCCTGGCAGCGCTGACGGGCCTGATGGCTATCAAGCCTTTGCGCCCAGGCTACGCGGCAGCGTCCCCCCCGACGCTCAAACCTCATCGACTCTCACCGGGCAGCGCCGTCGGCATTATTAGCCCAGCGGGGGCCACCTTTCGACGAGAGGAGTTGGACATTGTGGTGGACGCGGTGCGGGGATTGGGGCTGGTGCCTAGGCTAGCGCCCCACGTACTCGATCGCTATGGTTATTTAGCTGGACAAGACCGCGATCGCGCCGCCGATATTAATCAGTTTTTTGCTGACCCAGAGATTGCGGCGCTGCTGCCGATTCGGGGCGACTGGGGCAGCAGCCGAGTTTTACCCTATTTAGACTATTCACAGATCAGACAAAATCCCAAAATCATTGTCGGCTTTAGTGACATCACAGCCCTGCTGCTGGGAATTTATGCCAAAACCGGGCTGATTACCTTTCATGGTCCCCACGGTCTGACGGCGTGGCGTCCGGATCAAGTTGAGCCTTTTCGTCAAATCCTGTTTGCCGGGGAAGCTTTGACCTTTGCCAACTCAGTAGTGGCAGAAGACCGCGATCGCCTCATGCCTGTGCGCAACCGCATTCAAACGATCACGCCGGGGCAGGCCCAGGGGCGGCTGATAGGCGGCAACCTTTCGGTGATTGCGGGCGTTGTGGGGTCGCCTTACCTACCCGATTTAGACGGGGCCATTTTATTTTTAGAAGACGTGGGCGAAAGCATTTACCGGATCGATCGGATGCTGACTCAGCTGAAGCTAGCGGGTGTTTTTGACCAGCTCTCTGGCTTTATCTTTGGGCAGTGTGTCAGCTGCGGGCCAGATGAAGACTATGGCTCTCTGACTCTAGAAGAAGTTCTGTACGACCATATTGCGCCGCTGGGCATTCCGGCCTGGATGGGAGCCGCCATTGGTCATGTAGAGCCAATTTTAACTTTGCCCATCGGCTTATCAGTGGCAATTGACGCAGCCCCAGGGACGATTCGAATGCTGGAGGTCGCCGTTATCTAGCACTGTCTAGTACTGTTTAGCGGTATTTGAAGTTCTCTTTCGTTTTTGACTAAGCGGCGATCGCAGGCATCACAATCAAAAGAGTAGTCATTGATACCAAAAATTGCTTAATGACTGCACACTCGATCAAACAGGTTTTGTATGACGAATACTCTTTTATCAGATGCCAACCGGCGGCTAGAGCGCGCCCTCAAGTACGCCCATATTTCAGAGGATGCCAGCGAGCGGCTCAGATTTCCCAAAGCCAGCCTTAAAGTTTCAATTCCCGTGCGAATGGATGACGGTTCTCTCAAAGTTTTTGAGGGCTACCGGGTGCGATATGACGATACCCGTGGCCCGACCAAAGGGGGAATTCGCTTTCATCCCAACGTGACGATGGATGAAGTGCAGTCTTTGGCCTTCTGGATGACGTTTAAGTGTGCGGCACTGAACTTGCCTCTAGGCGGCGCTAAGGGGGGCATTACCCTGAACCCTAAAGAACTCTCTAAGTTTGAGCTAGAGCGCCTGAGCCGTGGCTATATTGACGCGATCGCCGATTTTATTGGCCCTGATGTGGATATTCCAGCCCCCGATGTCTATACCAACGCCATGATTATGGGCTGGATGATGGATCAGTACAGTATCATTCGCCGTCAGCGCAGTCCGGCAGTGATTACAGGCAAGCCCATCAGTATGGGGGGCAGCTTGGGCCGAGACACCGCCACCGGGGCAGGGGCTTTCTATGTCTTAGAGGCGATGATGCCCAAGTTTGATAAAGTGCCCCAAGAGACCACCGTAGCGGTGCAGGGTTTTGGCAATGCGGGCAGTGTCATAGCGCAGTGCCTATTTGACGCAGGTTACCGGGTGGTTGCCGTGAGCGACTCTCAAGGTGGGGTCTACTGCCCCCAAGGGCTTGATATCCCCAGCATTCGTCAGTTCAAAACCTCAACTCGCAGCGTCCAGGCAGTTTACTGCGAGGGCACGGTCTGCAACCTGATAGACAACTACACCCCGCTCACCAACAAGGAGTTACTAACGCTGAAGGTGGATATTCTGGTACCCGCCGCCTTAGAAAACCAGATCACCGAGGCCAATGCCCAAAATATTCAGGCTCAGTACATTTTTGAAGTCGCCAACGGGCCGATTTCTTCTAGCGCGATCGCATTCTTGAAGCAAAAGGTGTTTACGTTTTTCCCGACATTTTAGTCAATGCCGGGGGAGTCACCGTCAGCTATTTTGAATGGGTACAAAATCGCAGCGGCCTCTACTGGACCCTAGATGAAGTCAACAGTCGGCTCAAACAGCGGATTGTCACTGCAGCCGAGGCCATCTGGCAAATTGCCCAAGAGCTGGCCATTCCCCTACGAACCGCTGCCTACGTTCACGCCCTAGAGCGCTTAGGCGAGGCGCTCAACGCTAAAGGCACCCGAGAATATTACACCGACCCTCGTTTTTGAGAACCCTGAGTTCTAGACAAAAATGTGATTACCTCCTGGTAAAAAGGGTGTCCCTAACCCCGGCTCTCAGCCGCAGTTGCCGCCAGAGACAATATTTCCTCAAAAGACTGGCCCACTGCTGCCACAACGATTTCTAAAAGCGCAGAGGTATTGTCTTGCGATCGCTGTCCATAAACCAGCGCTTCACTGTGGGCTTGCCGCTGTTGATTAGCAATGATGGCAATCGGAAATCCGGCTCTGAGCAAGAGCAGATTCATCAATAATCGTCCTGTGCGCCCATTGCCATCCCGAAAGGGATGAATTGAAACAAAGCAATAGTGAGCTTTAGTGGCGACTTGAGAGAGTACCAGCTCTGTCTTGCTTTGGGTGAGAGTATTCCCTTTAATGGCGTTGGCGTTATAGGTAAACCGCACGTCGTAGCGCTGTTTCAGCTCTGCCAGTATGGCGGGCGACAAAGGACGAAAACTATCCAGCCAGGTTTTTAGCTGCTCAAGTTGGATTAGCTGGGCCGATATATCCATTGCGTTCACCGCCGTCAGTATCTGGGATAGGATCGAGTCTAACGGAGGCTGCAGATGCCTTTTGAGGTGCTGCAGTAGGGCATCGTAGAGCTGAACTGCAGCAGGACTTTGACTGGCTGAGGCGCTAAGCGATCGCGGTAGCATCTTTATTGCCTATACTCTCAGACTTTAGCAGGTGTTCTGGCGTTCAAAAACACTGTAACCTAGCGATCGCGTCCTGTCTGATAACGGTTAAATGCCATGAGTCGCTCAATTTTAGACCCCAAGCTGCAGCAGCAAAAGCAGCGCCTAGAGGATTTGCTCAAAGCGATCGAGCGGCTGGCCGCAGAGACAGAATCAGGCTCAATTGTGCAAACGGTTCAAGATCTCAGGGAAAACATCAATCAGCCCTTTCTATTTGTGGTAATTGGAGAAGTCAAAGCGGGCAAGAGCAGCTTTATCAATTCCCTGCTGGGTGCGGAGATTTGCGAAGTCGGAGCCGATCCCCGAACAGCCGTTGTCAGCAAGATTGTTCACGCCGAGCAGCCCTACATACGTGAGTTAAAACCCAATCAGCTCAATGAAGTTGGGCGACCTGAAGAGATTTTGCGATCGCTGGCAGTTGTCGATACTCCCGGCACCAACAGTCCCTTTCTGCAGCACGAAGCCGTGACCCGCAGCTTCATTCCCAACAGCGATCTGGTGCTGTTTGTTTTCTTTGCCAAAAACCCTTACACCAACACCGCCTGGCAGCTCCTAGACTATGCTGCCAAAGAGTGGAACAAACCTGTGGCCTTTATTCTGCAGCAGGCCGATGTCACTACTCCCCTAGAGCTAGAAACCGCCTATCAATACATTGAGCAAGAGGCGCAGCAAAGCCAAATTTCTCAACCCCAAGTGTTTCCCTGCTCCGCCAAGTTAGAGCAAGCAGGTGAAATTCACAAAAGCGGTTTTGAGACGGTGCGTGAATTTATTCAAGACACGGTCACAGGCACTCACAGCTATGGCCTCAAGCTCAAGTCAAGCTTGCGCTCAGCTCAAACGCTGCTAACTCAGCTAGAGCGAAGTATTCACGCTTTGCAGCAGCAGCTCGAAGTTGATCAGGCCGCTGTCGAGAATATTCGTCAGCGCTTAAGTCAGGGCCAACAGCAGTCTCGCTACGAAATTGATTCATTGGTCACACGGCTGGTGGCCCAATACGACCGCATCATCCAGCAAATAAGGACAGAATTCAAGCAGGGGCTATCGGTTTTTGCCTTAGCCCGGCGATCGCTGTTGTCAGTTTTCAATCGTCAGCAGCGAGTAGAAACCTGGATTACTCAGCTGAAGCAGAAGTGCCAGTGCGATCTCGAAGCAGCACTAGAGCAGACTTCTCAAGAGGGTGCCAGTCATTTTCTCAAAGGGGTGCAGCAGCTAATCAATCAGCTCGTGAGTGATTTGGATGCCACCCAGCAGCAGCAGATGAAGAACGCAAATGTCTCAATGCCGCTGCTGGTAGAGCGCTATGAGGTAATTGAGTCGGTCAGAGCGCGGATCTCTCACCTGTTAGAAGACAGCCGCTTTGCTGTTTCGGTTGCAGAACAGGCCGACGGTGTAGGTGTGGGGATAGCTAGCGGTGGCCTCCTAGCTGTAATCGGCGGCATTATTGCGGCTGTTACTGAGATTGTTATTCTAGATATTGTCGGTAGTCTGTTTATGGGAGTTGGGGTGCTTTTTGCGGGTGGTGTACTGCTAGCGAAACGAAACGCCATTGTTCAAAAATTTGAGCGAGAGCTAAAAAAAAGTCGCGCTCAGTTTGTCGAGGCGATCGCTGAACAGCTTACAGCTAAGCTCAGCATCACCTATGAGGAAATCGATCGCAGTTTTGCCAGCTACTATCATTATGTTGAAACAGAAGCTACCAAAGTGCGGCCCTTGCTGCATCACTTTGAGCAGGTTCAGCAGCAAGCACAAAGCTTAACCTACGAAATTAATGCATTGGGTAACCCGAGAACTATCAACCGCGATTGAAACGAAGCCTTTGTATGTTTAAGGTTGAGGCAGGGCACAATAATCCAGAGGGGACTTCTTGATATCTCAATAAACATCGTGTGTAGTCTAAAGATTTTTGCAAGGTACTTCATTTAACCTTCATTAAGCTGGCAATTCTAGATAAATTTAATCTGCTAGTCAAATGCCCACTAATGGATAGAATCCCTCACGGCCCGGTTCTCGATAAATCTTCTTCTAATTCTGCTAATCCTTTAGGTACGGCAACTAAACGTTTATGCGTATTTTGATCTACTCATACAATTACCATCCTGAACCCATTGGTATTGCTCCCCTCATGACAGAGCTAGCTGAAGGCTTAGTCAAACAGGGACATCAGGTTCGGGTGATAACTGCGATGCCGAACTATCCAGAGCGTAGAATCTATCCAGAGTATCGAGGGAAACTCTACCACACTGAAGAGGTTAACGGCGTTACAATTCAGCGATGCTACGTTTCTATTCGCCCCAATCCGGGGCTAGTAACTCGCATACTCTTAGACGGCAGCTTTATTTTATTGAGTTTTTTCCAAGCCCTAAAAGGCTGGCGACCAGATGTGATTTTGGCTACTAGCCCCTCTCTGCCTGCCTGTCTGCCAGTCGCTTTGCTAAAGTGGGTTTATTCTTGTCCTACCATCCTAAATCTGCAAGACATTTTGCCAGAAGCGGCTGTTAGAACCGGGCTGATTAGTAATAAATTTGCTATTCGCGTTTTTGAGATTTTAGAAAAATTTGCCTATCAAAGCGCAACAAAGATTAGCGTTATTACTGAAGGATTTGCTGAAAATCTAGTCGGCAAGGAAGTCTCCCGCGATCGCATGGTTTGTATTCCTAACTGGGTAGACACAAACTTTATCCGTCCTCTTTCAAAGCACGATAATGCGTTCCGAAGAGCGCACAGCTTAGAAGGAAAGTTCGTTGTGCTTTACTCCGGCAATATTGCTCGAACTCAGGGTATCCGAACTATTATTCGAGCGGCGGCTCTGCTTAAAACTTATCCTGAAATTGCTTTTGTGATTTCAGGTGAAGAGCGTCAGCTTGCTCATTTAGATGCCCTCAAACAAGATCTAGACGCCACCAATGTGCTTTTGTTGCCTTTTGCAGCTCGTGAGGATTTACCAGAAATGCTGGCAGCCTCCGATGTGGGTTTGATCATGCAAAAGAAAAGCATGGTGGGCTTCAACATGCCTTCCAAAACTCAGGTACTGCTTGCCAGCGGTCGCCCCATTATTGCTTCAGTGCCCAGCGATGGTTCTGCGGCTAAAGCCGTTGATAGAAGCGGCGGCGGTTTGGTAGTGCAGCCAGAAAATCCTACCAGCTTAGCCAAAGCAATTTTTTATCTCTTCAAACATCCTGAAAAAGCAGAAAAGCTAGGCTATCAGGGACGGCGTCATGCTGAAACACACTACTCGTTTCACCAAGCGCTGCAGGCTTATGAAGAGCTTTTTGATGAGCTGAACGCTCTGTCCTCAAGCAGAGTAACCTCAGCGTCAAAAGCTCTAAGCGACCTCAGGCATGGTTTATAAAATGCAAACTTTTTGATATTTGGTAGTAGGTTACAAAACCTGCAAAATCATGCCTTCCCTAGCGAGACGAGCGCTGGGAAAATCACCTCTGATCTGCATTTCAATAAGGTCAAGCCAGTCATCGTCGTGTGCAGGATTATGATGGAACATAATCAGCTCCTCGACTTTGGCTGCCCTGGCAACTCCAATACCCTCTTTCCACGGTGTTTCTAGAGACTGCTTTTGTAAATTGTGCTCGGTGTAATCGGCGTAGGTGCCGTCATAAATGAGTACGTTGGCCTGATGAGCCAGGCGTTGAAGGTTGTGATTACTAGCTTCCTGTGAATGATCGGTGTCGGTAGCATAAACAACGGAGCGACCTTGCCAGGTAATGCGATAGCCCAAAGCACTGGTTAGCTGATTGAGCAATATAGTTTCAATCACAACGTCATCAATAGAAATAGTGTTGCCAGCAGATATATTGGAAAATTCAGGTGCGATCGCATCCGCTGTAAAGGCGTTGGGAAATTGGGCTGCAGCATCTGGTCGGTGAGGCACTGCTTGATAGAAGCGCCATTGGGTGCAGTTGCACCATAAATGTGAAACTGGTTGCCTTCTGTAAAAGCGGGAACAAAGAAGGGAAAGCCTTGAATCCGATCCCAGTGGGTATGCGTGAAGAAGATATGAGCCTCAATATCAGCGGCTTGCTTCAAGAGGTGCTTGCCTAACACGCTTAGCCCGGTGCCGCCGTCCAGGATAATTCGCTTATGACCTGCCAAAATTTCGACACAGGCAGTGTTTCCCCCGTAGCGAACGGTGCTAGCCCCTGGCGTGGGTATACTGCCGCGCACACCCCAAAATTGAACCACAAAGGAAGAGTCAGTCTGCATTTCACTAAGTACAGAACAATCTACCGGATGTCTAGAGGCATTTGCATTGTCGGGCAGGGAGTAAAGGTCAGAATCTAGCATTTGAGATGGGTCTGGCTCTAATTGATGGCGTGGATATTCGCCCTTCAATTCGGGAATATTCAAGCTGTAAAGGCTAAAGACAAAACAGGCTGTAAGGCTAACTTAGCTTCTGTCCTTCTCTGTATATACCAATAACCAGGGGGTGTTCGGGAAGATTTTGGGTAAATTCATTGTCCAGCCTGACTTGCTCAATTTTTTTTGACACTAGCCATACCCAAAATTCTATACGGCTTTGGTAATCTAGAATACAAAGTGGGCACCTCAAGCCGCCTTTGAACCCAAGTAGAGCCGTTAAAAGGCTAGAAGGGCTAAAACCTGGCTTTGAGGTACCCGCTAGGAAACCAACTCTTAAGTGAGATTTAGCTAGGGCTTAAAATTTTTGACACATTCTTGAACCAAAGGATCAACTTGATCAGCATTTTTCCAGCCTAAAATCTCAGTCACCTTTCTTTCTAAGTTTTTATAAGTCTTAAAGAACTCTGCAATTTCGTCCAGACGATGGGGAGCCACATCGTCAAGAGATTTGAAGCTAGCATAGCGCGGATCGGAGTCTGGAACACACAGAATTTTTTCATCGCGATCGCCACCGTCAATCATCTCTAACATTCCAATTGGGCGCGCTGCAATAACACACCCTGGAAAAGTTGGCTGATCTATGAGCACAAGCCCGTCTAGCGGATCGCCGTCGTCGGCGAGCGTATTGGGCACAAAACCATAGTCACAGGGATAATGAACAGAAGAAAAAAGGACTCGATCCAGGGCAAACGCCTGTAAATCCTTGTCGAATTCGTATTTGTTCTGGCTGCCCGCAGGAATTTCAATCAGAACATTAATCAACCCAGGCTTAGGCTGAGCAGGAATACGAGATAGCTCCACAACGCTTCTCCAAGACTACTTTGGGACTACTTTGACATGAGCTAGTATCCAGGTGCTACAGCAAGGTAGCTCCTGAGTAGACAGCTCGTTTAGAATTCTATGCGAATAAAGTCCCAATTCCCGCTAGCTGAAGCAGGCTTTAAGAAAATCCCACAGGAAGTAGTGCCAGGATGATTGCTTTGTTAAAATTTTTTCTTAGCTGCCACCTATTCCCTGGAGCGCAAGATGCGATAAGAAGGCTGATCGAGGATATCGATCTTGGCAGAGGAAAAGTGGGCGATCGCAAACATTGGCAACACTAAAGTCGTTAGCGCAATGACGAAACCAATGAGACTAGACAAACGACTGTGAGAGTGTTCAGGAGTTTTGTCAGATTGACTGGCAGATTCCATACAGGGTTTAAGGCTGGATCCTTAGAAACAAAAAATGGGTTAGATCAGGAAACGCTGATTTGAGGTGAACTCAGATTAGCCCAAAATCTAGATTGAGCAAGAAGATTATTTAGAAAATCTAAATAATCTCTAAAAAAGATTGTGCTGTTAGCTACACAATAGACAGCTCTCCTTACCAGTTTGTTTGCCTCTCTTAAAAACTAACACTGACACGCTGAGATAGATAGCGCAAAGGGACGGATCTTTTTGAAAACCCTGGTAGCATTTTCTTGATTCTGACTTAGCCCTGAGACTCTTGAGACTGCAAAAACTGCCGCATACCTTTTAGCTCTGCCAAAATTGCTTTAAGCAACGCATGGGTAGCAGTTTCAGGAGACTCTTGAACCTCTATTTTAACCTGTTTTAGACCCAGAACCTCTCGGGCAAAGCGGGCAACTTCGTTGGGGTGAAACAGCAGAGGGGTGTCTTTCTGGGTACGAATCTCTGGATTAAGGCGGCTACTCTTGTAGTCAGGATTGAGGATGCTGACATCTGTGTTGGCATAGCGATAGACAGAAGCGCGTGAGCGATTTAGATAGCGCTGAACATCATCAACCGTCATTAGGTTGCTGGCGTCGTTGAGGGCTGCGCTGTGCTGTTCAGTAAAGGATGAATGAGTGTTGAACTCTATACTGTCCATAATTAACGCTTTATTAAAATAAGACTTATCAGTATCATATCAGGTCTCAATCTAAAATTACTGAGTCTCACTGTGGTAAATTAATTCAGGCAGGCAAATCGGGCAACTTAGGTGCAGCAGCCATGAACATAGAATGCCGGATGACGGGCAAATAATAGGAGCTGATGCTGAAGTAGAGCTGTTTACGACAGCCTAAATCAAGTATTTCGTAACTTTTTAAGCGGTTTAGCGGAATCTTTGTCTCAGCTTATCGGTTTTTATTTAAACAGCGAGGGGGTGCAAGTATCTTTTTTCCTAATTGCGTAGCTGACCTAGCAAATTGCTAATTTTGTCTGATGTTATGGCGAATGACTCTTCTTATCTGGATCGTAACCCCCACAGCATCTTAATTATTGACGATCAGCCCGATAACTTGCGAGTTCTTGCCACCATTTTGGAAGGGGCTGATTATTTTGTGCGGAAAGCGGTAAACAGTGAGTTTGCGCTAAAGACGGCAGCCACTACTCAGCCTGACCTGATTTTGTTAGACATCAATATGCCCGTCATTGATGGCTATGAGATTTGTCGTCAGCTTAAGCGTCAGCCTCAAACTCAAACGATTCCGGTTATTTTCGTTAGCGCCCTAGAGTCAACCACAGACAAGCTGAGGGCGTTTGAGGTAGGCGGGGTTGACTACATTACCAAACCATTCCATATAGCTGAGGTACTTGCCAGGGTTAATACCCAGCTGAGGGTATACCAGCTACAGCGACAGTTACGCAGTCAAACCCAGGCACTTCAGGCTCAAAATACACAGTTACAGCTAGAAATTCGAGAACGGCATCGGGTAGAAGTAGAACTGCGTCAGCAGCGTGCTGAAACTGAACGACTGCTAACCAATATGCTGCCGCAGATGATTGCTAAGCGATTGAAAACGAATTCGCACACGATCGCTGAACAGTTCGACGAGGTGGGTGTCTTGTTTGCTGATTTAGTTGGGTTTAGCGCGACTGCCGCTCAAATGCCTGCGTCTCAACTGGTAAATTTGCTCAACGAAATTTTTTCTACCTTCGATTCTCTAGTTGAACAGCACGGCTTAGAAAAAATAAAAACGATTGGGGACGCCTACATGGTCGCTGCCGGCATCCCAGTTCCCAAAACGGGTTCTCTAGAAGCGATCGCCCACTTAGCCCTAGACATGCAGGTTGCTATCGGCCAGTTTAGCAGACCTGACGGCAGCCCTTTTGAGCTGCGTATTGGCCTTAGCGTAGGGCCAGTCATTGCAGGCGTGATTGGGCTGAAAAAGTTTGCCTATGATCTATGGGGCAATACGGTGAATGTGGCCAGTCGCATGGAGAGCACCAGCTTGCCGAGTAAGATTCAGGTGACAGAGGAGGTTTATCGTCAGCTTAAGGGACAGTTTGCGTTCTCATCTCGTGGCCAGGTGCCGATACGAGGACTGGGATCTGTGAAGACTTACTTTCTCAGCGATCGCTTACCCAGTCTGTCCATCTATAAAGTCGTTGGGCAAGGTCAGCTCGTGCCGTTAGTAGAAAATTGCTGAGTCACTAAAGCGATGCGATCGCGTTACTTAAAACTTTTTACACAGCAGTTCTAAATCATTTGTGGGGAGAGAGAGTTGTGCAAGGACTTGCCCTTATAGAAAATCCTTGCATAATCCAAATCGGATCGCTATGGCTGATAGGTGAGTGTATTCTTAGCCGACAGATTTTGTATCCAAACTATCCTGCCCGGTTCAGGCAATAGCTGTTAGGGTAAACAGAATATTGTATTTGCTGTTTAGAAGTTTGGGAGTAAAGCATGATGGCTAAGCAGATACGACGCCGAGATGTCCTGAGGGGTACGGCTGGCTTTGGAGCAGCGATGCTGCTTTCCAAATTAGCAGGCTGCGCCCCGGCAGAAACTGATTCTGCTACAGCAGACCCCACGCCACAGGCAAACTCCGCAGCAAACGGTGAACCCATCAAAATTGGTCTGGTCGCTGCGCTGACTGGTTCTTCTGCTCTTTCGGGTGAAGCCATTACGCGAGGTTTAACAGTTGCGATTGATGAAGTCAATCGTAACGGCGGCGTCCTCGGCGGACGTCCACTAGAGCTGGTTAGCCGTGATGACGAATCCACACCAGCTAAAGGCGTTGCCGCCGCCAGGGAGCTGATTGAGCAGGAGCAGGTTGCCGTGGTTTTTGGTGGACTGGACTCCCCTGTTTCGCTGGCGATGCTGCCTGTGATTCACGAGCTACAGACTCCTTACATGGGCGTTTGGGCAGCGGCAACGGGCATCACTCGCAATGACTTTGACCCCAACTATGCGTTTCGAGTGTCGGCCAACGATAATATTGTCGATCGCTTTTTGATGAAGCACATCAAAGAAACCTATAGCGATATTTCAAAGGTAGGTTTGCTACTGATTAACAACCCCTGGGGAGAATCTAACCAGATAGGTTTTGAAGAGTGGGCACCAGAATACGACTTAAACATTGTGGGAATTGAAAAATTCAACGATGCTGAAACCGACATATCGCCTCAGCTTTCTCGCCTCAAAGACGCAGGTGCCGAAGCGCTGCTCTTAGTGGCAAACGCCGCTCCTGCGGCCCAGGCAATTAAGTCACTGGCCCGGTTGAACTGGGATGTGCCTGTGGTGTCTCACTGGGGGGTTTCTGGGGGGCGTTTTCCAGAACTGGCTGGGCAAGCTGCCGCTGATAAAGTCGTTTTTGTGCAAACCTACAGCTTTTATGGCGAACAAGGTAAAAAAGGCAAACAGGTGCTGGCAGACCTGAAAGAAACCTTCAATCTCAGCGGCCCCAGTGAAATTCTAGCCCCCGTCGGTACGGCCAATGCCTACGATGCCTTGCACTTAACGGCTTTAGCGCTGGAGACAGCCGCCTCTACTGAAGGGCCTAAGCTACGAGAAGCCTTTCTCAATCTGCCAACTTATGAGGGTTTGATCAAAACTTATGAGCAGCCCTTTACTCCAGACAACCACGATGCCCTAAACGAGAATGACTACGTTTTGGTGCAGTGGAAAGAGAATGAAATCGTTCCGGTAGAGAGCTAGCGGTGATTGACGCCTAATGTGGCCGCAACTGGTTATTTCTGGTATTGCCATTGGCAGCTTGTATGGTCTGGTGGCTCTTGGCTTTCAGATGACATTTGCTGTCTCAAAAACGATGAACTTTTCCCAGGGAGCCTCAGTGATGCTGGGGGCGGTGCTGTGTTATGTCCTTAATATTACCTGGGGCTGGCCGCTGATCGTTGCGGTTGGGCTAGCGGCGATCGCCTGTGTTGGTTTTGGCCTGCTGGTAGAGCGTCTGGCGGTGCGACCCTTTGCTAAAGCCGGATCTAATGCCTGGCTGCTGACCACTATTGCCGTCGGCATTGTGGTCGAGAATTTGGCCATGCTCACCTTTGGCAAGGAAGTCCGGGCTTACCCTTCAGTGCTGGCAGAGGTGCCCCTGCGAATTTGGGGCATAGGCATTTACCCATTAGAGCTGGTGATTCCGGTAGCGGGGCTGGCGATCGCACTTTTAGTGCGGCTGATTTTTACGCGATCGCTCTTGGGCAAGGCCCTGCAGGCCGTCAGCGAAGATCATGAGACCGCGCAGCTAATGGGAATTGCAGTTGAGTCAATGATTGCCTTTTCCTACGGGGCTTCAACGCTGCTGGCAGGGCTAGCTGGCATGTTGATTGCGCCCATTACCAACGTAGCGGCCACAATGGGCACCCTGCTAGGACTCAAAGCCTTTGCAACCGCGATTATCGGCGGCCTGGACAACCCCTGGGGGGTGATGGTAGCGGGTATTTTGTATGGCCTGGTTGAGGCGATCGCTGTAGGGCTGCTCGGCGGCAGCTACCGAGAAATTGTAGGCTTTGCCGTGGTGATTGTGGCGCTGGCGCTGAAGCCGGGGGGAATTTTTGGTCGGCAGCAGGTTAATAAGGTGTAGATATGGGAGTGAGATTGTGGGTACAGGCAGGGCTGATGGTGGGGGCGATCGCAGCGGCCAGTCTGGCACCTAATACCTACTATCTTTTTAACCTGGGGCTGATTGCGGTTACAACCCTGGTAGGGGTGGGCTTAAACATCCTGGTGGGCCTGTCGGGGCAGGTTTCGATTGGCCACGCGGGTTTTTTAGCTATTGGAGCCTATGTCAGCAGCTTGCTAATGTTGAAGGCGGATTGGAACTTTTGGCCGGCCCTGGGACTGGCGACTTTAGCCGCGTCGCTGGCGGGGGCGGCCCTAGCGGCTCCCACCCAGCGGGTTAAAGGCCCTTATCTAGCGATGGTCACGATTGCCTTTGGCATCATTGTGGAGCAGGTTTTGATTGAATGGGTGCCGCTGACCGGGGGGTTTGGTGGACTCAGCGGCATTCCTCAACCAGCACCGACGCTGCGCGGTACAGTCATTATCGTCTCTGTTTTGGCTATCTTGGCTGTTGTTGGCTTTGGCTATCTTAAACGCTGCGCTTGGGGACAGGCTTTTTTAGCCGTGCGTGACGATGCGATCGCAGCGGCAGCTCTGGGCCTGCATCCGGCAAAAATTCGCGTCGTTGCTTTTGGCTTATCTGCCGGACTAACCGGGCTGGCAGGAGGTTTTTTCGCCGCCGTTATTGGCTTTGTCAGTCCAGACAGCTTTACGTTTCAGCGCTCAATTTTGTTTTTGCTGGTGGTGATCTTGGGGGGATTGGGGGCGGCTGAGGGGCCTTTAGTCGGCGCGATTGTCTTGGTGCTGCTGCCGGAACTGCTGAATGACTTTGCTGAGTATCAGCTGCTGTTTTTTGGTACACTGCTGCTGCTGACGCTGTGGCTGGTTCCCAACGGGGTGATGAGCTTCTTGACTCGCTATAGGCGATCGCCCCAGCCGGTCTATCCTTTAGACGTCCCGCCCGAGATGCCAGCGCTGGTAGCGCGCCGCCAGACCTATGACAGCTTGAAGGTTGAGCAGGTAAGTATTCAGTTTGGCGGCGTCCGAGCGGTGGAGCAGGTTAGCCTTGAAGCAAAACCCGGAACGATTACCGCCGTGATTGGCCCCAACGGGGCAGGCAAGACCACGCTGCTGAACCTGATTAGCGGCTTCTATCAGCCTCAGCACGGTGAGGTCAAGCTGGGCGATCGCTCTCTCAACCAGCTTTCTAGCTCAGACATTGCCGCCGCTGGTATCAGCCGCACCTTTCAAGCTACCCGGCTATTTAATTCACTCTCTGTCTTAGAGAATCTGCGCATTGCTCACCAGGGCCGTCAGCTCACCTCAGGGGTGGACACATTCAAAGGGCGATCGTCGCTGCAAACACCGGACTTTTTGGAGCTGCTGGCTTTTGTCGGCTACAGCGGTGATATTCAGGCTCAAGCCGCCAACCTATCCTTTGTCGATCGGCGGCTGGTAGAAATTGCTCGGGCACTGGCAACTGAGCCGCAGGTTTTGCTGCTAGACGAACCTGCAGCTGGATTGAGTAAAGGGGATAAAGAGCGGCTGGCTACTTTGCTGAGGCGAATTGCTAGCGGTGGCCTGAAAGTAATTTTGATTGAGCATGATATGGACGTGGTGATGAGTATTTCAGACACCGTCATTGTGCTTGACAGTGGTCGGCTAATTGCCGCTGGCCCGCCCGCTGCTGTACAGCGCGATCCGCTGGTGCTAGAAGCCTATCTGGGTTGCGAAGGAGCCGCTAATTCTGATACACGGCGCGATCGCCAAATACAGTCTGTCCCCCTGCTTGAAGTTAACGGTTTGAGTGCTGGCTACGGCGAACTGCAAGTGCTGCGGGATATTTCGCTGAGCGTGAACCCAGGCGAACTGGTAGCAGTGATTGGGGCCAACGGCGCAGGGAAAACGACGCTGCTTAAAACTTTAGTCGGCCTGATCCCTGCTAAGTCTGGCACGGTTGCTTTTATGGGCAAGCTTTTACAGCAGCCCAGTCATGAAATGGCCCATTCAGGCATTGTGCTCGTTCCTGAAGGGCGACAGGTCTTTACAGAGCTGAGCGTGCAGGATAATTTACGTTTGGGCGCTTTCAGCCGTAAAGACGATCGTATCAAAGCTGATATTGATCAGATGCTGACGCGCTTTCCTCGGCTGCGACAGCGGCAGCACCAGCGGGCAGGTTTACTCTCAGGGGGAGAACAGCAAATGCTGGCGATCGCCCGGGGATTAATGGCTCGGCCTCAGCTATTACTCCTAGATGAGCCTTCTCTGGGGCTAGCCCCCAAGCTGGTTGATGAGCTATATCAAACCCTGGCTGATTTACGGGATGAGGGCGTGACGCTGCTGCTAGTTGACCAGATGGCGGCGACTGCTTTAGCTATTGCCGATCGCGCCTACCTGTTAGAGACTGGCCTGATCAAGCGCTCCGGTTCAGCCGCGTCAATGCGGCAAGATCCAGCAGTAGCGCAAATTTATCTGGGACACTAAAGAAGCACTCTGTAAATGCTCTACATAAGCTCTGTTAGGAAGCCGTGAAAAGATTTCCTCTTTTAATCGCCTCAACTATTCTTTTCGTGCTGTGCTTGTTCCAGCCCGCTGTGGAGTTCGAGAAAGTCTGCGGTTTCTCTGCAAGAGTAGCTGGCTTAGGCAATGAACCGCTAGGAGATCTAGAGGTCATGCGTGGAGCTGAGATACTTTTACTGGGTGGATTCGGCGTGCTTTTTATGCAAGCGGGTGCTGTGGGTTGGTTAGCAAACCCGCTGTACTTTGCCGCCCTGTTACTTGCCTTCATTACCCGTAGCCTCAAAGCAAAAATTGTTGTCGAGCTATGTGCAGTTACAGCTTTAGGAATAGCGATTATCAGTCTTTCGCAGACTAATCAGTTTCCGCTACTTGCAGACGAAGGTGGGGTTTGTCGCCTATCCGCGATTCAACCCAAGCCGGGTCACTGGTTGTGGATGTCGGCAATTGGGCTATTGAATATTCATGCTTTGATCAGCTTGTTTAGAAACTCTGAGCAACCTAGAGCTTGAAATACCAGGTTTGGGCGCTTGGATTGAGAACGTTGATAGAGATAGTCAAATCCTGAATTCTTTAGCTAAGCATCGGATTTTAGCCTATTTGGTCATGCTGCTACAGACTATTCTGCAGCACAGACGTGAGCTTGACGGTCTCCAACTTGAAGAGTCCTAGCCTGTAAGCTGGCCTCAAGCTTTTCCTGCTGAGATCTGACGACAAATTTATCAAGGCGATCGCTACCGCCAGATTTAGAGAGTCAACCTTTTTTTGAGTCTAGCGTCTGCACGTCTGTAGATTTTTACCTGCAAATGAGTAGTGCTCAGGCGACGCGATCGCTCTACAACCGCGATCGCACTCTGTCCCTCTAAGCTACCTGAGTAGTTGCGTGTGCCGCAAATACTCATTTACTCAAAACCCCCTTTGGAAAAGGATTCTGAGCAAGGTTAAAAAACTACTGGACTAGAAATGGACTAAATTTTCCATTGTTTTTCAGGTCAGATTTAGCGATCTTGCCTTTCGGACTTAGATATTCTTTCAGGCTGGGTATTCTTGTGAACTTAGTATAGACGCTGCCTGACAGAGGAAAATTTTCTCTAATTTTCCTCTGTCAGGCTGTGAGCTAAAACGCCAGAAAGTTTGTCCTCATAAATACATGCATCTTATTTAAGTCTCAAAAGTATAAAAAATAGACTAATGTTAAGACTTTCAAGACTTAATATGAGACTATCTTCAAAAATAAAACCCCCGAATTAAAACCAGGAGTTTTTAGCTGACCGCCTTGAAAGTATCGCCCCGGAAGCAGCGGCTAAACTATCCGACTAAGGAACATTCTGAATTTGGCATTTCTAAAGTAGGCAAGTTAGAACTTTCGTCACCCGGCAAAATCTGTAGCTGATTTTCTAAAAGGGTCGCCGTGTAGCCTAAAAATAAGCTAACGATGAGTGCAGTCAGTGGAGCTTGGAAAAGAGATTTCATAGAGATGCCAAGGATAGTTAAGAAACAACAGAACAATTGCAATCTATCTTTAGACAGATTTCCCAGCTTTGACAAGGTATGACACTTCTGCGAATATTTTCGCAAAAAGAGCTACAGTCTTCATCAAAAATTTATGCTGTTGGTTTCGACTGGCCTGCCGATAAAATAATAACTGCCCTTTGAAGATTTGCACTGAGAGTTGAGAGTCTGGTCAAAAATCTAGGTTCCATTCCTAAGGACAGTGCTGCATTATGCCCTCCTCAAGGTCTAGTCAGCCATTATGTCGCTGCAGATTTGAATTTTATGATCTCGTCTAATTTCAAGACTTACTGTATTGATACAAGTCTCACTGTAAGATTTCTGAGACTTTTTTGAGATGGTGACAGGGGTGCCTATAAACCTATGCCGTCTTGTTATAAGACTCATTTGTGTCGCCGAAGGTCTTGTGATGAGAAATTTAAGACTCTTTTTGAGAGAGTCCAGAGAGGCGATTTCGCCGGATTTATTCAGCAACAGATTAGGATAAGAGCATCTGTAGCTTTACGTTGCCAGCGATGCAAACTTCGACTCCTCCACTCACTAAAGTCCTGCGTCAGCGGCGGCAGCAGCTAGCCCAGAGCATTGACTTTCCAGTGCTGCTCAGCTCAGGACAGCCAAAAGCGCGTAACTTTCCGGCCAATACCTATCCGTTTCGAGCTGATAGCCACTTTCTGTACTTTGCTGGCCTACCTTTACAAGACGCAGCTGTCTATTTAGAGGGCGGTAAGCTGACCTTGTTTGTCGATGAAGCTTCTCCTGAGTCAGCCCTGTGGCACGGCCCAACACCCACAAGAGACGCGATCGCCCAGGAAATAGGAGCCGACTCAGCCTATCCGCTCAGTGAGCTTCTCGATCGCACTAAACCAGAACAGCTAGAGCAGAGCGTGGCTGAAAATGTCAGGCTAGCAGAGGCAATTGTGCAGGTACGTCTGGTTCATGACGACTGGGCGATCGCGCAAATGCGTCAGGCCGCTGCTGTTAGCGTCGCGGCTCACAAAGCAGGTATGGCCGCTACCGCAGCTGCTAAAACCGAAGCGGATATCAGAGCCGTGATGGAGCAGGTGATTATGGCTCGGCAGATGACCTGCGCCTACAACAGCATTGTCACAACCCACGGCGAAGTTTTGCACAACCCGCACTATCATCACCCCCTGCAGGCCGGAGATTTGCTGCTGGCTGATGTCGGTGCAGAAACGTCCTCTGGCTGGGCCTCAGATATTACCCGTACCTGGCCAGTCTCGGGAAGGTTTTCACCCACCCAGCGAGATATCTACGACCTTGTGCTGGCAGCCCACGATGCCTGTATTGAGCAGGCCCAGCCGGGAGTAGAGTATCGTGACCTGCATCTAGCAGCCTGTCGGGTCATGGCTGAAGGACTGGTGGATTTAGGCATTTTGCAGGGACAGCCTGAAAGTCTGGTTGAGCAAGATGCCCATGCCCTATTTTTCCCCCACGGGGTGGGCCATCTGATTGGACTTGACGTGCATGATATGGAAGATTTAGGCGACCTAGCCGGGTACGCGGCAGGCCGCAAGCGCAGCGATCGCTTTGGGCTAGGTTTCTGCGGCTTGATCGCCCATTACAAGCCGGAATGGCTGTCACCATTGAGCCAGGTTTTTACCAGGTTCCCGGTATTTTGCACGATCCGCAGCGACAGGCCCAGTCACTCGTGAACTGGGAGCGGCTGGCTCAGTTTGCTGATGTTCGCGGTATTCGGATTGAAGATGATGTGCTGATTACAGAGAGCGGCTGCGAAGTATTAACCGCAGAGTTGCCCAATCAGCCCTCAGCCATTGAGCATTTGGTTGACGGGTAAAACTCCAGCTTCTGCCCCCGTCATCACCGAAAACTTGCAGTAAACTGGTGTAGCTATAACCTGAGCAGCCGCGCGAGGCGTGCGGCTGGTTTTGAAAAGCGAAAATATTTACTATGCAATCCCCCATCTCTGCTGGAACCGTTTTACAAAATCGCTACCGAGTCGTCCATACGCTAGGGCAAGGGGGATTTGGCCGCACCTATCTAATTGAAGACCAGGGACGCTTCAACGAGCGCTGCGTTCTGAAGGAATTTGTGCCGCTCCAGGGAGAAGATCGGTTTTCAGAGAAAGCCACCCAGCTTTTTCAGCGAGAAGCTCAAATTCTCTACAAAATTCAGCACCCGCAGATTCCCGAGTTTAGAGCAGTTTTTGAGCAGGATCAGCGCTTATTTTTGGTGCAGGACTATGTCGAAGGTACCACCTACCGCGAACTGCTCGATCAGCGGCGGCTACAGCGACAGGCTTTTTCAGAAGCTGAGGTGCGACAGTTCCTGCACCAGATGCTGCCAGTGCTAGCTCACATTCATGCTCAAGGCATTATTCACCGCGATATTAGCCCTGATAACATCATCCTGCGTAACCGCGATCAGCTGCCCGTGCTGATTGATTTTGGCGTTGTCAAAGAGGTCGTGACCCGAGTGCAGATGCCTGAAACCACCAGTCAGGCAACGACGGTGGGCAAGCGGGGCTATGCGCCCAGCGAACAAATGCAGACTGGACGGGCCTATCCCAGCAGCGACTTGTATTCCCTGGCGGTTACAGCCGTTGTTTTGCTGACGGGCAAAGAGCCTGAAACCCTGTTTGACGATGTTAATTTGAGCTGGATCTGGCCGCAATACGTCACGGTCAGTCCGGGGCTAGCTCAGGTGCTCAACCGGGCGCTGAGCTATCGTCCCGGCGATCGCTATCAGTCTGTTAGCGAAATGGCTCAGGCGCTGGGTGAATCTACGACGGCCACCACAAAACCTGTTGGCTCCCCTCCTCCAAGGAACACAGAAGTTTCCCAGATGAAAACGGTGGCAGTGAGTCCCCGCTATCAGGCAACTCAGGCTCGCACGACCCCAGTGCGGCCATCGACTGCTTCACCCGCTGTTCAAGAATCAGAATCGCTCTGGGAAAACCCCTGGGCAGTCACAGCAGTTGGCCTGGGTTTAGCGCTAGCTGCGGCTCTGGGGGGCTGGGCTGTTGTCAGGGCAGTCAATAGCGACAACTCCGCAGATGTGCCGCCGCCAATTGAAAGCCCAGACATCACGCTCAACCCTACGCCTACTGAGCCAGCCCAACCTGCTCCCAATCGCCCGGTGGAGTATAGTCAGGAATTTAGTTTATCGCCCGGTGAAAGCCAGACAGTTGAAGGTAGCTTGAGGGCTGGAGAAACCGTTAACTATCGCTTTCAGGCAGAGCAAGGACAGTTACTGACCGCAGCTCTTGAGGGCGAGGGCGTATTGCTCACGGTGCTAGCTCCTAATCAGCAGCCAGTCGAAGCCGCAGCCAGACGAGCCTTACGCTGGCAGGGAAATCTGCAATTCAATGGTGAATATACGATTCAGCTCCAAACGGTTCAGGGACTAAACGAAAGCGACTATCAGCTCCGGGTGAGTCTGGCAGTTGATGAACCAGAACCTGAGCCAGAACCGGAACCCGAGCCAGAACCGGAACCTGAAACGCAGCCTGAGCCAGAACCTGAAACGCAGCCTGAGATTTTGCAGCAGCGGGTTCAGTTTCCAGCCGGGGAGACGGGTGTGCGGGTTGCTAATGATGTTGGGGCAGGCCGAGTTCGTCGCTACATTGTTAATGCTCAGCAAGGACAAATTTTTTCTGCTAGGTTGATCAACACCAGCGGCCCCGCCACCCTTAACATCCGTTTGCCCAGTGGCGACCTGATTGACAACGGTTCTGGCTTGCTTTCCTGGAGTGAAGAGCTGCCGCTGGGCGGAGATTATGCGGTTGATGTGGTCTCTTTAGCACCGGCTGAGTTCACGCTGGAGCTGCAGGTTACCGACGAGTAAGACTGATGCAGAGCGTATGGCTGCGTCCCTAAAGCAAAGGCAAACTTACTAGCTGAACTGAGATGTTGAACACGCTGCTAATTGCTGGAACCGATACCGATGCCGGTAAAACAGTGGTGACGACTGCCCTGGCAGCTTACTGGCAAAGATACTACAGCCCTCGTCCACTGGGTCTAATCAAGCCAGTCCAGTCAGGAGTCGGCGATCGTGAACTGTACCAGAAGCTGTTTAAGCTAGACCAAACCTTAGACGAAATTAATCCAGCATATTTTGCAGCCCCGCTAGCCCCGCCGCTAGCGGCTGAGCGCGAGGGCCGTCAGGTTGATCTAAAACCAGTTTGGCAAACCCTCAGAGCCTTAGAGCGATCGCGTGACTGGGTTTTAGTAGAAGGACTAGGCGGGTTGGGATCGCCAGTTACAGCCGAACTGACAGTGGCCGATCTGGCGGCGCAGTGGCGATTGCCAACGCTGTTAGTGGTGCCCGTGCGGCTAGGGGCGATCGCTCAGGCTGTAGCCAATGTGGCCCTAGCGCGACAGGCTCAGGTAGCCCTCAAAGGAATTATTCTCAATTGCGCTCAGCCGCGATCGCCACAGGAAGTTGCAGACTGGGCACCTCAGGCCCTGATTGAGTCACTGACTCAGATGCCGATACTGGGGATTATGCCCCATATTGCAGAGGCTACAGATCTCTTTAGCCTATCGAACGCAGCCTCCCGACTCACACTCGATGGACTGATACCTGCGATGGCTTAACGATAGCCTTGCTTATGTAATGTTTTTGAAGCAGAGAGACTGAGATCACAATCGAGCGCGAAACTTCTCGCCATAATGTAAGAAAAGCATCCGGATCTTCAGTAAAGCCACTGAAGGTATTGAGATAACGATCAGCTTAGTCGCCCTTAAGGTAGACTCGCTTTTCACCCCCAGACTCTATTCCTTTCTTGGGGGAAAAGTAAAGATCTGCTGCTCAAGGGTTTATTAGCCGCTATTTAACCAGGCGATCGCTACAGCAGGCTGGCTTTAACGCTATTCGGCCAACTCATCATCAGTAGATTTTTTAATTCCATGATTTCTACGATTCCGTCTACCACCGCTGACCTTGCTAGCATCCGTTTACAAATTCGTTCTCTGCAGCCCCAGCTAGTAGCCTGGCGACGACGACTGCATCAGTGCCCTGAGCTGGGTTTTCAAGAAAGTCAGACCTCTCAGTTTATTGTCCACAAGCTAACGGAGTGGGGCATTGAGCACCAGGCGGGAATCGCTAAGACTGGAGTTGTAGCCACTATTGTAGGCGATCGCCCAGGGCCTGTCCTAGCAATTCGCGCTGACATGGATGCACTGCCCATTCAAGAGCTTAATGAGGTGCCCTACCGCTCTCAAAACGATGGCAAAATGCATGCCTGCGGCCATGATGGTCATGTCACAATTGCTCTAGGAACAGCTTACTACCTGGCTCGGTATCGAGAATGTTTTGCCGGAACAGTCAAAATCATTTTTCAGCCCGCTGAAGAAGGGCCGGGAGGGGCAAAGCCTATGATCGAGGCGGGCGTGCTGCGACAGCCAGACGTAGACGCTATCATTGGGCTGCACCTCTGGAATAACTTGCCCCTGGGTACCGTAGGCGTTCGTGATGGAGCGCTGATGGCCGCTACAGAGCTTTTTCATTGCACAATTTATGGTAAGGGAGGCCACGGTGCCATTCCCCACCAGACGATTGATTCGGTGGTGGTCGGCGCTCACGTTGTCAACGCCATTCAGACAGTCGTCTCACGCAGCGTTGACCCGCTCAAAGCAGCAGTTGTAACCATTGGCGAGTTTCATGCTGGCACCGCACTCAACGTCATTGCAGACCAGGCTCGAATGAGCGGCACTGTACGCTATTTTGATGAGGCTTACACTCATTTCTTTTCGCAGCGCCTAGAGCGACTGATTGCGGGTATTTGCCAGAGCTACGGCGCTCGCTATACGTTTGACTATCAGTCCCTTTACCCGCCCGTGATTAACGATACGGATATGGCCGAGCTGGTTCGCACCGTGGCGCTTTCAGTAGTAGAAACGCCAGCAGGTATCGTTCCTGAATGCCGCACAATGGGCGGTGAAGATATGGCCTTCTTTTTGGAAGAGGTACCGGGCTGCTATTTCTTCTTAGGGGCAGCCAACGAAGCTAAAAATCTCGCCTATCCTCACCATCACCCCCGGTTTGACTTTGATGAGACCGCGCTGGGTATGGGAGTTGAAATTTTTGTCCGCTGCGTAGAAAAATTTTGTCCCTCGCGCTAACTGCTTCCTCATAGTTTAGTCTTGGCTTAAAGCTGCAAAAAAAATCTTAACGTTTTGCTGCTGGCGGGTATCTGCTTGTAAGCTTTGGGTTGAGAAGTATGGGGAAGTCAACATGAGGCGAAGAATCTTCTGGCTGATAGGGCTGGTAGTCTGTGGGCTGGCGGGGGTATTTTTTGTCAGTACCAGCAGCCTGACTTCATCACAACTACCTGCTGCAAATAACGCGCTATTGGCGGCGCAGGCTCAGAATGAACCTACTGAACCCGAAGCACTAACGCTTGGCGGCAGCTATGAAGATCCGCAGGGTCGATTTCAGATTGGTATCTTATCAGGTTTTAGCGTCAGTCCTGTTTCTGGCTCCGTGCTACTAGAGGCCTCTAATGGCACTCTGGCTTATTCAGTTACGGTTGTTCCTGCCGGGTCTCCAGGAGAAGAAACAGTGCTAACAGACGCTGCCCTGGCCCAGATTGTCAAAAATACCTTTGCCACTGGAGAAGGCTTTCAGCCAACAGGGTTTCAGACTTTGGCAGGGGGAGGGGTGCAAATTCCCTGGGTGGGACGGCTGACGTTGGGAGCAAATACTCAGGCGGTTCAGGGACTTGTGCTGGCTAGACAGGCGGCGGCTGATGTTTATCTACTGGCGATCGCCAGTACGGAAGGCACCGCCCAGGCGATTCTGCCAACCCTGGTAGACAGTTTAGAGGTACTTTAGTCCGGTCTGGTAGGCTAAGGGATATCCGCTTTAATCGGCATAGAAACGTGGTTAATTCTAATCGTGAAATTTCTCGCCTGCTAGAGCTGCTGCCAGCTTCAGCTCGGATAAAGGTTCGCTTAAAAGGGAACCCAGCCCAAACCCACATCATTGAGTCGGACTTTCCGCTGCCCTGGAAGCGGACTCAGCCGATCACGTTCAACTTTGATTTATGGAGCCAGCTCTCAGCAGCCCAGCAGGATTTGCTGCTGCTGCATCAGGTCTGCTGGCTAACGCGGGTGCAGCTGCTGAAGTTTGACTTGTACCAGGGTTTGGCCGCAGCAGGGCTATTGGGGACTGTGCTGGAGGCCGTTCAGCTAGATGCCATCGGCGTGGTCATTAGCGGCAGTCTGTCCGCCTTTGCTGGCACTCAGATTTGGCGCAACAGTCACGGCCCACGAGCCGAAATAGAAGCTGATGAAGCGGCGATCGCAGTGGCCCAGCGGCGCGGCTACAGCCAGCTTGAGGCCGCCCGTCATCTGGCTGAGGCGATTGAGGCTACCGCTCGAATTGAGGGTCGCCCTAGCCTGTCTTTTAGTGAACTACTGCGGCTTCAAAATCTTAAAGCGATCGCGGGTCTTTCGCCGACGGGTGTTCCCAATTCTGTCCGCCAGTAGCGTCAGTAGGGGGCTGTGGGTTAGCCCATAGGCAAAAGACCCCCCTTGTCAGACAATAAAAACATTGAGTTAGCTTGCTGCTATGTCAGATTTGCCCGAGCCTGGTTATGATTCAGCGATCGCAGGGCCGCCGCCTCGAATTCACAGCTCTAAATCAGGCTTTAAAGAAACTCTGGCTCAGGGCTGGGAGTTTGTCAGATTTGTCTGGAAAATGTCTAGCCGCATCCGCAGTCCCAAAAATCGCCTGCGGTTCGTGATTGGGCTGATTCTTTGGAAGCCAATTTTGCCAAAAGAGTAAAGGCGGCTCTGATAAAGATACTGAACCGATTAGAATTTTCACCCGGTTTGCCTGAGGTTTGGAAAAATGTACTGTGACCCCTACCAGTTTGACTTTGTTAAAACCCTGGAGGCCAACTGGCTGAGCGTCAGGCAAGAGCTGTCGCAGCTAAGAGATTGCGATTTTTTAACCTATCCCGAAAAGTACCTGCTCGATGGCAAAACGGGTTGGGACATTTACGGCATTTACTTTTTAGGCGTGCGGATTGACCTCAACTGTGAGCAGTGCCCCGAAACCGCCAGACTGGTGCAGGCGATTCCGGGTATCATTACCGCCGGATTTTCGCGGCTGGCCGCTGGCGCACACATCGTGCCGCACTCAGGTAAGCCTGTGGGGGTCTTGCGCTGTCACATGGGGCTAGACGTGCCGGAAAAGTGCGGCCTGCGGGTTGGCTCAGAGATTAAGCCCTGGCAGGCAGGCAAATGCTTGGTTTTTGACGATACTTCCGAGCATGAAGCCTGGAACCTCAGCGATCGCCACCGAGACGTGATGCTGCTAGATTTTTGCGTACCTGCCGGAACTCAGGCCAGAGACTACTATTCAACTGCGCCAAAAGCTGCTGAGTCATTGGAGTCAGCAGCTTCATCTTTAACATAGCGATCGAGCCACCGAGTCATTTCCCACAGCACATGGCCAACGGCCTCACGAGACTCGTAGCCGTGTCCTTCCAGGGGTAGCTCAACCCAGCGTACTGTGCCACCGAGTCCCTGCAGTGCTTCATAGAGCCGCTCACTCTGCAGCGGATAGGTGCCTGCGTTTTCGTCTTCAGCCCCGTGAATTAGCAGCAGGGGTTCATTGATTTGGTGAGCATAGACGAACGGAGAGAGCTGATTGTAAATATCAGGTGCCTGCCAGAAAGTCCGCTGCTCTCCCTGAAAGCCAAAAGGCGTCAGGCTGCGGTTATAGGCTCCGCTGTTGGCAATACCTGCCTGAAACAAATCGGTGTGAGCCAGCAGGTTAGCGGCTGTAAATGCCCCGTAGGAATGTCCGCCAATGGCTAGCTGATCCGGGCGGCTAACGCCCCGGGCTACCAGATAGTCCACGGCGGCTTGGGCCCCGAGGGTAAGCTGTTCCAGGTAGTTGTCATTTGGCTCAGCGTCGCCTTCTCCCACAATCGGCAGCGTTGGCCCCATCAGGATGGCATACCCCTGGGTCAGTAAAAACAGCGGCGAGTGACTCCAGGGACGGCTAAAGACATTCTCTGCTGTGGTCACCTGTGAGGCGGCTTCCCGGCTTTTGTACTCTTGAGGGTAAACCCACAGCAGTGTTGGCAGCGGCCCGTCTCGATCAGGATCATACTGTGGCGGCAGGTAAAGCGTTGCTGAGAGGGCGACACCGTCGGCCCGCTGATAGCGCACTACCTCACGGGTGACTTCGGCAAACCAGGGCAGCGGATCGCTGAACTGCGTCAGGGGTATTATTTGAGCGGTTGTCAGATCCCGCAGTAGATAGTTAGGAGCCTGTTGGGGTGACTGCTGCCGCGTAATTATCTGCTCGGCCCGGTTGTCTGAGAGCCGCACGATTTCTTCATAAACCGGATCTTGGGCCTGCCAAAGGCGAGTTTTTTCGTTGGCTATCAGGTTCCAGCGGTCTAAAAACGGATAGACACCTGCCGGGGAAGCACCCCGACCGCTGAGGTAGAGGCTGTCTCCATCGGGGGCCAGCATCAGCACCGGACGGTGATAAGGGCCGGGGGTTGTGATTGGCTGACCGGGGGCGCTATAGCTATCTTGGTAGTCACGATCCTCTAGCAGCCTAGGCGCTGCGCTGGCATCAGCCGGATTGAGCTGCCAGGTACGCAGGCGGCGCGTGTCATACCAGGATTCGTAACCCAAGGCGATCGCTTCATTGCCCCAAACCAGCCGGTTGTATCTCAGTGCTGTCTGCCAAAGCAGCTGAGGCTCTCCGGTAAAAGGGGCGTCTAGTTGCGAAACCGCATCCCGCCAGGGTACAGGCTTGCTGGCATCACCCTGATCGAGGGCTTCAACCCAGTACAGGGTTGCCGGGCGATCGGGTCGCCAGTGAATAGAACGCCGTCCCTGCCTTACCGAGTTAAACGTGATTGGAATGTCGTCAGCTAGCGGTAGGTCAGCAACTGTAAACACCTCTGCTCCCGAGCGGTTGAGGATGACGCTGCGTTTAGGAAATAAGCTAGCCGGAACCTGATAGGAAAAAGGCCGCTGGGTCACCTGCAATAAAATCCACTGGCTGTCAGGAGAAGCCGTGACCGAGTCAATCAGCAGCGGCGGCGTTAGGGGCAGGCGATCGCCGGATAAGCTCACCTGCTCTAAGACTGAAGTGAGATAGTATTCGTAGAGAGCTTCGTCATGAACATTTCGCAACAGGTTAGTGTAGGTGCGGTTGGGAGCTTTGCGGCCCAAATTTTCTTCAATTCTGGGGCCAGCAGGCAGGCTATTGGCAGCGGGGGGCGGCTGATCAGGCACTACTTTGCAGAGCAGCCCTTCGGTATCTGATAGCCATTTGCAAGGCGGGCCGTAGGTACCGTTGAGGATAGGAGGCGTTAGCTGGCTAGCTCTGGCCGTGGTGAGATCAACTATCCACAATGCTATGCCTGTGGCCTGGGCTGCGCTAAAGGCCAGATATTGGCCTTGGGGAGACCAGCGAAAGTCTTTAATTTGGATATTTTCGGGCAAATCGACTGAGCGCGTTTCTCCCGTGGCGATCGCCTGAATCTCAATGCCACGGAAGCTATAGTCTAGCGCTGGCCCTCGTGTAGCCGCATCAATCTGTAGCCCCGCCACCTGAATCCGGGGTCTAGCCAGCTCTGCGATCGCAGGCAGAGACGGTCGCGCTAGCTTAATCAGCCACTGCTGATCAGGAGAAATCTGAACAGCCGGTAGCCAAACCTGATCCAGCATGGCACTGATAGGGTCGGGCGCATCTTGCCAGGTCTGTGCAACAGCAGTATTAGGAGTCATACACGATAAGCCGAGGGTGATTCCAATCAGAGCGGGCAGAGTACCTATTCTAAAAGGGTGGAGCATTTTCATCTGAATCGGGTAGGAGAATATTTTTTGGCTTAATACGAATGATTTGCATTAAAATACTTTTGTTGTTAGTTATGTACAAAGCATAATGATGATTAAAAGAAGAGGTTTTATTGCGATCGCCGCGAGTGTAACACTTCTAAGCGCGATCGGTTGTAGTAACGAGTCTCAACAAGCTCAGGAAACAGGGAGCGGTGAAGCACAGGTCGTTAACGTTTATTCTGCTCGTCACTATGACATTGACGACGACTTGTACAATAGCTTTACCGAGCAGACCGGGATTGAGGTCAACGTGATTGAGGGCGACTCAGACGAGCTGCTAGAGCGAGTTCAAAATGAGGGGGAAAGCAGTCCTGCTGATGTTTTCATCACTGTTGATGCCGGACGCCTGTGGCGGGCCGAAGAAGCAGGACTTTTTCAACCTGTTGCTTCGACTGTACTAGAAGAAAAGATTCCGGCTAATCTGCGGCATCCTGACAATCTTTGGTTTGGGTTAACTAAACGCGCCCGTGTCTTGGTCTACAACGTCGATCAAGTAGAACCTTCAGAGCTATCGACCTACGAAGCCTTAGCCCAGCCTGAGTGGAAAGGGCGGGTCTGTGTCCGTAGCTCTGGCAACGTTTATAATCAGTCTTTGGTCGGCTCTATTATTGAGACAGACGGAGAAGCCGCTGCTGAAGCCTGGGCCAAAGGACTGGTCAGTAATTTTGCCCGTCAGCCTGAGGGGGGAGACGTGGATCAAATTAAAGCTGTGGCTGCCGGTCAGTGTGAAGTCGCTATTGTGAACCACTACTATTGGGCCAGACTGGCTAAGTCTGACAGCCCTGAAGATCAGGCCGTAATCGAAAAAACAGCTATCTTCTTTCCCAATCAGGACACCCAGGGCACCCACATCAATATCAGCGGCGCTGGCGTGGTTGCAACCGCCCCTCACCCGGAAAACGCGATCGCCTTCTTGGAGTTTTTAGTTGGCCCTGAAGCTCAGGCCGTTTTTGCCCTGGGCAATAACGAATACCCTGTGGTTGAAGGCGTTGAGGTTGATCCAATTGTGGCTAAGCTAGGCGAGTTTAAGGTAGACGAAGTGAATGTTGCCTCTTATGGGCGCAACAATCCAGAAGTGATCAAAATTGTCGATCGCGCCGGCTGGAAATAAGGCAAAAAAGTAAAGGCACGCCTCGGACGTGCCTTTGTCTTTGTTTGTGGAACTTACACATAGTGAGGGAAGTACTGTCCAGCGTCCGCCTGTCTAAGAGGTTGCTTGAAAAAGAATATGCTGTCATATTTAGCACTCAAAATCCCCTTATAACCCCCTTTTCAAGGGGGTTATAAGCGCGTAGGTACCTCACAGAAGGTCTTTTAAACATCCTCCAAGGTTCCAGGGTGACTACTGCTGCTTAGCCCTCGCCGCCTTCGCCGCCTTCGCCGTCTTCGCCGTCTTCGCTATCTTCGCCGTCTTCGCTATCTTCGCCGTCTTCGCTATCTTCGCCGTCTTCGCCGTCTTCGCTATCAACAGGAGCCATTTCTTCAGTTGTGGCTCCGTCTTCAGTTTCAACTCCGTCTGTCTCAGCAGGGCCGCAGGCGGCCAGAGTGGTGGTCAGACCAAGGGCTAAAAAAAGTCCGATGGGCTTTAGTTTCATGTTTTAATCTCCTCAACTAATCTCTAGCGCAACCTCAAACCTCTCACACATCTGACAGTAAGGCTGCTGGTTTTATCGATCAGCAAGTATACGCCACTTTCTCACCTTTGCCCATATATCGTAGTGCCAAATTATTTGTAGGAATCGTAGAGTATTTGCAGGGCTGACTGCGTATAAGTGAACTGCTGCTGATCCATAGACGCTCAGGTCAAAGCTGCAATAGCCTAATTTTTGCCAATGATTTTTAGAATTCCAGGGATTCTCAGCTTTAGTGAGCTGGAGCAAATAAGAACTCAGCTAGCTGCTGCCCGGTTTGTAGACGGTAGGCTGACGGCTGGATGGTATGCCAAACAGGTGAAGGACAATCAGCAAATCCCGGCGGCTCAGGCAAAGGATTTGCAAACCCAGGTCAAAGCCGCTTGCAATCGGCATCCGCTTTTCCAGGCTGCTGTCAGGCCCAAGCAAATTCACTCTCTTCTCTTCAGTCGCTATGAAGTGGGCATGGCCTACGGTCGTCATGCCGACAACGCCATGATGGGACAGTGGCGCTCGGACATTTCTTTCACTGTGTTTCTCAACGAGCCAGAAGACTACGCAGGGGGAGAACTGGTGATTGAGGGGGCCGATGACGAACAGGCTTATAAGCTACCGGCTGGCAGCGCCATTTTTTATCCCGCCTCAACGCTGCACCGAGTCGAGACTGTCACCCAGGGAACCCGCTTTGTGGCTGTGGGCTGGGTGCAGAGTTTGGTGCGAGACGCGGCTAAGCGAGAACTGCTGTTTGATTTGGACACGGTGCGGCGATCGCTGTTTGCCCGCGAAGGCAAAACAGACGAGTTTGATCTGCTTTCTAAGAGCGTGGCCAACCTTCTGCGCCGCTGGGCTGAGTAGCGATCGCAGCAGCTTTGCCCCAATTAAAGCTGTAGAGCTTCATGAAGCTGTATTAACACTCTATGACTTTCATCGGAAGACAACACATAAGATAATTTTTTTCAACAAAAAGCAGCGAAAGGTATAAATTGCCTTTAATATTCTTTTTATATTCAAGACTATGTGAATCCAAGCAGGCGCTCAGTGACTGATTTGAGTCTGACACTTTCAGCATGTCTTTAAATTTTCACTGGGCATAGAAAAAGTCTCAGCTCTACCTGTCTAGCTCCAGTTTTGGACAAGCTTACCTTTAGAGACGGACTGCTATTGCTGATATCTGGCCTCTAACCCATGGCACTTTGCGCTTCTCTTGACCTACCCACCCTGGCCGATGTCGTTGACTATCACCCTGCAACCGCTTCACCAGAAGCACCCTTGACGACCGTCCTACCGTTGTTGGCCCAGGCAGAGTCACTCTGTCCGCTTACCTGTGCTGTCTCTGCGCGATCGCCGCTGGCGCTACCTGAGCTTGACAAGCTCAAGAGAGCGGCTGACTGTGTTGTTGTAGTCAGCCAAAAAGAAGTCCTAGGCATTTTGACCCAGCACGACGTCATTCGTTTGGAAGCCACTTGGTCAGACCTATCAGCTTTGCGGGTAGGCGAAGTGATGACGCGATCGCCTATTCAAATTACCGCTTCTCCCCAGCAAACCTTATTTCATGTTTTATCGCTGCTGAAGCAGCATCACATTCACCATTTGCCCGTATTAGATGAGTCAGGACATTTGGCCGGACTGGTGAGTGCCGAAAGCATTCATCAGGCTTTGCAGCCCAGTCACTTTTTGCAATGGCGGCTCGTGGCTGATGCGATGGCTACCTGTGTGGTTCAGGCTCTACCGACAGCTTCACTGCTAGCCGTAGCTCAAAAAATGCATCGCTATCAGGTGAGCTGTGTAGCCATCACCCGGCGGCAGAACGGCCAGCCTGAAGGACTCGTGACGGCAGGCGACCTAGTTCAGTGTTTACAACTCGGCTGCGACTTTGCCAAAACCTCAGCCCAAACCTTGATGAGCACTCCCCCGTTCTGTACCACCTCAGCTACAACGCTTTGGACTGCTCACCAGCAGATGCAGCAGCACTGCATTCATCAACTGCTCGTCTGTGATCTCCACGGCAACCTGCAGGGTATTGTCACCCAGACCGATGTCTTACAGTCAATGGATCCGACCGAACTTCTGAGTTCGATTCAGGCGCTACAGCAGACAGTTGAGCAGCAAAACTCAACCCTGCAGGCAATGACGGCAGCGTTGCAGAGGCAGTCTTCACAGCAGCAGCAGATCAAGGCTCAGCTCAAACAGACTGAAGCTTCGCTAGCTCAGGATGTCACTGAGCGCAAGCGGACAGAGCTGGCTTTGTTTGCAAGTGAAGAACGCTGGCAGCAGCTAGCAGAAAAGCTACAGCTCATTACTGCCAACGCACCCGTCTGTATCTATGAGATCAACCGCAGCGGCCAGGTTACTTTTGCCAACCGTATTGATCCAGGTATTGCTTCAGGGCAAATCTTAGGTAATCATCTGAGCAACTGGTTTCCGCTAAGGCAGAGTCACATCATTGAGTCTGCGATCGCTCAGGTTTTTCAGACACACGAGATCCGGGCGATCGCTTACGAAATTCCTGACTCCCAGGGAACCGCCCATGCTTATGAAACCCAGGTGGCTCCAATTTTAATAGACGGCGAAGTCACCAGTGCTGTCCTGATTGCCAGCGACGTCACCCAGCGTCAGCAAGCTGAAGCCAGACTCAAAGAACAAGCCGCCCTGATCGATATTGCCACTGATGCTATTTTGGTGCGCAGCCTAGACGACGAAGTCATCTTCTGGAGCAAAGGGGCTGAGCGCATCTATGGCTGGTCAGCTAAAGCCGCTCTAGGGCAAAGCCTCAACCAGCTCCTAAATCAGAAGCCTTCGCCTGAATTAGAAGCGGCCTGGAAAACTGTCCTAACCCAGGGCGAGTGGCAAGGCGAATTGCAAAAATATACTCACTCAGGCAAAGTCTTGACGATTGAGAGCCGCTGGACACTGGTACGCGATCGGGCGGGTAATCCTCAGTCTATTCTCTCAGTAGATACTGACATCACCGCAAAGCGACAGCTAGAAGTCCAGTTTCTCAGAGCGCAGCGCCTAGAGAGTCTAGGCACGTTAGCCAGCGGCATTGCCCACGACCTCAATAACCTGATGACGCCGATTCTGGGTATTGCCCATCTGCTCTCTATTTTGCTCAAAGATGCCGATGAGAAAATCCAGGAGCTGCTGGAAATTCAGCTTTCTAGTGTGCGGCGAGGAACAGCCTTAGTTAAGCAAATTCTCTCGTTTGCTCGGGGAGCTGAGGGCAAGTACACGGTGATGCAGCTGCGGCATGTAATCAATGAGGTGAAAGCTTTAGCGCTAAAACGTTCCCTAAATCCATTTCGATTCAGACTGATTTAGCCAGAGACCTATGGACAATCCAGGGGGATGCGACCCATCTGCATCAGGTGTTGATGAATCTCTGTGTTAATGCCAGAGACGCTATGCTCAAGGGCGGCAGCCTGATGCTATCAGCCGAAAATTTTTATTTTGACCAGGCTCAGGCCCAGCGCCTGCTAGATGCCAAACCGGGGCCTTACATTATCGTGGCGGTAACGGATACGGGAACGGGAATTCCGCCTGAGGTAGTCGATCGCATCTTTGATCCGTTTTTCACCACGAAGGTACCCGGCCAGGGCACGGGACTGGGTCTATCTACGGCAGTCGGGATTGTTAAAAGCCACGGTGGATTTTTGACGGTTTCGAGTCAGCCCGGACAGGGTACCCAGTTTAAAGTTTACCTGCCTGCGATCGCTGCACCTCTGCCCGTAACGACAGCCGAACAGCCTTTGCCCCGAGGCAGTCAAGAACTGATCCTGGTTGTAGATGATGAAACGCCAGTTTGCAAAACCGCCAGAACCATGCTGGAGACCTATAACTATCGCGTCATGACTGCCACTGAAGGGACAAAGGCGATCGCCTTCTACCGTCAGCACCACACTCAAATCAGCGCTGTTTTAGTAGACCTGATGATGCCAGCCTTAGACGGCTTTGCCGTTATTCGCGCCTTGCAGAATATCAAGCCAGCGGTTAAGGTTATTGCCCTCAGCGGCTTAGCCACCAACCAGGCCAGACTGGAGACAGAAGGTGCTGCTGTCCATGCATTTCTAAACAAACCTTACAGTCTGGACGATCTGCTGCAGACGCTGCATCAGGTGCTGCACGACCTCTCGCCTAGCAAGGTCGAAACCTAACTATCGAATAGGCAAAAGTGCCCAGATCCTTTTTGCCCTAGTTGACTGACAAAACTCTTGAACCTGTGATTCTGCTGTAGGTTGGGTGAAGCTTTGGCGTAACTCAACTAAACCGTTGTTGGCGTTGGGTTTCACTTCGTTCCATCCAACCTACACTCAGCCCTTTAGCTATTCGCTGCCGAATGGATCTACTAGCCCAGGGCTTTTTCAATCGCTGCCTGTAAGCTTTGATCGTCAGGAGCCACCTGTGGCTCAAACCGAGCAACAACCTCACCTGAGCGTCCCACCAAAAACTTGCCAAAGTTCCAGGCAATATCGGCTCCGTCGCCTACCAAAAACTGATAGAGCGGACTGCGATTGGGGCCGTTGACGTCTTGTTTTTCTAGCAGGGGAAAATCAACGTCGTATTTGTCTTGGGCAAAGGCTTTGATCTCTTCTGGGCTACCGGGTTCCTGGCTGCCAAACTGATTGCAGGGCACCCCCACAATCTCAAAACCGCGATCGCTAAACTTATCTTTGAGTTCTACTAAACCGCTGTACTGGGGAGTTAGCCCGCACTTACTAGCTACATTGACAAACAGGACAACTTTGTTATCTATAACCTCTGAGGAAAGAGACTTTCCTTCTAAAGTGGTCATGTGGTTGGGTAAAGACATGGATGAAGAAAGCTTAAAGAACAGCTCTATTATCGACTATGGCAGCAGTCCATAGCGCAAAAGTATCTGTCGCTGTCCTAAGACTAGAGCAAACTGGGTGAGATAAATCTTTTGGGCTAGAAGAGGACACACTAATCGCTGCTCTGGAGGCACACCTGCTGAGGTGGGCGATCGCCACTCATAGAGCTAAGCGACCGTTTCAGGCTTCAGACCTGCAAAGGCAAGCTGTCCGGGCAAATCAGCTTACAGCAGATTGCTCTGAGTAAGTATTTTCTACAATCGCCATTGACAGATCAACGCCCTGCAAAGCAGTTTTAGGCAGTATGGCATTGCGCAGATCGGTTCCCTGGAGATTAGCGCCCCACAAATTTGCCTGCGATAGATCCGCGCTGCTCAAGTCAGCTTGCGATAAATTTGCTCCCCATAGATCAGCCCCAGACAGGTTGGCTCCTAGCAAAACTGCCCCACTCAGGTTGGCACCCGCTAGACAAGCACTGCTTAAATCTGCGTGCCAGAGACAAGCTCCAGGCCCAATCCATAGCATACCAGCTGACGCAGGCTCAAAATTATCTGGCAACCGAGTGGTTTCATCATAGATAGCCTGCCGTAACTCAGCGCTTTGCAGGTTGGTTCCGGTCAGGTTCGTGCCGATCAGGTTTGCTTGAGTCAGGTCAGCGTAGCTCAAATCAGCCTGCCTGAGATCAGCTCCCTTCAAATTTGCTTGACACAAATCAGCTTCAGATAAATTAGTCTGTATCAGATTGGCGCTTTTAAGCTGAGCCTGCCTCAGAGATGCACCGAAAAGACTAGCTGCCTGTAGCTGCACATTGTTTAAATTTGCTCTGGCAAGATCTGCGCCCTCCAATCGTAAGTAGCTGATCTGAGCGCTAGCTAAGTTGGCTTGTGGGCCAATATAATGAGCCTGTTCTTTCCACGGCTCAGCCGCTTCAGGAAATTGCGTGTTCGCATCGTAAACAGCTGATTGAAAGATACTGTTGTCAAGCAGTGCCCCTGTTAGGTTGGCACCCCGCAGATTGGCCTGACGCAGATCGGCTTGCCTGAGATCTGCGTTTTCTAAAACAGAGTCTCTAAAATCGGCTTTAGTTAAAATAGCCCCCCTGAAATTAGCGCCAGTGAGATCGCTGTGCCAAAAATCGACATCGCTCAGGTCGCATCTGTTAAAGTCAATCTCGCAAAAAGTCAGGTTGCAAAAAATTCTTTGTCCTGCCTCATATCGAAGCCAAAATTCTTCAGCTTTCATAGTCTTTAATCCAGAGTTTTGTCTACTGTGGAATCCTTATCTATAAATCCTTGTGGCTCCAACACCCAGACGGCATAGCCCTGATTCATCCGGGTTAAAATCGCTGCGCGATTAGTTTTTGCAAGCTGCTCAATAGCGCCTATAGCTTCAGTTTTAGAAATGCCTGCACTCAGAAGACTGTAAAGCTGCTGATCAAACTCGATAGCATATACTTGCGTTTGCAAAGGTGGGACTTGAATGCGGCAGCGCCGATATTGGCCCGGAAAAACTACAACTGTACAACTGGCATCTTTAGATAAAAGCTGCTCTGGCCTAAGCTCCTTAAACTTGGTCTCAGCCTCAGGCCAGGCAGCACTCTCAGGAGACAATAGATTAACCTCAGCAGGTTCTATATCTATTTGCATAGCAGTTTCTAAATTGCTGGCGATCGCTTTAGAAAGTGACGAGGGCTGAACAGCCTGAGCTGAGCGAGCAGCACAGCGTTTACGAGCTAGTTCAGCAGTACCAATCCCGACTCCGGTACTTAGAATAATTGCAGTGCCAATATAAGGAATAACAATGTCCTTATGAGACTGTCCTAATTCAAAGTCAGCAGCTTGACTGGGAGACGAGGCTTCGGTAGTGTTGTTTGTTGCCTGCTTTAAAAGAGCAGGCAAAGTAAGTAGAGAAAACATTGATCCTGCTACTAAAACAGCAGGCATGAAAATATTGCGAATTGGAAAATCTTGCATCATCTGATGTCTCTTAAAAAACTATTGTTGGCTAGAAATACTGATTATGCCAAAGATATCTGGGCAGTTATTAAGTGTTCAATAGATTAATAATAACTGAGTTTCTAATTCGTTAAAATTCCCTTACTGTCAAAAAAACAAAAATCGAGAGTACTAAAGCAAAAGCTACGTTTTTTCGTAAGTGTTTTTATTATATGGAAGATTTTACGTGTTAAAAGATTTCGATCTTAAACATCAGAATAAGTTTGGCTATTTTTAGCTAAACTTCTATACCGCAAGTTCATAGTTATTCAAATTAAAAATTCGGAAAATACTGAACTTTCTTGAAGAATTGATTAATATAAATAAAGGAAGTTTGAAGCCAGCTTAACTAAGCTTACTAAGCTAAGATCTCAGCCTACTGTCGATGTTGAAAACTAGATGCAGGCAAAAATAACTGGCGGCGATCGCCACAATGAAAGCTGGTTCGCCTTGCTCCATAACAGTTACGTTTGAGGATGCGTTATCAAATGTCTGCAACTTTTCACCAGTGGGTCTTTCAGAAATTGTGAAGAGGCCCACTAAAAAAAGGTAATATTGGATACAGAACTTGTCATAGCTTCCATGCAAAACCAAGCTGATGACAATCTGAACTGATACTATTTCTTTATGAAATGCGTGTCTCCAAAATTTACAAAAGTCTTGCTAATAGAAGGTTTCAGGGATTCAATAAATGCATCTTCAAATGTAATTGGTACAAGGTCTTCAAACTGAAGTAAAAAGCCCGGTTTTCAAATTTCATAAGACTAGTAAAGAAATTCACGAGAGTCTGTTGGCGCGTTAGTTTGGCGCTGCTGAGGGAACTCAAACTGTCGCGTGTTGGGGGTATCAGGCAGCTGCAGGAATCGATTGCCCCAGCCGCCATTGATGTCTTCGGGGCGCACAGCCACAGGCTGAGTTGCCCCAAAGGGGAGGTCAATGTCAAGGGTTTGAGCAATTTTGAGGTAGCGCTGAGCATCTTGAGTAGTGTGGATAAAGCGGCTAGCAAACTGCTGATTGCGATTGGCCAGGATTTGTTCAATCGCTTCGAGATCTTCTAAGGGAGCCAAAGTAGCCAGAAAGAGCACCTGGTTGTCAGGTTTAACAGCAAGCTTCAGGCTAGGTTGATCAATCTGCCAGGCTTCAAGATAACGACCATCAGGGGCTACCTGCCACAGAGAGAGATGGCTCTGCCAGCGATTGTTGTCAACTTCAACAGCCGTGTAAGCTAAAAGAGAGAAAGTAGGCTTTGCTACAAGCAAAGGTGAGCGCTGCAGATGCAGGTAGCGCACAGCAACGACGTATATCTGAGTGCCTTGGGGCAGAGAAGCGGTACCAGAGACGCTATAGTGGCCCGGTTCAGCCTCAGGTTCGACCTGCAAGTCCAACCTAGCATCCGTTGCTGTTTGCTGAAATCTGGTGAGCAAGGAAGGGGGTGTCCGGCAACCGACTATAGCAAACATCAGCAGACAGCTAGTGAGCATTTTGGGGAGATTTCGATTTAGCCTCATCAAGGCCCAGAAATGTTCAGTCATAATATTAGAGATGGCGTTAGTCCTGACATTCAGGTGAGCTATGGCAGAGAGAGCTGTCCTACTGCAAAGCGCGCAGTAGCTGCCTGATTTTGCGCTGCTGCTTGGCCTTGAGAGATTCAGGAAAGCGCAGTTCCAGAGCAATTCGCTGTTTTGGTTCTAGGCCAGGTAGCCTTGGCAAAGCCGGAAGTTTTTGCACCTGTACAACCTGAGCTAGTAAGCTTTGGGCGTCTAGGTGTTCACCATCAGCCTCAATCAAAAGACCCAGCAGAGGCTGAGTCAGTTGCAGATGCTCTAAAGGCAAATCTAGAGGAGCTTCTAACTCAACGCGCATTTCCTGAGAGCTTAGTTCGCTCACCTGGGCTAGCATGGCCTGGTCGCCCCAGCCTTCCCAGTAAAGCTGCGCCGACGCCGCTACTTGCTTGCGTACCTTGACGCCGCGCTCTGGCTGAAACTCCTTGAAAGCTCGTTTTAAGCTGGTGACAATAAAACCCAGCGACTGAAAAGGCCGGTCTTGCTCAGCTCGGTGCTGGGAGTACCACTGTTTAACATCACAGTAGATGACGACAACTAGGTCATCGAGCTGAGTGCGGCTGAGGTTGACGAACTTGAGCGAAAGGATGGTCTGCAACTTTGCCGTGGCAGTTGCTCGCACAATGTCTGCATCAACGAGTACCCGCGCTCCGTAGTCACCGACGAGTTCAACCTTGACTTGGTCAGCGATGTTGGGCCATACATCCATGGCAATTTGAGCGCCGCTTTCGCTGAGATTGATAGTTTGACCCGACCAGCTCTGACCATCACTGTGAACAACAGCGCTGAGCTGACGCGGCATGCGGTGAGCCTGCCTCAGTTGGGGCTGCTCAAAAGCGGCCAGACAAGCCGCCAGCACCAGCAGCAGATTGAACACACACCACAGAGCATTGACCAAAACAGCCTGGGTATCATCAGGACTTAGAATCAGCCAGAAGGGAATCGTCAGCAGCGAGGCCGCAGTGATGACGCCCAAAATCACCAGGTATCGCACCGTTTCTAAGTCAAAGCTGCGCTCAGTTACCGTCAGGCCCTTGTCAGTGACGTTAAAGGAACCAAGCTTAGGATTGACCAGCGCCGCCAGGGTGACCAGGCCAGCTTGAAACGAGAGCGCAAACTCATAGATTTCATTCCAAAAAGAAAAGCGCACATGCTTATAGGGAATGTGGTTAGCCTGCATTGACAGCGCGATGTGGGGCAGGGCGTAGAATAAAGTTTCCAAACCCAACCCTTTAACGGCGCTGATGCCAAAGAGCAGGAACAAGTTGGGCGCAATGGCATACATCAGGCGGGGAAAGCCAAAAAAGAAGTGTGAGGTAGCGCTGAAGTAACAGATGCGCTGCGGCAGCCTCAGCTTGAGCTTGCGGTTAAAGAGCGGATTCTCCAGCCGCAGAATCTGGGCCATACCCCGCGCCCAACGCACCTGCTGGCCCACAAAGGCAGAGAATTTTTCAGGAGCCAGACCCGCAACCATAATCTTGTCATAGTAGACCGTCTCATAGCCTAGCGAATGCAGCCGCAGGGCAGTGTGACAGTCTTCGGTGACTGTTTCAGTGGCAATGCCGCCGACCTGCAGCAGATGCTGGCGGCGAATCACAGCAGCTGAACCGCAGAAGAAAGCAGCGTTCCAAAAGTCGTTGCCTTTTTGCAGAACTTTGTAAAATAGCTCATTGCCGACGGGCACTCGACCTTCAGTCAGCAGGTTGCGCTCAAACGGGTCAGGGTTGTAGAACCAGTGCGGCGTCTGTACCAGTGAGACCTGTGGATTCTCAAAGAAGCCAATAGTTTCTTTTAAGATATTGCGCGTCGGGATATGGTCGCAGTCCAGAATCAGCACCAGGTCGCCTTCAGTGCGCTGCAGTGCCGTATTGATGTTGCCTGCTTTGGCGTGGTCATTGTTGTCGCGTACCAGTAAACGAGCACCGAGGTCGTTGCATAACTGCTGTAGTTCAACGCGGCGTTCTGGATATTTGCGCCCGTCATCCAGGACGTAGATTTGCTTTTTGTCACGGGCGTAGTCAGTCTCAATGGCCCCCAAAACGGTCTTGCGTACAATCTCTACGTCTTCGTTGTAGGTGGGGATATAGATATCAACTTTAGGCCACTGCTCAGGCGGGATGGTTGCCAAGTCTATGGAGCAGCGCTCTTTGACTTTAAGAGTTTGGAAATAGGTAAGGACTAAGGTAGCGATCGCATAGAGTTCAGCGCTAAAGAGCAGCAGGCAAAAGCCGCTCGATATCCAGTTGTCAAAGTTGAGTGTGTACTGAATGCGGTAGTAGAGATAGCGTGTGGTTGTCAACAGGCTTAACGCAATTAAGATCAGGTGCAGTGCTTCTGAGGTGTGTCGTTCTTTGGCCTGCTCTTCTAGGCGTAAGACAAACTGACCGACCAGCAGCAGCAATATCGTAATTAACCCCTGCTGCCAAACGCCAGGGCGCGTCTTAATCAGCGGCAGACACAATACCCCAAAGGCTGCCGTCAGCAGCAGCAGTTGCTGACGACTCAGCCAGCGCAGCAGCCAGTTGACCACAGCTGGCAGATCCTCTACCAGCCATAGCCGCGTGCGGCGGCTGAGCGATTGCCCCCGTCGCTGTAGGGCGCGCTGCAGACGGTTGGGGCGACGTTGTTTTTTAGGAGACAGGCTAACCATGAGCAAAGAAGTTAAACAAGATAGTTGCAGTCAGCTGCGAGCGTGTCCAGGGACTAGGTGTCAGGCTGAGATAGGCGTTTGAGCAAATGCTGAGCGATACCGTAGAACATTAAGGCCGCTACAATCATCGCAGCTGAGATAAACAGCCAGTGGCGCTGTAGCTGTAGCAAAATCTGTCGGGGTCGCTGCTCTAAGGAGGTTCGCTGCGACTTTGCTTTTTTCAGAACCGTGAGACTGTAGTCAGCAGGGCTATTGAGATCGCTCGGCTCAGCCGCCCTTAGAGGGGCACTGACTAAAACGGTGTCGCCTTGTAGCTGGTAGAACAGCGAATCTTGCTTGAAGAGCTGCCGCACAGAGTCCAAGCCCGCTGCTGTTTGACCACTCAGCGCCAGTACCATCCGCTGCTGATTCCACGGCGATCGCTGCTGCTGCACCAAACCTTCGCCATCCGGCAGGGTTTGGATTTGATTTTGCTGCCACTGCCGTGAGAAGGCACGGCCTAGCTGCAAGCCTTGCCCCTCAAAAGCGTCTTCTAGCGGCCAGGTATCCTGAGTGCCGATAGCAATCAGATGCTGCTCTTGCTTGACTGACTCGGGTAGCGCTTGAGCCTGGTAGGCTTCTAGCTCCACCGATTCTGCCTGACTCAGTCGCCCTAGACGTTCACTAACCGCCAGCATCAGCAGCAGGTCACTGTCACTGGGGGCCTCTGGCAGCACCAAAGCCGTCTGGGAAAGATCCTGCGGCGCAGCAAAGGGAA
Organism: Leptolyngbyaceae cyanobacterium RM1_1_2; assembly: GCA_012032345.1. GTDB lineage: Bacteria > Cyanobacteriota > Cyanobacteriia > Phormidesmidales > Phormidesmidaceae > Sphaerothrix. Next base: position 56,436 of record JAAUQI010000005.1, on the reverse strand, counting down.
AGCCGTACTGTAGCAGCTTCAGGTCAGGTAGCCAGGCAGCCACCTCTCGTACCAGATTAAACTGAGTGTCGCCGTGGATAGTGCCCCACAGTTGCTGGTCGGTAACGCGGCTGCAGGAGCGTCGCTCACGGGGGTCGAGGCGGAAGTTTACCTGCATTTTAGAATAGGGTTTGATCAAATCAGTCGGCAAGTTTAGCTTGACGCGCTCACGGGCAGCGCCATCTTCGGAGCGCAGCCGCTCACCGCCAATGGCGACCCCATCAATCTTGACTTCTATCTGAGAAGTCAGCGGGTTTACCTGGGGGCCGTAGCTATAGTCAAGCTGCATAGTGCTGCCGGGCAGAAACTGCTCATCAGGCAGGGCGCGAAAGTCAAACTCTAGAGCAGGTGCCTGCGACCCCCAGACCGTGACGTCTTCAAACTTCTGATTCAAGGTGCTCAAATCCTGCAGTTGAAAGCCTTCTTGGTTAGGCAGGTACCTAGGCCAGTCACGAGCGGCTGGGTGCTCTACGGGTGCTAGCTGATTAACCAAAATTGCCTGCCCTGTGCCGATAGCTTCAGTTTTGCTCTGCACTAAAAACTGAGCTGCTTTAGTGACCCCGGCTGCACCGTTACCGCTGATGACTAGCACGGGCACCTGATTGTCTATGGCTGTTGTTAGTATCAAGACGCCAGTATCCTCCGGCAGCGGTTTACCCTCACCGTCCAGCAGTTGCCCGTCTCTCAGCGGCAGTGGCAGATCGACTTGAGCCAGCGCTGGCTGAGCGGCAGGCGTGCCGATGATCACTAGTTGTTCATCAGCTTTGACTTCAGAAAGCTGACTCACCAGTTGGGTATCAAGGGGGCGATAGTCAGCAATGCGACCAAGACTGCCCTGCAGTCGGCTGGCGGCCTGCAGCCAGGTTTCATCCACTGTGCCCGGTTTGAGATAGGCGACCTGATTGGGTTCTAGGCTCAAAACATCGACAATCGGGTACGGGTACTGCTGAAAGTCGAGCGCAATAGGCTGTGGCTCAAAGTCAAACACCAGCTTTGAGTCAGGCAGCACCTCTGACCACAGTGACGGGTCAAAAGGATCTTGGGTACAGGTGGGTGAGTTATTCTGCAGCGCGGCGACGACAACTTCGTTGTAGTCACGAATCAGGCGAGGGGGAATCTCAAAAATGGCATTGCCTAGTTCCCCCTGTTTGCGATTCAGCGGCACGCTGCCGATACTGGTGCCGTTGACCAGCACTGTCATGTTTGAGCGGGTAGCGTAGAGCGCGGCTGAGTGGCGATAGCGCAGCAGCACTTTGACTGATTGGGTTTTCCAGTCCCGGGGACGGGTGAAGGATAGCCGTGCTTCGTCGTAGATACCTTCAAGGCGCAGCCGCGATTCGACCACCGGGCTGCGGTTAAACTCCAGTACATACTGCCCTGTCGGAGCGGCTGCTACCACAGGCGCTTTTGAGGCCGCTGGTAAAGTCTGCAGGCTTTCACCCAGAGTTTGACTAGAGGATTCTGACTGAGGCGAGGGCGCTGCAGGAGGCTCCTGGCTGTAGGCAGCTGGTACAGACAAAAGGGCGCTGGTTTGCAATATCAGACAGCTGGTGATAACACCCAGTCGCAGTGAATTTAGCAGAGAAGACATAACAGCATCTCACAAAGAATTCATTACAGAATGCGTTTAGTACCGTTCCCACAGGGGCTGAAAACCTCGGCGGCGCAGGAAGTTTAGCTCAATGTCTTGTAGCCGATAGTTGATGGGCGGCTGGGTCTCGGCAGCTAGAGCGTCCACTTGCAGTTCGCTAAAGCGCTCTCGAGCCGCTATCGGCTGGTCTTGAGCTAGCTTGAGTTCAGCCAAGACCCGGCGGGTTTGCCAATCATTAGGCTTGAGGGCTAGCACTTGCAGATAGATCGCTTCGGCCTCGCTGAGTTGACGCTGCTGAAAGCGCACCCCACCCAGGGCTGATAGGGCATCGGTATTGTCTGGCTGCTGAGCCAGAGCGGCTTCGTAGGCTTGGCTAGCCAGGGTAAGTTCTCCTAGAGCTTGTGCCACCTCTCCCTGGACAAAGTACAGTCCGATCTGAGTCGGATCTGACGGGGTGAGCTGCTGGGCGTAGGCTAGGGCAGCGGCTTTATCTGTTTGTGCCAGCATTTGCGCGTAGCGGCGGTTTAGCCCTATGTGCTCTGGGGCAACGACCAGAAGCCTTTCATATAAATTTTGGCGGTTAGAGGCTGGCGGCAGCGTCGCCACCAGGTTCAAAAGTTCTAGAGAAGCATTCTGCGCCGTTGGAGTCGGGTTGTCGCTGAGCCACTGTGCTAAAACAGATTCAGCCTCAGAGATGCTAATACGCTCTAGCTGCAGGGCTAGATAGGCGTAACCCAAACGCCCCCGCTGGCTTTGGGGGGAGCGCTGCTGTAGCTCTTCGTAAGCCGCTAGAGCTTCTGCCCAGCGCTGCTGGCTTTGACGAATACCGCTGAGTCCGAGCAGGGCGGTTTCAACGATGGGGGCTGGCTGGCTCTGGCGCAAAATCGCCTCATACTGCAGGGCGCTGGCTTCTAGGTTGCCCTGTCGCCGCTCTAGCTCAGCTAAGAGCAGGGCCGGAGCGATGTCTTGTTGACCCGCGCGGCTAGACTGATAGGTGGCGATCGCGGCTTTAGCGGCTGACCAGTTATTTTGGGCTAGCTCTATCTGGGCCAGACGGAAGTAAAGGAAGTCAACCGGGGTGTTGGCGTCAATTAAAGCCTGATAAACCGGCAGCAGCGACGGGTCTGGACTGTCCAGACGAATCAGTCCCTGGCCGATTTGCTGCTGTAGGGCTGCCCCTGCAGGCAGCGGTTGCAATAGGGCTAGCAGCTGTTGCTGCAGACCCCTGTCAGAGAGCTGGCCTAATTCAAAAGCCAGAATCAGCCGCTTGGTTTGCACGGCGGGCTGATCAGGTGAGTCAGCTAAGAGTCGCTCGTAGAGCTGCAGGGCGGCGGCTTGAGCGGTGGAATCTTCACTTAGAACATCTGCGACCTCAGTAATGAAGCCGCTGCTGGGAGCCGTTGTCGCCGCCAGAACTTGCTGATAGAGGGCGATGGCTTCGCGGTAGAGGTCGCTGCTGCCTGAGCTGCGACCAATTTGGCTAAGTGCCCGAGCTAGCGGCAGCCTAGCGTCTGGCTGAGTTCGTAGGGGAGACAGTATCCTTAGGGCAACTTCGCTCTGCTGATTGCGCTCGTAGGCCACGGCTAGAGCAGCGCGCAGTTCGATTGAATTTGGTGCCGCCTGCAGGCGGCGGTTGAGCAGCTCGATGGCGGCTGTGGTTTGACCTGTCTGTTGTAAAGTTTGGCTATAGGCGATCGCGCCTGCTTCACTCAGAGGCTGTCCGCTGGCTAAGTAGCGCTCAAATAGGGCCAACCCCTGGCTGTAGCTACCGCTGTAGGTATAGATTTGGGCCGCTCCCAAAACAGTTTCAGGTGACGGATTAGCCGACAACACTTGCTCATAGTCGGCAATTGACTCAGCAAAACGACCCTGATAGCCCAGCAGCAAAGCCCGCTGCGCCCGGATCCCGTTGTCTGCTGGACTCGTCTGCAACAGCGTCGTTAGGGCTTCTATCCCCGCTGCCTGCCACTCCATGCGATAGCTGCCCAGTTTGCCAACGGCCAGCAGTGCCTGTCGGTTATTGGCCTCTAGCCCCAAAACCCGCTGATATGCCTGCCAGGCTTCGCCGTCTCGCCCTGCCCGCTCGTAGGCAACTGCCAGACCTAGCTGTGCCCTGACCGACTGCGGCTGCTGCCGCAGTGCCTGCTGAAACTGGCCGATGGCATCGTCTATCCAGCCGCGCTCTAGTAGCCTGTAGCCAGCCTGCTCAGCCTGACTCTGCGCTAGAACAGGCGACGCGCTCAGGCTGCTAATCACTGCGGCACTTAGGCAAAGCGTCTGAAAACTAAAGTTAGGGTGCGTTTGTTGCTCATAGTTCCTCTACCAGTCTGCTCGTAGTCGTATTCCCAACACGGTCTCTGAGAGTTCGTCTCGACTCTGCAGGCTCACCCCGGCGCGAATTCTAGAGGCCACAGGCATGTCGTAAAACAGCTCCCAAACATCCGGTCTCTTGCCCCTGCGCAGGTCGCTGTTTGAAAGCTGCTGCCCGTAGGCTAAACCCAAGCGATCGCGCTGCCTGAACACGTCTAGAGCGTTAATGCCTAAATTAAAGGTGTCGCCACCGCGATCAACCCCTGCATTCTCGTATCGACCGTAGCGGCCAAACAGCCCCAAATTGAGTGACTCAATAAAATACTCCGCGTTGAGGCCGAAACTGCTTTCCCGGTCGCCTTCACGCAGCCCAAAGCGGCTACCCCGGTTGAACTGAAAGATCTCGCTGAAGCCATCATTGGAGCCAGCATCTCGCCCACTAGCGTAGGTGCCTCGCACGATCAGGTTCTCAATGCGGTACCCCACCTCTGCGGCAAAACCGTCGATGGCGAACTCCCCCAAGTTGCGCCTGGATGAAAAAGCGGCGGCTTTGAGTTCTAGCTGGTCTGTGGCGCTCCAGTTCAGCAACAGCCCAGGGCGAGTGGCAATCCCGGCGGCACTCAGGGCTGGATTAGTTTGAAAGACGGGGTTGAAAAAATGGGTCGCCCCGTCTTTGGCAAAGCTGTTGCGGTCAAAGTATGAGGTCAAGTCCAGCAGTCCTGCAACGACTCGCAGGTTGGGCAAATCTCGAATCGGCGCGGCGGCGACGTACAGCTCATTCAGGCTAAGGCCGCTTTCTCTAGAATCAACGAACGCATCTCCGGTAGTTAAGTCTACCGTTGCCCCAAACAGCACCTGCGGGCTGATGGCATACAGCGCGCTTGCCCGCAGCCGTCCGGCGAAGTCCCCGTCTTGCACAATCGTGACCGCCTGGTACTGAACCAGTGGCTGATATGTCTGTAGCGGTGTTAACACTGATGTTGGGCTTGTTTCAGCAGCTTCAGGCGCTGACTCAGGCGCTTGAACTATCTCAAGGGGAGTCGCCTCGGCTAAGAGAACCGCAGCGCTGGTGGCAACCTCAGCAGCGCTACCAGGCTCCATAACGCTAGCGATCGCAGGCTCTATCGGGGCTGGAGCTATCGCCTCAGCAGCCGTTGTTGTCGGCAGGGCATTTGTCTGCAAAGGCTCTGAAACGGCAGGTCTCTCAGATGCTGCTAACCCAGCCTTTGGCGGCAGCTTAGTTGCTGCCGCGAGTTCTGGGGCTGTGGCAAAAGCCTGCTCTGCAATGAAGTCATCTTCATCTTCATCTGCACTGGCAGGTACTGTCTCAGAAAAACCAGACCCGGCCTCTAAAATTTCCGCTCCCGCAGGTTTGCAGGCTCCTAGTCCCAACGTCAGTCCTAGGCTTAACCAAAACAACAGAATCAGGTAATTAGCATATGGGCGATCGCTTAAATACAGCCAAGTAGAGGAGTAAAAAGTTCTCATGATTCAGAGGGGGAAGCTCACTACAATATCGGCCCCAAACAGGGCTAGTGTGTGTTAGTGTCAGCTGTTTTGACTTACTGTGCGACGAATTTGACACAGAAAAATCAAAAACAAACTGTCTTGACTCGTCTTGACCGTTAGTAAAAGCCTTCAGGAAAACTGTGTCTGAGGTTGCCAGGCGATCGCAAAAGCATTAAATAGAAGAAATTTGAATTTCAGGAACTTACAAAAACTTCAGGCAGACAGCCTGACGCAGGCTTAAGCATAGGTAATCTATAGGACTATCTTTTATCCTTTTTGAGCTTGGTTATTTAAAAAACTATCGAAGACGCTAACCGTCAATTAATGCAGGCGAGTCCTCTCGCCAAGCAAATGGAAATCTGCATAATTTTAGGCTTAGCTACAAGCTCAATCTGACACCCTTGGAACTAGAAAGACGTACAAAAAAGTTAGAGAAAAGCTAGATTAAATTGCGCGATCGCTATCAGTTAAATAGCTTGGGAAAAACCTGTACAAGATTACTCGTCCTAAAAGCTGCAGTACTGAACTTTTCGCGTTTCGACTCAGAAGAATTTGTTCGATGCACCCCTCTAAAATAGACAGTTGCCCCAGCCTATGAAGAGGGATTTAGTCAAAGTTCGAACTGTAGCAGTCAAGCTATTTTGTGCGAATAGTGGTTGGCTAGTAATTATTTTCTAAGTAGCCAATCCCGGTAGAGTCGTTTACCTGATACCAGCATCATATCTTATCTAACTATGCATAATGGCTTAGAAAGCAAAAGATTTTGTCTTTTTTCCGTGAAGTGTGCTAACGATTCAGCGTTCAAACTGAACGAGCCCTGTTTCACTGCACTCCTGAGTCAGATATTCGCTTTGAGCTATTGCAATCAGGATGTTTTACAATTTTATTAGCAGTAGATGCTGAGCTAAGAAATCGCTTTACTTACTTAGCATCAGTGCCCAAATACCTCAGGCAGATCGCAGAAATCATGAAATGCTTAACTTTTCTTAGCATTTTATCTACGTCAATTAGCATAGCTTACCCAGACGCATCTAATCAGTCAGCCGTCACCGCCTGGGGTAGGTCAAGCCACGCTCTCGACCTTAGCTCTCCTATTGGCAGAATGCAGCTCTCTTATATATAGAGTGCAATGCTGAACTGCTTGGCTCCTGATAAAAAAGCTCTCCATATAAAGCTAAAATTATTTGAGGTTTTAGCCCAAGGCTTCTCAGGCAGTAATTCTTATTGATCCTATAGTCGTAATATTCGCTACCTTTCTTGAGGCTAGCTGGCAGCACTGGAATATTTATAAAACAAAGTGTACGTGACGTTCTATTTCCAAAAAAGTTCGAACTAAGAACGCAAAATAGATAAATGTAAAGTGTAAATAGTCAAAAAATTAAGAACCAGTAAATATACGCTCTTGGAATTGACGCGCTGTCAGGTTTAAATCACTATCAGAAGCATAAGACTTGCTGCAGTCAGATAGTTTTGCGAAGTCGAGCTGGTTAGCCCCATCCAGCAGGAAGAATTAAAATCATCTTTCTCGAGACTCTTTTCGGAGATTCAGAAAAGACTTCTTTAAAAGATAAAGATCGGAAGATTGGCTAGCACAGATAGAATTTTGGTTTTCTTTCAGAGCTGTCAGCGTGACTGTTGAAAGTACTCTTTCTAGCATTGTAGAAAAGTCGATTGCTTTGCTCAGTGGCTTAAACAATAGCTTTATCTAACCGTGTTTACTGTCGGGCATTACCGCATGGCACTTGGGTTTAGCTAAAGCCGCTTTGCCAATTAGAACCTTTACACAATGAGCAAACCTGGCTAAATCAACTGGGTTTTGACTAAAAGATCGGCGCTGGCGCTGGACTAAATCTCTAAGAGGCTGTTTGACTGACCAAAACTCATCGTTCGATCTTTTGAGGGAGTATCTGATGAGACTTTCTTTCCTACCCTTTATGTTGTTGAGGCGGATCAGGCTGAAATGCGCACAAGAATGAGGACTTCTGATATGAACAGCTACCGTTACCGCTCTCCGCAAGAGCTGCACCTTCTAAGTATTCTGGCGCAAACAGCCAGTCGGCAAGCGAGCGGTTGTTTGAGAGTTACCAGCGAATCCAATATCTGGATGCTCTATTTAGAGCAAGGCAAGCTAGTCTATGCCTCTAACTCATTAGATCCCTTCGGTCGGCTCGATCGCTATCTAAGGCGACTCAGCGCTCAGATTCCTAGCTTGGCAAGCCCTGTTCGGGTACAGGTACGGCTGCTATTTGAAAAGCCAATCGAAGAGGATGCCAGCCGCTGCTGGGACTACGAAGCTATTTGCTGGTTAGTCGGCCAGCAGTATCTTACGCCAGCCCAGGCCGCTGAACTGATTGAAACCTTAGCTAAGGATGTTCTAGAGACGCTGCTGCCTCTACAGCTCGGCAACTATGACCTGCTAGCAGAAGGTCAGCTAGCCCAGCTGCCACGGTTCTGTCATATTGATTTGCGTTCTCTGGTTGAGTCTTGTCAGGTACGGCGGCTGCGTCAGCAAAATTCAAATCCTGCTAAGGCACCTGTACCCACTCCTCAGAACAGCCTACGCTTACAAGAGAAGGTCTTGCAGCAAAATGCGCCTGCCTTACAAAACTTGAGCCAGTCTGCTATCCCTACTGCAACAGAGGAGAAAGCTTTACCGCCAAGGGAAGCGCGATCGCCAGCGTCAGTGCAGAGGGCGACGTACACGGTGGCGTGCATTGACGACAGTCCGACGGTTTTGAATGCAATTGAGTCATTTTTAGACGACAAGGCATTCAGGGTTTTGAGGATAGAGAATCCAGTCAGTGCGCTGATGCAGATTATCCGCAATAAGCCCGAGTTAATTTTGCTTGACGTGACGATGCCTAATCTTGACGGCTATGAGCTGTGTTCTCTGCTGCGGCGGCACCCGCTTTTCAGGCAGACCCCCATCATCATGGTGACGGGCAACACAGGTTTAATAGATCGCGCCAAGGCAAAGCTAGTGGGAGCTTCGGGCTATCTGACTAAACCTTTTACCCAGCCTGACTTGCTCAAGATGATGTTCAAGTACTTGAGATAAAGCACTGCTATATCTTTTGTTTTGGCTGAGATGGCTAAAAAGTCGATTCAGTTCAGCCAGGATTGCGTTTACATTCAAAGGAATTTCAAAGATGAGTATCACCCTAACCCAGACCATTCTGATTGTTGAAGATACGCCTTCTGAAATGGAGCTAATGAGTCATTATCTGCGAGACAGTGGCTATAGCGTAGTCGGCGCAGTTACTGCCCGAGAGGCGCTCGAAAAAGCCGTTGAGCTAAAGCCTTTCGTCATTGTTACAGATGTGGTCATGCCCGGCATGAGCGGCTTTGAGCTGTGTCGCAGCCTGAAAAAGAATGCAGCGACAGCCAGTATTCCTATCATCATGTGCTCTTCTAAAGACCAGGAAATCGATCGGCTCTGGGGGATGAAACAAGGTGCCAACGCCTATGTCACCAAGCCGTTTACCCAAGAGCAGCTAATTCGAGCGGTCAAGTCAGTCACTTTTTAAGCTATGAACACTTCAGCCATTGTCAAACTTTCTCATCGTTCGCCAAAAACAGCCGGAGCCGCTCACCTGAAGTTTTACCTGAGTCTTGGCAGAAACCCAGCTATTTTTTCCATGCACCATGTCCAAGAAGTGCTCACGCTGCCCCTACAGCGGCTGACCCCGATGCCCAATATGGCTGCTTGCATGTTGGGACTGATGAACCACCGCAGCCGCATCCTGTGGGTAGTCGATTTAGCGCTGCTGCTAGGGCTGAATCGGCTGGACACCGCCACTCAGCAGTACAACTTGATTATCATTCGCGTTGGCAAACTCAGCCTGGCTCTGGCTGTAGAGCACATCAACGGCATGACCTGGCTTGAGCAAGACGCTATTCAATCTCCGCTGGGACAAACCTCTATGGGGCTGGTGCCCTACCTGCAAGGATGCATCTGGCAGGACGAAGCGGTGCTGCTGGTACTCGATGCTGCCGCTATCAGCCAGGCCCCCGTCTTGAGAGACCTGACGCCCTCAAGCAGCCACCTCTAAAAGTTGGCTCTAGCTGGACTGGCTCAATATTCAAGTGTCTGAAACGTTTTGCTAGCAGACTCTGCTGCAAAGCGGCTGCTTTTTGCGTTTTTGATATGAGTTCTCAATTCAGGTCTCTACCCTCTGTGCCTCGAGCATTTTTTCACTCAACTCCTTTTTAGCTTCCTCAAGGACTCTTTATTATGACTAACCGTATCAGTCCCTCTTCGCCGATGGGGGCGACCACTGCTCAGCCTGCGGCAAACGTGCCTGCTGCTCTTAACGGCTCGGCTCAAACGTCTGAGGTTGCCAAAACCTATACGCTGGCTCAGTCTGCTGATGAGATGTCTTGGCGGCTGGCCTCTCATCAACCTGGTAAGGCCAAGAGCCTACGCTTTCAGCTACTGCGCGGTGTTTTACCTGCGGTTCTAGTGCCCCTTGCTGTCGCTGGAGTCATTGGAGAGCGTGTCATTCAAGAGCGATTTAGCCAAGACCTCTCAATTCAGGTGCGCAGCAAAGCCCTCTTAGCAAGCGACCTAACAGGTGACTATCTGCAAGAACTGGCAACCGTTCCCTCAGTGGTTGCTAGCAATCCCTTGGTCATTGATGCAGCTAAATCTGCTGGCGCTCTCAACCCTGAGCTTAACGATCTCTCCTCTGAAGCAGTCGAGGCCCGCTACGCCGAAAGTAAGCTGCTGCAGCCTGAGGCAAAACTCAACGGCTATCTGGCTAAGACAGCTGAGACGGTAGGGCTAGCTGAGCTGTCTTTTACCGAGCAGCGCGGCCTCAATGTTGCCTACAGCAACCTCACTTCTGACTTTATCCAGAGTGACGAAGCCTGGTGGCAAGAGGCTCAGAAGAATACTAAGTGGGTCTCTTCAGCCATCTTCGACCAGTCCACCAATACCTTCGGCTTAGAGTTTAGTCAGGCTATTCAAGACCCAGATACAGGAAATTTCCTGGGCGTTGTCAAAGCGGTCGCGGCGGCAAATTCCAGCGGATTCGAAAATATCTCAGCCACGCTGGAACTCGCAGGCATCGGCAACTCCCAGCAGGTACAGCTGATTGATTCGGGAACTGCAAAAGTATTGCAGACAATTGGCTCAGCCGGACTGATCGATACAGAAACGGTGACTGGCGGCACCCTCATTACTGATGTGGCGGCTCTCTTGAAAACCTCTTTATCTGGCAATCTAGCCGAGCTGGAGGCTCAAATGCGCGCTGATGCTGAGGCCAAAAATCTTAAATTTAGAGATTTTGCCGCAGAGGCAGGCAACGAGGGCGTGATTATTTCTTTCGTTCATGAGGGTCGAAAATACTATCTTTCGCCCATCCAGGAGTCTACCCTGATGGCGATCGCCTCGGTTGACACCAGTGAACTCGCCTCCGCAGGCAATCGTCTAGTGGTCGTTTTCTTATTAGCCACGCTGGCGGCTGCGGCAGTGGCCATCGCCGTGATCTCGCGGTTGGCTAGTCAGCTTTCTAAGCCTTTGCGCTATCTCTCCAGCACAGCAGAGCAGGCCGCCGCAGGTAATCTTGAGGTTTCGGCTCCGGTGTACGGAGCCAAAGAATCTCAGACCCTAGCTAATACATTTAATGCCCTCGTCAGTCAGGTCAGAGGACTGCTGCAAGAGCAAACTAGAGCCACTAGTCAGGCTCAGCTATTGGCGAAGATTACCAGCTCTCGTATCCGCAATCAGCAAGACTTAGACCGAGCATTCACTCAGGCACTCAACAGCGTCCGTGCAGTGTTAGCGGCTGATCGCGTTGTCGTCTACCGGTTTAACCCAGACTGGAGCGGCTATATCTCAAATGAATCCGTTTTATCCGGTTGGCCCCAAGCGCTCAACGACAAAATTGAAGATCCCTGCATTCCTCAAAACTTAATCATGGCCTACCGGGAAGATCGCGTTGTTATTAACAACGACGTGTTCGCGGCTGACTATCATCCTGACCATGAGGCTCTGATGGAGCGATTGCAGATTAAGTCTAACCTTATCGTGCCCATTCTGAACGAGGGACAGCTTTTGGGCCTGTTGATTGCCCATCACTGTGCAGCACTGCACGCCTGGGAAGAAGCAGAAATCAGCTTTTTACGTCAGGTCGCTTCTCAGCTAGGAATGCTGTCCGACCAGTTTACTTATTTACAAGCTCGAACAGCCGAAACTAAGCGATCGCAAGCCGTTCAAGATATCACGCTAGAGATCATTCAGGCGCAAACTGCTGCTGAAGTCTTAACCCAGTTGCCTCTATACCAGATCCGTAAAACCCTCGAAACCGATCGCGTCGTCGTTTATCTCTTTGATGAAAACTGGAAAGGTACCGTGACTTTAGAATCAGTCGCCGAGGCTTGGCCACAGGCTCTCGGCGCTCAAATTCACGACCCCTGTTTTGAGAAAAACTATGTGGGCCAGTATCAACGTGGGCGTGTGAAGGCAACTGCTGATATTTACAAAGCAGGACTCACAGAATGCCATCTCAAACAGCTAGAACCCTTTAAGGTTAGAGCCAACCTGGTTGCGCCGATTAATCAGGGCGAGCAGCTCTTGGGGCTGCTGATTACCCACCAGTGCGATCGCCCCCGCTACTGGACTCAAAACGAAATTGACTTTTTTACCCAGGTGGCCAATCAGGTTGGCCTCGCTCTTGACCGCAGCAATCTGCTTACCCAGCGGCAGGCTGAGACTGAGCGATCGGAGGCCCTGCGAGACATTACCTTAGAAACGGTTCAGTACGAAACAGCAGATAAAATACTGAGAAATCTGCCCATCGAAAAAATCCGCAAGATACTACAAGCTGATCGAGTAGTTTTCTATCAGTTTGATAACGACTGGCAAGGCACCATCGCTGCCGAATCAGTCCTTGAGCCTTGGCCTAAAGCCCTCGGTGCCCAGATTCACGACCCCTGCTTTGCCAGAAGCTACATTGACCAGTACAAAAAGGGTCGGGTTCAGGTCATGCCCAATATTCACACAGCAGGCTTAGCCGAATGCCATTTAGAAATGATGGCTCCCTTTGCAGTCAAAGCCAACATGCTGGCCCCGATCAACCAAGGAGAGCGCCTGCTGGGGCTGCTGATTGCCCACCAGTGTTCTGGCCCCCGCGACTGGAGCAAGGTCGAGATTGACTTTTTCACCCAGGTGGCAACTCAGGTCAGTCTGTCACTCGATCGCTGCGATTCGGTAACCCAACGGGAACTAGCCGCTCAGCAAGAACTCGCCGCCGAGCAGGCGAGATCAATAGCCGCTGAGCAGCAGCAGCAGAAGGAGCAGCTACAGCTCCAGTTGATTAATCTGCTCAGCGATGTCGAAGGCGCAGCCAGCGGAGACCTGACCGTGCGCGCTGATGTCACAGTCGGCGAGATTGGCACCGTTGCCGACTTTTTTAACTCGATTATCGAAAGTCTGCGTCAAATCGTCACCCAGGTAAAAGTCTCTGCCGAGCAGGTCAACCGCTCAGTCGGGGAGAATGAAGGCGCTATTCGCCAGCTAGCCACCGAAGCGCTCGCTCAGGCAGAAGACATCACCCGCGCTCTCAGCTCAGTCGAAGACATGACCGACTCCATTCAGTCAGTTGCCGAAAGCGCCCGTCAGGCCGCCCAGGTAGCCCACACCGCTTTCACGACTGCCGAGTCGGGGGGCGTGGCGATGGCGCGCACTGAGCAAAATATCCTGATGCTGCGGGAAACCGTCGGCACAACTGCCAAGAAGGTAAAGCGCTTGGGCGAATCTTCTCAGCAAATCTCTAAAGTCGTCTCGCTGATCAACCAGATTGCGCTGCAAACTAACCTGCTGGCCATCAACGCGGGCATCGAGGCCGCCCGCGCTGGCGAAGAAGGGCAGGGCTTTGCCGTAGTCGCCGAAGAAGTCGGTGAGCTGGCTAACCGCTCCGCTGCTGCCACCCAGGAGATTGAAAAAATCGTCGATGCCATTCAGCGCGAGACCGCTCAGGTGGTCGAAGCAATGGAGCAGAGTACAGCTCAGGTGGTCGAAGGCACCCACTTAGTTGAAGACGCCAAAGCCAGCCTTGAGCAAATCCTGGGTGTCTCCAGCCAAATTGACCAGCTCGTGCAGTCGATCTCAACGGCAACGGTTTCTCAGGTAGAAACCTCTACCTCCGTTTCCCAACTCATGCAGATGATTGCCGAAGTCTCCAAGCAGACCTCAGGTTCCTCTCTGCAGGTTTCGGATGCCCTACGCTCTACTGTGCTAGTGACAGAGGCGCTACAGGCATCAGTGGACACGTTCAAAGTTGACGCTGAGAGGGAAAACGATGTCTAAAACCAAGGAACTCGAAATCAAGCTGCAGTTTCTCGATGAAGCCCAAGCTTACCTGGGAGATCTCGAAAGTGCGCTCATAGGTATCGCCCACGGCCAAGTGGCAACCGATAAGCTCAACGCAGCGCTGCGAGCGGCTCACTCTATCAAGGGCGGGGCAGCCATGATGGGCTATACGGTACTGAGCCAGTTCGCTCACCAGCTAGAGGATTCGTTTAAGGTACTCAAGGTTCAGAAGCACCAGCTAGAGACAGATGCCCAGCTAGAGCAGCTATTGCTCTCAGCGGTGGACTGTCTCAGCCAGGTGATTGAGTGGAACCGACAGCAAAAGTCAATTGAAGACTTTTGGCTAGAGCAACAGGCTCAGCCGCTGTTTGAGCAGCTGCATCAGCGACTCGGCGACCCACAGGCCGAAGATGTCGCCTCGATGCTTTCCCCTGAGGAAGGCCAAGACATTGTGCCCATGCTGTTTGAAACTGAGGTGGAAGCCTGCCTGCAGCGGCTAGAGGCCATCCTGGCTGACCCCGAGCAGCCCTGCCTCAGCGAAGAGGTGATGATTCTGGCACAAGAGCTAGAAGGACTCGGGGAGATGCTGCAGCTACCGGCTTTCAGCGCCCTGTGTCAGTCTGTCGCTCAGCAGCTAGAAGCTACCCCAGAGCGCTATGAGGCGATCGCTCGCCTAGCTATAGCCGCCTGGCGACGCTCTCAAGCCCTAGTGCTAACCGGACAGATAGCCCTGCTGCCGACAGCTTTGGCTAAAGAGGCCGAGGTCGATAAGACTGTCGTGACAGCCGAGACAGACTTACCCGCTGCCAGCACGGTCACAGTGCCCATCATTGAGTTAGAGGACGTTATTGCTGAAGTTGATACTCTAGAGTCAGACAGTTTTGAGCTAGACAGCTTTGAGTTCCAGTCGTCTGAGTTTTCTGACCTCCCTGAGTTTTCTGACTTCTCAGAAGCTTCTGAGAAACTAGAAGCTTCTGACTTTTCTAAGTCACCCGTTACTGCTCATAACTTCAGTGCTTTACCCACCCGTGAGCCAGCTACTGTTGCCGACGACGACGACGAAGTGCCCGAGAGCACCGTGCGCGTCTCGGTCAAACGTCTCAATGCCCTCAACGACCTCATGGGCGAACTCACTATCGAACGCAATAGTCTGACGCTCAACCTCAATCGCCTTCGTAGCCTTCTAGATATGCTCAAGCAGCGAGTCCAAACCCTCGAAGCCGCTAACAACCATCTGCGCTCTACCTACGACCAAGGCACACCTCAAGAACATCTATCTGCCCTAGCCCACCTGCCAGCGTCTGATTCATCTGCGCGCCTTAGCTGGGCTAGTTCCGCTGCCCTGCCACAGTCATCTCCTGCCTTCAAGGGTGCCTTTGATGTCCTAGAGATGGATAGCTACAGCGATCTGCACCTGCTCTCTCAAGAGATGATGGAAACCATCGTCCAGATTCAAGAGGTCACCAGCGATGTCGAACTCGAACTCGAAGAGACTGAGCAAACCGGGCGCAACTTCAACAAAACCGGCAAGCAGTTGCAAAACGGTCTTACTCAGGTACGTATGCGACCCCTCGGTGATATCCTTGAGCGTTTCCCCCGCGCCCTGCGAGAACTCTGTCTCCAGCATGGCAAAGAGGCTCAGCTCAAAGTCTTGGGTGGCCATACCCTAGTTGACCGCAACATCCTAGAAACCCTCGCTGATCCCCTGATGCACCTGCTGCGCAATGCCTTTGACCACGGCCTCGAAGACCCCCAAACCCGCATCGCCCACGGCAAGCCCCGCCAAGGGCTGATCCAGATTCGCGCTACTCATCGCCATAACCGCACAATTATCTTCCTCAGTGATGACGGTCGCGGCATCTCCCTCAACAAGATTCGCCAGCGCGCTGCTCGGATGGGCTTAGATGCTGACCTTTTGGCGGCTGCCACTGAGCAAGACCTGCTCTCGCTGATCTTTGAACCGGGCTTCTCCACGTCTACTGAGGTCACTGACCTCTCGGGTCGCGGCGTCGGCATGGATGTTGTACGCAGCAACCTCAAGCAGGTACGCGGCGAAATCTCCGTCGCCACCGAAGCCGGACAGGGCACTACCTTCACCCTCTCGGTGCCGCTGACCCTCTCGGTCGCTCGCATCCTGCTGGCCGAAAGCCAAAATATGGCCTTGGCGATTCCCACCGACGCCCTCGAAGAGATTCTCGTCCTCCCCCCTGAGGCGATCTCGGCTGCTGCTCTAGCTGATGGCTTTACCTGGGGCAATCGCCGTATTCCTTTGCTCCAGCTGGCTGACTGGCTCACCTTCAATGGTCCCCGACCGGCTTACAAGCTAGAAACACCCCCGGCTATCGATGCCCTCACTGTGCTAGTTGTCAATCACGGTGGTCACTGTGTCGGCCTGCAAGTAGAGCGCTGCTGGGGAGAACAAGAAGTTGCTATTCGCCGCGTCGAAGGAGACCTGCCCCTGCCCCCTGGCTTTAGCAACTGTACTATCCTCGGTGATGGTCGCGTTGTCCCTTTGCTCAGCATCCCAGAACTGCTCTACTGGATCTCTAGCAATCAGCAGCTACCCTCTGCGGCAGCTCAGCTAGCGGCACCGCTCTCCTACTCGCCCGCCGCTCCCCTCTCTCACTCTGCTGCCCTAGCTGCCTCTGCCGCTCGTTCTCGCCCTTCCCTGCTGATTGTAGATGACTCCATCAACGTTCGTCGCTTCCTCGCGCTTACTCTCGAAAAGGCTGGCTACCGCGTTGAACAGGCTAGAGATGGCCAAGATGCTCTCGATAAGCTCTTAGCCGGTCTTGCTCCTCAAGTGGTTATCTGTGATATCGAGATGCCGAGACTCGATGGCTTTGGCTTCCTAGCCAAGGCTAAAGCTGACGACTCCCTCCGCGATATCCCAGTGATTATGCTCACTTCGCGCAGTGGTCAAAAGCACCGTCAACTGGCTTTGAGTCTTGGTGCTACTGCCTATTTCTCTAAGCCTTACAATGAGCAGATCCTCTTGCAAACCCTAGACCAGCTCATTCATCTCACTGCCTGAGTCAGACCACAGCTAATCAACAGGCTACTAAATAAAACCAGCAGAGGCTCTGTGCCATTGTTTCTGCTGGTTTTCGAGCTTTCTGAAAGGTTTCTAAGCTGATGTCAGTGTAGTCAACCAGCTTAAAATTGCCGGGTTAACGACTTCTGGGCGCTCGTCATGAGGACAGTGGCCTGTCTCTGGAATTGATCGAAATGTCACTTTAGGCTGAATGTCTATTCTTTGACTCAGGCGACGATAAATATCGGCCCCCTTGATCGGAGTCCAAGGGTCATTTTCTCCCCATATCACCAGTAAAGGCTGCTGAATCTGGGGGAGTAACTCTTCTGGCTTCGGGCCAGCAGGGGCTGTCATGACAGAGGCAAAAACCTGCTGTGCCCCCGGATCGCAAGCAGGCTGATAAAGCATTTCTATTAACTCATCGGTAATAGCTGCTTGATTGCGATAAACCTGCCTGAGGGAACCGCGAATGCGGTGTTTTTGTCGTACCCGGTTAAATACAAACGGCCCAATCATCTGGGAACTCACCAGTCTGGTGAACGTTCCCATAACCATCCGCAGCGGCAGTATAAGTTCTTCGGGGCGATGGTTTAAGCCGCCAGCGCAGTTGATCAACACGCCACCTCGAGCAGTTTCGGGATGGTTAGCCAGCATCATCAGCGTCAGCAAGCCAC
Organism: Leptolyngbyaceae cyanobacterium RM1_1_2; assembly: GCA_012032345.1. Lineage (GTDB taxonomy): Bacteria > Cyanobacteriota > Cyanobacteriia > Phormidesmidales > Phormidesmidaceae > Sphaerothrix. The sequence goes on along the minus strand of JAAUQI010000005.1, from coordinate 38,965 downwards.
CAATGGAGTTACCTACAAATACCGCTGGTTGTTGTACGTGGGCGTGCCAAAAATCTTTCAGCAGCGCCAGCCACAGATCTAGGGTGTAATCTATAGCTGGCTTATCAGAGGCACCAAAGCCCAGCAGGTCTAGCGCGTAGACTCGGTAGCCTGCGATCGCTAAGACCGGAATATTTTTTTTCCAGTGACCCATAGAAGCGCCAAAACCATGAATCAAAATCAGGGGCAGCCCTTCGCCCTGAACCGTATATTTAACGTTGTAGCCTCGCCACTGCCAGCTAAGCTTTTCGATGACTGCAGAGTTAACAGCTTGAGCGGTCATAGATCTTTAAATTCTGCGCTGAAGTGTTCTTATCATAAAGGGTTTAACTATGCTGCCGCCCAAGAAACCTGAACCAACCTGCACCGTTCTCCAAAAGCTGACCCACGAGATCGCTCTTAACGACTGGTACTTTAACATTGTTTTGCGGGGTGCCCTGACCTGCGGACTCCCTGAGCAATACTGCTGGCAGCTCTTTCACCACATGCACGAGCTACAGCAGCAAGGGACAACAGAAACGCTGCGTTCAGCTTAAAGTCACCGGATGCTGCCCGTAATAAGGCAGTGCTGCTGACCAGTGCGGGCGATCGCCCTGCTGCCATCGCTGATAGGCCAAGTCTAAAACATCCGTGACAGACGCGGCTAGGTCATTTTCTGCCAGTACTAGACGATAGGCTTGGGGCCAGGCAGCCAGTTTGCAGTGCCAGTCTGTCAGAGACATCACGCTATCGATTAAGACAGGGGTTAAATAGCTACCGTCAGTTTGATAGATAGCACCATAGACTTGATCTCGCTGAGCGCGCATCTGTACGGCAATATGAGTGTCTTGGTCGCTACGCGATCGCCGTGCCCAAGCTGCCAAACTCGAAACTGCAAACAGGGGGCGATCCAGCGCCTGAGCCAGAGTCCGCGCTGTTACAACGCCAATACGCGTCCCCGTAAAACCGCCAGGGCCTTTGACGACCGCCACAAAGCTTAGATCTGCCCAGCCATAAGGTTGAACAAAATCAGCTAAATAATGGTGCAAATAAGTTGAGAGGTCACGGCCTAGGGGCCAGACCTGATGGCGAGAAAAGGTCTCAAAATCACTCAGGGCCAGCCCCAAATCTGGACTGCTGGTATGTAGCGCCAGTCCTAACACTATTCTGGAGCTGCCACCCCGGTCGGCAGCAGCGCACCTGTCAAATCGGCCTCTGCCAGGTCAGCTTCAGTCAGAATGGCCTGAGTCAAATTGGCATTCTGCAAGATCGCACCCTTCAAACTGGCTCCGGTGAAGTTCAGGTGAGTCAGGTCTTGGCCAGACAAATTAGCATAGCTGAGGTTGGCCCCGCTAAAGTTGCTTTCTCGCAGCGTCGCCCCGGTTAGATTGGCCTGGGTCAAATTTGCCCCTAGCAGTGTAGCCCCGGTTAGATTTGCCCCAGACAGATTGGCATTGACCAACGTTGCTCGGTTCAACCTTGCGCCTGTGAGCACGGCCTGGCTGAGGTTAGCGTTTTCCAAGTTAGTGTTGAGCAGTCGAGCATCGCTCAGGTCGGCCCCGGTTAGACTACACTGGCTCAAATCAGAGCGTTGCAGGTCGGCCCGTTTAAGGTTAGCTGCCTGCAGGTTGGCCGCTTGCAAGCTGGCACGACTCAGGTCTGCGCCTACTAGACTGGCCTCTTTGAGGTTTGTCTGGCTCAGGTCGGCCTCGCTGAGGTTAGAGCGATTGAACGTTGCCTGCCCTAGGTCAGCCTGCCTCAGGTTGCTAGCGCTGAGATCGGCACCCAGTAAATTGGCCTGACAAAGGCTGGCCTGAGCTAAGTTAACCTGGTTGAGGTCAGCACCGCTTAAATCTGCCTGAGCTAGATTGGCCTCGCTTAGATCTGCTTGGGTTAGCGTTGTGCCAATTAGGTTAGCGCCGGTTAGATTAACATTTTTTAAGTTGGCTGCCTGGAGCTGACGCTGGCTTAAATCTGCGTAGCTCAAATCGACAGCCGCTGCACTATTTTTGTTGCGCCACTGATTCCAGCTATCGGTGCCCTGAAACAATCGCTGAAGGTATTCCTGATTTGCCATAGTGCAGCCTTACGGGTTCACGCTCAATGTCTCTAATCTAGGTATCTAATCTTCTACTACCTATTGACTGCTATATCAGTCTGGCCCACAGACATGCCCCACAGACATGACAGATCAGTTTCGCTAGATCCATGAGTAGAGGTCTATAGAAACGTTCGGGTTCATCATTGCACACTTCATTCAACGTGTGAGCACTCATGTAGACTTCTGTCATGTTTAACAACCGCGATCGCTGCTATCAGGATAATCCTTGAAAAAAGCTCACGAAGCCGATCTAAGTCAAGCCTCGTGAGCCTTAAACAGTTGAAAATTAGAAGATAATCTGACGGTCTTAGGAAACCGCAACCGCAACATAAAATAAGCCACTGACTAGCGCTAACCCTAGCGCTCCTAGAATAATATAATTACGCTTTTGGTTGCCATTGGGCGGCTCAGCCTCATACATCTTAGGCTCTCTGGCAAAATTGTTGAGGCGACCCCCTTCTTCAGTTGTGTATGGCATAGTTAGCTGTCCTTATCGCTTTAATGTAACTTAGCTTAACAAAGATTCATGTATATACTACCAGCTTTAGGAAGATTTTTGAATTTTTTCTGTCTCAAAGGGGGTCAATCAGTCTGCTGGTGAAGCTGGTAGCAGTCGTTAATTAATGAGCGCGTTTTAGAGCTGTTACACAGCGCTCACACACTGGCTAATTTACTGCACAGATGAAGTTTCTGTTAAGGCTGAAAAGCACCTTTTTGCAGTCTTTCTGGCGTTTATGATAAAGAGTGCAAATTAGATCCAAGTGAGCATGGCGCGATCGCCTCGTCGAGCCGGACACAATGTACGCCAAATGGCTTTCAGACGGCGCTCTAAAGCTGCAGGCATGTGGTTGGCTGCAGTCGGGTTGGCGATCGCGCCAATAATTCTACAAAAGTCAGTCCTGGATTTTTCAAAGTCAGCAGAAAATTCTCTTCAGGTGCCCCTGCCGCTCACCCTAGCCTGTCTCTACGGCTTGTGCTGGTCAGGTTCAGCCGCCTCGGTTTGGCGAGGTAGAGAATTTTGGCGACGGGCAGACCAGGCCGATCGCGGTGCCCAGGCTGAAGAAGAGATTGCTCAGCTGCTACAGCCGCTAACGGAAGCTGGCTGGCGCTTTGAATACAATATGCCGCTGCAGGGACGTCTCGGCGATGCCGATATTGTCTGCTTTTCGCCTAACGAGCGGATCTTTGTGATTGATGTCAAGTCTCACCAGGGAGAAGTGCGCTTTGATGGCACTCGTCTTTATCGCCGTATGGGCAAGCGAACCTACGGCTTTAAGAAAGACTTTTTAAAACAGTGCATGCGGCAGGCTTTTCAAGTCAAGCGGCAGCTCAAAGTTCGCTACGTCACCGCTGTTTTGGCTTTTTCTCGGGCCAGCGTTAAAACCCAGCATGGCAAGCTGCGGGGAGTTTATGTTGTGCGGCGATCGCGCTTGATCAAGCTCTTGCAGCAGCTAGGCTGAGCAAAGTCAGCGCCTGCTCACTCAGCCTCGTCAGGGTGTAGAATCCGGTATTCAATGTTGTCAATAGTCTTAATCACGAGGCGTCGGGCCTGCAAATTCCAGCCCCATTTTTGAATGCTAAAGGCGGCATAGAAGCCAACGCCTGTAGCAATAAAATCTAGCGGCTGGGTTGCAGAAATTCCCAGCAGCAGGCCCAGGCCCCCGATGCCCCAAAACGGTAGCGCCACCGTTTGACGATTTTCTTCTACAACTTGAGCCACAAAGTTCTGGGGCAGTTCGTCCATAATCTCGTGACGAATTTGCTGCTGCTGCTGCCGCGAAACCGCGAAGCTAAACTTACGGCGCAGCTTCTCAATTTTTCGCGCTTCACTGCTGTACTCTGTCAGTTCGTCTTCTGCCATTGCAATTAGCTGTTCTTTTTGGCTCATGATTTCGCGTTAGGATAATGAGACATTCTTAAGAAAGGTTAAGGCATTACGTGCCGCTACGCTATGACGCTGGAGCTTCCTTCATTTCCAACGACCCATTTTGCCTCTAACGCCTCGGAGCTGACAGCAACCCTGGAAGTTCACCACTTGCGCAAAAGCTATGGCCGAGGCAAAAAGCGCTTTGAGGCCGTGCGCGACGTCAGCCTGACGATTTATGCCGGGGAGGTTCTGGCCTTTCTTGGCCCCAACGGTGCTGGCAAAACCACAACCATCAAAATGATTGCGGGCCTGATTCGGCCCGATAGCGGCAGCGTTCGCATTGCCGGACTCGATCCCCACCAGCAGGCACGGGCGCTAAAGCAGGTGGGCGCGGTGCTAGAAGGCAACCGCAACCTGTATTGGAAACTGACGGCCCTGGAAAATCTAGACTATTTTGGTGTCCTGCGCGGCGTTTCCAGTCGTCTAGCCAGGCAGCGAGGCAGCGAGCTACTCAAACAGTTTGACCTGCTCGACAAGCGAAATACTCCGGTACAGAAGCTGTCACGGGGGATGCAGCAAAAACTAGCGATCGCCGTGGCCCTAATTCATCAGCCTCGACTGCTGCTGCTAGATGAACCCACGCTAGGGCTAGATGTGGAAGCCAGCGAAACCGTCAAAACCCTGGTGCGGCAAATTGCTGACGCTGGCTGTGCCATTTTGCTCACCACGCACCAGCTTGATGTCGCCGAAGAACTCTCCGACCGCGTCGCCATCATTCGCCAAGGGCAGATCATTGCTGAAAAGCCTACCCGAGATCTGATCCAGCAGTTTTCTGGCTCTACCTATCAGATCAAGTTTGAAGGCGACTTAGATGAAAACCGTAAGCAGGCGATCGCGGCCTTGGGGGCTATGGCCCACCCCAATCAGATCACGTTCTCTGGTAAATCTACCCAGCTCTATCAGCTTCTAGATCTGCTCAAACCTCTACCGCTGGTCGAAGTTGTCAAAGACCGGGCCGATTTAACTCAGATTTTTCTCAAGCTGGTACGGGGAGAGCAACATGTTTGAACTCTTAATGGGCGAACTTAAGCGCACCTGGATTCAGTTCATTCGTTACCCGGCGGAGGTGATTGCCGGCCTGTTTATCATCACGACCGTTTTTTACGGCCTGTTTCTCAGCGCTCAGTACATGGCGGGGCCAGCTGTAGGCTTTGGCGATCGCCTAGATGCTGTGGTCATTGGCTATGTGGCCTGGACGCTAATTTTGTATATTGTCAACGATATTGCCATTGGCCTGCAGCTAGAGGCCCAAACCGGGACTTTAGAGCAGGTTTTTTGTCTCCGTTTGGAGCACCTAAGATTTTTATCGCCCGAGCCTTCGCCAGTCTGGCGCTGCGCCTGACGCTGATAGTGCTGATTCTCTCAATCCTGATTGGCATTACAGGCAGCCGCTTGGCGTTCCCACCGACGCTGGTTTTGCCGCTAATGACAATGCTGATGGCAGGCTACGGTTTAGCCTTTTTTATGGGAGCCTGCGCCTTGGTTTTCAAGCGGGTGCAGCAGGTGCTGGGCGTGTTTCAGTTCGCGCTGCTGTTTTTGCTGGCCGCCCCTACTGAAGAGTGGACTGGCCCAGGCTACTGGATTGCTCAGCTCTTGCCGATGCTGCCCAGTACCGGCCTGCTGCGTGACCTGATGGCGCGAGGTGAAGCCCTCGATCCGCTACGGCTTGGCATTGCGATCGCCAATGGCATCTTTTACTTTGGCATCGGTCTGCTCATCTTTCGCTGGGCCGAGCAGCAGGCTAAGCGCAGAGGACTCCTGGGAGGCTATTAAGCCTACTTTTTGACCGGAAACAGGTAGCAGCCCTGAATTAGCCAGTCTCTAGTCGTCTGCTGCTCCATTAGGTACATAGCCCGAAATAGCTCAGACCGCTGCGACAGAAACATAACTAGCTGCGTAGGAATATTCTGAAAAAAAGTAGAACTCTCAAAAACAACTGACCTAGGGCGATAGATGGGGTAATAGTTTGTTTTGATCAGAGTCAGAAAGCTGTCTGCTGTCTTAAGTTTTTGCCGAATGCTGGGAGCCGCTAAAACAAAGGCAGCATCACTGTCATCAGCTTGAAAAGCTCTGAGCTGCTCCTGTACCACAGCTCGAATCGCAAGCTTTTTATCCTGAGTCAACGTCATTTCTGACATACCAAACTCGCTCTCTCACATCATCACTTCAAATTTGCAGTAATGGAATATTTTCAACCAAAGCCAGAAAGTTTCTAAAAAGCTTCAAGCGGCTCCCTCAAAACAAGCTCAATTAAAGCTATTTGCTAAACGTTAAACATCGAACCTGAGAAACAGGTTAACTCTGGCTTAAAAGATCTTTGCAAATCCTGACTTCGGCCAGCGAGATGCTGAAAAGTCAGGAGCAGTTTTGGAGGGCATAGAGCGCAATCTTGCTTTTACAGCAAACCGCAGTTTGATTAGGACAGCTCAGATCGCTGAATCCTCACGTAACCGACATCCTATTCATCCCTCTGCCCTCTGCCTTCTGCCTTCCGCTATACCTTTCTAAGCCTGATCTTTTTTAACGCTAATTCTGGCTATTGCTTGGGGGCGCAGCCTCTGGGGGTGTAGAGGGTGATGCTTCGAGATTAGGCGGATCAGGCGACTCAGCCGCTTTAGACTGGCTCTCACTAGAAGACCCTGCCGCTGGGGTGCTGGCGTCAGGGGTAGCTGGCGCGATCGCTACTTGCCATTCCTCCACGGGTCGATTGACCGCATTAACAAAGTCAATCGGCACTACCTGCACGGCAATCTCTCCGGCGTCCTCTGGCAGCGGCACTGCTTCAGCGTCAATGAGGCCGTAAACGGCGTCACCGCTAAAGGCTGTAGTGCCCAGAGTCAGGGTGTGAGTCGTCCCGTCGGCTAGGGCGAACTCAACGGTGGCAGCGGGAGGATCAAAGCCAAAATCAGCTTGCTCTGCCGAGGTAATGTTCAGGGTCTCTCGGGCTGACTCGGTTCTCAACAGGTTCAGCAAAAAGGCGATCGCGGCAGGTTCGGCCTGGGTATTTTCTGGCTCAGTCATTTGCCACTCGCCAGCCCCATCCCGTTCAAAGCGCAGCGTTCCATTGTCGGCATCAACCGTGAGGGTTTGAACGTCGGCTTCTTCAAAGTCAAACAGGCGATCGCCCTGGTCTTGCTCTAGGGTGTCAGCGGTGTCAGGCGATCGCTGCGACTCGCTAATAAGCACGACGCCCCCTAGCCCCAAAGCCACGACTAAGAGAATGACCGTATTACGCTGTAGCTTCATAAAAATCTCCTATCGTCGCCTAAGCCACATCACCACCGCCCCGACAATAGCAATCAGCGGCAGGATCAAGCAGGCAAAGACGGCAATACTTATCTGCTGCGTTGGGGTCATCAAAATCCGCCGCCGGGTGACTTCTTTGGGCCGAATCGAGAGGGTCTCATCCGCCTGCTGGCCCAGCCAGCTAATTGAGTTTAAAAAGACGTCTCCATTGAGCTGCTGCTGAAACAGACCATCTGAGGCAAAGCTAGAGTTGCCTAGCACGACCATGCGGGTTTCAGCGGGAGCGTCTGTATCATCGGCCTCATCGGCCTCATCGGCACCCTCAGCACCGGCCTCCCCAGTTGCCGACCTTGAGGCAGAGTCTGGTAACAAGGCAGCGGAGGTCTGCGCCGGACGGGTTAGAGCGACCCCTACCACAAAGGGGCCTTGAGGAGCCTGAGCCGGGTCAAACTGCAGCTCTCCCTCGTCTGAAATCGTTTGCGCCTGAGTTTCGTTGCCCGTTATCAGCAGAGGCGTGGCCGTCACGTTAGGCACTTCGGTGATTTCTAAGGGTTGCACCACCGGGTAAAAGGAGCGACCCCCGCCGAACTCCTGAGTGATGGGATGATTGCCATAATCAGACACGATCGGGGCAGCAGGGCCAAGCCCGACAAGCTGACCTGCCCCAGAGTTGTCCAGCACTATCTCTTGAGTTGGGGCCACGCCCCAGCTGGCTAAAAAGTTGTCCAGACCATTGCGGGTATTAGGATCAACCATCACCAGGGCATTGCCTCCCTGCGCTAGGTAAGTCTCTAGTGCCTGAATTTCAGCCTCAAAGAGCGCCTGCTGTGGCCCCGCAATAATCACCACGCTGGCGTCTTCTGGAATCTGCGGCTGATCACTCGAATCTGCCGGGGCGGCTGTTGGATTTTCTGGGGAGGTGGCTGTCCCTGCTGCTGGCGCTTCTGGCTCGGTGGCGTCTGGCTCTAGCAGCGATTCTAGATCCTCTGTCTCGGTTTCTGGAGCGGCTAGATTGAGCGGCTTAACCGTATAGTTTTTTTCTTCTAGGCTCTGAGCCGCTTCAAACAGTCCGGCCTTGGTACCGTCGATTACATACTCACCATGCCCCTGCAGGAAGTAAACAGTAGCCTCCCGATCGCTGCCTAGTCGATCGAGCTGATTGGTTAACTGGCGCTCTGAGAGGCGATCGCTTTCGTTTAGGCGCTGCACTAGCTGGCGGCGATCGCCTGCTGTGAGATAGACCTCCCCTGGAGTCTGCACGCCAAACTGCTGGCTCAGGACTGGCTGCTCATAGGGGTTGACATACTCATAGCTAAACTGGTCGGGGTTTTGCCGCTGATAGCTCTTAAGGAGCTGCTGATCTTGAGGATTGGGGGCTACATCGAAAATCAGCACCTTGACTGGCTGGCTCAGCGTTTGCACCACCTGCTCAGACTGCGGTGCTAGGGTGAATAGCTGATTTTCAGTCAGATCTAGCCGAGCCGAGTAGCGCACGGCCAAAAAGTTAATCAGGGCCAAAATCACCAGCACCGCTGCCGTTGCCAGCAGCGCATTTGTGCCCACCTGAGTCGATCGCTGCTGCCAAAAGCCCTCCAGCCCCCGGCTACCAAACCAGGCCCCTAGCACAGCCAGCCCCAAACCTGCCATCAGGAACACCGCAGGCAGCAGCGCCCAGCCGCTAACTGCCGCTGCAACCAGCCCCGCCGTGATCAGGGCTAACCCCGGCCAGATCAGGTGCTTAAGAGATTTAGAAGAAACGTTTAATTTTTTCATATCAGGCCCCAGGGACGGCGAAAAACGTGAGTATCTTAATCAAGATCGCTGAAACCTCAGAGCCTCAATTGACTGGGCCGTCAAAAACAGCCCCAGTCCCACGTAGCTCACAAACAAAATCAGTCCGCTCGTGTCCAAAATGCCTTGGGTAAAGTCGGTATAGTGCCGCAGCAGCGACAGGTGCTCGAGCGCCGCTCCCAACCAGCCCGGAAAGGCCGCTGCGACTAAGTCAATTACCCACAGGGTCAGGACTAGGGCAAAAGACATGATAGCGGCCAGCACCGTACTCTCTGTAAGCGACGAGATAAACATGCCCAGGGACAGGATAGCCGCCGCCAGCAGTACTAGCCCTCCGTGCCCCAAAAGCAATACGCCTAGCTGCACAGGTGGCTCTGAGGCACTCAAGGCCACCACCTCGCACAGCAGTAAAGGCAGCAGCAGCGTCACATAAAAGGTCAAAACTGCCAGCAGCTTGCCCAGCGCTACGGCCCAGTTGGTCATGGGTGAGGTAGCCAACAGCTCCAAGGTGCCGCGCTTACGCTCCTCGGCATAAAGCCCCATCGATAAGATGGGCAAAATAAACATCGACAGAGAACCCAGCAGCCCCAAATAGGCTTTGAGAAACTCATAGACTACATCTACGGGAGCCTGCGTCCCCACCTGGTCGGCAGCGGCGACTTGAGCAATGATGCCCTGGGGGCCAAGCAGGATAATGCTGAGAAAAAATCCGCCAATGATCCAAAAAATTCCGGCAACCACATAGGACAGCGGTGAGGCAAAATAGCTCTGCAGCTCCCGCCGATAGATTGCCAAAACATTACCTGCAACTATTCTCATGGGGCGTTCTCCTCAGCGGCTAGATCGACTACAGGCGAGTCTGTTGGGTGAGATTTGACAGCTTCAGGTGCAACCAGCTCACGGTCAGTCGCTTCAAATTCTACAGTCTCCTGAGTGGTCAGGTTAATAAAGACATCTTCCAGCGTGGCTGCTGTACGCCGGAGCTGATAGAGTCCTAGCCCCGCCTGCACCACTGCAGCCGCGATCGCCCGTCCGGGATCTAGCGCTGTCGCCGCCATCACCTGCAGCCGGTGGCGCTGGGAGGGCAAGTTATCATCTGCTAAAACAGTGACCTGCTGAATGTGGGGCAGAGCCTGGAGCTGCTGCTGGGCCACCTGCAAATCGCCTTCTAGCTCTAGCTCGTAACCCGTGCCGCCGCTAAGTCGGCTCATTAGGTTTTGGGGCGTATCGGTGGCGACTACCTGGCCGCGATTGATAATAGCAACGCGATCGCAGGTGACGCTAACCTCTGGCAGGATGTGAGTTGAGAGAATCACAGTATGATCACCCGCTAGCTGCCGAATCAGCTTTCGCACTTCAATAATTTGTCGTGGATCCAGCCCCACCGTGGGTTCATCCAAAATAATTGCGGGCGGATCATGAACGATTGCCTGGGCAATGCCTACCCGCTGCCGGTAACCTTTCGAGAGCTTACGAATCAAGACCGTCTGCTTATCGTCTAAGCCACAGCGAGCAATCGCCATAGCAACTCTCTGAGGGCGATCGCCTGCAACAACGCCTTTAATGCGGGCTACAAAGTGCAAAAATCCCTCAACGCTCATGTCCGGGTAGAGCGGTGGACTCTCAGGCAGGTAGCCAATCCGCCGCCGTACCGCCATCGAATCAGCGTGAACTTCATACTCACCAATGCGGGCACTGCCGCTGGTAGCAGGCAGATAGCCTGTCAGGATTCGCATGGTGGTGGTTTTTCCAGCACCGTTGGGGCCAAGAAATCCTAAAATTTCTCCGGTCTCGACTCGAAACGATACGTCTCGAATCGCAGGCGTTGCCCCATAAGTTTTGCTCAGGTGCTCAACTTCAATCATCCTGCAGCATCCATTTACACCAAAAGAGTCTGTTTTGAATTATCGCCCCAAACGCCGAGAATGTGCAGGGCAGTTGCCGGAAAGTCGCTTTAACCGAGACAATGCTGACATAGAAACACATGCAGGTAAACCAGTGAATACGGCGCAACCCGGCCCTGGCTTTGGATTTACATTTTTATACTACTTTGCCGGTATTGGCCTGATTACCACCTTGCTGGTGGCTCAAAGTCTACACGTTGGTTTAGAGACAGGCTTTCCGGCGCAGCTAGGCACTGGCGTGGGGCTGCTGGGGGGGCTGCTCGCTGCCTATTTTAACCAAACGCTGGCGCTAGAACTGCCTTTTAAGGGTAAACAGCAGTTTTTGCGATCGCTGAATCAGGCCCTGAGCGAGATGGGCTATACCCTAGTAGACGAAGAAGCGGGCGCTTTGGTCTACCAGCGATCGCCCCTGCGCCAGTTATTTTCAGGCAGGGTCTATGTTCTGCTGAGCGATAAAAGTGCCACTGTCTTTAGCCGTGCCATTCACATTCGTAACCTGCAGCGGCGGCTGGCCTAGTCAGGCATTCAGGCAGAAAATGTTTTTCCTGAAGGGGATCTAGACCTGATGGGATGAGTCTTATCTGAATCTATCTGAGCGAAGAAATCTAATGCTGGCAGCTAGAGCAATAATGGGCAGAACGACCCGCTAGCTTCAGGCGCTCAATGGCAGTACCGCATACTCGACAGGGCTGACCTTCGCGGTGATAGACCCAGGCTTCACCACCGTAATTACCATTAACACCCGCTACGCTGCGGAAGTCGCTGAAGGTCGTACCGCCAGCGCTAATGCCAGCCGCTAGCACCTGCTGTAAAGCGTGATGCAGCCGCTGGATCTGATCGGGACTCAAACCGTTGCAAGGAGTCTTGGGCAGAATGCCGCTGAGGAATAAGGCTTCATCTGCATAGATATTGCCAATGCCTGCAATCAGAGCCTGATCTAAGAGAGCGTTTTTAATCGGGCGCTGGCGCTTGCTTAAAACAGCCTTGAGATAATCCACCGAAAACTCATCACTAAAAGGCTCTGGCCCTAGCATCGCTAATCCAGAGATAATGGTTTCTAGAGGCTGATCAGGGGGCACCCACCACACGCGGCCAAAGGTGCGCTGATCGACAAATCTAAGTTCGTGGTCGCCATCAAAAAATAATCTAACGCGGCAGTGAGACTGCAAAGAAGCTGTTTGAGACAGCCACAGCAGCTGCCCCGTCATACGCAGATGTACCCCCAGCCAGCCGCCTGCATCAGCGCCACGCTGGAGCTCAGCCAATAAATACTTGCCTCGGCGGTGCCACTGCACAATTGACTGGTCAGTCAGCCCCGCTAAAAAATCAGCTAAGACAAAAGGGTAGGCAACTGTGCGCTCCAGGCACACTTTCCCACCCCTGATCGATTGATTGAGCGTGACCTGATTGAGTCCTCGACAAACAGTTTCTACTTCAGGCAGCTCAGGCACTTTCGTTTAACCACTTCATCAATCGGCCTCTTTGCTGAGATCAGCCATTATAAACAGCCAGTTCAGCAGCTGGTTGACTGACAAAACTCTTGAACCTGTGAGTCTGCTATAGGCTGGGTGAAGCTTGGGCGCAACCCAGCGAAACCGTTGTTGGCGTTGGGTTTCACTTCGTTTCACCCAACTTACGCGAGGAGCTTTTGTCAGTCAATCAGGTTCAGCAGTATGGCTTACTTTTTCTTAGCCTTGGGCGCAGATACTTCTTCTAATTCACTTTCAGCAAAGTTGTTAGTGTTAATACCTGAATAGTTAACTTTGTCAAATCGGACTACAACCGGATAAATGATACCGCTTTGGTCAACCGATGCTACGTTGCCGACTTCCTGGTACCAGTAAGATTCTTTGCGTAGAATCCGAACTTTAGAACCACGTTGAACCATTGAATTATTCCTCTTCTTGAAAGCCCAATATTACGGCCAGTAGTGAGTCAAAGACTTGTTCAACAGCGTACTATTTTGCAGGACTTAATCGATAGTCCCAAAGATTTAAGTTTTATTGCTGAGACAGGTTTTGGGTGACTTACTCGACGCTGCGTAGAAATCGCTGTGAAATCTCATAGCAGATTGTGTCTGAATATCGGATCACTCATGCAGTATTTAGCGGGACAAACAATCTGGAATGCGATCGCCTACAGAAAACCTATAAGGACAGTTCTTTTGAAGTTTATAAAATTTCCTAGGTTTAGAGCTTAGGGTTACCCCAGTTGCTAGAAGAGCTAATGCAGCGCGATCGCCTACAGTTTTGCCTGATGAGAGATCAATCGCTGTACGCTCGTGAGTGTCCGGTTTAGCTCTGGCCCCCGGCGATCGGGGTTTTGTAGATAAGCCTGCTGTTCTTCCTCAACCATCAGCACATCCTGCTCAACCAGGCCATCCAGCAGTTTTTGAGCCGAACCAAACAGGCTGTCACGCACCCAGCGGCGAAACCACACAGGCAGCTTGTGTAAACGGTGAAAGGCATTGAGAGAGGTGAAATGGATTAGAAAGGCGCGGGTGCGGGTTGGCCCTTGGGGACAAAACAGGCAGCAAATTACAAAATCCTGGCCCAGCGTCGATCGCCAGTGGGGATACAGGTAGCTGACATCTAAGGGCTCGGGGTGCAGCTGCCGCAGAGCCGGGAAAAAAAGCTGAGAAACCGACCAGATTTTGTCGATTTTGTAGTAGCTTTGAGCCTCGTAGTGGGCACTAACTGTGCGATCGCTTTCCTCTAGTCCCTGTAAAACCGGGTCGGCCCAAGCCTGATAGCTGTCATGCAGGTGCCCATGATACATGTCCATTAGATTCTCAATCAGAAAAGAATAGTGGGCCTCGGCCTCAATGATGGAGACGGTAGCAATGTAGTTGAGGTGATCCCACTCTGGCAGCGGCAGCGGTTCACACGCCGCCTGCTTTTGGGCTTCACCTGGAAATACCCAGATAAACCCGGCCTGCTCTCGCACTGGATACGTGCGGATTTTGCAGGTGGGTAATTTTTGATGGTCGGCCAGATAGGGCACATGGACGCAGGTACCGGCTGCGTCAAAGCGCCAGCCGTGATAGGCACATTCCAGTTTGCCCTCGACTACCTGAGCGTGACTTAGCTTTACCTGACGGTGGGGACAGCGATCTTCGAGTGCCTGCACCTGGCCGACTGCATCGCGGTAGAGAACAATGGCCTGCTGCCAGAGGGTGACAGCTAAGGGCTGCTGGGTGAGTTCGCGGCTCTGGGCGATAGCGTACCAGTGATTGAGGTTGATTCTGAGCTGGCGAATATCTGAGCTGCTTGAGGTATCTGATACGCCTGGGGCGATCGCTGCTGTCTCTCCATTAGCTGATGTAGCTAGCTGAGTTACGTCCATTAGCCCTAAATTTTTAATACGCCTTCTGGATTCACCGACATCAGCGGACGCCGCTGTACGCCCTCTTGCTGGCAGACAGCATTAGCCGCCAGTAGCCCACTGCTAACTGCCCGCTCCATCAGGCCGCAGGGAAAGGGCATCTTTACCCAGTCCCCAGCAAACAGCAGGCTCTTGGCCGCAGTCAGGGTTTCTGGGCGATTGGGGTAGCTACCAGGGGGAAAGCCAGCAAAGTTTTTTTGGTTAACCAGCTGACGGTGCAGCAGTTTGGCTGTACCCAAAGTAGGCACAATTTCAAACAGCTCGGCCTGGAAGGTATTGAGCAAGTCCTGCTGGGTGGGAAATTCTTTTTCTTTATAGCAGTAGGCATGTAGCTCAACCACGCTGCCGCCGGTTTTGTCGGCCCAGGCAATATAGTCTTCTTGGATGCGGTGGTAGAGGGTGATGCTGTCAGTGAGGCGGTAGCCAGAGAGCGAGGTAAACCAGCTATGGTTCCAGTCAAAGTCACGGTCAAACCAAAAGCGGCCCACCGCGAAGGGATCGGCGACGGCAAGCTGCTCAACCTGGGTAACCACTGCGGTCGGCGGCTGTCCCTCAGACAGCGAGAACAGATGCTTCATGCCGGGGACATCTGCCGCCAAAATGAAATAGTCTGCCTCTAGGGCTTCTTCAGTCATGGGGCCGTCAGCGGCGATCGCCACCAGCTGCACCTGAGCTTCGGTGCTGTCTAGTACCTGAAACTGAGCCAGATTTCGCTGGGCAGGGCCGCTAACTACCTCACCGTCAGCCGCGTAGGCTGCACCGTGACAGGGGCAGTAAAAGCCATTATTAGCCGCTGCAACTTGCGGGTGGACGCTGCAGCCCTGGTGGGTGCAGGTGAGCGACAGGGCGCGATCGCTTTTGGGTTTGCGGGCAAACAGGCGATCGCCCGCGCCGTAATATTCCATCTCATCAGTGCTGAGCAGCACATTGCGATCCACCCAAAAGGGAACGCTGCTGCTACGGGCATCGCCCTGCTGAAAGGTTAGCCCCGTGAGCTGACCGTCCTGCCAGCTCAGCCGACTGACAGTTGCCTCTGTAATAATCCGGCCACCGTTGGCCTCAATTGCGGCGGCAATCGGCTGCACCAAGCTGCGGCCCATGTCCTGACGGGTACCATTAAAGGCCAGCCCTTCAGGATTGCCAAAAAATAAAAGTGAAAGAACTGCATCAGTTCTCCCGCACTCATGGTGTCCGGCGCGTTCAGGCTAGATTTAGCAAAGGGCAAAAAGTACAGGTCATATAGCCCCCGGGGAAAGTCTTTCTCCACCCACTGGGCCACAGAAATGTCGTCTAGCCGCTCAAAGCTCTGGGGTACCCGAAAGCCAGTAATCTCTCGAAAAACTTCTAAATGCTTGATCTTGGCCAGATTGATATCCCACCTGAGGCGATTGGGCGAGGAAACTGCCAGATCGACAATGTTCCAGGGAAAGGCCGAATGGCTGGGACGAAAAACTTCTGGCTCGTAGCGCTCTTTGTAAACCACTGAGTAAAAATTCAGCGACCTAAAATTTTGCTGAATGCTCAGCTCATCTACTAGGCCAAAGAGATTGTAATACTGCGGGAAAAAGCCGTGGAAGCCGTGTTCCATCATCAGCGGCTCACCGTTGACCTCAATCGCCCAGCTAGCAACTTTGCCCCCTAGCTGCGGCGATCGCTCCAGCAGAGTCACCGACACACCGCGCTGGCTCAGCTCATAGGCAGCAGCCAGCCCCGCTAGACCGCCGCCCACAACAGCCACCTTGAGGGGGCGACTGACCTGACGGGGCAGAGAGAGAGCGTCTTGCTGATGGATGGTTGGCTGGGGCTTAGATAAGCGACTGTACCCTAATGCACTGCCTACAGCGCCTACCCCAAAGAGTTTGAGAACCGTTCGACGAGACAGGAACTGAAGCAAAATTGAATCGAACAACCGACCCATAGGGAAGAATGCCTATTGATGACAATGACTAGCTGACAAAGAGTGCCTTTGGGTATCAGGTAGTCCTGACGGGCACTCGTTTGAGATACTGCTGTCTGGGCCTGCAGTTTGAAAGAAAACAGCAGTGCTGACAGACAATCTATCTACAGAAACTTACAGGTTACCAGCAGCATCTGATCTGGCTAATTACACTCAACGGTATTAGCAGGGATTGTTTGTAATATTAGACCAGCTTAACGATTGTCACAATCCAAAGCCTGGAAAAAATCCTGAAATATCAGTCTATTCTTTGATTTTTGCAAAAACTACCCGTTTGTTTGGCTAGCTGCTGCGATCGCCCGGGCAGCTTTCAGGACTGTCTGTAGCGAACTTCATGCTCTAGCTAGCCATCAGCGATAGCAAAGAGGTACGCCAGAGCTGCTCTATGCGGTTGGCGGGCATCGTTAGATAGAGCACGTCGTTTTCGCTGAGGCCATACTCTAGTAAGTTCAGGCCATGAACTACGGCCTGAGGTGACTCCACGTAGAGCGGTACAAAATCTGCGATCGCTGCCGCTTCTCGAATAGATTTGCCGTAAAAAGGATGCCCAAGAGTAATCAGCGTGGCGATCGCCACCCAAAGGCTGTTAGCTGTCATGCCGTTGCCCAAAATCCGACCGCCCAATGCCGCCGCCGCAAACGCGGGCGCAGCCAGATCAGTTGGACTCATCACCCGCTCAAACTCAAACACCTGCTGCACCTGCTGAGCAAACTCAGCATCCTGATTGCGTACCACAACCGCTAGTCGGGGGGCCAGACTTTTTGCAGTTAGCGCCACTTCTAAGTTAATTGTGTCATCACTGGTAACCGCTAGCAGGGCAGCCGCCTGCTGAATGTGGGCAGTTTCAAGGGTGGCATCTACGCTGGCATCGCCGATAACTACCGGAATTTTGAGCGATCGCGCCGCGTTAAGAAAGCGGTTGTTGGGATCACGCTCTAGCACGACAACATCCTGATGCATTAGCTTAAGCTGATGAGCAATTTGAAAACCGACACCGCCCAGCCCGCAAATAACATAGTGATGGTGATGGGGCAAACGAGCGGCATTGAGCACCTGCTGAAAGCGCGCCCCCAGCACGTAATCATTCAGCAGGGCATAGCAAATGCCAATCACCCCTGCCCCCACCAGCATCATCGTCGCCGTAAATACTTTGATCAAGCCCGAAGACTTTTCAGCCACTTCTTCTAACCCCCCGGCCCCCGTAATCATGCCAACTGAGAAATATAGGGCATCAACAAACGAAGTATTAAAGTTGACGCTGATATAGGTCAAAGTCGCGGCAAAAATGGTCATGAACAGCACCAGTAGCACCAGCAGCGTTACTCGACTCTGCCGCCGAAAATGGCTAAAGCTAACGAAAAATCGCTGTAGCCGCTGTAGTAAATTAATTTGGCGTTTGTTCAGGCTGGGCTTGGTGGCTACAATCAGGCGATCGCCCGTCTGCAGCGCTTTGTTTTGCACAACGGCTGAAACCAGGTCAATTGACTGATTCTTCGGCAGATAGTAAATCAGCATCCGGGAGCGATTTTCCCACAGCTCCCGCAGTTGCCGACCGTTCCAGGGGTGATCGTCGTCAATGTATTCTTCGTGGATAGGCCAGGTGCGATTCATCAGCCGAATCTGCCCAATGGCCCGGTTTCCCAGAGCGGCAAAGGCAAATAGAGGAGCCGCCAGCGCCGCCACGCTCATGCTGACGTGGTGGGGTAGGGTGCTGTCAAGGCGATCGCCCAAACTAGTGCTAAACAGGCGGTTAATAATACGAATCTGAGGATTGAGCAGCCGCGCCTGGGTCAAAATAGCCAGATTCAGCGCATCGTCAGAGTTAGCCAGCAGCAGCGTATGGGCTTCACGAATGCCGGCAGCGAGCAGCGTAGTAGCAGCTCGCATATCGCCGACAATAATGCTGGCGTCTGCATTTGAAATTGGGCGATAGTGAATGCCAACAACCTGAGCGCCCTGCTGTTTGAGTAATGAAAAGATGCGGTATCCGGTTCGACCTAAACCACAGACAATGATTTGCGGTTTCATACATTTAAGCAAGGGCATTTAAGCAGGGGGTAAGACAGGCGATCAGCGGGTAGAGGCATCGCAGTTCAGTCCAGACTAAACTGAACTCACACTGGGTATCCGTCTTTTCTGGGAGCTAGTGGGTCATTATCTCTGGCTGGCGGTGTAATAAATGTAAAGAACATCACCACAGCCGCAAGCTTTAGTAAATCGTAATTATTGTCGGTTAGCCTCATCGTCTGCCAGGGTACACTCTCGACAGAGAACGACACAGCTCCCTACTATGCACTCCCAAAGCTCTAGAGGCGATCGCACCAAAATTAGCACAATGCCGCGCCAGCGATCAGAGGCGTCTAAACATCTCGACCTGTACAAACTGGCAGTAGAGAAAAAGCGCCTAGAGCACGAACTCAGCGGATTAGAGCAGCGCTGCCGCCTCATCAATGTCCGCCTGACAGAACTCAGCGCTCAAACTCAAAGGCTACACAAAACGCCACCGCAGCCCCCTACTCAGTCTCCTTGGCCCACCAGCAACGTCTTTTTGCCAAGAGACACCAGATTGAAAAACGAACTAAACAGCGGACTAGACCAGCCCCCTGACACTCTGCTGCTAGAGTATTAGGCTGCTTTGAAAAACTGAATAATCTCACGCACATGTTCTAAAAACTGACTGTCGCTGCTGAGCTGGGCAATGGCGCTACGGGCCTCCTGACGCAGGCGGCTATGCTCAGACTGGTTGGTAGCTGTTAGGGTTTCGTGGCTGGCCGCAAGCTGGGTCAGTTCCTTTCGCAGGGCCGTGATTTGCTGCTGCTGCGCTGAGGCCCAACTGTCAGGATGAGCCTCAGGCTGATCCAGGTTTAGTTGATAGCGGAGCTGCCGGGTAAACGTCTCTAGTTCACTCACCTGCTGCCCCAGGCTCACCACGTCTTCACGAGGATACTTCAGACCGTGGCGAATGCTGCCTAAACGCTGAGCTAGATACTGATAGAGCGCGATCGCCGGTCGCAAAATAGTCAATAGCAGCGCCGCCGCTGAGCTAATGTAGCCAATGGCGCTGATGCCCGTTGCGGCTAGCAGATAAAGCCCAAGGGCTGAGAGGGCATGTAGCGCAATGGCAATCCACAGCGATCGCCGCGATAGGGTTTGCACGTAGCGCATCTGCTGTTCATCCACCTCGATTCCCTTTTGACGGGAGGTTTCGGCATCTGCTAAGACGGCCTTGGCTTCAAAGTGAATATTCCAGGGAACGGTGACGATTATCACCAGCCACCAGAAGCTAGCCGCCCCAATTAACCAGTCTAAAAAGCTGCCAGAAGGAATTTCCAGCCACTGCAATAACCCAAAGATCAGCAAAAAATCAGCGCCAGTCCTGATGCCAAACCCAGAAATCCACTGACTTCTCTAGAGTTCATAGTTTCCTCTCCATTCAGGTCGCCTTCATCATGACCAGGGAGAAAAAGACCTGGCAATGGCGCTGTGCCACTTGTCTGAGCGTGCCAAAAATCATGCCTGCGTTGAAATCTTACTGACTAGCAAATTTTGAATATTTAGCAAGTTACGTGTAAGAGAACCATAAACTGCGAGAGATCATCGTTGGCTCCAGGCATAATAAAACCACAGGCCCCCAAGGGGAGACGGTAAATGCCAGAAGAGAAGCAGCTTCAAGACAGGCTGAAAGCCGAGTACGGCATCAATAAAAATGTTAGTAAGGCTTTGACTGAAGAGGAATGCAAAGAACTAGAGCAATCTTTGCAAAGCCAGCCTAGCCTAGTCAAGCTAGTTGAGTCTTTGGTTGCAAAAAACCAGGAGCTTGGCAAAAATAACGCAAATATTGGTCGGCAGAACGGGCAGTCTAAGAAAAAATTAGAAGCGCTTCAGGTAGAGCACCAAAAACTAGAAAACACGATCGCCAAACTAGAAAAAAGCAACGGTTCATCACGCGATCGCAGAGATAAACTGTCGCAAGAACAGCAGCAGCTTGCAGCACAGATTCAGCAGCTAACGACTGAGAATAAGAATTTATTCGGCAAAGTACAAACTCTAACAACTCAAAACGATCAGCTAACGGATGCTAACGAAATCCTCAAAAAAGACAACAAAGACCTGAAGAACATCGTTGACCAAATTCGGCTCAGATTAGCCCGCGATACTCAGGCACTGCTGCAATACGAAGACAGTGAAATTCGCAGAGCTCTAATCAGATTGTTTCGGTGGACTTTAGGGTAGCTCTGATAGTTATGACCAGTCAAAAAAGTCCACGAAAATTCAACGGCAGAGGATACCGCCAAGTCCAGCGCTCTAACTCTGAGCGCCGCAGCCAGCTACCCAAAGCAGATCAAACCTGGCTCAAGCAGAAAGGCTACAAAAACGTAGGCTGGGACAGCGTTGTCAAGTTATATCAAAAGATCGAGCAGCTACTTGCTCATATAGCTGACGACGAGCCGACCTTAGAAGATCTCTTTTTGCAGGCCGACCGCATTGGTAAAAGGTATCAGAGTGACGAAGAAATTCAAGCTTTTGACCAGCAGCTTGCTCAAGAAGTTAACGCTATTTCAGAAATTGTCGATCGGCAGTTTCCAGAGGAAGACTCTGAATCTGTTGACTACAGACGGGGCGCTGCTGTTAGAGTCAGGAAAAATGTTCGTCTTAAAAAGCATAGCTAACCAGAGTCACGCGTTATGAACCCCGACAGCAAAGATCTGGAAAATCTTTTTAAGCTAGCCGATCAGATCGGCAACAGGCGGTATCACAAGCTGACGCCTCAGGATCTAGAGGACTATCAAAAGTTTAATTACTGGCGCTACATCAATGGCGGCGATCGCCAACACGGTACGACTCTGGCCAGCCAGCAGTGGGCCAAAGATAATTCTGACTGGCACTGTCCGAGCTGCGGTGAGAGATTTGCCGATGTGGGCGGACGCACTATTGACCACAAACTGCCCCGAGCGCAATATCCGTGGCTGTCGCTAGATTTTAGAAATCTCTGGGTCATCTGCCGCAGGTGCAATCAAGAAAAAGGAGAAATGCACTGGTACGAGTACGAGCATTACATGCTGATTCACCACCGCGATCGCTATGACGACGTTCGACTAGTCCGTCCCACTCATCTGCTCAAATCGTTAAAATCTGAGCCATAAGCCTGCATTGGCGATGGCGCTGTGCCGCTTGTCTGAGCATAGAGACTGAGACTTTACAGAGCGTCTAGAGAGAGTCCTCAAATATAGCAAACCGCAGTTTGGTTAGGGCAACTCAGATCGCTGAATCTTTACGTGACCGGCATCCTATTCGTCCTTCTGCTTTCATCCTTCTGCCTTTCGCTATAGCTTAGCCTCAAGCTGAAACCCTGGCAAAACGTCTTCGCCTGAGAGAGTAGTCGGCAGCGATCGTACTGCTTTGGCCTGCCCCAATCGGTAAATTTCTACCTGCTGATCTGGCGGGTTAAACAGCTAGCCTAGCCATACGCCGCTGTTGAGATACTCCTGCATTTTGGCCCGCAGCACTGGCAGAGAATCTGGGCGCGATCGCAATTCCAAGACAAAATCAGGGGCGATCGCTACCCCCATTGTGCCAGCTCAGACTACAACATCTGCTTCAGCACCTGCTCAGTCCGCACCTTGACGAAATCACCAGAATCTTGCAAAAGCGCCTGCTCGGCGTCGGTTAAGCGCAGCTCCAGGATTTCCTCAATTCCTGTCCAGCCTAAGCGGCAGGGAACGCCCAGGTAGAGGTCTTCTAGACCATACTGGCCCCGCAGATAAGCCGAGGCAGGCAAAATGCGAGACTGATTCAGCAAGATTGCTTCTACCATTTTATAAATAGCCGCTGAGGGAGCTGAGTAGGCACCGCCTTTTTGCAGCAGTCCAACAATTTCAGCACCGCCGTTGCGGGTGCGATCGCAGAGCCGATCAATGGTTGCCTGATCGAGCAGTTCTGTAACGGGGATACCGCAGACGGTCGAATATTGGGGTAAAGGCACCATTAGATCGCCATGTCCGCCCAAAACCATCGCTGACACATCTTGGGGAGGTACCTTGAGCGCCATCGCAATGAAGGTTTGAAACCGGGCAGAATCTAAAACACCTGCCATCCCCATTACCTGCTGTGAGGGCAACCCCGTGGCTTTCCAGGCTAGGTAAACCATCACATCTAAAGGATTAGTGACGACAATAAATCGGGCCTGGGGCGAATGGGCGATCGCCTGTCGCACCACGTCTAAAACAATTTTGCCATTGACCTGCAGCAGGTCATCCCGTGACATCCCTGGCTTGCGGGGTAGCCCTGCGGTGATCACTACAATGTCAGAGTCTGCCGTTTCTGCGTAGTCATTGGTGCCTACAATCTGGCGATGGTGACCCACTAGGCCACTCGCTTCCAGCAAATCTAGAGCTAGCCCTTGAGGCCGACCTTCTACCACATCCAGCAGCAGCACATCGGCCAGATTTTTTTCAGCAATGCGCTGGGCTAGCGTACTGCCAACGCTGCCAGACCCAATGATAGCCACGCGACAGGCTCGATAAGTCGAGACAGAATCCATGAGTTAAAGCCCCCTGAGTGTAGCGGCAAATGAGCTGGGGTGCCCCAATCTTAGGCTAAACGAGCTGTATCAGATCCGATTGCCTTTTCTTAAGACAGCCTATTTTTTTGCTCTCTGCAATTTTCGAGATTTTTGAGCACCTTACTTCTTCTGGCTTTATTCTGGTACACAGACAGGCTGACGACTCTCAGTGCCTATGCAAATTCTTCGAGCTGATCGAGGCGCAGCCAGATATTAGGTGTTGGCACATAGCCAAACATGACGAGGGCGTAGTCACCTTTGGTATCTAAAATTTCGCCTTTAGTCTCAAACAGGTAGGGCGGAAAGCGATCGTCACTGGCCTGAGCCTCAAGACTGTTCTCTAGCTTTTCACGCACGGCCCGAACTACACTGCCTTTCTTTAACTTGCCAGCCATAGCTTTTTCGTATATTCACTCTTAGCATTGTAAATTGTCGAGCCTTTAATGACGCAGCCTATTTCCTTTGGCGGTATAACTTTTGATTTGCTGCCTCAAAAAGCAGTTTACATCAAGTCTCTAGACAGCCTCTTAGTAGCCGACGTGCATCTGGGCAAATCTGAGAGCTTTCAGCGTTTTGGCGTGCCGATTTCGAGCGCAGTGAACCAAGCCACCCTAGATCGGCTAGCTCAGCTATGTCAGCAGCTTCAGCCTCAAAAGCTATTGGTTTTGGGGGATTTATTTCACTCCCGGCTGGCGCTGGTTGAGTCTGTCCTGTGGCCGCTTCAGCAGTTTATAGCGACTACAGGTGTAGAGATACAGCTCATTCTGGGTAATCACGATCGCGGTTTGTCTACAGCGCTACAGGCTTACGGTATCCACTGTACTGATCAAGCCTCAAGCTTGAAGGCTTGGTTTTAAGCCATGAACCTCTGGCCGGGAGCGGTTTCAATATCTGCGGCCATGTCCATCCCTGTGTACGGCTGCGCACCCGGCTCGACACGCTGCGGCTGCCCTGCTTTTTTTGGGACAAATTCCTCAATCAGCTAACTCTGCCCGCTTTTGGCGATTTTACCGGAGGCTACGAAGTCACACTGCGGCCCCAAACAGTTGCCTATGTGGTGGCAGAAGATACGCTTATTTCCTTCGAGGGACGACCTGACTCTCTAGGGATAAGGCGATCGCCCTGAGCGTGAGTATTAGCTATTCAACCCCGGCCACGTTTCTGTAAGATTCACGGAGAAAGCAGCTGGGTGCGATCGCTACTGTCGCTGTTCGCGCTTGCGCAGGGCTTCTAGCATTTGCTGCCGGACAGCCCGTGCCCAGCGATTGAAGCTCTCGTTGTGGGCAACAGTTTGGTCAAAAGGAAAAGTAGAACCTGAATCGTTTTGGCTTTGGTTTTGGCTTTGAAAAGTCATAGGGCTACGGCAACTAGAACGCAAAAGATTAACCTAGACGATCATGAACGCTAGCAGGCTCAATCACTTCTATCTTTAGTAAGCCCTGTTTTGAGAGTTTAAATGCCGAAATTATGCTCAAAAGGCATCAAATCCATACATTATCTTGATCAGATGACATAGTCGGCTACAGAACTTAAGCTATGGGCGCTTAAGGCATCAAATAGTCCTGCAGAGCCTTAACATCCAGCGTCTCTTTTTGCAGCGATTGAATTGCCGCCGCCGTTGCCTTGGCACCAGCAATTGTCGTGATGATTGGAATTTTATAGGCTAAGGCAGTGCGTCGAATTGAGCGATCGTCTTCCTGAGCTTCTTCTCCCACAGGCGTGTTGAGAATGAGCTGAATTTGGCTATTTTTCATCGCGTCTAAAATATGAGGCCGCCCCTCATGCACCTTCAAGATCAGCTCTACATCCAAACCTTCAGCCTGCAGCGCCTGCTGGGTTCCTGCTGTAGCCACAATCTTAAAGCCCATTTCAGCAAAGGCTTTGGCCGCAGGAATAACGGCTTGCTTATCACGGTCGTTCATCGAGATAAAGACAGTGCCCGTTAGCGGCAACCGCTGATTGGCCGCCAGTTCTGCCTTAGCGAAGGCGCGGCCAAAATCTACGTCAATACCCATGACTTCGCCTGTAGAGCGCATCTCAGGCCCCAATATCATATCGGTGCCTGGAAATTTTTCAAAGGGCAGTACGGCCTCTTTGACCGAGATATGCTGAGGAATCAGTTCTGCAGTCACGCCTAGCTCTGCCAGGGTTTTGCCTGACATCACCCGCGCTGCTATTTTAGCTAGAGGTCGTCCGGTGGCTTTAGAGACGAAGGGGACGGTGCGCGAGGCGCGGGGATTGGCTTCCAAAATGTAGACCTGCTCGCCTTGAACGGCAAACTGGATGTTCATCAAACCCACCACCTGCAAGCGCTTGGCTAGCTTAATTGTCCAGTCCCGCATGGTGCTGAGAGCAGCTTTACTCAGTGTAATCGTGGGAATAGAGCAGGCAGAATCCCCAGAGTGAATGCCTGCTTGCTCAATGTGCTCCATGATGCCGCCAATGACAACGGCACCTGTGTGATCGGCGATCGCGTCTACGTCTACCTCAACCGCATTTTCTAAAAACTTGTCGATTAAAATTGGGTGTTCTGGCTCCACCTCAACCGCGTAGGTCATGTAGTGATCTAGCTCTTTATCAGAGTAGACAATCTTCATGGCCCGTCCGCCCAGCACGTAGCTAGGCCGCACTACCACCGGGTAGTTAGTTTTTTGCGCCACTCGCAGCGCCTCATCGTAGCTGCGGGCAATACCGTTGGGGGGCTGTAGAATGTCGAGTTCGCGCAAGATCTGCTCAAAGCGCTCCCGATCCTCGGCGGTGTCAATGGAGTCGGGGGAAGTGCCCCAAATCTGAGTTTGGGTCTGCGCCGTTTCATTTAGTGATGAGAGATATTCCTGCAGCGGCACCGCGAGCTTCAGCGGTGTCTGGCCACCAAACTGAATGATGATGCCTGCGGGCTGCTCCATCTCAATGATGTTAAGTACGTCTTCTTTGGTTAGCGGCTCAAAGTACAGGCGATCGCTGGTGTCATAGTCGGTTGAAACCGTTTCGGGGTTGGAGTTGACCATGATAGTTTCATAGTCATCATCCTGTAGGGCAAAAGCGGCATGACAGCAGCAGTAGTCAAACTCAATGCCCTGGCCGATGCGGTTGGGGCCACCGCCTAAGATCATGACTTTACGTCGATCAGAGGGGGTGACTTCGTTTTCTTCTTCGTAGGTGGAGTAGTAGTAAGGGGTAAATGCCTCAAACTCAGCAGCGCAGGTGTCTACTGTCTTATAAGCCGGAACCACGCCTAGGGACTGGCGGTAGCTGCGGACTGCGTCTTCTGAGGTTTTGGTGGCATAGGCAATCTGGCGATCGCTAAAGCCCTGCTGTTTGACCCCCCAGAGCTGCTCTTTGCCCAACTCTTTCAGCGGTGTGCGCTTGAGCAGTTTTTCGGTTTCTAGCAGTCCCTTAAGCTTGTCTAAAAACCAGGGGTCGATGCCGGTTAGCTCGTAGATTTCTTCAACAGTCATACCCAGCTGCAGCGCGTGGCGCACGGTAAAAATGCGGTCGGGATTGGGGGTGCGCAGATTGGCTCGCGCTTGGGCCAGCGTCGGTAGCTTTTCAGGGCGATCGCAGCCCCAGCCGGCTCGGCCTGTCTCCAGCGATCGCAGTGCCTTTTGAAAAGACTCTTGAAAAGTACGGCCAATCGCCATTGCTTCGCCCACTGACTTCATCTGCGTGGTCAAAATTGGCTTAGCGCCGCTGAACTTCTCGAAAGTAAAGCGGGGAATTTTTGTCACCACATAGTCAATGGTTGGCTCAAAGCTAGCCGGGGTTTTTTGGGTAATGTCATTGGGAATTTCATCCAGCGTGTAGCCGACTGCCAGCTTCGCTGCGAACTTGGCAATGGGAAACCCGGTCGCTTTAGAAGCCAGAGCTGAACTGCGAGACACCCTGGGGTTCATCTCAATCACAACTACCTGGCCGTCTTCGGGGTTGACGGCAAACTGAATGTTTGAGCCCCCAGTCTCTACGCCAATTTCTCGAATAATTTTGATTGAATAATCCCGCAGACGCTGATACTCCTTGTCTGTCAGCGTCTGCGCCGGTGCCACCGTGATCGAATCCCCCGTGTGAATCCCCATCGGATCGAGGTTTTCAATTGAGCAGATAATCACGACGTTGTCGGCTAGATCCCGCATTACCTCCAGCTCATACTCTTTCCAACCCAGGAGCGACTGCTCAACCAAAATTTGCGATACCGGGCTGGCGTCTAAGCCAGACTGAGAAATTTCCTCAAACTCTTCCTGGTTATAGGCAATGCCGCCACCGGAGCCACCCATCGTAAAGGCCGGGCGAATAATCAGCGGATAGCTGCCGATCTGAACCGCGATTTCTTTAGCTTCATCCATTGTCTCAGCCAGCCCAGAAGGACAAACGCCAACGCCAATGCGCTGCATCGCTTCCTTAAATAGCTTGCGATCTTCTGCTTTTTCGATCGCCTCTAGATTAGCGCCAATTAAGTCAACACCATATTTTGCTAAAACGCCGCTTTTTGCCAGCGCTACTGCCAGATTCAGAGCTGTCTGTCCCCCCATTGTGGGCAGCAGAGCATCGGGGCGCTCTTTGGCGATCACCTTTTCGACTAGCTCTGGCGTCAATGGCTCGATATAGGTACGATTGGCTACCTCCGGGTCTGTCATAATCGTGGCTGGATTGGAGTTTACCAGCACGACCTCGTAGCCTTCCTCTCTCAAAGCCTTGCAAGCCTGGGTGCCTGAATAGTCAAACTCGCAAGCCTGGCCGATGACGATTGGCCCTGAGCCAATCAGCAGAATTTTATGGAGGTCGTCGCGACGGGGCATAGACTTTACCAGCTTCTGAAAATCCAACTCATTTTAGAGGCTTTCCTGACTAATCGCTGATTGTTTTGATGATTTCATCTAGAGTTGCTGACTTTTAAGAGCCTGAAATTAATTGAAAACAGATCGCAGCAGCAAACCCAGACTAAGACCGCACCAAAGTCATCCCAGGCGCATCTAAGTAGTGACTCTATCGACTCTGTCAGAAAATGATCCTAGAATAGTGCTTGAGGCTCTGGCAGGTCTACTGGCAGGTCTAAATGAATAAAACTTTCAATAAAGCCAAGATCTGCATCGTCTTTTCTCATTCACCATAATTTGTTTTAGTCAATGCTGCTTAAATCAGAGGTTCCATCGACTCGGGCTTTACATCAGCCCACCGTTCTCAAGTTAGAAAGTATTAGCAAGCGATATGCGCGCATCGGCCCCAACACCCTTGAGGCTGTTAACCTACAGCTTTATCAGGGAGAAATCCTAAGTCTACTCGGCCCTTCTGGCTGCGGCAAAACGACGCTGCTACGGCTAATTGCAGGCTTTGAGCAGCCCCAGCAGGGCACAATTGAATTAGCTGAAAGAACCGTGTGTGCGCCGGGAAAATGGACGGTACCAGAGCAGCGCGGCGTCGGTGTGGTATTTCAAGACTACGCGCTGTTTCCTCACCTAAATGTTAGGGAAAACGTCAGATTTGGCCTCAAATCACTCGCCCGACGGGGCTGCTTGAGCAAGCTAGACTTGGCGGACAGAGCACAAGCAGCGATCGCGCTAGTGGGTCTGAGCGGGTTTGAACAGCGCTACTCTCACGAGCTATCAGGCGGACAGCAGCAGCGAGTTGCTTTAGCCAGAGCGCTAGCCCCTCGTCCAGCCCTGATTTTGCTAGATGAGCCTTTTAGCAACCTAGACGTACAGGTCAGACTTTACCTGCGCCAGGAAGTGCGAGACATTCTTAAAAGTATTGGAGCCTCCGGTATTTTTGTTACCCACGATCAGGAAGAAGCCCTTGCTATTTCCGATCGAATGGCGGTGATGCGGCAGGGCCAGATTGAGCAGGTAGGCACACCTGAGGAAATTTACCGCCAGCCTGCTTCCCGCTTCGTAGCTGAATTTGTCACCCAGGCCAATTTCATCCCGACTCAGCGCCGGGGACAGATATGGGAAACTGAAGTCGGACAGTTTGAGATCAGCCCTAACCCGGCAGCAAGCGCTGACTGCGGCGAACTAATGATTCGGCAGGAAGATTTGCGGCTTGAGCTAGATGAGCAAGCACCCCTTCTAGTGAGCGATCGCCACTTTCTAGGGCGAGAGTATAAGTACTGCCTGAAGACACCTTCTGAGCGCACGCTTCATGCTCGCACAGCCGCAAGGCTACCCGTAGGCTGCCGGGTCAGAGTAGCTGTGACGCCGCGAAATTTACGCTTTTTCCCGACAGGGCAAGCTGGAGCTTATCCAAAAATGTCTGCCGCTTAGGCGGCGCAGTTTCCGGTTGACTCGGTCGGAAAACCGACGGCTTTCCAGGCAGCAACGCCCCCTCGCAGCAAGGAAACATTCTTAAACCCCGCTGAGTGCAAATGCGCAATGGCCTCAGCCGCATCCTCATCTGTTTCGGCATAGACGTAGAGATCTCGCTCAAGTTCTAAGCTGGCCGTTGCGTTGTTAACCAGATCTGCCATAGGCATTGAAACAGCGCCCAAGATGCGCGCCTGGTTAAAAAGCTGCCGATCCCGCACGTCGATAATTGTTAGGGCAGGCTCGCCCCAATCTAAGCGAGATTTGAGATCGTATACCCGAGAATAGGCTTTAATCGGAGCGGGCTTAGGAAACATCGGCAACTCTCCTGCTCAGGCGAGGGAAAAAGTAGAGGTTACCTGCAATCTAACAAAACATTCTGTTTTTGAGTAAATTTTTATTCTTAAAAAATTAATTATTCCCATTTTCTGGTATTGCTGTCCCGTAGGGCACAGTTTATGCTCTTTCCTGTAATTTCTCAATTCATAAGGCAGTCCTCGATTACCTGTGGGAAGAGCGTTGTAAGGTTTTTCTGATAAACAAGTCCCTTCACGGTTTGAGTAGGAGCGCTATAGTTGCTGAGTGCCGGGGGCGCTAGCTGATGCTGAATGGTTTGCTAGGCTACCCTGAAATAAGAGTGTATGCAGGTTGCATCAGCGTCAGCGCGTGATTTCTCAAATTCAGCCGCTTTCTACTGAACTGGTTCATTTAATTGCTGCCGGAGAGGTAATTGACTCTCCGGCAGCAGTGGTGCGCGAGCTGGTAGAAAATGCTTTAGACGATCAGGCTACCCGGATCGGGATTTCTATTTGGCCTGAGTTCTGGAAAATTCGCGTGGCGGATAATGGGCGCGGTATGGCCCTAGCTGATCTAGAGCAGGCCGCCGCGCCCCACAGCACCAGCAAGATTCGCACCCGGTCTGATCTGTGGGCCATTGGGAGCTTAGGGTTTCGGGGAGAGGCGCTGCACAGTCTAAGCCAGCTGGCTAACCTAGAAATTTGTAGTCGGCAACCAGACCAGATAGAGGGCTGGCAGGTCAGCTACGATCGTCTCGGTCAGGCTGTAAAGGTGACGAACCTAGCGATCGCTCCTGGCACTATTGTCACTGTATCTAACCTGTTTCAAAACTGGCCCACTCGCCGCGATAGCCTGCCGAACCTCTCGCAGCAGCTACGGGCAATTCAGCTGACGATTCAGCAGCTAGCCCTCTGCCATCCCCAGGTTACCTGGCAGGTCGAGCAGCGCGATCGCCCCTGGTTTACCCTGTGGCCCGGCCCGTCTGCTAAAGCCATTCTGCCGCAGCTGCTGCGCGACACTCAGCCTGCTGACCTGCGTGAGGTTTCCGGGTTGCTGGTGCCGCCAGCAGATAAAGACACCTCCCCTGCTACAGCCAGCACCGCAGATCGAGCCACCGTTTTAATCGGGCTACCCGATCGCTGCCACCGTCGTCGGCCTGACTGGGTCAAAGTAGCGATTAACGGGCGGGTAGTGCAGCTACCCGAGCTAGAGCATACTTTAATCAACTGCTTTCAGCGGCTGCTGCCGCGCGATCGCTACCCGGTTTGCTTTGCTCATTTGCAAATTGCCCCCGCCTATATCGACTGGAATCGCCATCCGGCTAAGTCAGCTGTATATCTACACCACCTAGAACACTGGCAGGCCCAGATTGCCCAGGCGGTTGCACAAGGCTTAAAGTTAGGGCCTTACTCGCTGCTAGAAACCGCTAGCAACAGCCAGATTAACCCGGTGATCAAAGCCGCAGAAGCGGAGGGCGTCTACGGCAGTTCTCGCCGCGTCTCTGCCGCAGACGCAACAGCGGGTGAACTCAGGGCGATCGCTCAGGTACATGGCCGCTATATTCTGGCTGAATCCCCGACCGGTATTTGCCTGATTGAGCAGCACATTGCCCATGAACGAGTACTGTACGAGCAGCTCTGCGATCGCTGGAAGACTGT
Organism: Leptolyngbyaceae cyanobacterium RM1_1_2; assembly: GCA_012032345.1. Taxonomy (GTDB): domain Bacteria; phylum Cyanobacteriota; class Cyanobacteriia; order Phormidesmidales; family Phormidesmidaceae; genus Sphaerothrix. Next base: position 7,827 of record JAAUQI010000005.1, on the reverse strand, counting down.
GCCCCAAGAGCCGCCAATTGTGCTGTCTGGCCTGACGACAGCCCAGGTGCAGCAGCTTCAAAGCCTGTCTTTATCGATTGAACCGTTTGGTGAAGACCTGTGGGCCGTGCGCAGCGTGCCTGAGTCGCTGTCGTGCCGCTCAGACTGTAGTGAAGCCCTAATCGAGCTAAGCTTGGGCGGTAACTTAGAAGCAGCCCTAGTTGCAACTGCCTGCCGCAGCGCTATTCGCAACGGCGTAGCCCTAAGTCAAAACGACATGCAGATCCTGCTAGACCAGTGGCAGCAGAGCCGTCATCCCCGCACCTGTCCCCACGGTCGCCCTATTTGTCTGACTTTGCAAGAATCTAGCCTTTCACGCTTTTTCAGACGGCACTGGGTGATTGGCAAAAGTCACGGACTAGAGCCGCCAGCAGATAAAGCATAGGCGGCGCTACCGTAAGAAACAGGGCTAGGCTGGCGTGTTTTGTAAGTCGGGCTTTTCTTCCGGCAGGATAGCCCCCTCAACCGGGCAAACTTGAACACAAATGCCACAGTCAATGCAGGTAGCAAAATCAATCCAGTACCAGTCAGTTCCTTTTGTGTTTTTGCCGGGGCCGGGGTGAATGCAGGCCACCGGGCAGGCATCAACGCAGTCAGCAATGCCTTCACAAACGTTGGTCACAATGGTGTGGGACACGGGTTCACTCTCTATTAACAACTGAACGAATCTTCAGGCTGGTTCTATACCAGCCTAATAGAGGGCTTCAATTTCCGGCAAACCCGACGTCGCATCCAGGCGATGCGGCTAATCTGCCGCGATCGCGCTAGCTCACGAATAGCCTGAGGCGCAGTCGGCTCGGCTAGATGCACCTCCACTCGGACTAAATTAGCTGCTGTGCGAATTTTTTGAGCATAGGCAAAGGCAGCTGCTGCTGCTGGGGCCTCGGTAGGCACTACCAGCCAGTCAGCGGCAGGGAGTGCCTGCGGCAGCTGACGACGAGCGGCTAATACCTGCTGCAGAGCCTCAATGTTGAGCGAAAACCCAATGCCGGGATAGGAGCGTTGTTCAGGATGAAAAACCCCCAAAAGATTGTCGTAACGACCGCCCTGACCAATGACCTGACGCCCCAGTTCGGTATCGCCTACCACTTCAAAAACAATACCTGTGTAATAGTCAAAAGGCTTCAGCAGGCTTAGATCTAAAACCAGTGAGGGGATTGTAGTCGCCTTGCCCTCAGCAGTTTTAGCCGTTTCTTGCAGAATGGCAATCAGAGACTTGAGCGCTGCCACCGTGGATCGCTGTTCGACGCTCAGGTCAAGCTGAGACACAAGCTGCAAAATGTCTTCTGGCCTACCCCGCAGGTCTAGCAGCAGTAGGGCACGCCGCCGTAAAGCTGGAGCAAGGGGCAGAGCTTCAATGGCAACGCGATCAAGCCGCGCGATCGCCTGACGGACTTTTTGACGCATCTCAGCCGGAAAAGGCAGCAGCATTGACTGAGTTAGCCCAGCATCTCCTAAGACCACATGCCAGGAATGCAGATTCAAACTGCTGAGACAGTCAGCCAGCAGCAGTAAAATCTCGGCATCGGCCAGACTACCACCCGCCCCCAGTAGCTCTACACCCGTCTGATAGTGCTCTTGCTGACCGCCGTGGCTACCTTTGTCGGCTCGACGAAACACATTGGCGCTGTAGTACAGCCGCTGCGGGTGGGTCATATCGGCCATGCGAGTAACCGCCGCTCTGGCGATCGACGCTGTTAGCTCAGGCCGCAATCCCAGCCGTTCGGCCTGAGTGCTCTGTAGCTCAATCACCGTTGACTGCTCAATTGCTCCTCCGGCTATCAGGGTGCTCAGGTGTTCGACCGTAGACGTGATGATGCGGTGATACCCCCAGCATTGAAAAACCTGATCTAGCTTGTGTTCAATGCTTAGCTTTGAATCACATCTAGCGGCAGGAGATCCCTGGCCCCTGAAGGCGTTTGATAAACCATCAGCTTTTCTTTCCGCCAAACAATCCAAAGAGTCCGCCCCGAGGTTTATCAGCAGGCTGCTGGCGATCGCTGCCCTTACTGCTCCCCTTACCGCCGCCTCTAGCGCTAGTGGTCGGCTCCAGATTTTCCAGGCGGCGCTGGGCGCTTTTGGCCAGTTCGCTGTCTGGGCTGAGTTCAACCACCTTGGCCAGGTGAATCTTAGCCATCTTGGGCTGTGATTTACGCATATACACCCCGGCTAGCTGATGATGGCAGCGAGCATTTCTAGGATGAGACTGGAGGGCTTCGCGCAGTTCTAAAATCGCTTGATTATAGTCCTGCTTATCTTCAAATTCTTTGGCTCGATTCAGATAGCTTTCAATGACATTTTGCCGCCGCTGCGGGGCAGGTGAAGCAGCAGCAGATGGCCCTGACTGCTGAGGCGATTGCGGCGCTGTCGCTGCCGTTGCCGCTGCTGAAGACCTAACTGGCTGGCTTTCCGCTGCTTTCCGCGTCAGGTAAACCAGGTTTAGCTCACTGATTTGCCCAATCATCTCAAGGGTCGAAGGCAGAGACTCATACTGCTTCTCTGCCAAAGCTTTAAGACTAGCTGCATAGAGCTGCTCAATATTGCTGCTGGTTAACAGCTCACAGGCAGAATCGCTGCTGACCTGCCAGGTATCTGGCTGTTGCTTAAGCTGCTGGCCTTTCAGCCGTAGTACAACGTTGTACTCAGTAAATTCTTTTTCCTGACTCAGCTTTTCGTAAGCCGGATTCACCAGCTTGGAAAGAAACTCGCTGGCCTGCCTTTTGTCGTTGTCGCTGGCCGTAGCAACGCTGTCTGGATGCAGTTTGCGAGCGATTTTGAGGTAGCGTTTGCGTACCTGCTTAGCATCTGCATCTACAGGTAGCCCCAAAACGGCGTGATGATCGGTGAAATCTAGTTGGAAAAGCCCTTTATCGATCTTCATAGGCTGCCTTAGCGGTAATTCCTGGTGTGGCCAAGTTAGTTAATCTCAGTGTATCCCCGGTTCCCTAAATGCACCAGACCATAGCAGTCCTAAATCGTTTGCGGGGGCGGGCGTTGTAGAAGGACTTTTTTGCCAGAAAAGCCTTTCACAATTCAAATTAGGAATAGCTGCATAGCAAATCCTCTACTCTGTCTCTACTTGCCTCTATCTGGCAGGGGTGCAAACTGAGGCAGCGGCTTTACCTGCTGGAGTTCCTGGCTGATTGCGGCGTGAAGATGACCGTTCGTAGCCAAAATTCTGCCCGAAAAAACGTCAAAGGAACCCTGGTCGTAGGCGGTGACGTTGCCCCCGGCTTCCTCAACTAAAATTACCCCGGCGGCAACGTCCCAAGGAGACAGCCCCCGCTCCCAGTAGCCGTCTAAGCGTCCACAGGCGACATAGGCTAGATCCAGAGAGGCCGCTCCGCCCCGCCGCACTCCCTGGGTTAGATGCGTCAGGTGACAAAACTCAGCATAGTTATTATCTACGGTTTCTCGGCGATCGTAAGCAAACCCGGTAACCAGCAGACTGCTGGACAGATTTAGGGTGTCTGAGACATGAACAGGTTGGCGATCGCGGGTGGCTCCCAAACCCTGAGCCGCTCTAAACAGCTCTTTGCGAAAAGGATCATAAATTGCCCCTACAACGGGTTTGCCCTCAAAGAGCAAGCCTACCGACACCGCCGAGAACGGATACTGATGAGCGTAGTTAGTGGTGCCATCGAGCGGATCGACAGCCCACAGATAATCGCTTTCGCTACCGCCGCCAGATCCCGACTCTTCGGCTAAGATTGCGTGCTCTGGGACGTGCCGCTGCAGTACTGCCAGCACTTCCACCTCGGCGGCTTTGTCAGCTTCAGTGACTAAGTTGTCGGCGCTGCCTTTTTCCTCAATTTTTTCAAGCTGCCCCCAGTACTTCTGGAGGACACCGCCGCCTGCTAGAGCTGCTTCGGTGGCGATATCTAAAAAGCGCTGTAAATCTGCTGAGGTCATAACTTGGTTAGGATTGGGCCTGCTGTTGACGAAATTCTGCTGGTGTTAATCGCATGGGCTGCTCGGGCTGCCAGATGCCGAGGCCGACTAGGCGGGCGCGTTCTTGAGCACGAATTAGCTGCTGCTGATAGGGAGAACTAGCTAAGCTGCTCTGATCGACTAGCACATAGCCTTCATTGGCTAGCTGCTGGTTGATCAACTGGCGATCGCGCCAGACATAAGCCCAGAGGCGATCGTAGTCGTCAGGCTCAGCGCTGACTAACTCCAGACGGACTGAGCCTAACTCAACCAGTTCCTGCAGACGCTGCTGGGCAGCTTTGCCCCAGGGAGCTTGAGCCAAATCAGGCGCTTGAATACCTGCTAGCCGAATCTGGTAAATTCCCGGATCGGCTCCAACCGGTGTTGATAGAGCAATTACCTGACCACTCAGCGCCCGCTCCACCTCCACCTGATAGCTCTCCATCTGAGCAGTGGTCTCCTGACAGCCCCAGAGGCATGCGCTCAGCAAACAGATTAAAAAGAAGCTCCAAAAGTGCGATCGCAGCATTGATTCAACCAGGATAGAAAGCTGATGAAACAGATAGCGAAGCTCTACAAAGATGCAGGCAAGAACTGGGACGAGGCTAGATCAAGCCAGCCCTAGTCTTCATCTAGGGGTAAACCAAAACGGACTTTCCCTTTACCAAAGTAGCGGCCAAACTGTAGTTCGTAAACTTCATCTTCGTCTTGAGTTTCAACCTCCAAATCAGAGCAAGGATAGCTGACGCACAGCAGCGCATAGCCCTGACGCCGCAGCTCAAGAGATAGCCCCATCGCTTCTGGCTGGCGGACTGCCCCTGAGAGAACGCGAACAGCACAGGTTGTGCAGGCTCCATTGCGGCAGGCAAAAGGCAGGTCAGCGCCCTGATTTTCGGCTGTCTGTAAAATATAGCGATCAGCAGGCACCTGCACCGCATAATCGGTACCTTTTTGGCGATGATAGACATGAACCCGGTAAGAATCGGTCATAGATCGAAAGCAATTAATTCAAGTAATCCCAGCCTCGATCATAGCGGTTTGGACGGTCTAGGCAATCTGGGCAGTCTAGGCAATCTGGGTCGAGCAAATCTGAAGATCTCCTGTACGCCCAGACTAGATTTCTGATACGATAGCCATTCAGTGCAGAAAGAAATATGCACCCCTGGAGAGGTGGCCGAGTGGTTGAAGGCGCAGCACTGGAAATGCTGTTTATCCTAACCGGGTAACGAGGGTTCGAATCCCTCCCTCTCCGTTTTTAGCGACAAATTTTAACGATAAAGCTCTGCGCTCTACCTGAAAGGTCAAACCTGCCACTTCTCGGCTGGTCTTGGCAGCAATTTGCTCTGACCTCTCCAGACGCCAATCGGCCTCTGCTGCTCGCCGGTCGGCTTCGGCTTGAGAAGCCCGAAACAGCTCGTAAATGTCTTCAATAGTAACTGAATGCCATGCGCAAGGGGTAATTTGAAGTACTAAAGCACTAGTCTGACCAGGGACTACCTGAATTGTAACTTTGACTCTCGACAACGTCTTGGGGATTAACCTTGCCGCTGCAAAATCACCATCTTGTCTCCTACAACCGGGCTGCGGGCCAAAGGCTTGCCGCTTGAGTCTGTAAGCAGCAGCTTGTTAAAGGCTAAAGTTTGAACGGTCTCAAAAATACCGTTGGCGACTTGATCCTGGCGATCGCGGCTGAGCTGATACCACTGTGGCCCCAGATTAACCGTCAGTTCGCTCTGGCGAAAGTTTGCCTGCACTGACTGCACCAGCCCCTCAGCGTATTGCTGCGTGATTCCGGCTACTTGATCTTGAATTTCAGCAATTACATCTTCAGGGGGTAATACTAGCTCAGCTTGGGAAGCTTCAGCCGCTGCGGGTGCATCTGAGGGCAGCACGACTAGAGGCTGCCTGGCAGGCAGAGGAGTTGTCGGGGCCAGCAGAGCAAAGACAAAAATCAAAGAAAAGACACCCAACCCCAAGAAAAGCGCACTCAAAACCCCATTCGATAGACGGGGCTGCCAGGACGCTGGCAAGCGCGATCGCACCAGTGCTAGAAGTCCCTGCCACAGGGTCTTAGTCCGCTGCCAGCGGCTTTGAGATACAGGGGAGGCAGGCGCGATCGCTGTGGCTGAATCTGGCGCTGTGTTAGAAATAGCAGACGATACCGCATTCGCCTTGTCTGAGCTAGCTGTCGGTTCTGGTCTGGAGTTATCTGAACTATCTGTGTCAGCGGCATTCATCTCTGAGCTTGTATCTGAAGCTGGCTGAGGGACTTGAGGAGTGGTCTCGTCAGACATAATCTTTCATTAATTTTCAAATAAGATTACCAAGCTTTAAGCCAGGTTCTGTTGCCTCTTATAATGATCCCACTTGCGATTAATCAGCAAATTCATTAAAGTCTATGCCAGAAACAAAAATCTGTCCCGTCTGTGGGGTCAAAATTTTGGCGGGCGTCATTGGCGGCGATCGCGTCTTATTTTCTGCGGGCCCCCCAGGCGATCGCGCTAAACTTTGGGCTAGAGTCTGTCAGTACAACCAAAAGCCAGGATGTATTAATTCAGACGGCAGGAATAAAAAGGTATAGATTCGCGGCTGGGCTAGACTCGTAACTGCCGGGTAGTAAAAATGTGGTAAAAACACAGAGCGATTTGACGCCCAGAAAATCCTAAACTGCGGCTGCGTTTATTGGAGTAGTTGAAAGAAATTAGGCATAATGACACAGCTACTCTTAGCTGCTCTCATTTGACTCTGCAAGGAATAAAGTCTCACATGAAATTGCTGACGCAAGCACTTAAAGGTATCCTGCTGATTCCCGCTGCCCTATTCACAGTTAGCCTCACTGTGAGTCGGGTCAATGCTCAAAGCCAAATTTACTCACCCGTTTCGCTACCGGATAATCAAGAAATTACTGATAGTCTCTCTAGCCAAGATATTCCTACGGGATTTGGCGGCTTTGCTAGAGACTACACGATTGAGCTTAAGTCAGGAGACCAAGTGGCGATTGACGTCATTTCAAATGAGTTTGATACCCTGGTGTCTCTGATGACTCCCGATGGTGCCACAATCGGTGAAAACGACGATGGCCCCGATGGCACTACAAACTCGCTGCTGTTTGCCCGGATTACCGAAGCGGGTTTATACACAGTGCGGGTGCGATCTTATGCTGGACAGGGAGAAGGGGAGTTTTTGCTAAAGTTAGCTCGCCTGCGCCCCGTGAATGAGGTTCGTCCCTAACTGGCAATGGTGAAGTGCGATCGCTAGGGTCATTAAGCGATCGCACTTAATCTAAGTTTCTCTGAAAGATTAGCTTGCTAAGCGCTTCAAAAGTTTGCTAAGTTGTTTAAGCACTTGAGCAGGTCTCAAGCTAAGCCGGGATAGCTCAGCTGGTAGAGCAGAGGACTGAAAATCCTCGTGTCGGCGGTTCAAGTCCGCCTCCTGGCATCGTTCTAGCCTTTCAATACCAATAATTTAAACTTATGTGCGGTAGCTGAACCGCTGTGAGGGAAGGCAACTATCCGAACCAAAACCCGTGGTTTCTTGTGCAGTCCTCAAGGAGAGAATGAGGTTTCTGGTAGCGAAGCCGTCCCTTCTTTCCCTGGCAGCACGTAGGCGGCGCGATCGCACTGTTGAGGCGGCTGCGATCGCAACAATCTAGGCAGCCGGTCGCCGCAGAGAAAGCGAGTAGAGCGGTAGTTTTTGGTGGCCTGGGGCGCAGTCTGGCCTATCGGCAGTACCTAATACCAATAAAAAATGAAGATAAGCATAATTGGGGCTTTTGTCTAAAAGGCGGCTTGAAGCAGGGCATCGAGAATGAAATCAAATGAGGTGAGGGATTGCACTTGTTGTGCAGTCAACTGGGAT
>JAAUQI010000109.1 GCA_012032345.1 Leptolyngbyaceae cyanobacterium RM1_1_2 | reverse complement strand
ATCTTTTTTGCTTCAGGTAGATCCAAAGTCATTCGATGCAGATACACTTAAGAGCTTTGGTATTGAAGTAATTCTTGAGCTTGAAGACGGTTATGTTCTTGGAGCTTCGGCTGATGTTGAGTTAACCAAGCTTCAAGAAAAAATTGAAAAGTTTATTGCTGAAGAGAAGGGTGGCGGTAAGATTGCTGAGATTTGGGAAATTTTGGAAGGTAAGTTTAAGCGTCTGGAATACATTCTGTCACCAGATTTGCTTGCTCGATGGGATCAGATTCTAGATGATCACATTTACACAGTTGATATCAGCATTGCCTGTGTAGGTCTAAATTCTAAATTTTCAGACTATCCACGCAAGCAAGAGAATGAAAACCCTGAGGGATACGCTCGTAAGGTTGCTAGGTGGACTGATAGGCGTGACCAAACTTTGCAGGAATGGGAAAAGCTACAACTCGATAGAGAAAATGATTTTGAAGACTTTGTGAGAAAGCTTGATGGAACATTCCTTCTGCTTGGTGACCATGATGATCGTTCGCATCTTGCACTTTTGCCCGATAGTTTTTCTAGTCGCATTGAGATTTCTGGCAAGGGCTTGAAAGATTTAGTTGCCAATTATCCCTACGTTTTTGAGGTTAGCGAACCAGATCAAATAGCTGAACCATTAACCGATCGCACTATAGCAACAAGTGATCAACCTTCATTTACGCTTGATCCGCCACCACCATTAGCTCCAAAGGTCTGCATCATTGACAGTGGCATCCAAGAAAGCCATCGTTTTTTACGAGTTGCTGTAGATAGCAATAACTCGCGATCATGGGTTCCTAATGAAACTGATCAAAACGTAGATCGTGTATCAGGTGGTGGACATGGTACACGAGTCGCTGGAGCAGTTTTATATCCTCAAGGAGTTCCACGTACTGGTCGGCAAACAGCAATCTGTTGGCTTCAAAACGCTAGGGTTTTAGGACAGGATTGCAAGTTTCCGGACAAATTATACATACCAGAAGTCTTAAATGACATTATAGATTTCTATCATTCCCAAACAGGTACTCGCATCTTTAATCACTCAATTAATAGTTCAGCCCTTGTCGAAGAACTTACATGAGTGCTTGGGCTGCTGAAATAGATTACCTTGCTTGGCAGAAGGACATTCTTTTTATTGTTTCAGCCGGAAACCTCCCTACTGTTCGACTTCCAGGACTGAGTATTACTCGAAAGGCTCTGACAGAGCACTTTGGGGAAGGGTGTGCATATCCAGATTTTTTACTGAAGGATTCGTCTCGGATCGCTAATCCTGCCCAAAGCTTTCAAGCTTTAACAGTAGGATCGATTGCTCATTGCGCCTATAATCAACCACCTACTACCTCTGTGGCATCACAAGATTATCCTTCGGCATTTTCCTGCACAGGCTATGGTATTTGGGATTCGATAAAGCCTGAAGTCGTTGAATACGGTGGTGATTTAGTCAAGGATGAAGGAAATCCACCCAGCTTTTCTACGCCTACAGATGTTTGTCCTGAGTTAGTAAGGACGACCATAGGGGGAGCGCCAGCGATCGCAGCAGATAGCATAGGTACTTCCTTTGCAGCACCTAAAGTTACTCATATTGCAGCAGCATTAGCATCCAATTTTCCTCAGGAAAGCTGTTTGCTCTATAAAGCTTTGATTGTGCAATCAGCAAGATTACCTACATGGGCTAATGATGAACCCGATCTTTCCTCAGCTATCCGTATGATGGGATACGGTTTGCCTAATCTTGAGCGTGCGCTTGGTAATGCACTTAACCGTGTGACATTGATTACTAATGGGGATAGTCTCATCCGAGCGCGGCAAGCACATATCTACCAAGTAATTATTCCGGAGGAGCTACAGTCTCCAGCAGAAGCTTTTGATATTCTTGTTGAGATTACGCTTTCTTACAAAGCTGAACCACGTCGAACACGACGCAATAAACGTAAATATTTATCTACTTGGTTACATTGGGAATGTAGCCAAAAAGAAGAATCACCAGATAAATTTTTAGCTAGGGTTCTTGAAAAATACGAAGCTTCTGAGGATCAGGAAGACGGATCTGGATTATTCGACTGGACCCTTGGACAGCAGAAAAATCATAGTAGACGGGTAAAAGACACTTCTAGAGGAGTTGGGACAATTCAGAAAGATTGGGCAGTAGTTAAATCTTTTGACTTGCGAGATACCTTCTGTATAGCAGTTATAGCTCATAAAGGCTGGAATAATGATTTAACAGCTCAAGTACCTTATGCTCTAGCTGTTAGTTTTGAGATTGTCAACTCGGAAATTGCTATTTACAACTCATTTGTCCAAGCTCAAGCATCTTTACAGGTTCAGCAACAAGTGCAAGTATAATTTTTGGCGAGAGTTGTTAGTCAAACTCTTGTAAAGATGCTACAGGTTAAACGATGTCTAACAATTCTGTTGGAGCGGACTGACGAGAGATCTAAGTAGGGATGCAAAGACATCGGCAGCCGCTCAACAGAGCCGCTAGCCCGACTACTCTGGCAAAGTTGCTGTCAGCCCTGTGACGGCTGCTGGCATAAAGGCCGCTGCCTGCTCTCTAGAAAAATCAGAGATCGCTCCCCAAGCTACCCCCAAGAGCTGAGTCGGAGTTAAATCGTCTTTGATCAGTTCCCACAGACGACGGACTTCTTCGGTGTGCAGGCGATTGTCTTCGGTCAGGGCAATTAGCAGCTGTCGGCGCAAATACTGCCCTTCTTCAGACAGCAAATACTGCAACCCTAGGCTAGCTGTCGGAATCAGATCAAAGCTGCCATCGTTACGGGCGATCGCAATTAAATTTTCTAGCCGCTGCCACTGGAACTTGTCATCTTTGAATAAAACTTCCAGCAGGCGACGGCGCAGAGAAGCGGTTTCTCCCGTCAGGAGACGACGCGCCACGTAGGGGTAGGCGATCTCAACAATTTTGAAATCAGGATTGAGGCTGAGCGCTACTCCCTCCTGGGTAATCAGAGAGCGAATAATCAGGGCAAACTTAGCCGGAACCCGGAACGGGTAGTCGTACATCAGCTCTGAGAAGCGATCGGTAATTGTCTTAAAGTTAAAATCACCCACGCTGGCCCCAACAGCCTCACCCAGGACAAGCTCTAAAGCAGGCACTATTGGCGTAATATCGACATCAGGGGTGAGAAACCCCAGGTTGACAAAATCTCTAGCCAGGCTTTGGTAATCCTGATTGATCAAATGCACCACTGAGTTTACCAGAGTTTCTTTGGTGACCTGGTCGAGCTGATCCATCATGCCGAAGTCAATGTAGGCCATGCGACCATCGTGCAGGGCAAATAAGTTACCGGGATGGGGATCGGCGTGGAAAAAGCCAAATTCCAAAAGCTGGCGCAGGCCAGCCGTAACCGCCACTTCAATCAGCTTGTTTTGATCGAGCTGAGCCTGACGAATGCGTTCAGCATCTGTAAGCTTCAGGCCGTCTATCCACTCCAGGGTTAGAACCCGGTGGCTGCTGTAGCGCCAGTAGATTTGCGGCACTTTAACGTTGGGATCATTTTGAAAGTTAGCGGCGAAGCGCTCTGCATTGCGGCCTTCATTTAAGTAGTCGATTTCTTCAAAGAGCTTGGTGCCAAACTCATCCACAATCAGCGTCAGGTCGTGGCCCAAATTCAACGGCAGATAGGGGGCCAGCCAGCTAGCGCCCCAGCGCATGAGGTAAAGATCGCAGGTGATTACAGGCAAAAGGTGAGGGCGCTGTACTTTGACGGCCACTTCTTCACCCGTATGCAGACTGGCTCGATAAACCTGGCCCAAGCTAGCAGCCGCAACTGGCTCAGGAGAAATAAAGGCATAGATTTCGTCAGGCAGTCGGCCTAGCTCAGCCTTGATTGTCTGTTCGGCGATCGCATTGGGAAAGGACGGCAGGCTATCTTGCAGCCGGGTCAGCTCGTCCATGTAGTCCTGACGGATCAGGTCGGGGCGGGTGGAGAGGGCTTGGCCAACTTTGATGAAGGTAGGGCCTAAGCGGGTGAGTACTAAACCGAGCTGTCGGGCGCGTTTAGGCCGGTTAGCCTCTGCTCGTCCAAACCATCTATCTAAGTTGAGCGCTAAGAAAAAACCGCCCAGGAACCAAACGATTACAATGGCTCTCCAGATCACTTGCCAGGGACGGCGACGAAAATAACGGGCGATCGCTTGGGCGTCGTAACGCCTTGACTGAGCAGGTTGAGACCAATTCACGCTCTGGCATGCCTCCTAAACTGCTGGGGACTCATACTGTTAGCTCTAAAGCAGTCCCCAGACGAAGTAGCAATAGCGGGTGCTATTGAGGTGCATATTCGAGAGTCGGCTAGGGAATTGACCTGATTCGAAGGAATGAGGCTACTTTGACGGCTTCCTTAATAATAGTTCAAAAAACTACAAACAAATCTGTCTCTAGACCAAAGATATTAAGCAATGCAAACAGGGAGCAGGGCATTCCAGCCAAGGTTGAAAGAAATCTTAGAAAGCGCAATCGAAAGATTGTTGAGACTACATATCCTCAACAATGCCTTCAGCCTGATGGGCGATCGCCCGGAGCCGATCTAGTGTATCACCCTGGGGCTGCCGCCACAGTCCCCGCTGATGCGCCTCAACCAGCCGTTCCGCCATATCGCGCAGCGCCCAGGGATTTTTAGCTTCGACAAACGCCTGCACCTGCGGATCAAGCAGATACGCCTCTGCTACTCCCTGATACATATAGTCTTCAACACAGTGAGCCGTAGCATCATAAGCAAACAGGTAGTCCACCGTCGCCGCCATTTCAAATGCGCCCTTATAGCCGTGCCGCATCACCCCGGCAATCCACTTAGGATTGACCACGCGAGAGCGATAGACTCGGGCAATTTCAGCCCCTAGCGATCGCACTTTGGGATTTTCGGGCAGGGCGTGATCGCCAAAGTAAACCTGCGGATTTTTACCCTGGATCACCCGCACCGCCGCCGTCAGGCCACCTTGAAACTGGTAGTAGTCGTCTGAGTCTAGTAGGTCATGTTCGCGGTTGTCCTGATTATGCAGCACCACCTGCATCTGCCCCAGCCGCTGACGGAAGGCATCTGCCGCCGATCGCCCCTCGGCTTGGGCGCTGTAAGCGTAGCTACTCCAGCTGATATAGGCACGGGCCAAATCTGCATCGGTTGTCCAGTTTTGAGCCTCAATTAGCCCTTGCAGCCCTGCCCCGTATGCCCCCGGCTTAGAGCCAAAAATCCGGTAGCGCGATCGCGCCTGAGCCTGCTGTAGCTCTAGTCCCTGCTGCTGCCAGAGCTGAGCTTCAGTGGCAACCTGGGCGGCTAGAGGATTTTGCTCAGCGGGTTCGTCCAGAGCCGCAATCGCAGTCACCGCCTGGTCAAACAGGTCAATTAGGTTAGGGAAGGCATCGCGGAAAAAGCCGGAAATTCGCAGCGTCACGTCTACTCTGGGGCGGCCCAGCAGCGCCAGCGGCAAAATCTCAAAATCTATCACTCGACGAGACGGCCCATCCCAGACTGGGCGCACCCCCATTAGCGCCAAGGCTTCAGCCAGATCGTCGCCACCTGTGCGCATGGTGGCCGTGCCCCAGACTGATAGACCCATTGTTTTGGGATACTCGCCGTTGTTTTGCACATAGTCTTCAACCAGTACCTCTGCGGCTTTGCGGCCCACATCCCAGGCACTCTCGGTGGGAATGGCGCGAATGTCTACAGAGTAAAAGTTGCGCCCGGTGGGAAGAACCTCGGGGCGGTTGCGGGTGGGGGCACCGGCTGGGCCGCTGGGAACATAGCCGCCACTGAGGCCGTGGAGGAGGTGGGTGATTTCCTGGTGGGTTTGCTGGAGCTGGGGGAGGAGGTGGGTTTGAATCCAGGTGAGTTCGAGGGGGA
>JAAUQI010000004.1 GCA_012032345.1 Leptolyngbyaceae cyanobacterium RM1_1_2 | reverse complement strand
AGAGCACGGCAGACTCCCTGACTCTGAAGCTAAGGTCATTCGGGCACTGCTCGATCGCATTGAGTCTTTAGAGCAGCAGGTTGAAGCTTTAACCGAGCAGTCTCGTTCGCCAGCGCTGCAGAAGCCTATGGAGTAAGAGAGCGATCGAGCTGTCGATTGCGCGATCGCGCTATTGAGCAGTTTTTTGATGGTTCAGGTATTTAGGCTCTATGGTCTAGCCTACAGCAGGGACCTAGGCTAGACCGCAGCCCTGCACCAATAAAAATTTTAAGGATTAATCTCTCGTTCGCTCCATCCTTTGACGTGATGGAGAAAATAGTGATATCGATTCTGCGGCTCGCCGCGCAGCTCTAAATGATCGACTTCAAGGGGGGTAAGCAGCAGTAAGCAAAAGTTGGACAAAGGCCGCTCGGGTGCCGGGGGCTGAGTTTCAAAAGCCTGTGACTGGGAGCGCGGCGCACCCGGCTGGGGCCAAACAAACTGGTTTCTGGCGCTATCGGAGAGCTGTTGCCAAATTTTCTGACGGGCTGCTAGTAGATCAGCCTCTGCATGGACAGGGCCGACAACTGTTAGCTTACCGAGCAGGCGAAACTGCTCTCGGGTTTTAACAAAATACCAGCATCCTTCGCCCCAGGGATTTTGTTCGATTTGTTCAATCTTATCGCTACGGCTATCGGTGACAAACTGCAGCCGATTGGTCTCTGCTAGAAAGCCGCGAAATACAACGGTGCGATTGGCAGGACGCTGATCGCAGCGGAGGGTCGCTAGCTGCAGGTAGCGGGCATGGGCATCACTGCGGTTTCTATGTAGCGCTCGGGCTAAAGGCGATCGCCAAGGTGCAAGAGACATTGGTTTACAAAACGGTTGAAGCTAGAGGATAAACCATCTCTACTCACTTCAGGATAGTAAAATCTTTGAATTGGCAAAAAACAATCATCGGGATCAAGTATTGCTACTGCTCAGGTTCACAAGTTCTCTAGGCTCCCCTCTATGAATGTCACAGATATTGTTAGTCTGCTGGTTGGCTTAGTGCTGCTGGTGGCTGGTGCAGAGGCTCTGGTGAAAGGATCGTCTCGTCTGGCTGCAAGCCTCGGCATTCCTCCTTTGATTGTAGGTTTAACAATTGTGGCCTATGGCACCAGTGCCCCAGAGCTGGCTGTTAGCATCCAGTCTGGCTTGTCCCAACAGGCTGACATTGCTTTGGGCAACATTGTTGGCAGCAATATTATCAATATTTTGCTGATATTGGGTCTGTCTGCTCTGCTCTCGCCGCTAGCTGTGTCTCAGCAGCTCATTCGATTGGATGTCCCCATAATGGTGGGTGTGGCGCTGCTGGCGTTGCTGTTTAGCTTAGACGGCGTCATCGGTTTTTCAGACGGATTGATTTTGGTACTCGGTGGCATTGTTTATACAGTCTTTTTGATTGTTCAAGGCCGGATGGAGAAGGATGCTGCAATCCAGGCTGAGTATCAAAGAGAGTATGGCCATCGTGAGCAAATTTCGTTGAAGACCTGGGTGGTGAACTTGGGACTGATTGCGATTGGCCTAGGGCTGCTGGTTTTTGGTTCTCGACTCCTGATTGAAGGAGCCGTGGCGATCGCAGTTGCCTTTAATGCCAGTCAGCTGGTGATTGGTCTCACAATCGTGGCTACCGGCACGTCGCTACCTGAGCTAGCCACCTCGGTTATTGCCAGCCTGAGGGGAGAGCGAGACATTGCCGTGGGCAACGTGGTCGGCAGCAACATTTTCAACATTCTGCTGGTGCTGGGAGCAACCGCTATGCTGACGCCGTCTGGGATTGACGTGAGTCTGGCTGTCTTGCGCTTTGACCTACCCGTGATGATTGCGGTAGCAGTTGCCTGCTTGCCTATTTTTGCCACAGGCAATGTAGTATCGCGCTGGGAAGGTGGCTTGTTTCTGGGCTATTACGTGGCTTACACCACTTATCTAATCTTAGACGCCGCCAGACACGAAAATATAGAAGCTTTCAACACGGTACTGCTGCTGGTGGTGATGCCGCTAACCGCGCTAATGCTGCTAATTGCCTCCTGGAAAGCCATCCGTAAGCGTCGGCAGTAGGGAAATGGGGCTGTTGGCAAAAAAAGTTCTCGAATGAAAATAGAATACAAAGCCAGCGATCGCAGTATGATGGTGCAGATTTGCGTGTTTACGTCACTAATAATCTATGGCTCTCCAACTCCGGGTTTATGTGCCGCCTCATCCTCTGATCAAGCACTGGCTGGGCGTCTCGCGGGATGCAGGAACCCCTTCTGTGCTTTTTCGCAGCGCCATGACTGAGCTAGGCCGCTGGCTCACCTATGAGGCCATTCGTGACTGGCTGCCCGTGCTCGAGACGACGGTAGAGACGCCCCTGGGTGAGAGTGCTGCTACTTTTATTAATCCAGAAGTTCCGGTGGCTATTGTGCCTATTTTGCGGGCTGGCTTAGCCTTATTAGAAGGCTCTCATGCCTTGCTACCGCTGGCTTCTGTTTATCATATTGGGTTTGTTCGCAATGAAGAAACGCTGGAACCTTCGTGTTATTTAAATAAATTTCCTGACCGGTTTGACGCCCAAACTCGCATTCTCATTAGCGAACCCATGCTGGCCACTGGGGGGACGATGCTGGCAGCGATGTCGGCACTCACCCAGCGAGGCGTTGATCCAGCCTTGGTGCGGATTATTTCTGTGGTGGCTGCACCCCAGGCTTTGCAAAAATTAGCAGAGGCATATCCGGCCCTGACCCTATATACTGCCACTATAGATGAAGGTCTTAACGAGAAAGGGTTTATTGTGCCAGGTTTAGGCGACGCGGGCGATCGCACCTTTGGTACCTGAGAAAATGTTTTGAAAGTCTTCTGTGAGGTATCGCTACTCTAATCCCCTCAAATCCCCCCCGGCAAGGGGGATTTCCAAGTGCTAAACGTGACAGCATATTCCTTATATTCCTTTTCAAGCAACCTCTGAGCCAGATTTTCTACAAAAATATATCCATCAAAATCCAAGCAGCAGACCAAATCAACCACTCAAATCTCTAACTTTGTCTATGAGTCAGCAGGATAACTTCGCAGCCGGGTTTGTAACAGGTGCCTTTCTCGGAGGCATCGTGGGAGGTGTTTTAGGGGCAATTGTGTCCTCTCGACTGCAGCGAGAAGCTGAGGATGAGCTGATTTTGTCGAGCGCCCCCGACCCTGCGACTGAGCCATCTACCAGGCTCACTGAAGCGCGTATGGAGCTGGCTCGTCAGGGCCTAGAAGACAAAATTGCTCAGCTCAACGAGGCTATTGATGATGTCCGGCAGCAGCTCGGCAAAGTCAACGGTTATTCTCAGCCGATTGAAGATGCCTCAACGATAGATTAGAAGTAGCTGTCAATTAAAAAGGCTGCCCGGCTACGGCGATCGCGGCGTGAACGAATCGTGCCAGCCGCACCGTCGCTCTGAAGTTATCGGTTACACTAAGAGACGAACTTGCGCTACTGCAGCCGTTGGTTTTAGGAATCTAAATTATCTATGAGTTCTTCTTTGCTGGGCCTGCTGACAGAAACCCTCTCGACTTTTCTTCAGATCTACTTCGTTCTGCTGATTGTCCGCATTCTTTTGACCTGGTTCCCTAACGTTGACTGGTTCAATCCACCTTTTTCTATTCTCAGTCAGCTTACCGATCCTTATCTCAATATTTTTCGCTCTATTATTCCGCCGCTGGGGGGACTTGACCTTTCTCCTATCCTGGCAATTTTTGCCCTACAGTTTCTCTCCCAAGCGGTTACCGGTCTAGGTGCAATGGTCTATTGAGTTTAGCCACATAAGCAAACAGCCCTCGAAATCGTTCAAGGGCTGTTTAACTGTGTCTCTAACTTTTGCGGGTCTAAAAGCGACGGACTCGCCCTGTAAAGCCCGATGCCTTAAACTTGTCTAGCTGTAGCGGTGTAGGCTGATTAGCGGGTACCGAAATTCGCATTTCAAAATCGCTTTCACCAGGCGGCACCTCGTCAATGGAGCCTAAACGATTGCGGTTTTGCATTACCGGGTTGGCGTTGGCGTCATAAATGCGGCCAAAAATATCAGCGTTGAGGACAGGCTTGCCGGAAGTATTAATGGCCTTGCCATAGACAATAAAGCAGTTAGCATCAATGCTGCTACCGCTGCCGACAATGCCTTCGGAGAGTTCTTCAGGACAGTTTTTATAGTTCAAATCCGTTAGCTCTACCGAGGTCAGGGCATGAGCGGGTAGCATTACCAGCCAACTCATCACCCACAGACAGCAGGCAAGAACTACAGTCGTTAGGGCTCGCAGCTGCATGAAATTTTCCTAAATCTGTTACTAACATAAACCTCAAAGCACTTTTAGCTTACCGTGAACCGACCTCGACCATGCGCTTTTGATGACAATCGGCTGTGTCAAAAAATCAGGTAGTGCAGCAGCCTTTCTACTAGATTTGCCGAAAGTCTAAGTCGCTGTTGTAGATCGACTAAGCTGCGGTAGGCTCCTGCCCGACGTTCTGCCACAATTTGACGGGCCAGGTATAGGTCAACTGCAGGAATGTGGACGAGCTGTTGTGCAGTGGCTCGATTAGGATTCAGGCGCTGGATTTGGTCAGGGCTATTTGAGTCGTAGAAACAAAATTGCAGAATAGGGGCCAGAGGACTTAGTCGCTCAACAGAGGTATTGAGCGCAGCGGCCAGGTCTTCTAAATCATGCATTTGCACTCCAGACTGGGTGAGCGCCGCCAGCAGGCGAGCCTGATGAATTGAAATGCCGGGCAGTCGCAGCCAGTCGTCTATGGTTGCCCGGTTAGCGTCGATGCGGATCCCTAGCTGAGCTGCCTGCGTAGCTTCTGCAAAAGACTGAAAGCGATAAAAGGGATCTTGAAATATTTGCGATCGCGGCGAGTTGGAAAAAAAGACTGACTGAACCGCTGCCAGTTTTCGCGGGCAAAATGATTCATAGCCGTTTGCCTCTTACCGGAACTTGCAGTTGTAGTCTAGGGGCTGATATCGACTTACTCATAAGCTTTTGCGGGCTTATTAGGCAATCTGATCCAGCAGACTGCGCCGCTTTTGCTCAAACTCGTACTCTGAAATCAGTCCCTCTTGCCGGAGTCTATCTATTTCTCTTAGAGCTTCTGCGATCGCGCTCACCTGCTGAGGAGCAACAGCCTCCGGCTTAGCAAATGCGGCTGTTGGGGTCAATCGAACCCTGAAGGCTTCATCGCTCAGCATCAGGTACCAAACTCCCTCAATGGCGCTGGCAATACGCGGAATTTGAGTCCAGCCCAGCAGCAGGTAAAAAACACCCCATACTGGCTGCCCCAAATAAAACTTGTGCAGTCCAGAGATGGGTATCGGTGTTGGCCCAAGAGCGCTCAAAATAGCCAGGGCAGCCGCCATTTTGCGATTTCTAGGGAAAGCCAGCATAGGCAAATGTTGATTTTATGGAGACGGTTCAAGGGCTTCAGCATTCCTTCTGCTTCCATAATAGTCACAAAAATGGCAATTTCTGCGAGTTCACACCAATGGCTCAGTCTGGTGGCTTAATTCTATGTCCTCCTCTGCCCGAACATTTATGTGCGCTCACTAAAACTAAAAGCTCAGCCATGATGAGCGGCAACGACACGCCCCTGTTCAGGTAAAGTCCTGATGTTTGCCATTTGTTTTGGTGCAGTTTCCCCTGAAGCCTGCTAAATTTCATTATCCTAGTGGTTAGCTGAGCTGTTTGTTCCAGTTTTAGCCTCTAGTTTTTTTGCTGTCAGCTTTTTGACTGCGCTCAGATCAACCTGCTCAGCTAAAATTCACATCAGGGGTGCCGCAACCATTGTCGGCTTTTAGTTTGCCTTACGCGATCGCTGCATGTCACAGAAAGCTTTTTCTCAAGAATGGCTAAAAAAATTTGCTGATCCTTATGCTGTACTCGGTGTTTCTGTTACAGCCGATGAGCGTCGTATTCTCAAGCGCTATCGGCAAGTAGCCAAACGCCTGCATCCCGATATCCTATCAACTCAAGAGACTGATATTCAAGAGTTTTCCAATCAGCTCTTAGCTAGGCTTGTCAATCCAGCTTATCAACGACTCAAGCAAGATAAAGGCCGCTCTGAAGCACTGGCAACGCTCAGGTTTAAGGTACGGCGTCTGAGCCGAGAGGGTAGGCTAACCCCGGCAGGGACAGTGGCTCAAAGGCTCATAGAAGTTGGAGACGCCGAAGTAGACGTTTTTTACGAAAAAGCACTCACTGATCTATCGACAACACAGCACAGCTCCGCCGCCGTGTTTGAACAAGTCACTCATCAGCTTTCAGAGCTTAATCTGGTATATCTGCGGCGTAAAATGGGCGAGCCTGTAATTCGAGAGAAGCGCACTGGGCTAGTCGCAGCAGCAGATTCTAGACCTGTATCTGCCTCGTCTCAGCCAGTAGATCACAGTAGTGAACCGCAGCCGCCCAACTATGCTGAGCGGCATGCTGAGAGAGCCAGAGAATATTTAATGAAGGGCAGTCCGGCTCTTGCGGTTCAAGAACTACGAGACGCAG
The DNA here is from genome assembly GCA_012032345.1 of Leptolyngbyaceae cyanobacterium RM1_1_2. Classification (GTDB taxonomy): domain Bacteria; phylum Cyanobacteriota; class Cyanobacteriia; order Phormidesmidales; family Phormidesmidaceae; genus Sphaerothrix. The sequence continues at coordinate 124,011 of JAAUQI010000004.1, read as the reverse complement.
TTCGCATAGAACCCAAAAACAGCATTTACCACACGCTTTTGGGCCAGGCTTACCTGCTACAGAATTTAACTGGAATGGCGAAAGTTCATTTCCGTCAGGCATTGAAGCTCAATACTAAAAATGCAACCGCCCTTAAATATGCCCAGCAGCTCAAAATCGATCTCAGCGATCTCAGCGTTTATTCTACTTCTAACCAAAAGCGCCGAAAGGGACTATTGGGGATGTTTTTTCGAGACTAAATTGTTCTGAACGTAGCGGGTAGGGATATCTCACCTTGGCGCGATCGCTCTAAAACTCTTAGGCTTAGGTTATCTAGAGACGTTGCATCAGGCACTAATTTTACAAATTCTGTGCGTTCAAAAAGAACAGCGTTAAAAGCGCAGGGACGCCGTAGATTTACTCTACGAAAGCTGGATTAAAAACAGCAAGAGTCGTGTGATCTAACCTTAGACAGACCCGATTAGATTTATTTCAGATATGAAACGGTTGACTCAGAAAAATGGGATTTTTTGACTCCGAAATTGTTCAACAAGAAGCCATGAAGCTTTTTCAGGACTATCAGTCCTGATGCAGCTAGGCGGTGATTACGGCAAGTTTGACCGCGAAGGCAAAAAGCTTTACATCAAACAGATGGAGGCTATCATGGAACGCTATCGCATCTTTATGAAGCGATTTGAGCTATCAGATGACTTCATGGCTCAGATGACTGTAGAGCAGCTCAAAACTCAGTTAGACCAGTTTGGTATTACGCCGCAGCAGATGTTTGACCAGATGCATCAAACGCTGGAGCGGATGAGAGCAGAAATTAAAGACAGTTAGTTTTCTACCATGAGCCTATCTGCGCTGACTGACGGAGTATTAGGGACGGACAAACTCAGACGGGCTGCGAAAATTCTCTACTGGCGTATCTTTAGTGCCTGCTGCATAAAGTCTTGCCAGATCGGAGCCACATAGCCTCCCCCAGTTGCACCAGTCCCTAAGGGTGAATAGTCGTCATTCCCGACCCAAACAGCGGTAGCTAGCTGAGGAACATAGCCGACAAACCAGATATCTCGTTGAGAATCGGTTGTCCCTGTTTTGCCGGCGACAGGTCTGCCGATTTGAGCCCCTCGTCCTGTGCCGCTGGTAATAACGCCTTGCAGTACGCTGGTGAGCGAGGCAGCGGCCCAGGGGTCTAAGACTAGCTGAGGCTTGGGCGTGTTGTCTAAAAGGACGCCGCCGGTCGAGTCTGTAACCTGAATAATCAAGGTTGGCTCAGAGTGCCAGCCGTTGCTAGCAAACGTTGCATAAGCGCCTGCCATTTCTAGGGGCGTCAGATCTACCGCGCCGAGGGGAAGGGAAACCACAGGTTCGATCGGACTTTTGATTCCCAGTGTGCGGCAGAGCTGAATGATTTTATCAATGCCAACAGCCTGTCCGAGTTTGATTGCAGGTACGTTGCGAGACAGCTCTAAGGCTTTTCGCAGCGAAATACTGCCCATGAAAGAACCGTCGTAGTTACGCGGGGAGTAAGATTCGTAACCGTCAGGATAGCTAACGGGTGTATCGGCAATAGCACTTTCGGGGGAATAGCGACCGGAGGCAAAAGCTGCGTAGTAAACAAAAGGCTTGAAAGCAGAACCGGGCTGGCGCTGAGCCTGAATAGCCCGGTTAAACTGACTGCTCTGATAGTTCAAGCCGCCTACTAGGGCTTTGATAAAGTGTGTCCGTGGATCCACAGCGACCAGAGCCATCTGATCGGCATACATGCCACGCTGCCTTAAGACAGAATAGTTGCGGGTAACGGTTTCTTCGGCAATGCGCTGGAAATTGAGGTCAATGGTGGTCTGAACCCGCATACCCCCTTTCAAAATTGCCTCTTTGCCAAACTGCTCGGTTAGCTCTTCTACCACGGCTTCAGTCACCCACGGCGACTGGCTAGAGCGGAATGAGGTGATTTCACCAATCAGCAGCGACTGCGCTCTGGCAGCGGCTTCTTCTTCAGGCGTAATCCATTGAAGCTGCCGCATGCGGCTGAGTACAAGGGACTGACGCCGCTTGGCTTCTGTGTAGTCTACAAAGGGGCTGAACTCTTCGGGGGCCTGGATCAGTCCGGCCATCATGGCGGCCTCTCCCAGGGTTAAATCTGTGGCTGACTTGTTGAAGTAGCTTTGGGCCGCCGTTTCAACACCGTAGGTATTGTGTCCCCAATACACCTGATTGAGGTACATTTCTAAGATTTGATTTTTGTCGAAGATCTGTTCTAGCCGCAGCGCCAAGACTGCTTCAGCTAGTTTGCGACTGACGGTGCGATCGGGGCTTAAAAACAGGTTTTTTACCAACTGCATGGTGATGGTAGAGCCGCCTTCAACGGTTGAGCCTGCAGTCATATTGGCGAGTAAGGCCCGAGCGACGCTGCTGGGGTTGATGCCTTTGTGGGTATAGAAGTAGCTGTCTTCAATAGACAGAATAGCTCGCTTGAGGTCAGGCGAAATATCGTTGAGATCTACAACCTCACGGTTGGCTTCGTCGTGCAGGCTATCTAGCAGGGTGCCGTTGATGTCGTAGACGTAGCTGGTTTCTGTGGGTAAGTAGTTACGTAGAATACGTACATCTGGCAAATTGCGGAAGCTAACTGCTAGACCAACTAGTCCGCCTGCTAAAACAGCGCTTGTAAGCATAGTTGCTCCCAAAATGCTAGCAGTTGCAACCTGGCCCACATCCTGAATGAATTTGAGCACGTCCAGGGATCTGGAGCGGCGCTGAGCCGATTGCGATCGCGTTTGGCGGACAGTATTCGTTGACACTGCTGTTTTCTTTCCTTATCGACAATTAAAGTAAAACCTTAGATGCTGAAAATTATAAGGGTCTAGCTTGACGGCGACATCTCATATCGGCTCAAACTTCATTGATAAATCCCCAATTGGCCTTCAGGATAAAGCAAGCAGCCCATTCCTGCCATAAAATGACTAAGGTTTTGTTACTCTATTCAACGACAGCGTTTCTGCCTCAGGAACAGCTGGGCCGTTTTTCACACAATTTATCCTTTTTTAGTTCTTCAGAGTAGTGCTACACAATTTTCCTGAGTGTATGGCTTGGAACCTGTAGATCTGTAGCTATCAGTTCTAAATCCATTCCTGCCTTTAATACGCCTGATTTTGTTGAATTTGTTAAAACATTGAAGCTATGACGGCTAACGGTTCTACTCAGACCTCGCAATTCGGTGTGATTCCAGAAAAATTTCAGTGGATCTACCGGGGCGTAAGCGAGGTTTTCCCCCATCAGGCGGGGAGTCAAGACCCCCATCAAAATTTAACTCAGCGGCTGTTACAAAGCGATCGCCCGCTGCGAATCAAGCTGGGGATTGACCCAACCGGGGCTGAGATTCATCTGGGGCACAGCATTCCGGTACGCAAGCTGCGAGCGTTTCAAGACGCAGGGCACACAGCGGTGCTGATTATTGGCGATTTTACCGCGCGAATTGGCGACCCGGAGGGCAAGTCAGAAGTCCGCAAGCAGCTCAGCGAGGCTGATATCAAAGCCAACGCCGAAACCTACCTGGATCAGGTCAGGCCGATTCTGGATTTTGACACGCCGGGACGTTTGGAGGTGCGCTACAACTCGCAGTGGCTCTCGCAGCTAGATCTAGGCAAAATTCTAGAGCTGTTGGCCACAATGACGGTGGGACAAATGCTGGCTAAAGAAGGCTTTGCCCAGCGCTACGGCCAGGAAACGCCGATTTACCTGCATGAGTTTATGTACCCGCTGATGCAGGGCTACGATTCAGTGGCAGTACAGGCCGATATCGAGCTAGGCGGCACTGACCAGAAGTTTAATATTGCCGTAGGCCGCGATTTGCAACGTCACTTTGGTCTTAGACCTCAGTTTGGCATGCTGCTGCCCCTGCTGCTGGGCACTGACGGGGTACAAAAGATGTCAAAGTCCCTGGGCAACTATGTCGGTTTGCAGGAGGATGTGCTGCCGATGTACTCAAAGTTAGAAAAGGTACCCGATCATTTAATTGAGCAGTATTTTGAGCTGCTGACCGATTTATCGCTGACGAATCTGCCTGAAAGTCCCCGCGATCGCCAAAAAGCACTAGCTCTAGAAATTACGGGGCAGTTTCATGGTGTAGAGTTAGCCCAGCAGGCCCAGCAGGACGCGCTGACGCTGACCCAGGGGCAAACTCAAAATGCTGAGAACGTGCCGGAATTTTCTCTGGGCGACGTCGCTTTTCCGGCCAAAATTTTCTATATTGTCGGGGCCAGTGGCCTGTGTAGCTCTAGCAGCGAGGCCCGTCGTCAGATTCACGGCGGCGCTGTCAAGCTAGAGGGCGATCGCGTCGATGACCCTAACCTCACTTTTGAGTCAGCGGAGCCGCTGGTGGGAAAAGTTTTGCAGATGGGTAAAAAGAAGTTTGTGCGGTTGGTGAAATAATGACGCCTGCTGAGCAAATCATCGTGCCGCTGGACGTGGCTAGCGAGGCTGAGGCAATGGCGCTGGTGCAGTCCCTGCCGGAGGTAACCTTTTGGAAAGTGGGTCTAGAGCTTTTTGTCAGCAGCGGCCCCAACATTTTGCCCTACCTCAAAGACCAAGACAAGCGCATTTTTCTAGACCTAAAATTTCACGACATTCCCCATACAATGGCGGGGGCCTGCCAAGCCGCAGCGGGCTATGGCGTTGATTTAGTCACCGTTCATGCAGCGGCAGGCAAAGCGGCGCTGCAGGCGGCTCAGGCAGCGGCTCTAGCCGGGGCAGCAGCAGCAGGATTCTACCCCCCTAGCTTGGTTGCCGTGACACTGCTGACCAGCTTAGAGGCGCGATCCCTAGCTTTTGAGCTGAAAGTTTCTTTAGAACTCTCTGACTACGTCTTGCAAATGGCGCTGCTGGCCCAGGAAAGTGGCCTAGCCGGAATTGTCTGCTCTCCCCATGAGGCCGAGCTGCTGCGGCGAACCTGCGGCAATGATTTTTGGCTGGTGTGCCCCGGTGTGCGGCCTGAGTGGGCCGCTAGAGCAGATCAGCGCCGGGTGATGACGCCCGCTCAGACGATCGCGGCAGGCGCTAGCTATCTGGTGATTGGGCGACCGATTACGACAGCCGACGATCCCAGCGCCGCTTTCCGGCAAATCTGTCAGGAGTTAGCGACTTAGCAGCATCATGATACTAGGGGCTAGCCAGAACACATTTTTTAGCAAGCAGATAGCAGCGATCGCTCTGACTAATCTGCTTTTTAGCTTGGGAGGAGCCTCAGCCAGTACCCAAGATGTTCCATCAACCTTCTTACGGCCCCAGGTAGCCTGCCCAACTGACTTAGAAACGGTTGTCACCGGACTGCTGCGTGATCTGCCGGGCTACACCAACCGGGTGATTCAGCGCAGTTCTGGCCCCTTTCGAGATATCCAGCGCCCGACCACTGTGCTAATTGCTAGCCAGCCCGAGTTTGAGCCACTCGATCTCGATCGCTGGACTTATACTTTTGAGCCAGATTCTGAATCGCCGCTGTACCAGATCTTTTTTACGACGCTGGAGCGTCAATATGATGATTTGAAGGCGGTTGAGCTACAGCACTATCACTGGCTGTTTTTGACCCGCACCCGTGAAGATAGCAATGACTGGCAGATAGCCTTAATGCTCTCACGGCAGGGGGATTATCCTGACTTTGAGCGGGTGCTGACGCCGCCCATTGAAAGCACATACGGCGCAGTGGGACGAGCAGTGGAGCTGTGGCTGAGAGACTGCCGGGCACAGGCCGTTGAGCCAACAGCCGATCAAGCCTTGCCGTAACATCCCGGCCTAGACTGAGGCGACCCCAGAACTTGAGGCTATCTTACGACCGCTAACCGTCAGCGCGGACAGCCCGGAACATACCAAAGCGACACAGTCCTGTGCCAAAAGCCAGACGCATCAGCAATAGCGTTGGCACCTCTCGTACTGATTTGAGAAAACCTGACAGACCATAGCGCAGCCATCCTTGAGGGCGAACAATGCCCTGCCAGATAGTATCTAACCAGGAAGGGAGTGTTTCTGTTGTCCAGTCTGCGGTCACGACCTGACTGGACAGGCCAGTCGCCTCCAGCAGTTCAGAAAAGCCCTCAATGCTGGCAAAGGCGGGATGGGACCACTGATCGAGGAGCTGCTGCATGACAGGTTTTTCCCAGACGTTGAGAGGCTGACGGCGATCGTCTCGCTGGTTCCAGTCAGCCACTACCAGTACACCCCCTGGTTTAAGCACCCGCAGCAGCTCTTTGGCAAACACTGCCTTATCAGGCATGTGAGGGCCAGCTTCAATTGACCAAACAACGTCAAAGCTTTCATCGGGGAAAGACAGCGCCATCGCGTCGTCTACCAAAAACTGAGCGCTTAGCCCTGTTGGGGTGAGCTGACGGGCGCGTTCGACCTGCTGGGGGCTGATAGTAATTCCGGTGACGGCAAAGCCATAGTCTTTGGCTAAAATCCGGCTGCTGCCGCCGATGCCGCAGCCAACATCTAAAACCGTGGTGCGCTGGGGCAGCTTGTCTAAGCCGCCCCAGCGCACCATTTCATGCACAAAGTCAGATTTAGCTTTGAGAAAATCTTTTTGCTTGGGCGGCGACCCGTAGTGCCCCAGATGAATATGTTCGCCCCAGTAAAACTCTAAAATGCCGTCTTCAGTCCAGGCGTCGTAGGCGTTAGCGACAGAGTCAGCAGACTGGTAGCGACGAGCGCTGAGCAGATAGAGCGCCAAACTGAGGGCCAGCAGTGCGGACAGAACCCCAAGCAAAATCAACAGGCTCATGGAATTGTTATGTTTTTTAACAATTCGCCTATTATAGCGATCGCGCTCTGGTTTAGCGCTTGCGATCGCCTAAGCAATTGAGCGCCGAAATGCAAAGAACTTGCGCAGGAAACTCTGCAGCCGGTCATTTTCGCCGTAGGTTCGCTTTTTCAACTGCAGCGCCGCTTTGCTGACGACTTCTGCCAGCGTCGGATAAATGTGAATGCCTGTGAGGGTATCCACTTTGAGGTTTTGGCTCATGGCTAGAACGATCTCGTGAATCAGCTCACCCGCTGACGGGCCGACAATGTGTGCCCCCAAAATTTCGCCGCTGCTGCGAGTAATAATTTTAGCGAAGCCAACACCAGCCGCCTCAGCCAGCGCCCGGTCAACGTCAGCAAAATCTTGCCTGAGGACGTAAATGTCGTCATAGCGCGATCGCGCCTGCTCTTCGCTCAGCCCCACCCGAGCTAGCTCAGGTTCCGTAAACGTGGCCCAGGGAATCACCCGGTAGTCAGCTTTTTTCGTAGGCAAAAACAGCGCATTTTGCAAGACAACCGTTGCTTCGTAGCCAGCCACATGGGTAAACTGGTAGCCGCCAATGACATCCCCAGCGGCATAGATATTGGGGTTAGTCGTCTGCAATTTTTCGTTGACTTTAATCCCCTCTTTACCCACGTCAACGCCAGCCGCCTGCAGATTCAGCGCCTCCACATTGGGCACCTGTCCGGTAGAGAGCAAAATTTCGTCTACGACAATTTTTTCTCCTTGGTCTGTCCAAATCTGTTTGCGACCCTCAACGGTCTCTACCTTCTGCGCCCGCTGGCCGTGGAGAATGCGGATGCCTTCAGCCTCTAGCTGCTTTTGCACCACCGCTGCTGCTTCAGGATCTTCCTTTGGCATAATCTGGTCGCGGCTAGAAATCAGCGTCACCTCACTGCCTAGCCGCTGAAAAGCCTGACCCAGCTCACAACCAATTGGCCCCGCCCCAATGACCGCTAGGGCGGCTGGACGGATCTGTAAATTAAAGACGTTCATATTGGTGAGGTAGCTTGCCTCTCGCAGTCCCTCAATCGGCGGCAGCGCCGGGTGAGACCCGGTAGCAACCACAAAATTTCTGGCTTTGAGCGATCGCCCGTTAACGCTAAAAGTTTTGCTGTCGGTAAACTGACCGTCACCAAAGATCACCTCCACCCCCAAAGATTCAAAGCGCTCTGGCGAATCATGGGGCTGAATAGTCTCAATCACCTGATGTACGTGATTGAGGGCTTCAGCTAGCTTAATTTCGTGCAGTTGAGTATGGATACCAAAGCGGCTGGCTTGGTTAACGGTCTGGGCGACTCTAGCAGCGTGAATCAGCGACTTGCTGGGCACACAGCCATAGTGCAGACAGTCTCCGCCCAGCTTTGGCTCTTTTTCGATTAGGGCTACCTTAGCCTTGAGCTGAGCACCAGCGCTGGCTACCACTAGCCCGGCTGACCCACCGCCAATTACCACCAGATCGTAGTCAACTGCCACTGTATTTTCTCCTGCTGCAAACCTTTGCGCTTCTAGCCTGTGGGGAATAGCTGAATTTTAACTGAGAAGCTCAAGAGAAAATAGTAGGCTTTAGTCACACCAAGCCTGACTCTATTGAATGACTTGAGGTACAAGCACTCCGGCCTCTTGCTGAATCGGCACAATTGGCAAAATATCTAGCTGAGCGCAGTATGCCAGATCCACCGTGTTGTCTAAGCGCAGCAGCCGCTGACCGTGAGTAGACTGCTCCATCAAAGCTAAAAGCTGATCTTGCCAGTGCAGATAGAGCGCTACTGCGGCAACGAGGGCATCGTTGCCGGCCAGAGTAGCAAAGGTTTGTCCGGTGGCGACGATGATGCCGTGGGCGATCGCTCCGGCACAGACCGTATCTTCTAGGGAGTAAGTACCCTCCCAGCCAGAACCCACCAGCCAAACGGTTTGAGGCTGTTTCTGCAATAGAAACTGCACGGTTGCCTGCCGCGTCGTTAGCGCTGACGTGATGACGATAGGAGCCTGCTGAATTCTTTGTAGGCATCGAGTTCCATTCGTCGTGCTCATAAACAACCGCCGTCCTTCGGTATGCTCAGGCGTATGATCTAGTGGTGAATTACCTAGGTCACAGCCCTCAACCCGTGCTCCGCCTCGTTCGCCTGCTCGAATCCGTTTCTCTATAGGCCACTGTTCGCTAGCCTGCATTAGCTCGGCAATGTCGCTAAAAACCTGGATGGCTTCTGCGCCTGCCTCAAAAGCTGCTGCTATAGTTGACGTTGCCCGTAAAACATCGATAGCGATCGCGCAGTCAGGGACTTCGCCTACAGGAACCTCTTCAGGAGTGTGATAAACAAATAGGTTCACGGATGGGAATTAGTTTAGTAAAGATAATTAATCTGCCAAGTTCTCATTCTATGCGGGAAGGTTCACTCTAGCGAAAATAATCAATACTGTCGGTTTGGTAGCTGCCCCAACGGGCCAGTACGAATCGCACCCGGATGCAGTATTGGCATAACATAGGAGCCAAGTCCCAGTCCTGCAATCAAACCAAAGATAGCCATTACGCCATTGTTGACTCCCCAGCCGCCAAAACCCTGCAGCGCCAGCTCCAGCGGATAAAACAGACAGGTAATAAAAGCAGCGACAAAGCCCCACAGCCCATAGCGATCTAGCCAATAACGGCTGCGCCCTTGGTTTTGGGCATAAAGCCACCGCGTCACCGCCAGACCCAGAACAGTGCCGTAGCAGCGCGTACAAACAGACATCAGATGAGGCGGCCAGAGCATAGGGCCGAGCGCTGGCTGGGGGCAAACAGCCTGGCCCATTGTGTAGATAATGTCGGCAATCTGCGGCAAAATCGGCAGCGGGGCTGCTGCTAGGAAAGGAGCTGCTAAAGGGCCAGCCACTAAGCCAGCCAGCACAATATCTGCCACCAAGCTAGACCAGCTTTTAGATCGTAGAGCAGCAGAGATAGAATTAGCCATAGAACGGTAAAACAGCAGTAATTTACAGCGTACTGTAAGTCATTGTAGTGGCAGCTGAATGACGTCACTGCTTCCCCTTTGTAAGAGAGCTTGTGAAGACTAAGGAAATCTATCGCTCCAAGCCAGTCCAGCTTTTTGTTCGTACCTTCCTCAAATGGCAGCAGGATGGCTGCCTGGATATGGGAGCTTCCTTAGCGTATTACGCCCTGTTCTCGCTTTTCCCAATTTTGCTGGTTATGCTAAGCGTTATGGGCTTTCTGTTAGGCCCAGAAACTGACATATACGGTCAGGTCATTATCCTAGCTCAAGAACTGCTGCCGCCCAGTGCTTTTAGTGTGGTAGAAACGACTCTCCTCCAGCTTCATGAGGGTAGCGTTGAAGCCAGCATTGTCGGCTTTGTGGTTTTGCTCTTTACTGCTAGCGGCTTTTTTAATGCTCTCGATCGCTCTTTTGAGAAAATTTGGCGCGCCCACGAAACCACCGACTCTAACCGTAGCCTCAAACAAATTGTGCTACGTTTTTTGTTACGACGGGTATTTGCCTTTCTGTTAGTAATTGGCTCAGCGGCCATTTTACTGGCTTCAATGCTGTCTAAAATTGCGATCGATATTTTTCTTAAAGTAGTTAATACCGTCAGCAGCCAGGTGGGGCTGATTGTGCTTGATGGTGTAAATCTGCTGCCTTTTTTGCAGCTAATCGTTTCTTTTTTGCTGCTGACGCTGGTTTTGATGCTGCTGTTTAAGGTGCTGCCACCTCGTCGCATTCAGTGGCGAGATGTGCGCCTGAGCGGACTTTTGACGGCCCTGCTACTGGTGATTTTGCAACAGATGATTAGCAATAGCGTCATTAGCTTAGGCAGTCGGTTCAAGTCCTACGGGGTTGTGGGGGGGGTCATGGTCTTGATGTTCTGGATCTATCTCACTAGCCAAATTTTCTTACTGGGGGGTGAGCTGAGTTACGTCTATACTCGCATGCTCGGCAGTCGTCAGAACGAAACTTCACGTCTCTTAGAAACATCCTCGCCCTCCTCCTAAGACAGCGATATCAGTATGGAACTTAATGTAAATTAGGCATCAAGTTTTGGTAAAGCTTTGAGAATTAACCCTCCTTAACGTCTGTGAGGGTCGTCTACCAGTATTAAGTTTGAAATTAGTTGATAGGAAAAGTAGTTATGGGTTCACAACAGCGCGGTGTTACAGTCTGGTTTACGGGCCTGAGTGGTTCGGGTAAATCTACCATTAGCCAGGCTCTAGAGCAGGAGCTACGGGCGCGAGGCTGTCGGTTAGAAGTGTTAGACGGCGATATTGTCCGCACTAATCTGACCAAGGGCTTGGGCTTTAGTAAGGCAGACCGCGATGAAAATATTCGGCGTATTGGCTTTGTCTCTCACCTGCTGACCCGTAATGGGGTGATTGTCCTGGTATCGGCCATTTCTCCCTATCAGGCTGTACGTGACGAAGTCCGCGATCGCATTGATGATTTTGTTGAGGTCTATGTGAGCGCTCCTGTAGAAGTCTGTGAAGACCGCGACGTCAAGGGGCTTTACAAAAAAGCCAGAGCTGGTGAGATCAAAGGATTCACGGGAATTGACGATCCCTATGAGCCGCCTATCAATCCTGAAGTTGAGTGCCGCACCCATGAAGAAACGCTAGAGGAAAGCGTGAACAGAGTGCTGGTCAAGCTAGAAGAAATGGGCTACGTTCAGATGGCTCCAGCTTCGGCTTCTGTTTAACACCGTTTGGCTGATGAGGGGTTCGCGGAGCTTTCAGTTTCACGTTTCACCAAAAGAACGTTCGTTGGCACGGGAATACTTTATTCCCGCCAGCGAACTCTTTGCGTCTTACCACCGTCAGTAAAACAGTCTGTCTGAAACACCCATCAAGATCATGCGGTGGCAGGAGTATGTCACATTCTGCATTAGGACAAAAGTCAAGATCTACAGAAGCAATGATGACTCAGACGGCCCTCAACGCCATTAAAATCTCCAGGTTTTGGCTGTTAGCAGCTGCTGCACTGCTCTCAGCCATATATTTCGCAGTTATTGTCAATGCTGGAGATACTGCTCATTTGGGCATAAGCGGACTTTTTTATCTGGCGGTGGCCTCGCTGCTGTGGGACAGACGTAAAAAGATAAAGCCCCAGACTTCCCTACTCGGCATAATTCTAGGCGCTGTCATGATAGCTATGGTGCTAGCGCTAAGTCTCTATGTAATTCAGCTTGACCTTGGCAAAGGGGACATTGTCAATGCTGAGGTGTCGTCGCTGGCGAGTTTACGCCTGCTGCCTTTGATTTCAGGGCTGGCCTTAGCTTTTTTAACGTTGGGAATTAAAGGGCTGCGAAGCTTTTGGCGAGAGCTTACTATCCTTTTTTTCTTGGGTGCTCCCAGTATCGTTGCGTCTTTTGTAATCGATTTGTCTCCGATCACAGCGCGGTTTTCCGCTTTTTTGCTTTGGTACAGCGGATTTGATGTAGTACTAAAGGGGCTGGTGATTGCGCTGCCGGGTGGCGGCGTCGAGGTTTATTACGGCTGTTCTGGAATAGAGTCAATGGCTTATCTGCTGGGTTTGTCGGCTGTTTGCCTGGTAATGTTTCCTCTATTTGGAATCAAGCGCTTCTTTATGCCGATGATTGCGATCGCAGTTGGCTTTTTTATCAACGCTGTGCGAGTTTCGCTGATGGCTATCTTATCGGCTTCAGGAGACAAAGCGGCTTTTGATTATTGGCACCAAGGCGACGGGTCACTTATCTTTGGTCTGGCTGCGGTTTTAATCTTTGGGAGCATTTATATGCTAGTTTTGCAGCGTAACCCAGAGCAGGCTGCTGAGCAGTTATCGAGTTCGGCATCAGCAACGGTTGAGTCCAACGATGCCAGATATTAGCTTAGATTATCGTCATTATCTGCATAATTATTGTGGCTATTAGCACTTTACAAGCGTTACTCCTTAAACTCCAATGGCGAATGCAGAAACTGAACAGGTCACTCAGGCAGTTAGGCAGCTTTGGAAGTCTAGAGCTGCTTGGGTTCGTTCGCTTCAGCCGATGCACTGGATTGGCTACGGGCTGATACTGCTAGCTTTGCTTGACCTAGGCGAAATCCTGATTCCACCAGTTTTGCTCAATCCCAACTGGGAGTTTCAGGCATTTGGTCAAATTATTGAGCGAATTCCAGTAGCTCTGATTGGCTTTGCCTTTGTTTTTTTGGGAGAAAAAGAAGAGCGTGCCCGCTGGGAGCTTGTCTTTTTACCTATCTTCTCCTGGCTGCTGTTGTTTATTGGTATTGTGTATCTGCTCTTAATTCCCTTGGGAATTGCGAATACGATTCGCATAGACCGCCAAATCACCAATCAGGTTGAAACTCAGGCTAGCCAGCTAGGCCAGCAAATTCAGCAGGCTAGAGAGCAAATTGAAGGAATCAGTTCACAAGAAGAATTAGAGCGGCTGCTGGCTGAATTAGCCCCTGCAGATACTGCACTGAATATTCCAAACGGACAGTCTTTGACAACGCTCAAAAACGAATTGCTCACGTCCATTGCAGAGAATGAGACAGTGCTTTCGTCTCAAGCCAAAGAGAGCATAGCTTCTCGACGCCAGGGACTGTTAGAGAAATCTGTAAAGTGGAATTTGGGGTCGCTGATAGCGGCTATCCTTTACGTTACAATGTGGCGAGACAGTCGGTGGGCCAGAGTTCGAAAGTAAGTAAATCTGCTTCCTTCTTGGCAATGTGGCTGATCTCCAGCAGCGCTTAAGCCGCTGATGGCGGTTAGTCAAAACCACTCTTGCCTCTACCCATCTCAAGTGGCTAAAGCCACAGCCGTTTACTGATTAGCCCTGCATAAACTGTGCCTCCCCCTCTTGACACGCCTCAGGCTAAAGATGAGCCAGCTGATGCATCGGCAAAGCTGCACCGCGAAGATCATGGGCCGCTGTTGATTACGGCTTTAATGTTTCTAGGGGTAGCCTGGATTATTTCTCGGTGGATTCCTTATTCTCAGCCGCTTTTTGTCAGCCAAGACAATAGCTGGGTCGATAGACCCATTCCGCTAGTCATGCAGGGCGGCGATCCCTATGTCAGAGCTTTGATGCGGACTATCTCTGCTAGCGAGTCTAATTTGGCTTATCCTTATAATGCTCTATACGGGGGCGATCGCATTCAAGACCTCAGCCAGCATCCTGACCAGTGTGTCCCCATTGTGGCAGGGCCTAATCTGGGAGACTGTACAACGGCAGCGGGGCGCTATCAGTTTTTAACCACAACCTGGCTAGAAAAAGCAGAAGCCTATCATCCTGAACCACCTGCCTGGTTTGAGCTTTGGCAAACTGCCTACAGCTTTGAACCCAAGGATCAAGACTGGGTAGTTTATCAATGGCTCAGCGACGAACAAGCCTGGGGCGTGAGTATCCCGCAAATGCTGCGTCAGGGCCAAACTGAAGCGGTGTTGGCAATGCTTTCAGGCACTTGGACAAGTCTAGGCTACGGCATTGAGAATAACAGCATGAGCGCTTACCTACCGCAAATTTACGCGGAGATGCTGCAGGAAGAACTGGCTAAGTAAGGGTTTTGGGTTTGAGAAGCTACGTTGGTATATGGCGCATTCAGCTCTCATCTCTTTAAACTCCTATCAGCACAAATCTAGACGCTGAACCATAAGTCATCAATTACCGCTAATCTAGTGCTGTTCCCCTAAGCAAAGTCTCTATGCAACTAACGCCTCAGGAGAAAGACAAACTGCTGATTTTTACCGCCGCACTGCTGGCCGAACGACGCAAAGAGCGCGGTCTCAAACTCAACCACCCGGAAGCTGTCGCCTATATCTCAGCGGCAATCTTAGAGGGGGCTAGAGACGGGCGCACTGTGGCAGATTTGATGGGCTATGGTACTACACTGCTGAGCCGTGACCAGGTGATGGATGGCATCTCGGAAATGATTCATGAAGTGCAGGTAGAAGCGACTTTTCCAGACGGTACCAAGCTCGTCACCGTGCATAACCCGATTCAGTGAGACCTTGATGAGTGATTCCTCTTCAGCCTCTAATATGCCACCTGATATACCTTCGGGGGGCGACATGCCTTTAACAGCAGATATGCGCCGTGAGGTGCTAGAGGGTGTTCTTAGCAAGCTAGACGCCTATGTGCGGGTAGAGACGGCAGAGACTCTACAGCAGTCCATCCGCGATCGCTTGCAGACAGATGGCTACAGCGAGGTCAAAAGTGCGGCTCAGCTGGCTGAACTGCTCACAGCCCAGCTCCAGACCATCAGCGGCGATCGCAACCTGCGACTCTACTACAGCCCTGAGCCGCTGCCCCAGATAGAACCCCATAGCGCACCTACCCCGGCAGAGCTAGGCCAGCAGCGCCAAGTCAGCAGCCTGCGCAACTTTGACTTTAACCGGGTAGAACGGCTTTCTGGCAATGTCGGCTATTTGGAACTCTATGGCTTTGAGCCGCCGGAGTTTGCGGGAGAAACTGCGATCGCCGCGATGAATTTTTTGGCCCATACCAGCGCCTTGATTATTGACATTCGCCACAACAGCGGTGGCTCTCCGGCGATGGTGGCGCTGCTGTGTAGCTATTTGCTGCCAGCCTATCCGCCAATTCACCTCAACGATCTATACTGGCGCGAAGACGACAAAACCCAGCAGTGGTGGACAATTCCCTACTTGCCCGGCAATCGCTATTTGGAAAAGCCCGTCTACGTCCTCACTAGCCAGGAAACTTTCTCAGCCGCAGAAGAATTTGCCTACAACCTCAAAGCTCTCAGGCGAATTACTATCGTAGGTGAAACCACACGCGGCGGAGCTAATCCAGGCGGGGGTAAGCGTCTGAATGACCACTTCTGGCTCTTTGTGCCCACAGGTCGCGCCATCAATCCGGTGACTGAGACAAACTGGGAAGGCAGCGGCATTTTGCCCAACGTCAAAGTACCCAGTGAGCTGGCCTGCACAACGGCCCATCTGATTGCCCTGCAAAAGCTACTAGAGGCTCAGCCCCCAGGTAGCTACGGACGAGAATTACAGCAGTCGCTTTATCAGGTAGAGAAGGCGCTGAACGAACAGCGCCAAAATTTAATTAGTCAGTTGGGAGGTCGCTAATGATTCCAGGTGAACTGCTAGTAGAGATCGGTGAAATTGAGCTGAACGCGGGGCAAGAAACGGTGACGCTAACGGTAGCTAACACGGGCGATCGCCCGATTCAGGTGGGTTCTCACTTTCACTTTTATGAGGTCAACGCCGCCCTTGCTTTTGATCGAGAACAGGCCAGAGGTCTGCGTCTAGATATCCCCGCTGGCACAGCCGTGCGGTTTGAGCCAGGAGACGAGCGGCAGGTAACCCTGGTAGCCCTAGCCGGAAGCCGCCAGGTGTATGGGCTAAATGCTCAGATAGAAGGCCCGCTCTAGCAGCTATTTCTGCATTGGCTCGACATCAGGTGAAAATCTGCTAAGTATGCGAACACAATAATTTTACAGACGGGTTTCGATTTTGCTCAACCCTCAACTTCCGGCTAGGGCTAGAAGAGCAATCTAGCTGATTTCGACTCCGCTCAATCAGCGACCGATTTGACATTTAATTAGGCCCAGCTACTTAGCTTGCAATCCACTGTTTTCTATGAACTGCCGAATTCTTTGCTCATACGCCTTACCGGATACTTCAGCCACATTGTTGTGTCTGGCCTCTGGAACTAACCAGATCTGCTTGGGTTCGGCTGCTTGCTGATAGAGGCTCTGGCTCATATCGGGGGGCACACTGACATCTGCCAGACCGTGAATAAAGAAAACAGGCATCTGTAAATCGGCAACTTTGCTGAGTGAGTCAAAGCGCTGGTTGAGTAACAGGCCCACCGGAAATAGTCTGGCGTAAAAGGTACGCTGGGCCATCTCTGGCACCGAGGTGAATGAGCTTTGCACAATCAGGCCAGCGGCTTGGGGCTGCTCGGTGGCTAGCTCAACTGCGATCGCCCCGCCGAGGGAATGGCCAAACAGGTAAACTTGCTCAGGCGGTACCTGCCGAGTCTGGGTTACATACTGCCAGGCCGTATTGGCATCCTGATAGAGCCGCTGCTCGTTGGGAAACGGCCCCTGGCTCAGCCCGTAGCCCCGATAGTCAAACAAAAACACCGAAAAGCCTAGGCGCTGAAACCGATAGGCCAAGCCTAGATTGGCGCTGATATTCTCCCCATTGCCATGCAGATAAATCAGCGTACCCAGGGGTGCAGGCGCTTGAGTTGGTAGCCACCAACCATAGAGGTCTTTGCTGCTGGCATCTTTGTCTTCAACCGACAGCCAAACCTCTTCAAAGGGTGTGTTGATTGTCGCAGGCGTTTCGGCTAGCGCTTTCACCGGAAAAAACAAATAGTGCGACTGTCGCCACCACAAAAAGGTCGCGGCTGCCCCATAGGCGATCGCACCAATACCCAGGCTAGTTAGAATCATTCGCCAGCTGATAGTCACGCTTAAAAGTCTAGCTTCGGGCTGGTTTTATGCCACTCGGTAGACTGCTCATAGGCATAGGCCACCTCAAACAGCAGGTCTTCCCTGAGTACATTACTGATCATCTGCAAGCCGATCGGCATTCCCTGCTGGTCAAAGCCACAGGGAATGCTCAGCCCCGGCAGTCCGGCTAGATTCACCGGAATTGTCATTAAATCGGTTAGGTACATGCTCAGGGGATCAGCGGTCTTTTCACCCGCCTTGAATGCCGTCAGGGGTGAAGTCGGACAAACCAGCACGTCTACCTGACTAAAAGCTTTCTCAAAATCCTGTTTAATCAAGGTTCTAACCTTTTGGGCTTTGAGATAATAAGCATCGTAGTAGCCGGCAGATAGGGCATAAGTGCCAATCATGATGCGACGCTTGACCTCACTGCCAAAGCCTTCAGCTCGGGTTTTGGTGTACATCGACATTAGGCTGGTGTCGTCTGAGCGCAGACCGTATTTGACGCCGTCATAGCGGGCCAGATTAGAAGAGGCTTCAGAGGGGGCAATAATGTAGTAAGTAGGCAATCCGTAGCGAAACTGCGGACAGGAGATCACCTGAATTTCGGCCCCGAGTTCCTGGAGCTGCTCGATCGCTTTTTTAACAGCGGCCTCAACTACCGGATCGAGTCCACTGCCAAAGGTTTCTTTAATGACCCCGATGCGGCGGCGATTGCGACGGTTCAGAGTCGGCTTCAGCGCTTTGACGTAGTTGGGAATCTCAACCTTGAGGCTGGTCGAATCTTTGGGGTCATAACCTGCGATCGCCTGTAGCAAAATAGCCACGTCTTCTACGCTGCGGCCTAAAGGGCCAATCTGATCCAGCGAGGAGGCAAAGGCGACTAGCCCGTAGCGAGAGACCAGACCGTAGGTAGGCTTCATGCCCACGACACCGCAGAAAGAGGCCGGCTGACGAATTGAGCCACCCGTATCTGAGCCAAGGGCCACTGCACACTGCTGCGCCGCCACTGCCGCCGCCGACCCCCCGGAAGAGCCGCCAGGAACGCGCTCAAGATCCCAGGGATTTGCCGTAGTCTGATAGGCAGAATTTTCGGTAGAGCTGCCCATAGCAAATTCGTCCAAGTTGGTCTTGCCCAGGCAAATTGCTCCAGCGGTAGCTAAGCGCTGCGTCACCGTTGACTCGTAGGGCGGCACGAAATTCTCTAAGATTTTAGACCCGCAGGTAGTTCGGATGCCTTTGGTGCAGAGGTTGTCTTTTAGCCCAATGGGAATACCTGCTAAAAGGCCCACTGCCTCACCGGCTGCAATTTTGGCATCCACCTGCTGAGCCTGTGCCAATGCCGCTTCTGCAGTCACTAGCAGAAAGCTGTGCAGCCTCGGCTCTAGAGCCTGCAGCCGCTCTAAATAGAACTGGGTAATTTCAACGGCAGAGCGCTCTTTACTCGTGAGCTGTTGATGCAACTCGCGGATAGATGACATGCAATCTCCTCGACTAGACTTAGCAGGCATGACCTACAGACTATTAGTATAGGGAGCCTGTAAAGGAAATGGCAGTCTAATCCTCTACACAAGCTCAGACTCTAGGCGCTACTGGCTATAACTGATAAAACTAGTCAAGTATGCCTGAACGTGAGAACTTGAAATGTGGTTTAGATAGATTCATAATTTCGTATCCGTCTAAACATCGTGATCTAATCTTGAAGGTTTAGTGTAAAGTCAAGCTTAAGTTTTATTACTGTTCTTTTGGGGTGTTGAGGTAGTGTATGCGGGCTGCCTGGTTTTCAATAGCGGTAATTGCCAATACCGTGGCGCTGACCATCGGTATAGTGACGCTACGCACCTCTATGGCGTTAGCGCCCAACGAACTGTCATCTCATCCACTGTTAGAGCGGATCAAGCAGGCAGATTCTTTAGAACAGCTCTATAGCCTGCGCGATCGTCTGAGTGTAGAGCTAGCGGCTTTACCCAAGCTACAGCGACCTCAAGACACTGGGGCACTGTCTCCCTACGTAGCGATCGCTCAGCTAACCCAGCGGGTTTCTCGCCGCATCCGCTCAGAAGAAAAGGCCGAAGCAGACTATCGCAGAGCCATTGAACTGGCTGAACAGGCAATCCACACCCGGCAAAGCGCTCAGGCATCTCGGCAGGCACTACAGCAGGAAGAATTTCTCTGGCAGGCCGCGATCGCTCGGCTGGAGGACGTTCCAGAAGATTCTGTAATGGCTGAGCAGGCCGTAAATAAAGCTGAAGAATATCGGCAAATTGTACAGATTGTCTCGGCGCAGGTGGATCGAGCTGAGTCAGGATTTCTCAAAGAGATCGCCGCAGCCACAGGACGGCCAGGAGCCATTCGCATTAGCCTCTGTCATGTATCGGGTGAGTGTCGAGATTTTCAAGGAGACGCGCCGCCGGCGAGTCCTGCCAGTTTGATCAAGCTGCCGATTGCGGTGGCGCTGATGGAGAAAGTCAGTAAAGAAAATATTGACCTAGAGACAAAAATCTATATTGAGCCTAGTAACTTTACCGAAAACGCCGACGGAGCTAAAATTTTCGTCGATCACGAGTACACACTGCGAGAAGTAATGGCTCGCATGATTAAAGAGAGCAACAACATTGCCACCAACCAGCTAATTGACTACATCGGACGCGACACCATTAATCAAACCTTCCGCGATCGCGGCTTCAAGACTACTTTTGTAGATTACAAACTCGTCGGCGATTCCACTTACCCGTCTAATGCTGGCTCTATTCCTAACCGCATGACCTCCAATGAGCTGACAGAGATGATGCGGCAGGTATATCTGTTTCAGCACCCTGGCGACGAAGAAATTCTAGACGCGCTGGTCGGCCAGTATGACTGGGAGTTTGGCTACGCGGCCATCAATGAACTCAAGAATAAGCGAGTTCACTGGATCGGTGAAAAATTAGGGCAAAACTCTAAAGTCATCGGCACTGCTTTAGCCTTCAAAGTTGACGATCAGCGCTACGTTATGACCGTCACAATTGACCACAGTGCCAATCAGCGGGCTTTGCGAGACACCATCAAAGCAGTGATTCAGCATATTCTGCAAGAGAATCACCTGGTGCCAGTTGAGCAGCGTACTTAGCCCTTTGTAGTATAAAGCAGTACAAATGAATGCCTGACAGAATAGAGTAGAGAGTAGAGAGTAGAAACTGGCAGGCAGTAGAGACAGCTTCAAGGGTGATCTAAATAACATCCAAAATACCTCTCAAGATTTATATCCAATACCCCTTGCAAACTAGCGCTCCCAGCTTCACACTTAAGATGAATGGGTCGGGATAAGACTGGCAGTCTAAGAGGTTTTTTGTGAAAAGAGTATTATCAATCATTCTGGGTGGAGGTGCCGGCACCCGCCTTTATCCCCTGACAAAATATCGGGCCAAGCCTGCTGTTTCTCTAGCGGGCAAATACCGCCTGATTGACATTCCAGTTAGCAACTGTATTAACTCGGAAATTCTCAAAATTTACGTTTTGACCCAGTTCAATTCGGCGTCGCTGAATCGGCATATTGCCAGGGCCTATAATTTTTCTCAATTTAGCGATGGCTTTGTAGAGGTGTTAGCCGCACAGCAAACACCGGAAAATCCGGGTTGGTTTCAGGGAACTGCCGATGCAGTCCGCAAGTACCTGTGGATGTTTGAAGCCTGGGATGTAGATGAATACCTGATTCTCTCTGGCGATCACCTCTACCGCATGGACTACCGCCTCTTTATTGAGCGCCACCGCAGCACCAACGCAGATGTCACTCTTTCGGTCGTGCCTATCGGCGAGAAGCTAGCCTCTAGCTTTGGTCTAATGAAAATCGACTCCACCGGGAGAATAGTTGATTTTTCCGAAAAACCCAAAGGGGATGCTCTTAAGCAGATGCAGGTAGATACCTCTACCTTGGGGCTGACCCCAGAGCAGGCCAAAGAGCAGCCCTACATTGCTTCGATGGGAATTTATGTCTTTAAGAAGCAGGTGCTGATTGATTTGCTGAAGCGCTCTATGGATCAGACCGACTTTGGCAAAGAGATCATTCCCAATTCTGCCAAAGACTACAACGTTCAAGCCTATTTGTTTGACGGCTATTGGGAAGACATTGGAACTATTGAAGCCTTTTATGAAGCCAATCTAGCCCTGACGCACCAGCCTCAGCCTGCCTTTAGTTTCTACAGCGAAGATGCGCCGATCTATACGCGATCGCGCTACCTGCCCCCCAGTAAGCTATTAGACTGCCACGTCACTGAGTCAATTCTTGGGGAAGGCTGCATTTTGAAGAACTGCCGGGTAGATCACTCTGTGATTGGTCTGCGCCAGCGAATTAGTTCTGACTGCGTGATAGAAAACTCTTTGCTGATGGGCGCCGATTTTTACGAACCTATGTCTGAAAGTAGCCAGCATCTCACACGCGGCAAAATTCCAATGGGTATTGGTGAAGGCACAATTCT
This sequence comes from Leptolyngbyaceae cyanobacterium RM1_1_2, assembly GCA_012032345.1. GTDB lineage: Bacteria > Cyanobacteriota > Cyanobacteriia > Phormidesmidales > Phormidesmidaceae > Sphaerothrix. The sequence goes on along the minus strand of JAAUQI010000004.1, from coordinate 102,404 downwards.
GCGCAGAGCGATTATTGATAAGAACGCCCGCGTCGGTCGCAATGTGCAAATCGTGAACAAAGAAAGTGTTGAAGAAGCGGAGCGAGAAGATTTGGGCTTTTATATCCGCAGCGGCATTGTAGTCGTGCTGAAAAATGCGGTTATTCCCGACGGCATGATTATTTAACTACTTTTTGTCATGCTCTCTGGCAGGGGCGGCTAGCACGGGTCACAGCGAAGCTACACCGCCCCCTTAGGAAATTCCCAGTCGTTTTTACCAGGGTCGCCAGTCTTCCCAGTTTTCGTTAAATATTGACGTGTTGGGAAAGGCAGTCGGGTTGCCGCTTTGGTTAAGTCGCTGCTGCAGTCGCTCTAGCTGCGGTTCCTGTAGAGGCAGATCGTCTACTAGCTGGTAGGGCAAAACCCCTTCGTCCAAGACAAAGTCAATGGTTGTTCCGGCTGCTGCGCCCACGGACCACTCAAAAGAATGCACCCGGTAGGCGGCGGCGGCAATGGTACTAGTGGCTATGCTTTTACCAGCAACTATGAGGTTGTCGATATTCTGAGGAATCATTGATCGCAGCGGAATTTGGGCCGGATAAGCCTGTCCGTGAGCCTGCCGCACTCCGGCCCGTTCTGTATTGCCGGGGGCCTCAGGCGGGGAAGCCGTCATGCAGGGGTGAAAGTCGATGGCGTACTGGGCAATCCCGACTGAGTCTGGGTAGATATGTGAGCGCGATCGCCGCTCAATTTGCTCTGGTGAAAGGTTTTGCTCAATTACCGCGATCGCATTCAGCCCTGATAGCGCTCGCCAGAGATCCTGATAGAGATCCGGGGGCAGATTTTGGTAGTACTCAGCCCGAAAGTCCGCCCAGGAAAAGTCAATTTCATTGATGGCAAACCCGTCCGCGTAGCCGTAAGCAGGTCGGCCAATAATGCGGCGCGCCTCTCGAATATAGGGATATTTAGAGAGGCCATGCGCCGTACCCATCGGCGCATCGAAACCCGCAATAAAGCGATGGTTGGGATGTGGCTGCTTAACGCCCTCACCCAGTTGTGAATCTGTAGTGCCTTCTACCAGCCAGTAATAGTAGCTGTAGGCGTTTTCTTCACCTCGGCGCAGCGTATCAGTGCGCAGCCCGCCTAGCCAGCCCCCCGGTGCCAGCTGCCCTCGTGCCTCTAGCTGCTCTTCAGTATAGATTAAATTATCTACAGCCGTGCCGGGACGGTAGTCGTTGCCCCAGGTCCAGTTTTGCATGGAAATGTCACCTGGCTCAGGCACTACCACCCCAAAAATCTGCGCTTTGGGTCGGGGTTGCGGACTCCAGATCCGCCGATAGGTAAAAACAAAGTCAAAATAGTTAAAGTCTGCACCGCGATCGCGCTCGTAGCTAAAGTACGGCTCATACTGCGGGTAGTAGGGCGGCATGGTCTGCGGCTGGGGTTCCTGGGTTTGCTCCATTGCAAAAGTATAGGTAAACCCCTGAGTGCAGTAAGGATCCTGGCTGGTAACGGGTGAAGAGGGGTTGAGGTAAGAGCGCGGATCAAGCCCTACCCGCCAGGGGACACCTGCTAAGACGATCACTTCACCTGTTTCAGTAGCTTCGACTACATACCAGTCAGCAGGGCCAGATGACTCAGCCCGTTGCGGCACAAACTGAATAATCTTTTTGCTCAAAAGCGGTGAGTCTTCGTAGCGATAGACATCTTCTATGACGTAGGAGAGCGGATTGACGTTGAGCTGCACTGATTCTGATGTTGGGCTGTGCTGAATGGCGATCGCGCTTTCAATCATGCGCCCGTCCGTACTGAGGTCAAGATCTTTGACCACAGCTGATGGAAACCACTTGAGCTTACCCTGACCGCGACGAGCCGCGTCGGCTAGCTGCCGCGACAAAATAGTGTTGGCATCTTTAGGAATAAAGCACGAAACGCTGACCCAGCAGCTTCCCGGATCTAGCATCTTATAAAATCGCTCAATGCGATCGCGCAGTTCTTTATAGCCACGAGAATAAAACAGCAGCTGCCGCTGCCGCTTGGCTTCATCCAGGGCTGAAGTGCCCTGAGAGGTGAGCTGTCCACCCACCCAGTCGGTGATTTCGGTCAGGCAGACGGTACGCCCTGCCAGCAGGCTTTCATAAGCGGTCGCCGTTCCCGCTAGGCCACCGCCGACAATTAAAACCTCGCACTCTACGGTTTCATCCGGCAGGCGAGGTAAGGTATCTAAAACTGGGTTAACTAGCTGGGCTGAGGCAGGTGCAGTCGGGCCAAACGCTGTAGCGAAGACGATTGCCAGGATGCCCGTCAGCCTCTCTCTGAAAGAATACTGAGTCATGTAGCTCTCATAAATACTCTGTAAATAGCTTACGCTATGTCAAGTACCATTAGCTTTTGCGGTTCGTAGTAAGCGCTTCAGCGCTAAAGCACCGGTTACCAACTCCAACTTCTAGGTTCGTAGTAAGCGCCTCAGCGCTAAAGCACTAACTACTAGCTCAGCGCTAAAGCACTGACTACGAACATCGAAACCGATGTGACTTCTAAAACATTGCTGGCAGCTTATGCAGCGATCGCAGTGCCAGAGCTATGGGTTTACAACAGCGGTGAGCTAAAAATCTATCTGTTTAACTCTGGACATTACACGCAGTCAGAGAGCAGTCCTAATTTTCCTGAGATTCCTGTGAAAGAGCTTATTCCAAGGGCGATCGCTCTTATTTACCAGGTCGGCAGCTATCAGGCTTTAGAAAAATTTGAGCAGCAAATCAATCAAAGCAGTTAATTGTCATTCTGTTTGCCTGACCAGCGCCAGACCGCAAAATAGCGCTACGATTGAGGCCAAACCCTTATTGCCGCTAAAGCTATGGTGGGTGTTGCTTCCAATCAGCTGGCATCAGTTGTCTATCCCAGTTCTGATGGTAAACCTGTGGCCGAGACGTTTGCCCACCTCTACGCTCTGCTGGTAACACTAGAAATCCTCAAGCAGTATCTTGCAGGGCAACGAGCCACCGTCTTAGCCAATCAGTTTCTCTACTACGCCCAAGGGTTTCCACGACTGCGAGTAGCCCCCGATGTGATGGTGATTTTTAACGTCGAGTCAGGAGGCCGGGACAGCTACAAGATCTGGCAAGAGGGCGAAGTACCCTCTGTAATCTTTGAAATGACGTCCCAGAGCACAAAATCCCAGGATACAGAATTTAAGCGGGTTCTATATGCCCAAATGGGCGTGCAGGAATATTGGCTCTTTGACCCCAAGGGGGAATGGCTAGACGTGCAGCTCCAGGGCTACTGCCTGCAAGGAGAAGGCTATGAGGCGATCGCGCATAGCTGCAGCAGCGTCTTACAGCTACGGCTACAGGCTGAAGCAGAGCTAATCGGCTTTTATCGGCTAGATACGGGTGAGAAGCTGCTGCCGCCAGCAGAACTAGCCACCGCTCGTCAACAAGCGGAAGCCAGAGCAGCCGAGGCTGAGGCCCAGGTAGCTAGGCTACAGGAAAAGCTGCGATCCCTGGGAATTGATCTTGATGAATAATCTTTTTGCGACTGCTCACCCTGTGTCAAGCGCCGTTACGGAACGACAGAGAGGCGATCGCTAATATTGCCTCCAGTTTTGCTACAGTTGCTTGACAGGTCAACTACCTATGAGTAGGATGTGATCGTGAAGCCAACAGATACTAAAACACAAATTCTTGATGTTGCTCAGGATTTGATTCAGCGCCTCGGCGCGAACGGTATGAGCTACAAAGACATCAGCGAAGCCGTCGGCATTCGTAAGGCTAGCGTCCATACGCACTTCCCCAAAAAGGATGATTTGCTTATGGCTCTGCTTGAGCGTTACAGCGACCGATTTAGGCGCGTAGTGGATAGTATCCTGGCTACAGACGAATCACCCGAGACAAAGCTGCGCCGCTATTGCGGACTGTATGAGGCCAACCTCAGCAGTAGCAGTCAAGACAAAGCCTGTCTTTGTGGCATGGTGGGGGCCGAACTAGCAACCCTAAACCAGCCGCTGGCAGAGCAGGTTTGTGCTTTTTATCAAGACAACGAAGCTCGACTGACAATGATGCTTCTAGAAGGCCAACAGACCGGAGACTTCCGCTTTGCCGGAGAGCCTGAAGCCCTAGCAGCAGTTGTTTTTGCTTCCTTGCAAGGAGGTTTGTTAATTGCTCGGGCCTACGGAGGTGCCCAAAAGTTCCAAAGCGAGATTGAGCAGTTGATGAGGCTGGTAAAAAACTGAATATTTTTTTACCAGAGTAACATCCTATCAATAGGATGCTAGCGAAATATTAAGTCTAATGCTGCTCTGATTTGAGTAGCAGGCTGGCCAATCCTGGCGAAACTGCCCTTCCTATTCCTCTATTACAAACCGCAGTTTGGTTAGGACAACTCAGATCGCTGAATCTTTACGTGACCAGCATCCTATTCTGCCTTCTGCCTTCTGCCTTCTGCCCTTCGCTATGTTCCTCCCAGCCGATCAGCGGACTGGATTTCTTGGAGATTAATATGAAAGCTTCTGTAATCAACCAGTTTGGTGAACCCAGTGTCTTTGAGTATGTTGATGTCAATTTGCCCGAACTCAATGCAGGTGAAGTGCGGATCAAGATTTTGGCAGCGGGCTTGAACCGACTCGATCACTACTTACGATTAGGCAACGTGAATCCAGATATCAGTTTTCCTCACATTCTTGGCTCAGATGCGGCAGGTGTTGTTGAGGCCAACGGGCCGGGTTCTAGTCGCTTTCAGATTGGAGAACGGGTGATTCCGCTACCAGGCTATCCCTTAGAGCCTGAGGATGATGACTTTGAGCCGATGACCGCTGCCCCTAGCTATCTAATTCGAGGAGTAGCTGAGTGGGGCACCTATGCCGAATATATGGTGGTTCCTGAAAAATGGCTGGTTAAGGATGAGACGGGGTTAGCTCCTGAGCTAGTGGCGACGCTGCCTATGCCGTTAGTCACCTGTGTCAGAGCTATCAAGCGTGTGGGTGAAGTAAAGCCGGGAGACACGGTTGTAATTCATGGGGCGGCTTCGGGGACGGGATCTATTAGCGTGCAGGTGGCTAAAGCGCTAGGAGCAAAGGTCATTGCCACCATCAGAACACCCGAAAAAGAAAGTTTCGTTAGCAGCTTGGGGGCGGATTTGGTGATTAAAACAGAGTCAGAGAACTTTGTCGAGCGCATAAAAGATTGGACAGCAGGACAAGGCGCTGACGTGGTCTTGGATAACTTAGGGGGGCGCTTCTTGTCTGATTCATTGCAGGTGCTGAAACCTCAAGGCATTTTAGTTTCTATGGGCATGGTCACAGGAACCGAAACCGCTTTTGAACTCTTTCCGTTCTTTCTGGCCCAGCAGCAGATTCGGGGCACTTTCATGGGAAATTTACAGGATTTACATTGGGGCTTGGAGCAGATCAAGGCAGGCACCATCAAACCTACGCTTGATCGGGTTTATGACCTCCGTAAAGCCCAAGCAGCTCACACTCGCTTAGCCGCAGGGGCTGCTCTTGGCACTCTTGTGCTGCAGCCCTGAGCTGTAGAAATATGCGGGCGATCGCGCCGTAATTTCTTCCAATTTTAGTCTCAGAGACGACTGTAACCATCTGTGTTTACTTAACCTTTATTCACTGGAGAAATCCCATGATTACGCTATACGGCCACGAACTCTCTGGCAACACCTATAAAGTACGGCTGTTTCTAGAACTGCTGCACCTAGAGTATGAATACAAGCCAGTTGACCTGATGAAAGGAGAGCACAAACAGCCGCCTTATCTAGCCCTCAACCCCTTTGGTCAGGTACCTACCCTTGTCGATGGCGATCGCGTCCTGCAAGACGCTCAGGCCATCCTGGTTTATCTGGCCCGAAAATATGGAGGAGATACCTGGCTGCCTACTGATGCGGTTGCCCTCAGCCAGGTTGTGCGCTGGCTGAGCGTAACGGCTGGAGAAGTCCGTCAGGGGCCAGAAAACGCCCGTCTCTATCACCTGTTTGGGGTGAAAGCTATCAACATTGAGCGCGCCACTGAAAAAGCCCACCTGATTTTGCAGCAGTTAGATGATTACCTCAGCGATCGCTCCTGGCTAGAACTCGATCGCCCCACAATCGCCGATCTGGCAGTGTTCCCCTATGTGCCTTGGCCCCAGATGGTGAGGTTGCCCTAGATGACTACCCCAACGTGCTGGCCTGGATCGATCGCATCAGGCATTTGCCCGATTTTATGGGTATGCGTAGCATCGCTGCCCCTGCGATCGCAGGCTGAGGTTTTTGCTGGAAACCCTGGTGCTCCAAAAGGCTGAGGTTTCAAATTTGAGCAGGCGTGAACAATAATTCTCTAAGCTGCAAATTAGATTTCTCGATCTCTGCCATGATTTCTGGCCGGGTGAGACTTGAATAATTCAAAACTCAAAGTCGGTACTATCCATGTCGCCAAATAACTTGAAAGGCCAGACTCAGGGGGCATCTCCTTTCCATCGCGGTGAACAGGAAATCCAGGCCCGTCTGGGCATCCACGACAAAATGGAAAACATTGGTCGCCGCTTTATCCGAGAATACCTGCTGGATCAGCATCAAGAATTTTATCAGCAGCTACCTTTTGTACTGGTCGGCAGCTCCGACAGTCGAGGTCGGCTCTGGGCCTCTATCCTGACTGGAAAGCCGGGATTTGTCAGCAGTCCTGACTCAATGACGCTCGACCTCAAAGCTCAGCCGTTACCGGGCGATCGCCTCAGTGACAATTTGCAGGAGAACGCCGACATTGGCCTACTGGGCATCGAACTCGAAACCCGCCGTCGCAACCGCGTTAACGGCAAAATCAAAGCCGTGAGTGCTGACGGGTTCACCGTTAGCGTCAGCCAGTCTTTTGGCAACTGTCCTCAGTACATTCAAAAGCGCCAGCTGCACTGGCTCCCCGAATATTGCTCAGCGTCCCTATCGGCCCAGCGCTTTACCCAGCTCACCCCACCGCTGTCGGCGCTGATGACTCGCGCCGATACCTTATTCATTGCTACCGGATACACTGACGCAGCGGCGGCTCATCACGGTATCGATGTCTCTCACCGGGGCGGCAAACCCGGCTTTGTCCGCATTGAAGATGACCATACTTTCAGCTTTCCTGACTTTGCGGGCAATAATTTTTACAACACCCTCGGCAACCTTTTGCTAAATGACCGAGTCGGCATTCTGTTTTTAGACTTTCAGGCCGGTCACCTGCTGTCTGTTACAGGGGGCGCTGAGATTATTTGGGCAGGCGAGGCAGTAAAAGCCTTTCCGGGGGCTGAGCGGCTCCTGCGGATAACGATTGATCAAATGATTTATCTCCCTGCAGCTTTGCCCTTTCGCTGGGACTTTCAGGAATACTCGCCCTCGCTGGAGTTTACAGGGCAGTGGAGCAAATAGCGCCACAGCAGTAATTAGCCCACTACGGCAAGAGATATTGACGAGTTATTAGCCCAGCGATGATAGAACGGCTCGGGTTAGAGATCAGACAGCCGTCAAACATCAAAGAGAACTGCAAAAACGGCCTGAGGAATTAATTGCCTGAGAATGCGCCGATGGGCATCGGCCTCGTTGCGACTGCGAAAACGAGCAACGATAATCCGCTGCATTTTGGGCAATAGACGCACAATGCACCAGGGATGCAGGCGATCGCGGTAGGTGACTAATTTTGAGCAGCCTGATGGGGTAGCCGTTGACGGCGGCTGTGGGACTGGTATCATGCTTTCACTTCCTGTTAAAGGATATAGGCGGCGTTAGCGCCGCTTTGTCAGGCGATCGCTCCAAAGTTTTCCAGGCTGATGGAGCGATCGCATTTAACTGCTTAACCTCATTGAAAACGCAATTGCGTTTTCTGTTAATGTTTTCATGGGGAGAATTAGGTTACGGATTCGGGAGCTGGTATCTGAAAAGGGTTGGACATTAAAAGAACTAGCAGAGCGCTCAGGGCTTCCTTACAGTACTATCACCAGCTACGCTCAGCGAGAATCAATGACTATGACCGACTACACAGCAATTCGTCGGCTAGCTCAGACATTTGATGTCATGGTGGACGACTTGGTTGAAGTTTTAGAAGAGTAGCTTCAGTGCAAGAGCAGTCATGTTTAGGTTGCGGATCAAGGAATTAGCAGCTGAGCGGGAATGGTCACTCAAAGAAGTTGCTCGACGCTCCGCACTTCCCTACAGTACGGTTGCAACCTACGCAAACTCCCCAGGAATGGCAATGGTTAATTTGCTCTCAGTGCGTAAGATTGCTCAGGTATTTGGTGTAACAATTGAAGACCTGATGGAACTTGTAGAAGACTGATCTCATAGTCTCGTGCCCTGCCTCCGGCTGGCTACGATCGCTAAGGCTCTGCCTTAGGTGAGCGAAAGCTCGGCAGTTTGGGGCTGAGATTGATTAAAAAGTCTGTGGGCTTTTGTTCGGAGTTTTTGAGCAGCGGCGATCGCAGACAAGCCGCCAACATCAACTGTGGGAATTTCCTGCTGGCGGCGCTCTAGATCATGGGTGTAGGCGCGATCGTAGTAGGTCAGCAAAATCTCAAACGCCTCGTGGAGCTGGCCCGACTCCATCAGCGCGATCGCCTGCTGCGTGCGCTTTCCTCCTAGCCGCTTCCGAATCCGCTCAGTTGCCTCAATCAGGCCCGATCTTTCAGCGCTGCCGTAGATTTCCACCAAATAGTCCAGCCGCTCCGCTAGAGGACGGGTGACCGCCAGCGTCGGCGCGGCTTCCATTTGCGAAAACAGCTCGTCGGCAACCCGGCAGGTTCCCACCCGGCGGCTCTCAGCCTCAATCCAAACTGGCCGCTCGGCGTCAAAGCCAGCCCAGTCTATCGCCAAAAGATTCTCAAACTGCTCAGTACTGGGCTGCGGTGGCATTCCCAAAGCGCCATAGCTGCTGCCGCGATGGTTGGCATGACCTTCTAAATCCAAAACCTGACTGCCCAGCGCCGCCAGCGCGTGCAGAATATCAGTTTTGCGAGTGCCGGTCATGCCGCCCAAGACAAAGATAAGCTTAGGCGTCGCCAACGTCGTCCGCACCCAGCGCCGAAAAGCTTTGTAGCCCCCTACCAGCGTGCAGACCTCAAAGCCGCCCATCTCCAAGACCCAGGCCACTGCTTCACTACGCATGCCCCCACGCCAGCAGTGCAGCCGTACCTGGCGATCGGGCGCTAAAGTTTTGGCCTGTCGGAGCAAATCCACAAATCGGGGGCCAGCCAGCTCAAACCCCAGTTCTACCGCTGCGTCTCGCCCCTGCTGTTTGTAGCAGGTGCCTACCTGTGCCCGCTGGTCGTCGCCAAACAGCGGTAGATTGAGCGCTCCCGGCAGATGCGCCTGGGCATATTCGCTGGGGCTACGGACGTCTAGCAGCACCTTAGTCGAGGCTAAAAACGCTTGAATAGAGAGGGATTTGGACATAGGCAAAGACAGCTACCACTCTTTGATTCTAATCGGCTGGGCTGAGTTCTTCTGAGAGACTACGCCAATCTGACCGGCATGACTGTAGCCTGAAGCTTTAAGCGCTGCGATCGCCGCCTTGGCATTTTCAGATGGCACCGCTGCCAGCAGTCCCCCCGAGGTCTGGGGATCAAACAGCAGTGGATAGTCGGGGTGGTGGCTGACAGCCGCCTGATTTTGAATTGACTCAGCCGCTTTGAGGTTTTGGGGCTGGAGCGAACTGACAATGCCTGCCGCTAGGGTTTCTCTGGCTCCCCACAGCTTGGGCAAAGCCGTTAAATCTAGCTCAGCCGCGACCTGAGACGCCCGCAGCATTTCGAGCAGGTGCCCCACTAGCCCGAACCCGGTAACGTCGGTGCAGGCTGTTGCCCCCTGCTGCTGCAAACACTGAGCCGCCGCATAATTAGACTGCAGCATAGACGCGATCGCAGCCTCAATCCAGCGGCCTTTGGCCTGGAGCTGCATATCAGCGGCAAACAGCGTCCCGGTGCCCAGGGCTTTGGTCAAAATCAGGCTATTGCCGACCTGAGCACTGCCCTTACGCAGCAGCCGCTCCGGCTCCACCCAGCCACTACAGGCAAACCCCAGCGCTAGCTCTGGCCCCTCGGTGGTGTGACCTCCCACCAAGGGCGTCTTAGACTGGGCTAGCGCCTGGTAGGCTCCGGCCAGCAGCAGATAGAGGGTATCGGCCTGCTTACTGGGGGCACTGTAGGGCAGCGTGGCGATCGCCAACACGCTCTGGGGCACGGCCCCCATTGCAAACAGGTCGCTGAGGCAGTGGTTGACGCAGACCTGACCCAGCAAATAGGGATCCTCTAGCAGAGCGCGAAAATAGTCTACCGTCTGTACCAAAAGCTGCCCTGTCGGAACCTGCATCACAGCCGCATCATCCGGTTGATCTAGCCCCAAAACAATGTCTGCGGCGGCTGGCCAGTCTGAAACTGCCGGAAAGTCCTGCCGTACTCGCTGGAGCGCCTGAGATAGCACGTCACTGCCGACCTTGGCTGCACAGCCTGAGCAGGGCATTTGAGCGATCTCGTCTGAGGCGAGACTCAGCCCGGATTTAACTGCCGTCATAGGCGTCATGGCAGAAAAGTCCCTAAACAGGCGCATAAACTTGCGATCGATGCGGTCTTTCCACCAGCGAAACAGGCCAGACTCAGCGGCAAAGGGGCCACGAGAGGCTATAGCCGTCCCCGTGCCCGTATCAATCAGGTTGAGAAACTGCTTTTGCGGCGTAAAAGGCTGCAGCGATCGCCCGGTTAGCCAGCGCTGCAGGTTTTGAAACAGCGGTGGCCCTTGGCGCACGGCAAATACGCCTGCCTTAGGCCGGGGGTGATTGATCATCGTGGCAATGTCCCCGACAGCAAACACGTTGTCGTGGTGTAGGCTTTGCAGCGTATCGCGGGTTTGAATGAAGCCTTTGGCATCAGTGGCGAGGCCAGAAGCTCGAATCCAGTCAGGGGCCGAGGCGCTGGTGACCCAAAGAACGCGATCGCAGGCCACTTCCAGCCCAGATTCGCAGCGAACCAAGCGCCGATCGGCAGGTGAAGTTTCTAGCATCGTCACACTTTCCTTGAGATGCAGCCGGATGCCTCGCTGCTTAAACAAGCGCTCCAAATGCTTTTGGGTCAAACGGTTGCGCCCGGTGGCTAGCGCCTCACCGCGATGAAACAGGTGCAGGGTGAGGCGATCGCGGGGCTGACCTGCCTGCTCAAAAACTTGCCACAGCCGCGCCTGCATGTTCAGCGCTAGCTCTACCCCGCCCACGCCGCCGCCCACAATCCCTAAAACTCTGGGCTGAGTTGGCTCGGCAGCAACCGCCTGTAGTAGCTGCTGCCATTGCTGTAGCAGCTGGGGAACGGGCTTTGCCGGAATCGCGTACTCGGCGGAACCTGGCACGTTGACGGTTGCAGGCGTGCTGCCGATGTCGATAGAGAGCGCGTCGTAGGCGATCGGCGGATGGCTTTTGCAAAGTACCCGCTGATGAGCCAAATCCAGGCCAACGGCTGTATCCATCAGCAGCCGACAGTTGGCAAATCGAGTCAGGGGTCGTAGGTCAATATGGGATTCTTCAAAGCTGTACAGCCCAGAAATATGGCAGGGCAGCATCCCTGAATAGGGCGTGTCAATCAGGTTGGTAATCAGCGTCAGCCGCAGTCCGGCTACAGGCTGCATCCCAAATTTTCTCAAGAGGATAGCGTGGGTATGGCCCCCTCCGAGTAGCACTATGTCTTGCTGGATGGGCTGGTGCCGCTGCATGAAGTTAAGCATTTGGGAAACTCTTTCCACCATACAAAACCTGGCTGAATAGTGGCTGAATACGGGTTAAATACGGGTAAACTGGCAACTTTTGCCGACTTGTTCAGGTCTTGATCACCCAGGTAGGCATTTATTTTGGGCTAGAGTAGAAGCAATCCGAGCCAGCCTCAGCCACCTTAGCTCTGCCCTCTCTCCTCGTTCCCCTGGCTCCGCCAGGAAACGCTCCAGAAGGCTCTGCCTTCTTAACTCATTCTTTCAGGAGTCACTGTTCATGATCCGCGATCTGCTGCGCTCTATGCAAACACGGTCTAAAATGCCTTCCCAACTGTCGCTGACTCTAGTGGGCCTGATGACAACTGTAGGACTAGGGGCGATCGCCTGGAAGTTACCCTTGGGGGAGTTTTGCCGGATGGCTTAACCAAGCTCAGGTTAGCAGGTATCAGCGATCGCCTAAATTTTGATCGACTGTTTGCCTCAGCGACTGACGCCCCTAGCGTCACCGAAGTCTATGTCGTTAAACCTGACATTCTTGCCATCCGGATTGACACAGGCCACATTACCAAGGGCGGACAGATTCCCTATCAGCCCCAGGCGGGTGACAACATTGCTGACCCCGCCAAAGGCTGGCTCAAGCGTAACGGTGAGCTGGTTGGCGCAGTTGTCGGGCCAGACAAAGATTTCCTGACTCGCTTTGACCAGTTTTCAGGGTCAGCCCTAGACACCGATTTAGCCGACCAGCCCAACACCTACTCAGTCACCCCAACCGATCGGAGCGCTGCCGTATCGCCCGAAGCTGTAGAGCGCAAAAGCAAACCCACCGATATGGCCTGGGTCGGCCCCTGGAAGTTTGAATGGCCGATGGCGCACACGATCTTTTTAGACATGTCAGATGACTTCGTAGCGGGTAAAACCTACGAAATTGATCTGTCAAAACTGGGAATTGACCCCGTCACTTTCAAATATTCACCCCAGCAGAACCGCAGTGAAGCCGTGCATGTCTCTCAGCTAGGATTTCGCCCCGACGATCCGGCTAAGGTTGGCTTCTTGTCTACGTGGTTAGGCAGTGGTGAAAGCCTGTCTTATGGAGAAGGGCTACGGTTTCAGCTGATTGATCAAGCCACTGACCAATCAGTTTACGAAGGTACTACCGTCCTCTCCGTCCCGGCTAGTCGCTCAGAAGACAAGCGCCGCAACTATAACGGCACTGATGTCTACAAAATGGACTTCAGCGACTTTGCCAAATCCGGTACCTACCGTCTGTGTGCGGAGCAAATTGGCTGCTCTTTCTCGTTTGAAATTGCTGATTCTGTATGGCAAAAGGCGTTCCATACCACTGCGCGAGGATTTTATCACCAGCGTAGCGGCATTGCCCTAAAGCAGCCTTACACCGATTTTGAACGACCCCGGCCCTATCATCCCGACGACGGCATTAAAATTTATCAGTCTACATACACGCTGATGGAGAGCAGTGAAGGACTCAAGCTGGGAAAACAGGAGGCCCGAGCAGGCTTAAAGGCTGGCAATACTGGAAAACAGGTGGCGAATGCCTGGGGTGGCTGGTTTGATGCGGGCGACTGGGATCGGCGGATTCAGCACCTAGAAGCTTCTCGGCAACTGCTAGAGCTAGATCAGCTGTTTCCAGATTACTTCAATCGCTTAGACCTGAATCTACCGGAGTCTGACAACGCGCTGCCGGACGTGGTAGATGAGGCGCTGTGGAATCTAGATTTCTTCCAGCGTTTACAGGCAGAAGATGGGGGCATCAGCGGCGGCATTGAGTCAGATCGGCCCCAGTCTAACTTTGCCGCAAGCTGGCAGGAGCCTGGAGATGCCTATGTCTACGCGCCAGATATGTGGTCTAGCTATCTCTATGCTGGGGTGGCAGCTCAGGCGGCTACGGTGGTTGCCCGCTATGACCAAGAGCGCGCAGACAGTTACCGGGACAGTGCCCTACGAGCGATGGCCTGGGCTGAAACCCAGTATGGAGCGGCTGAAGCGGTTGACTGGCGCATTCGCAGTGAGCGCAATCTGGCAGCGGTTGAACTTTACCAGGCGACGGGCGATCGCCGCTGGCACCAGTTGTTCTTGGAGACGACAGTTTTTAGCGACCCCAAAGCGCCCCTATGGAAGGGGAATAGCCACGACCAGCAAGATGCCGCTTTTGTCTATGCTCGTTTCTCTGACTTGCCTGTGGATACTGAAGTCCAGCAGAATGCCAGGGACGCCCTGCTCGCCTGGGCTGACAGCCAGGTAGAGATTGTCAACGGTACCGGATTCAACTGGAGCAAGTTTGACGCCTACGAAAATGTGGGCTGGGGCGGCAGCTTTGGGGCACCTGAGTCAATTCAGATTTTACGGGCACACGCTTTGACTGGCGATCGCAAGTATCTAGCAGCAGGGGTATTGGCCAATCAGTTTTCCCTGGGGGCCAATCCTGACAATCTGGTCTATACAACCGGGCTAGGCCAGCGATCGCCTCAAAATCCGCTCGTCATTGATGCTCGTGTCACAGGGCAAGCTCCACCACCAGGGATCACGGTCTACGGGCCGCTAGACCTGTGGCGCTTCAATGACTACTGGATTGCGAAGCAGCTGCTGTTCGACAAAATGTCGCCGAGTCCCTGGAAATGGCCTACGACAGAAGCCTACACCGATATTTTCCTATATCCTGCCGTAACCGAATTCACCATTCACCAGACAATGGGGCCGGCGACCTATGCCCGTGGCTATCTGGCGGCGCGAGAGGCAGTCACTTCAACGGCGGCAGCGGAGAGCGGTGGGCGCATGGCTAAATAGAGGGCCGCACCTAAAACCGGGATTAGAGACAGCAGCCAAATCCAGCGGCGATCGCCAATACTCCGCCGGACCATATCGTCCCCCAGCAGCGCCGGAAACAGCAGCCAGAGCAGGCAAAAGTCAAGGCTCATGACGTGAATAAAGCGGCTGGTCTGCCACTGGTCAATAAAATCACTCCAGTCGCCCTGGCTGAGGCCATACACCAGTAAAATCAGGGCGGCGATCGCCAATCCGCCCCCTACCCAGCGAGAATCTACCAGCTTCAGCACTGTACTCCTGTCGCCTGTAAAAGTCGGCTGGGGATGGCGCAGCGCTAGATAAGGCAGCAGTAAAAAAGCCCCAACCCCAAAAGAACCCACCACAAACGGCCAGGCCGGGACTTTCTGCTCATGACCATCAATCAGGGCAACACAGCCATAGACCAGCGGCCAAACCCCCATCAGGTTAAATAAAGCCACCACCAGCGGATTGATGCCGTCCCAGTCTCCTGTTGATAGCCGCCCAATCAGCTCAAAGGTGTCAGGCTGGTCGGGGGGCGCTAGCAAAAATGCGTACAGCCCAAAGCTAATCCATAGAAGCATGAAGCTAATTTGTCTAACCATGATTGACTAATAAGTTTCTCACTAAATTATCAACCAACTTAAAGTCAGCCCCGCAAAGGTCAGGGTTGCCGTCTACCTAATAATCGCCAGTTCCCAAACGGAAGCTGAGGCGATCGCCTCGGCTCTGGTACAGGAACAGCTAGCCGCCTGCCTCAGCATCGCCCCCATTCAGTCGGTCTATCGCTGGCAGGGTGATATTCATCAAGACGAAGAGTGGCAGCTCATGGTCAAAATTGACCTGACGCAGTTCTCGGCGATCGCTGCTAGAGTACAACAGCTTCATTCCTATGAGGTGCCGGAGGTCATAGCTCTGCCCATTGTTGAGGGAGCAGCGACTTATCTAGACTGGCTAGCAAAGCAAGTCAGGCTTTAAGCAGGTTAAGCCAGAAAGACAGAGATGCTAGGATTTCTACAATCTACCCAATCCCTCTGCTCATGGATTTAAAAGCGCTGATTCGCAACGTCCCGGATTTTCCCAAACCGGGGATCACGTACCGAGATATAACGACGCTGCTAGCCAATGCGGCAGGGCTACAGTATACGATCAACAGCATGGCCGAAAAATGCGCCGATCTGGCTCCAGACTACATTGCGGGGATTGAGTCACGCGGCTTTATTTTTGGTATGCCGCTGGCCTACAAAATGGGACTGGGTTTTGTGCCCGTGCGTAAACCGGGCAAGTTACCCTCAGCCGTTTACTATGCCGAGTACGAGCTGGAGTATGGCACAGACGCTCTAGAGATCCACCAAGATGCTTTTCCATCCCAGAGCCGGGTGTTGGTGATTGACGATCTCATCGCTACGGGGGGAACAGCTGCAGCCGCAGCTAAGCTAATTGCTCAGGCAAACTGTCAACTGATAGGATTTGGCTTTATCATTGAACTCACGTTCTTAGCAGGGCGGCAAAAGTTGCCCCAGGTTCCCATTGTGACGCTGGTTCAATATTAGAGTTAAGCATCTGGCATGACCTCTACCCGGTCTCCTCAAGAGTCAAAACTGGCCGATACTGGCTATGCAGTCAAAAGTTTTTTGACAAGCGATACAACGCTCTATGTTGTCAAGCGCGTTTTGCAAGCGTTACTAACTTTGCTGTTGGCCTCTGCCTTTAGCTTTTTTATCATTCAGCTAGCCCCTGGTGACTTTTTGGCGGCGCAGCGGCAAAACCCGCAGATTTCGGCAGAAACCATTCAGCAGCTAGAGACGCAGTTTGGTCTGGACAAACCCATCTGGCAGCAGTACTGGCGCTGGCTGGTGCAGGTAGTAACGCAGCTGAATTTTGGTATTAGTTTTGCCTATCAGCGCCCGGTGATTGATATCCTCTGGGAGCGCATTCCCAACACGCTGCTGCTTTCGATCGCTTCAATTGTGGTGACTTGGGCGATCGCGCTGCCCCTTGCATTCTCAGCGCCGTCAGGCGAAACCAGCTAGCCGATCGCATTCTGCGTGTAGTTAGCTACATAGGCCAGGGCTTCCCGACGTTGATTACCGGGCTGCTGCTGCTGTTTTTGGCCCAGAGTACTGCGCCGTTGTTTCCAGTCGGGGGGCGCACCAGCATCAACCATGAGGATCTAACCTGGCTGGGCAAACTGCTTGATATTGGCTGGCACCTGATTTTGCCAACCCTGGCTTTGAGCATTACCAGCTTTGCTGGCCTGCAGCGCATCATGCGAGGACAGCTGCTCGACGTGCTGCAGCAAGACTATATCCAAACCGCCCGCGCTAAGGGCCTGCCTGAAAACCGGGTGATCTATGTCCACGCCCTGCGCAACGCTGTGAATCCGCTGATCACGCTGCTCGGATTTGAGTTTGCGTCACTGCTCGGGGGAGCCTTCATTACCGAAAATTACTTTAACTGGCCGGGACTAGGACAATTAATTCTGCAGGCGGTTCAGGCCCAAGACCTGTATTTAGTCATGGCAAGTTTAATGATGGGGGCAGTGATGCTGATTGTGGGCAACTTACTCGCAGATTTAGCGCTAACGTTTGTAGATCCCAGAATTAAGCTCACAGAAATGAATTAGTCCCGCCGTAGGTGGGCAACGCCCACCAATAGAATTAGCTGCCCACCGATAGAATTAGTTTGGATAAAGCATGAGGTGGGCATTGCTACAAATGAACGCTACTGGCGCTAACGTTTGTAGACCCTAGAATTAAGAGGTGGGCATTGCCTACGAATGAACGCTATTGGCTATGTTTTCTAAGAGGTGGGCATTGCCCACCCTACGAATGAACGCTACTGGCTATGTTTTCTAAGAGTTACTATCTGCTGCGCTCAAACATTGATGGCCGTTACCTAGTGGCTCAGCCCCTGACTGAAGCAGGCGAGTCAGTCGGTAGTTTTTTGCTATTGTTTCAGGCCGACTACGAAGCGCTAAGCTATCTCAGCACCCATGCCGAAAGCGTCACTAGCCATTTTGTCCTAGAGCCTGTCTCTGGCACACAGCTTACCCAGGTTATGGATCGCTGGAGCTTTAGGGGGGTGGGGCTGGTGAAAGATCCTCTAACGCCCCAAATTGAATTTATGATCCGCGATCGCTAGCCGCTAGCAGTCAGTAACTCAGACGCTAATAGGCTGCCAAGCTGAGTCATTCACGGCTGCCGCACAGGAGCGATTGCCGCTTCAGACTATCACCGAGCAGAATCGGGATGAAATTTTGGGTAGAGCCAGGGCCGAACCGGACAGCCCTGCTGCCGATGCTGCTCCGCAATCATCGGTACCTGACTGGGGCTAACGCGGTCGTACCAGAACTCGTCAGGCAGCACCAACACCATTGGCCCATTGCCGCACTGCCCTAAACAGCCGCTGCGCCTGACCTCAACGTTGGCCTGCTGAAATGCCCTTAGAACCTGGGCCGAGCCGTACTGACGACAGCTCGTATTTTGGCAGACTAAGACACACTGTTTCATCTAGCTAGAGGCACTGGTGTAAAACCGCAGAGCAAATCGCCAAAACCATCGAGAGACCTGAAACAGAGCGATCGCCAGCAAAGCTGAACCTGCAATCCATCCCCACTCAACCCGCTGCAGCAGCGTTTGCGCCGGTACTGTCGTTAGGAAAGCCACAGGCACAATAAAAGTAAAAAAGACACGATAGGCGGCTGGGTAGGCAGCCATCGGAAATCGTCCTGCCTCAATCAGACCCTGCAAGACTTCAGTAACATTATAAATTTTGACGAACCAAATGCTGGTCGCTCCCAGCATAAACCAGAGACTGTAAAGACTCACGGCCCCTAGCAGTAGGGGGGGTAGAGCCACGAGATAGGCGCTGAAACTCACACCCAGGCGGCTACCTGCATAGAAAATAATGCCTAAGCCAAACAACACGTCCGACACGCCCCAGGGCGAGAGCGCCCGAGTCGAAAGCCAGAACTGTGAGCTAATCGGCTTAAGCAAGACAAAGTCTAAGGTACCTTCCTGCACATGCTTGACAATTTTGTTGAGATTAGGAGCCAAGAACGTAGCGGCAACTCCCTGCAGTACCGTAAAAATGCCCAGAACAATTAGGGCCTCTTCCCAACTCCAGTTTTGAAACTCATAGCCTGTCTGATAGAAAAGAAACAGACCAAACAAACTGCCTGCCAGACTGCCCAGACTGCTCAAAGCGGCAATCAAAAAGTTGAGCCGATACTCTAGCTCAGCCGCGATCGCCGTACTCCAAAAAAGCCACAAAACCTGTCTATAGCGTTGCATGTATCAGTCTTAAATTTGCTTATGCGCAAAAGTTATGAAGACTTCCCTCAGAAGCAATTGTTTCATAATTCAACTGGGATAGCTATACCAGCGAGGCAGTCCTGTATGAAGCAGGTGAACGCAATTAACTTGTGTACGTGTAGGTTGCGGTTGAGGAACGTGGCTTGCTTCCCGCAGGGTAACCTAAACCCGCATGGATGACGCGATCGCTCTAGCATAGCCATGCCGCTAGGCTATACCCATTTTACAAACTAGCTTGTCGAACGGGCAAAGTTACAGTAAAGGTTGTCCCTTTGCCAGAGACTGAATCACAGCGTATCTGACCCTGATGATTTTGAGTAATGATCTGATAGCTGATTGACAAACCCAGGCCCGTTCCTTTTCCCACAGGCTTAGTTGTAAAGAACGGATCAAAAACTTTAGTACGGGTTTGCTCACTCATACCTGTCCCACCGTCTTGAATCTGAAGGCGAACATAATCGGCTGCGATCGCCTGAGTGGAAATCAAAATTTGCCTAGGGTCGGGTTTGGCTTCTTCAAGCGTAGCTGAGTAATTTTCTTGAATGGCGTCAACTGCGTTGTTCAGCAGGTTCATAAACACCTGGTTAAGCTGACCTCCATGAGCCTCAATCAGAGGAAGGTCTCCGTAGTTTTTAATGACTTTGATGCCTGGAGAGCTGGCCTTCGGCTTTAGACGATTTTGTAAAATCAACAAAGTATCCTCTAGCCCCTGGTGCAGGTCAAATTGATCAATACCGTCACGATCAAGACGGGCAAAGTTACGCAGAGAAAGCACAATTTGACGAATCCGCTCGGTACCAACACGCATTGACTCTAGAGATCTAGGTAAGTCATTCATCAAAAACTCAATCTCAATCTCGCTGGCTAACTGAGTGATTTCTGGCGCAGGAGATGAACAGTGCTTTTGATAAAGCTGAATTAAACTGACCAAACCTCCGAACTGCTCCGTAAGATACTTCAAATTTCCATAGATAAAGCCAGCAGGATTGTTGATCTCATGAGCAATCCCTGCCACCATCTGACCCAGACCAGACATTTTTTCGCTATGAACAAGCTGAGTTTGCGCCTGCTGTAGGTTATCAAGCGCTCTTTCGAGTACCTGAGCCTGCCTTTTGTAGTCAACTTGAGACTTTTGTAAGGCTGTATGCTGCTGTCTGATGATTTGATCAGCTCGCTGAATGACTAAAAACAAAACGCTATAGAGGCTAATTAAAATAACAAAGCTACCTAAAAGAATTGTCCGGCGCGTTTCGTGAATTTGCTGTAGTAGAGGCGTGACATCACTATAAAGCTCAACAACTCCCTGAATGATCGAACCGGACTGAGAGGTAACAGGTACGTAGCTAGAAAAAAGATCTCGGTCTTCTAGTTCACCTTGAATGGCTTGAAATGAATCTCGGTGCCCTAGCTGACTAGAAACAACCCCCAATTTAGCAGATAAAAATCCTTTAGAGCCAGCCTGATTGATTCCAATCTGAGCTAAATCTGTCGAAAAAATAACCTTACCTTCTAGGTCAAAAATTTTCACTTTTGTCACAGATAGACCCTTCATCTGAGTCAAAACATCTCGCTGTAGCTGATAGGTCTTGGCATGACTCCGTAAGTCATCACCTGATAGCATACTGGAGGATTGCAAAAAAGAAGCATACTCTGGCCAGAGCGTATTGCTAAAAGATTTTGTTAGCGCCACATTCTGGATCTCTGCAAGATGAACGAGGTTTCTAATTGATTGCTGATAGTAAAAGTAATTAAGCACAACTGCCGTCAGAGCAAAAGAAATAACTCCAGCGATCGCAAAATATCGTAGCAGCTTAAACTTCTTAACTCGCTCAAGATTTCTATGAACAGACAGGGCTTGAGTTTGCTTAAAATAACTCAATATTTTATAAATTGGCTTGTAGTTTTGAGGATAAAAAGTCTTGAATAGCATTTCGTCTGCTTTTGTCTTTACACAAATATGGTTGACATCACGTTTTTTAGTCATGCTTCTGCAACAAAAAATAAGAAGCAAATTAGAGGTGATGATAGGTTCTCTAATTTAACTATCTTAATCTTGTTTAATCAGTTTTTAATCCGGTATATGGCTGGTAATAGTATCTGGCATTCAGCCAATTTGCTTGTTAATAACTCAACCTGAAGACAGTTTTTTGCCGAGAGATGTCTAAAGCATTCCCTCTACAAAAAGCAGATCTGCAATGTCAAGATCTCTTAAGCTCCCATGCCTGAATATTGCTTCAGCCCTTTGCGCCAGAGCCAGCGGTTTAAGCCTAAGAGAATCAGGCTCCAGCCCAGAATGGTGAGATAGCCCTGGGTGTAATTGACTGGCATCTCAACTAAAATGCTGGCTGGAAAGTAAATTAAATAAGGAAAAGGCGTCCACAGCACCACCGCTCGGACGGCTGCGGGAAACATCTCTAAGGGCGCTAACATGCCTGAGAGAAACAGGTAGAACAAAAACCAAAACTGCTCAATAGCGCTGGCCCGCTCCGTCCAAAAAGCCAGCATAGCAGAGGTGTACTGCATCAAAAACCGCAGGCAAAAGACAGGACGATCGCAAGTGATCCAGCTGCGATCGTCCTAAAGCTGGGTAGCCAAATTGCTTCAGGATAAAGCAAAAAGAACAACCCAATCAGCACGGCTGCTAGCGGTAAGCGGGCAAATCGTTCAGCTACATGGCTAAAAAAATGACGCCACACTGGATCGATAGGCTGCAGTAAATTAGGCGATAGCCTGCCCTCTACTACCTCGCGCTCGAACTCCCACACTACCCAGACCACCGTAAACTGTCGCACCAAAAAGACCGCCAAAAAATAGCGGACAAACTCCACAGGCTCCAGCCCAAACTGGCCGCTGCGAGCCGCCTCTGCCCAAACCCCCATCAAAATTAGCGGAAAGGTTCCCGACAGTACCCAAAACAGCAGCTCCGCCCGGTACTCCACCATATAGGCGTAATAGACCGAAATCAGGACTTTGATCAGGTGTAGGCGCTTTGCCAAACGAGAGCGGTGGGACTGCCTAGACGGCTGCTTTTGATCAGAAGACATCAGGCGATCGCTCCGGCTTGAAAGACTCGGCCAATCACCTCTTCCACAGGCGGATCGCTCACGGTCAAATCCTTAATGTCTAGCTCTGCCAGCATCCGCGTCACAGTTGGCGTCAGCGCCTCGCGGCGGACAATCAGGCTGGCAACACAGCCCTCAAACATCTTTAGCTCCCCGTAGCTAGCCAGATCATTGGAGCTAACCTGGCAGTCCAGTTCAACTTTGACTTCTCGATAAGGCGCAAACTGCAGCAGCAGCTTGTCTAAGCTGCCGTCATAGATCATCTGCCCTTGGTAAATCAGCAAAACTCGCTGGCAGAGGGCTGTAATATCTGCCATATAGTGGCTCGTCAGCAGTACTGTAGCGCCATAACGCTGGTTATATTCTTGTAAAAAGCCGCGCACCGCCACCTGAGCATTGACGTCTAGCCCCAAGGTTGGCTCGTCTAAAAACAAAACCTGCGGTCGGTGCAGCAGAGCCGCCAGCATTTCCGCCTTCATCCGCTCACCTAGGGAAAGTTTGCGAACGGGCTGGCTGAGCTTGTCTGCCAAAAACAGCATCTCGGCTAGCTCAGCCACCCGGTAGTGAAATTCTTTCTCAGAAAGGCCGTAGATAGCCGCGTTGATTCTAAGGGAATCCATTGCTGGCAGATCCCACAGAAGCTGCTGCTTTTGCCCCATCACCAGCGTTATCTGCCGCAGAAAATCTGTCTGCCGCTCAAAGGGCGTATAGCCTGCAACCTGTACCTGCCCCTCTGAGGGATGAATCAGCCCCGTCAGCATTTTCAAGGTTGTGGTCTTGCCAGCGCCATTTGGCCCCAAAAAACCTACTATCTCTCCTGGCTGAATTTCAAAAGAAACGTCCTGCACGGCCTCAATGTAGCGATAAGTCCGCCGAAAGAAATGTTGTAGGGTGCCCTTCAGCCCAGGCTGCTTGATCGCAACCGGATAGCGCTTGCTCAAGTGGTCTACACGAATCAGTGACATCAAAATGGCTCAGCAGGATATAAAGACTACCATAATCATCGCAGCGACCGGAGGAAGTAGCATTCATTCGTAGGTGGGCATCCTCCACATCATGCTTGATCTAAAGATTCAGAACCAAAGATTGGGCTTTCCCAGTTATTCTCTAGCTCAGCATTAGCTAACGATGTGGCTGACAACGGCGCAGCGAAGATGCATTCTTACTGGCGGGTGATGCCGCTCAGGGAGCCTATAGCTTTAGTCTGTTTGCTGCGAGTCGAGCGCTTAATCCAGCGGGCGACGATAGCAGATTTGAAGCAGATTGGCACTATGATCCGTTGGAAATCTACGTAATTTCTGGACTGCCAGTAGCGGTTGTCAATGGGTAGGCGCACGGTTTTTTGATCGTATTTTGTATTAGCTTCACGGCGCGATCGCGGCTTTATTTAAGCAGGCTGCGATCGCGTTCAGACTCAGACTCAGACTTAGCTTTCCCTAACCATTTTTAATTGTGGCTTGAGCTATTAAAACTTTAATTTTTGATACTTGTATTCTTCGTTCAAACTGTCAGTAATTGTCAAGATTTCAGGGCGACATTGCTAAAAAGTTAATGATTAAGCTTTGTTTTGAATTCTTTGAGTACAAATAATTCGTTAGCTATTTTGGGCCGCTGCCGCCCTGAGAGACTGGGCGGCGTTGACCAAGGTTAAAGCCGCCAAGGGAGCGGTTACGGCCCGCAAAATCAGCCTACCTAGCGAGACTACCTGATAGCCAGCGGCGATCGCCTTTTCCACTTCCATTTCAGTCCAGCCGCCCTCTGGCCCGGTGGCTATCAGTACGCTGGCGTCACTTTCCAGCAGATAGCTCAGAAGATGGGGGGCCGCATGTCGAGCGCTGCAGAGGTAGTTAGCTCTACCTGTGTCAGACATTTGCAAAAGCTGGTCAAAGGATCTCGGTTCGCAAACATCAGGAACCGTAGGCCGCTCTGACTGCTCTGTCGCTTCTGCTGTAATTCGCTGCCAGCGAGTCAGCTTTTGAGGGCTAGGGCGCAGCAGGGTGCGATCGCTAACAATCGGCCAGATTTTAGTTGCGCCCAGTTCTGTCGCCTGTCGCACCACTTCATCAAAGCCGCTACCTTTGGGCAAGGCTGCTGCCAAGATGATATCGGCAGTAAGAGGCAGGGTCACTGGCATCTCCATAACCCGAGCTACCGCCGCCGTCTCAGTGAGTGTCGCCACCCACTGCTGCCCCTGACCGTCTAAGGCCAAAAAGCGATCGCCTGCCTGCAGCCGCAGTACCCGCCGCAGGTAGTGCTGCTGCTCTGCGGTGAGCTGAATGCTGCCTGAGTGAAACTGACTAGGGGTAACAATAAGGCGCTGCACAGACTTAAAAAGTAGCAAGGGCAGGTAATCTACCCTCAAGACACAAAAGTAAAAAGTCTAAAAGAATTTTCTTCAAAACCTGCTCTAGAGCTGGCTTTGTGCCTACTGCAGGCTACAGCGCTCTAGCCGGAGAATTAGCGCATCTAGCTTTTTGGCATCGACATAGCCAGCCCCCCGCCCGCTGCCAAAGCCGCCCGCTAGCAAAGACCCGTTTAGGGGCAACTGCCAAAACCAAAAGGCGGGAAACTGACCCCTAGGAGCCTCTAAGCTGAAATCGAGCTGATGATAAAAGCGGAAAAAGGCGAAAGGTCTGAAAGTCCAGGGTGTCCAGCCGACCTCGTGGCTAAACTGGACAGCATCGCACTCTAGGGCAGTATAAATCTGCTGCTGCACCGAAAAGCCAAACCGCTGGCCGCTGTAATGAGTCCAGAGCTGGTCAAGGCGGTGCAAATCGTTGCAAGGCAAATGGGCGATCGCAGCTAAATCTAAATCTACTGGCTGATCTGGGCTGACCGCCTGCCGCAGGAGGTCTGCGCTCAGGCGATCGGCAGCTTCCCAATCTTGTTCAGACAGCAGATTGTCGAGATCCTGATAGTCTAGCGCTGGAATCGTAGTTTGCATGTGGGCTATGACAGCGAAGAGGATTTAGAAGGCAGACACTGGTTCAGCCGCTCAAAAAAAGTATCAATTTCAGCGGAGCCGATTGTATAGGCGCTTTCTAGGGTGGTGCAGGCCCAGCGCCAGGTGGGCAGATGCCCTTTGGGAGCACCTTCACGAAACTGCAGTTCACTGTAGGCTCTGGTCACTTTGATTATGCCTCCCCAGCCCCAGCTATCCTGCCAGCCCAGAACCCGGAGAAAGTCGGCAATGCTGGACTCGGCGGCGTAAACCTGACGCTGAGGCTCAAAACCGTAGCGTCCGCCGCTATAGCGCTGCCAAAGGCCATCAACGGTGATCAAATCCACACAGGGAAAGCTGTTGAGCAGAGAGCTGCTAAGCGGGCGCATGTCCTGACTGCCAGCCTGCAGCATTACCCGCTCGGTTTCGCGGTCTGCCTCTTGCCACTGCTGCGACCACAGCAACTGGCGCAGACGGCGATAGTCTACGCCTTTGCTGGATTTGATGGGGCCATACAGCTCATCGGTAATAGACTGCTCCAGGGCCGCTACCTCATCGGGTGAAAGCTGCCAAATTTGTCTGGCCTGCTCCAAACGCCCCCGGTCAAAGTCGCTGGGGTAGAGCGTCGTCTGAATGATTTGCCGAAATGCCTGCTGGTAGCGATCGCGGGCGGATGGTTCAGCCCGGTCTTCGGGGTCAGGCTGGGGCTGCTGGAGCTGGGTAATGGTTGTCTGTAGCTGAGTAATCCTGGCTTTGAGGTCATCTACCTGCTTTTGGTCGGTCTGCGCTCTAAACAGGTGCTTGTCTCGGATTTCAGTAATGTCTTCGTAGGTCAGGCCCAGACTTTCCTGCAGGCGCTTGAGTTCAGCTTCAGTTTCTTCACTGAGGGGGTACTGCCGCTGAATTTCCTGGCTTAGCACCTGCTCGTAGCGCTCTAGGCTGTGCTCAAGAGTTTCGTAAGGGCCAAGCGCTTTGGCCTGAATAGCCCGAGCTTCATCTGGGTTGAGGTCGAGCCGATAGCGCAGCATCTCTAGATTGGCCTGCTCGACAGGAGTGAAGCCGCTGCGGCGGGCATAGGCTTCGGCTTTGCCTTCATAAACCAGATGTTTGGGTAAGAGCCGTTCGGCTAGGGGCAGCATGGCCAAAACTTCTTCTGATTTATGGGTTTGGGTTTGCAGGTAGGTTGAGCCAACCTGCAAAATAATTTGCATTTCGAGCGGAGTTTTATCTAGGCGATCGCCGATTAGCCTCAGCAGTGGACGCAGGCGATCGGCCTCAAGCTGAGCAATTTCAATACCGCTACGATGCCCGTCTGTGCCGACTTCAGCTACATAGCGGGGAGCGTCAATGCCCGTGAGCGACTGTATTTTTTCAAACAGATCTCGAACCTGCTGATCCCGTTCCTCGTTATTCAAGCCGCGATCGCTCAAGTGCGTTGTGAAATGAATCTTAGAATCTGCTGCCATGCTTGCCTTGCCCTCAGCGCTGGCGAACGAATATCGCCTGAGATATTGCCCAATGTTATACCAGGCAAAGCCTGACAGCGATCGCTGCGGCTAGAATATTTTATCAAAGCTAGCTTATCCCAGTTCCGGCGATCGCTTCAAAGATTGTCCCAGCGGCATGTCTCTCTGGCGGTGGGAAATATCATCATGAAGCATCCCGCCGCGCTTTTTACTGATGTCGCCCAAACAGTTTATTCAGATCGAAGTTGCCACCGATCATCCGGCGCTCCTAGAGGGGCTAGAAGTCTGGCTGCAGCTGGAGTTAATTTCTCAGCAGCAGCTTAGCCATTGGGGGCACAGCGCCCTGAGCTGTCCACTCCCCGCTGTTGAGGCTCAGCCCGTTCCGGCCTCATCTCCCCCTGCAGCCAACACCCAGCCAGTGAGGCAGCTAGCCCCGGCTGCTCCGGCAGCACCACCGTGGCTAACGACGCACCTGGTACAGCCTGCAAACCAGCTCTTAGAAAGGCTGCAGGCAGAGCTAAGTGTAGTTTGGCTGCTGTGTTTGGGGGTGCTGCTGGTGGTGCTGTCGTCTGCGGTGCTGGCGGCGACGCAGTGGAGCCGCTTTAATGTGGTGGGCCAGTATGGGGTGCTGCTGGCCTACAGCATTGTTTTTTGGCTGGGGGGACGGTGGGCCGCAGGACAGCGCCGACTGCAGCTGACAGCTAAAACGCTGCGAATTGTGGCGCTGTTGCTGATGCCGATTAACCTGTGGGCGATCGATGCTCTAGAGGTGGGGCGATCGCCCGTAGGCTTTTTGGTCAGCCTAGTGGCGGTGGCAGTTTTGAGCGGGGCAACGCTCTGGCGCTATCCTCACCTGCCGCAAACGGCTACAGCGATAGAGAGTGTAGGCAGGCAAAGACGGCTGATTAGCCTGGTAGGTTTTTGGGACTGGCCTATTTACAGCTTGGCTGGAATGCTTTAGGACTACCGCTGGCAGCAATATACGGCGGCACTCTCTTGACGGCGACAGCTTTTCTCTGGCTTTACAGTCGAGGCTCCCAACGTCTAGATTCCGACAGAGCTGACTCATCGCTGGCGTCAGCCGCCTCGCTTTTGGTCATTTATGGTCTGGGAACGCTGCTGCTGCGGGGTGCTGCAACGCCTGAGCTGGATATTCCTCAGATCGGGCTAGCGGTCGGCACGGTGGGAGCGCTGCTGGTCTGGCTGGTCGTGGGCACAACTGGCGTCACTGCTCTTGGAGGGCTGTGGCTCTGGAGCGGACGAGGGCTGCTGTGGCTGGGCTGGCTGCTGACCGTGTTTACGGTGCCGCTACAGGCAGGGCTGGTGAGCGCTTTGGGGCTGGGGCTACGGGGAGTCCAGCTTATCAAAACCTGGCGACGGTCGCACCTGCTGGCGGCTCTGGCGCTAGGCTTACAAATTATCTGGCTAATCTGGCGCAGCCTGCCAGAGAGTGGCACCAAGGCAGTCATCGCGATCGCCACGGCCTGGACAGGCACTGAGGCCAACCCATCAGTGCTACTGGGAATCGCCCACTTGCCCTATGGCATCCTCATGGTCGGGCTATCAGACTGGCTCTATCGCCGCTGTCAACCTCGGCTAGGGCAGCTTACTGAGAAGCTAGCGATCGCCCTGGCGCTGTTTTCACTGGCGGTTGGCAGCCTGGATCTGACGGTGCTGGCGCTTTGCTTAATTGTGATTACCCTGACGCTGCTGGTTGTGACACTGCGGCGATCGCCCTCCCCCAGTATTTTAATCAATGCCACCCATGCCCTGGGTTTGCTAGCTATAGCTGTCGCAATTGCCGATCGCTGGCCTGACCTGCCTGCTGGTTACTGGCTGCTGATTTCTCTTGGTTTTACCTGGCTAGAGTGGGGGCTGAGTTTGGGCGATCGCTACCAGCCTTGGCGGCGTAGTGCCTGGTATTTTGGCTGCGTGCTGGCAGGGCTGAGCTACTTTAACCTGCTGGCGGCTCTAGACAGGGATTTGCTCAGCGCCAGCTGGAGCGTAGCGGGGCTAGCCTCCCGGTCGGACTTGCCTTCGTTGCCGTCCGTGCGCCCGAGCGTCGCTACGGCTATGAGTTTAGCCTGCTGGCCGTTGGCGCTACGGTGCCCCTGACCCTGCTCTTGCCCTGGACGCGGCTGGTGGGTTTGGGTACGGGCACATTTTTGACGGGTCTGCTAAGTCGGTTTTGGCCCCGGCGGTCGGTGACGCGGCTGAGCGTTTTCTTTGGCCTGGGCTGGGGCGCTGGTTTGATTCAAGACGTGATTCCGGGCCTGCCAAAATTCACGGGTGTGCAGTGGTATCCCATTGGCGCGATCGCGGTTTTGGGGCTGTGGATGCTACAGCAAGTACTGTGGCGCAGGGTTGGTTCGACCAGTGCAGATTTAGGTGAGGAGACTTTAGGCGTTAGACTGTCTAGCCTGTACGCCCAGGCTGCCGATATTTGGGGTTATGTGCTGAGCGTCGGGCTGCTGCTGGGTCTGACGGCTGAGGTGAGCCTGTTTTATGCCAGTTTGCGATCGCTACAGTCTAGCTATCTAGCAGCTCTGATGTTGCTGATCGCGGCGATACTCTGGCGACAGTGGCAGGCTCCTCAGAACTCTGGAGTTTATCTCATCGGCTGGGGAGCAGAGCTGCTGCTGGCTGAGGCTTTGCAGGGGGCAGGGGGCGATTTGCTCACCCTCTCGGCGGCGACAGTGGCGCTGGGTTTGATCAGTTTGGCGATCGCACCTGGCTGCAGGCTCGATCCAGGCTGCGGCTCCGCAGTCTAGAGGTGCTGCCTTTGCTCTATGGCCTGCTGGCGATCGCCCTGCGCAGTAGTGACTTCACAGCCACAACCGGCTGGATTACCCTGGGCGTGGCGCTGATTGTGCTAGAGACGGGGCGACGCTTCCAGAGTCGTTGGCTGGGCTGGCTGGCGTTGGCGGGTTGCTCTCTGGGCTGGTATGAACTGGTGCTGTATCAGTTGGCTCAGGCCGAGGGCGGCGATCCGGGCGACGGGCTGGTGGTTTTAGCGGGCGTGGCGGTTTTGCTGATGGGGGTCTACCGCCTGTCGGAACGCTGGCTTAGGCAGCGACTGCGCTATCCGCAGCTAGAGCTGGTGGCGGCGGCTCATTTGCACTGGGCGATCGCTAGCCTATTGCTGCTGCTGACGCTGCCAAGTGTCATCGCCTCTAGCCTGAGGCTGGTGCTTTTGGCGCTAGGAGTTGCAGCCCTCGCAACTCTCTATCCGCTCTGGCAAGGCCGGACGGCTCAGTCTGAGGCATGGCTCTACACTGGGCTGGGGCAGGCGCTGGGGCTGTTGGTGTATGTGCGTCTGCTGCTGCCTGCGCTCTCAGTTTTGGATGACTGGGCCGGAGCGATCGCGGGGGTGATTGCCGTGGGACTTTACACACTGCCCTGGCGGCGCTGGGGCTGGCCGCTGCGGCCCTGGCGGCGCTCGGCAATGGTTTTGCCCATTCTGGTGACGACCGTGGGCGGGCTGTGGCTAAATTTGCTTAACTTCTGGGCAGCGGCAGGATTTTACGGCTGGCTGAGCTGGCGGCGACAGCAGATTCGTCTCAGCTATCTCAGCTTGGGACTGATTGACTGGGCGATCGCCCGCTGGCTGTTTGATCGCAGCATCGGCGAAGGACTTTACTACCTGCTGCTGCTGGGGGGATTGCTGCTCTACATCGCTCAGGTCGATCCCTATTTGAGTTTGCCTGCTCACAAGTCGCAGCGGCACTGGCTGCGCGTAGTTGGGCTGGGCATTATTTTGCTTTACAGCCTGCTGGCTGAACCCTGGTCAGGGCTGCCTGTGGCTATCTTTAGCCTGGGGGCACTGCTGCTAGGTCTGGGCCTGCGAATTCGCGCTTTTCTCTATACAGGCACCGTTATTTTTGTGCTGAACGCGCTGAATCAGCTCGTCTTACTAAATGGGGAATATCCCTTAATCAAGTGGATACTGGGGTTAGTTGCGGGCATAGCCCTGATCTCAATAGCGGCTGACTTCGAGCGCCGCCGCGAACAGTGGATCAATCTCGCCCAGGACTGGCGCGGCAGCCTTGCCCGCTGGCAGTAGTCGCAACGAAGGGGTTGAGTATGGGTAGAATACAGGCTGTTTTTAGTTCTGTTGAGATATCAAGTTTTAGCCGCTGCGGTTCTAAAGAACCGTATAGTGCTCTACCACAGGAAATGGCTGATAAAAATGATGCAGCAGAGAATGCCATTCTTGATACTGAGGTGATTGTCGAAACCCAATCGTATGATCTTCCAATGTTTGCCAGCGCACCAGCAAAATATAGCGATTTGTAGTTTCCAGACAGCGCTGAAGTTCGTGAGAAAGGTATCCTGGGCTAGACGCAATGATGGCTGCGGCTGTGGCGAAAGCAGCTTCAAATTCAGAGGTCAAACCAGGTTTAACATTGAGAATAGCAACTTCTAAAATCACGGGTGGATAAAATTTTTTACAGGTTCTTGAAAGAGATGCTCTATTAAATGCTATGGCTGCTATCAGCAGGTCAACCGCTTCACCCATCACCCCAATTACTTTAGATATCTGGCTCGAAAATCCGCCTGTTAGAACAGAGTGGGTCGATGGCATTGTAGTGCAGAAGCAGAATATGACGTTAAAGCACAGCAAAGTGCAGCGCCGCTTAAGCACTTTTTGGAGCATCTACAGAGATGCTAACAAGCTAGGAGGTGAGGTCTATACAGAAGCTCCCTGCCGTACTCAATGCCAAGGGCGATCGCCAGACGTAGCTTACCTGCCGCCAGACCTTTTAGCAGAGTACGGTGATGCCAGAGTCCTGCCCCAAAGCTTTCCGCTGAGTGCAGAGATTGTATCCCCTAGCGATCTGGCTGAAGAGGTTATTGCCAAAGCCTATAAGTACCTGGAATCTGGAGGTGAAGATGTTTGGCTGGTCTATCCAGATAGCGGCTGAACCATTGCCATCACGTCTGCATCCCAGCAAATTTCCAGCCAGGGTGAAACAGCGTCTACTCAAAAGATACTACTCGGCTTCAGCATCAGCGTAGATGACCTGCTGGCCTGAGCAGCGCAGCGTAGCAATCAGGCCAGCAGGTAGCTATCAGACGCATTGCGATCGAGTCAGCGCCTTGTCTATGGATCCCAACAATATGAGGTGCGTTTGCTATGGGCAATCGCTGACCTAAAGGGACATTGACAGCTAGACTATGCCCAACAAAAGAAAAGCTCAAATGCAAACATGTTCTTTGACCCTGCAAGAATTTTGCAGGGTTGCCCCATTACGCTGGCTACTAAAGCTAAAAATTCAAGTGAATGTTGAATGTCACGGCACTTAGAACGCCTGCTAGCTATTGATGAACTAATCCGCAATTCTGAGCGGCAAACAGCCCCAAGCCTTGCTGAGGCCCTAGAAGTGAGCGAGCGCACGATTCGCAGTGATTTAGACTTTTTGCGCGATCGCCTAGGTGCGCCGCTATCAAACAATCGGAAACAGGGCTACTACTACACGGAGTCAGGTTGGCGATTGCCTTCTATCTCCTTGTCAAAGGGAGAATTATTTGCTCTAACACTAGGAGCCAGAATGTTGGAGACATGTTCTGGCTCAGCCTATGCGTTAGAGTTACGCTCCGCAATTGCACGATTGGCAGAACGCCTGCCAGAGGAAACTTGGGTTGATTTACAGCAGGTGGCCGATGAACGAATCATCTTTGGTTCTGGGGCGCAGACTCACATAGATCCGGACATCTGGAATCAGTTAGAAGATGCCTGTCGGGAGTCGAAACAAGTATGGATGCGCTACTACACGGCGAGTCGAGACAGCGCTTCGGAGCGGGTGATTGATCCCTATTTGCTGCATATCTATCGGGGCACGAATCCTTATGTGATTGGCTGGTGCCACAGGCGGGATGAGGTGCGATGGTTTCGGGTTGATCGGATTCAAGAGTTGAAACGGCTGGAGACATCTTTTGAGCGAAAGCCGGACTTTAATGCGAAAGACCATCTGGAGATGATTTTTCAGCATGAGGTGGGGGGCGTACCTGTGACGGTACGGATCTGGTTTGACGCAAAGACAGCTCCATATATTCGAGAGCGGCGCTGGCATCCGACGCAGGAGTTGCATGAGCACACGGACGGTGCGGTGACGCTACAAATGGTGGTGCGGGGGCTAAATGATGTGAAGCGCTGGGTGTTGGGCTATGGCAGGGGAGCAATTGTGGAGGAGCCACCGGAGTTGAGGCAGAGGGTGGCGGAAGAAATAGAACACATGAACTATAATTACTCAAATTTCTCTATAGATGACGACTAGAAGACTACGAATTGGAAACACAAGATAGGAAATCGAAAGTATGGATTTTCTCGAAATTCAGTTTGCGATCAGGGGAAAAACTTTACCTACGGATCATGGTTATGCACTGTATTCTGCGGTGAAGAAAAGCCTTCAGAATACTGGAGAGCAAGCCATCCCCAGGGATTTACCAGAAAATGTACATCTATGCACTATTCCTGGAATTCCAGATCGGGCTGGGATGATTTATCTCAATCGAGGTTCCCGTTTTAGAGTTCGTTGTCATTCTGATCAAATGCAGCTCTGGTATCGGTTTTGCAAATCAGGTATTCGACATCCAAGGGCATCTGATTCGGCTTGTTCAGCCTAGAATTACGCTGCCGGAAGCAAGTCATACGCTGGCTTCAAGATTGGTAACCTTCAAGCTCAAAGATATTGACCATGGAGATGTGCCGCGATACTTTTTGCAGTCTTGTCAATCGGGTCTGGAGCGTTTGGAGATTAAGGGGCAGGCGTTTATTCCCAGCGATCTGGATGGAGATTTGGCACGGCGAACCTTGCGAATTAAAGAGAAGAAAGTGCTTGGCTTCAGTGTCGTTGTGGAAGGGTTGAGCGAGAAAGATTCGCTGAAGTTGCAGTGGCATGGTTTGGGCGGGCGGCAGCACTTTGGTTGCGGTTGGTTTTACCCGCTCAAGGAGGATGCTTATGCCGCCTAAGATATCTTCTCTACGACCCAAATTGCTTTTAGCGAAGTCGATGGACAAGCCCTGGAAGGCAGCTTATGGACTAACGGGGCATACGGCTGATGTCGTCGAAGCTGTGACTACTCTGATTGATGAATTAGATGAGGGTTTAGTTCAACAGTTTGGTCTTTCTCAAAGTTTGGAGAATTTAAAGGTAACCGCTCAACTTGCGGCATTCTTGCATGATTTGGGCAAAGCGAACGATCACTTCCAAGCGGTAGTTCAAAAGCTTAAGAATCCCATGGAACATCCGCAATTAATGCGCCATGAGGCATTGTCAGTATTTCTAGCTTGGGAAATGCGAGACTGGCTCTCAACTGGCAAAGGTGATTTTCAGGTGGCCCTCGCTGCTGCTGGTGGACATCACCTCAAACTGGGTGGAGAAGCTGGCAAGCAAACCGATGAAGTTGGAGCCATTCGAGATTCTGGTGTTGATAATTGGACAAGGGGCGATCGCCTCTGGCTTTATACCAACCACGAACACTTTATTGGGCTCTTGAAGTATGGACAAAAAGTTTGTCGGTTAGACTCAGCCATTCCGGCAAACCTACCCACGACCTGGACAGTTGCAGACCTTAAGCAACACCAGAAAACTCTTCTCCAAGCATTTGTCACCTGGGACACCGATCCGGTTTTTACTGCGATCGTTAAAGCATTACTAGTGGCGGGAGATACTAGCGGTTCGGCATTGGTTGTTGCTGAGGATGAATTGATCAAGCAGATCAAAAGTCAACCCGGTAAAACCCTCAGTCAGGTATGGATCGAGCAACAGATTCGATACACGCTCACTGAGGCTGAATTGCAGCATGTGGTGGATGAGCGGTTGCAGGGTAATTCCCTGCGTCCATTTCAGGAAAAGCTGGGTGACTCAGAAGCCCGAGTGACTCTGGCACGGGCAGGGTGTGGAACAGGAAAAACCTTGGGGGCCTATAACTGGGCCAAGCGCCATGCCATCCGCAAAAAGTTATTCTTCTGCTACCCCACGACAGGAACCAGCACCGAAGGTTTTTTAGACTACGCTCACGGAAAAGTGGATTCGACACTGCTCCACACTCGCGCTGCGGTTGACTTAGAACATTTAGACCTGCACTCCACTGGAGATGATGACGATCTCGAAACCAAGCTGGAGTCATTCAAAGCCTGGAGTACCAAGGTCAGCATTTGCACTGTCGATACGGTTTTAGGGCTGCTGCAATGTAATCGCCGTCCCTTGTACTGTTTTCCCGCGATCGCGCAATCGGCCTTTGTCTTTGATGAAGTCCACTGCTACGATGACAAACTTTTTGGGGCACTCTTGCGGTTCCTTGAGGTGGTCAAAGCGCCCATTTTGTTGATGTCGGCTTCGTTTTTGCCCTGGCAGCTACAGGCAATTGAGCAAGCCGTCGGCACATCCGTAGAGGTCATTCACGGCCCCCAAGATCTGGAAACGCAACCCCGCTATCGCTTTCACTATGTTGATAAGCCGGATTGGGCACGGGTAAAAGCTGAGTATGAGGCCGGGGGCAAAATCCTGTGGGTTTGCAATCAAGTCAAGACAGCTATTGGCGTATATCAGAAAGCTCAAGAACTGGGACTCAGCCCGCTGCTCTATCACAGCCGCTACAAGTATGGCGATCGCGTCCAGCATCACCGAGAGGTGGTTGATCGCTTTAAAGCTTATGGGCCTGTGATGGCGATCGCTACCCAGGTGGCAGAAATGTCTCTAGACCTATCCGCCAGTCTGTTAGTTTCGCAGATTGCCGATCCGGCTGGATTGATTCAGCGACTAGGACGCTTGAACCGCCAATACTGCGGTCATGCGCTCGATGCCTTGTTCTACCCCGACGAGAAAGTTGGCTTTCCCTACGAGCAAGAAGACTTAGAGGCTGGTCTGGTATTAGTTCAAGGCTTTGCCGGTGAGGTTTGTCAAGCTGATTTAGCGTCATGGCTAGAAAAGGCTTCTGCCCAGGGAGATCCCGATCTCAGCTCAGTTTGGCTGGATGGTGAGTGGCGCACTTATCCGACCTCCTTGCGGGAAGCAGGTTACACCACCACCGTTCTACTGGAACAGGATGTTCCGACCGTCAACAATATTTCTGCCAAGCTGATTCCTCGCTACACAGTGCCCCTAGTGGTCAGCAACAAGCAAACCAAAGGTTGGAAAAAGTGCAGACGGTATCCCGTAGCCTCTACGGAGTCCTGGGGTTACTCATCTGAGATTGGTGCTTATGAACTGGAAAGGAGGTCTGTATGATGTATCAGTGTCTATCTCAGATGCCTCTAAAGGCGTTGGGCAATCTACCACTCTGCTCTGTGGCTTTACTACAGCAGCCTGAGTCAACCACTGATGCCGTAAGGCGTTTCAGTAGCAAGCCAGCTTTTGTGGAACTCCTCCATGAGGCTGGCTTGTTTTAAAGGGTAATCTTAGTCTGATGTCTACAACTCACTCTGATGATCGGCTATATTATGGAGGACAGATTACCGAGAGGTTCTCCATGACTGCTGAGCAACTGACCCTGCTGAACCACATAACTGCTGAGTTGGAAAGGGCACAGCGATTGCCCTCTCTGGGGCTAATGCCCAGAAAGATGACAACGAAATCCGCAATTCGTGAGGGCGTCCCAGAAAGTGCCTTGCGGCGCGCTAAGAAGCTTTCCTACTTGGACTATGACCTTCCCCATAGCAAGGGACGAGTGCGAATTGAGTTTGTTGAACAAGTCAACCGCAAAGACTACTGGCGAATCTGGGAGTACGCGAAAGGAGGTAACTAAGTTTGACCAAGCTGACACTATCCATCTATGACCCCAACACCCTGCTGCCCCACCGAGCTGGAATTGCTGGATTGGCGCTTGCCCTTTCAGCAATAGATCCCACCGACGCCCCTTTGCAGTGGGAGGTTACGGAAGATACCGTGAAGTTGTTTTGGGACGGTAACGATCAAGACGCCGTTCAATGGCTGTTGGAGCAAACATATTGTTCTGACCAAGGTTATCTAAACGCACTAGCCTTAAATCTAGATGAACAAGGACGCTACATCTTTAGTGAGGGAGTAATGAACTCGTTCTTGCAGCACAGCAAGCAACGTACTCGCGAAAAACAAGCCGTGCCTCTTAACTTCACCGTTGATGATGATCAACCGGAAATTCGGATTGATTATCGGCCCGTGGTGGATTGCTACTACACCCGTGGTGTCAAAGAGGCCTTTAACAGCAAAGGAATGTTTAAGAAGAATATTCCGCTTAAAGGTCATCATCTCCCCGGCTTAGTGGAGTGCTTTATTAATGGAGCTTATGTAGAGTCGCCGACAGGCTTTTTGGCTCTCTTGTTTTTGCCGCTAGGTTGTGGCTTTTATCAACTTCCTGGCTATCGATCAGCATTAGTGATTCCTGAAATTCGCAACATCAAGGAATGGATTAAGTTACGGCAAAAGCTGCCGGGGCGAACCTATAAGAGTTTTCGTTCCAGTAGTGCAGGAGAATCCGCTTTGAATTTCCTGCTACGAGAAAAACTGGCGGATGATGTCAGTTTGTTTCGGGTTGATTATTGCGAAGTTTATCGGTTGGGTACTCAGCCCTGGGATGGCAATCAGTCTTACCTCAAGCAGGCTGTTTATCGAGTGCAGGTGAATGATCAGGTTTTAGGACTGTATGAGGTTGCCTCTCGGCTCTTGCCGCCCAGGGTCAAACTCAAGCAGGACGGCAGTGGCACCTGGCTGGCAGAGTCAAAAGCTTTGGCCTGGATTAGTGACAATCTCATTGTTAACAAACCCTGGTATAACGGTTTTTTTGAGTTTCGCAAAGCAAATATTATTTATCCAGAAGATCGCAGAGGATTGATTGTCATGACTGAGCATTTAAGCACAAACGAACGGGTGATTTTTGATGCCGTTCAAGGTGCTTTTAGCACTTATTTACGAGAGCAAATTCTACAGGCCCAAAAGCAGGGTAGACCACTAGACTACGGACGAGTGACCGATAAAGTGATCTATCGCTTACAAAGGCCGGGTACGCAGCAGCAGTTTACTACGGCACTGGTGAAGTTTTTGTCTGATTTTCGTAGCAGTGCTGCCCGTGGAAATGGATTGCAGATTTTTGCTTGGTTGAATCAAACTGGCAACTGGAAAACTGCTAGAGATTTGGCTCTGCTAGCGATCGCAACCTATCAAAGTAAATCAAAGGAAGAAAAAGAAATTATTGAAGAGAACTTGCTTGAAGAAGCTACCAACGTTCTGTAATTCATTCACGCATTGATTTTTTAGGAGAACCTCAAAATGACCCAACATCTATTTGTCACGATTGTTACCTCCACTGCTGTCGCGGCCAACAACCGAGGCGAAGGGGATGGTAGCACCCTTTCGACACTGCAAAAAATCACCCGTGACAATGATCAGTACACCACTGTCAGCGCCGAAGCGATTCGCTGGGGCTTACGCGAATATTTTCAGCACAACAACGAAGCGGCAACCAACCGTACTTTTGACCCCGATACTGACAAATACAGCTTCAAAGATGAAAGCTTTAGTGCCCAAGACTATATTGATGACGACCTTTTTGGCTATATGGACGCCAAGAAAGGATCCGACAACAAAGACGCCACCACTAAGCGACGAGGTGCTTTAGAAATTAGTCGAGCGATTAGTCTCGATCCCTACTGGGGTGACATTGCCTTTGGTTCAAAAGGTGGGGAAAAGGGGAAAACTTCCATTCACCAAACGGAAGTTCACTGCACGGCCTATCAGTACAGCATTGCCCTGACTCCAGAGCATCTGAAAGACCCTGCTCGTGTGGCATTAGCCCTAGACGCGATCGCGGCTGTGCGTCATGTTGGCGGCAATCACTCTCGCTTTCTTTACGACTTTCACCCTGAATCCATCGTTATTCGGGTAACCGATGATCCCAGCCCTTGGATTATGGATAGCTTCAAGCGCCTGGGAGATGCCGTCGGTTGTCCCAAACTCCTACGACTGGTCGAAGTTGGTGATGTCGCTGCCGATGAATTAATTGTGGCGGGTGAAATTGCCGATACCCCCTACGGTGAAAAGCTAGATCAATTAGGCGTCAAAGTTTACCGTGGGGTGAAAGCAGCGATCGCCCAAGCCAAGAGTCAGTTAAACGTTGCTCAACCCACTTAGTTTTGGAGTCCAGTCCTATGAGTTCCCTTACCGTTTCTAGTGAAGTGCTTGCGGGCATTTCGTCTTTAGCCCAGCAGTTTAACTTATCTATAGAGGAGCTGCTCATCTGGATAAGTCAAGGCAAGTTGGTCGTTATTGACGCCGAAGAGTTGGAAGATTTGCTGGATGTCAGGGATGCCGTTTCTGCGGAATCTGATCCTGAAAACCAGGAACGAGTTCCTTGGGAAGTGGTGAAGCAGAAGTTAGAGCTGTGAGCCGTTATCGGATTGAGTTTTTGAAAACGGCAAAAAAAGAACTCGCCAAACTACCCAGGCAGATTCAACGGCAAATTGCGATCAAAATTGACGCTCTGTTGCTTGATCCTTATCCTCCAGATAGTAAAAAGCTGAAAAACGGCAACGGACGCTTTCGCATCCGAGTCGGAGACTACCGCATCATCTACCGCCCGGAAGACGAGCAATTGGCCATTTTAGTCATCAAAGTCAGTCACCGCCGCGACGTTTACAAGTAAAAGACTATGCAGCTCTATCTCGCCTGTCCCTGCACCAGTTTTCCCCGCAGCTTTGCTAGGGACTACAAAGAAACCTACCGCTATCCCCCACCATCAACGGTTTACGGTCTGCTGCTATCCCTAGTGGGTGAGGTTGATATGGAGGCTCATCGCGGAGTGAAGATTGCGGTCGGCATTGTGGGTGATGACCCACCGATCTCGCGGATTGTGCGGAAGCAGCGCCACCATAAGTTCAGTAAAACTCACATGGGTACTTACCCGACTAGCAAGTTCTCAAAGCCAAATCACCATGAGCTTTTGACGGACTTGCAGATAGCTATTCAGATTGACTCAGGTGAGGAGTTGGCAACGGTGAAGCTGGTTGATCGAGTTGCGATCGCCCTTTCCGCTCCATCTCAAATCAGTCGCTTTGGTGGCCTAAGTTTAGGTGAATCTTGGGCAATGGTCAATGGAGTTCGTGCCTACCGCGACGCCGATGGCTCAGTGCGTTGGCTTATCAAAGACAATCGGGGGCTGATTGGCCTACCCGTTTGGATCGATCGCAAAACTGGACAGGGAATTTTTCAACGTTTCGGCTGGAGCGACGAATTCCATTTAGAGTGCTTGGTAGAAATCCCCAAACCGCCTACTGTTGAACAGAAAAGCAAAAAGACTAAGCGCTCAACCAAGAAAAGTTAACCAGCCGCGATCTAGCTTTGAACCTGGAAAACTGAATACAGAACCGCGAGTCCTTCAAACCTCAGATGCCGTCTATTCATTCCACTCAACCACATCTTCTAAAATAGAGCCAGCCCACTGATTATCGAGTTCCTATGGTCAACACCGTCACCCAACCACTCACCTTTGAGGACTATCTGGCCTATGACGACGGCACCGATAATCGCTACGAACTGGTGGATGGACAACTGATTCTCATGACCCCACCCAGAGTTGAGCATTTCCTTATCACTGATTTTGTTGACGTTACCTTGAAGACAGAAATTCAGCGATTGGGCTGGCCTTGGCTGACCTTCCGCGAGGCTGGTGTCAGAACGGGATCCGCCAAATCGCGGCTAGTGGATCTGTGCATTGTCACCCAAGCTCAGGCCAAAGAACTGCTGGGTCAATCAGCGGTCTTTCAAACCGCTCCCCAGCTAATTGTCGAGGTGGTCAGCCCTGACTCCGTAACCCGCGACTATCGCTACAAACGATCTGAATACGCAGCCTTAGAAGTACCTGAATATTGGATTGTTGATCCTCTAGAGGCAAAAGTAACGTTGCTCCGTTGGGACGAAGGATTGTACGAAGAGATGGTATTGATTGGTGATCAGGCGATCGCCTCCCCTACTTTTCCTGAACTAAATCTGACGGTTGCCCCTATCTTGGCCGCTGGCACCCTGGACTGACATCTATAGGGTTCTAGATGGTTACTTATCCAGCCTCAGATGCCGTCTGGCAATTTTCCCTTTCCTAGCATAGATACATTCCCTTGCGCCCTTGTGGCTGTGGCGCGGATACTTTTGAAGGCTTTGGGGCGTTGAAGAATTGTAGTTCCAACTAAGCCAATATAGGCAAATTCTAGGTCGCTTGATCTTCCGAAGAAACATCAAAGTACATTTATTCTGCTAGCTAAAGATGGCGAGCAATACGGAGATTCTTAGACTGAAATAAAATTGCAGGCTTCTGTAGTCATAGTTGGATCGTTACTCACACGGTTAGGAGTTCCTGAAATGACTACAGCCATCGTTGAAGCTACCACCGAGCCTCAAGAAACCATCAGAGTCAATGCTTTACATGCATTAGTATATTGCCCACGCCTGTACTATCTAGAAGAAGTCGAGGAACTTTATACCCAGGACGCAGCCGTTTTTGCTGGTCGCCGCTTGCACATGGAACTTGAAGAAGAGGGCGAGGAATGGACTCAGTTTGTCCTTGAGAATACCGAGCTGGGGTTAAGAGGCAAAGTTGATGCCCTGAGAACCCGAAATCGCCAAACCATTCCCTATGAGCACAAGCGAGGCCGCTGCTATCGGGGGCAAGACAACAAACCGCAAGCCTGGGAGAGCGATCGCATTCAAATCCTGGCCTACGCTTGCTTACTCGAAGCTGAGCTAGGTATCACTGTGCCTGAGGGCCGAATCCGCTATCACGCCGATAACGTGCTGGTACATGTGCTTTTAGATGATCAGGCCCGCCAGGATGTTTTGGACTCCGTAGAACGAGCACGACAGCTCAGGCTGTCCCCAGAACGGCCTCCAGTGACTACAAATGAGCGGCTATGCGCTCGGTGTTCGTTAGCACCAGTCTGTTTGCCAGAGGAAACTCGGCTAGCTCAAGGCAAGACTGATCAAGCTATTCGGCTATTCCCTGAAGATGATGAACGAAAAATCATCCATGTAACCGAGGCAGGTACTCGGGTTGGCAAAAGTGGGGATCAATTCAAGATCACTAAGCGAGATGGCACCACGACGACAGTTCCTTCTCGCCAGACAGGTCAACTAATTCTTCACGGCTATGCTCAAATCTCAACCCAAGCAATGTACTTCTGCGCGGAGCAAGAAGTAGGCTTGCATTTTGTGTCAGGGGGTGGCCGCTACTTGGGTAGCTTTGACACCCGCCAAGGCAGTATCCAACGACGAATTCGGCAGTATCAGGCGCTTACTGATCCGACCATTTGCCTTCAACTAGCCCGCCAGTTGGTGACCTGCCGGGGTCAGAGCCAGCGTAAGTTTCTGATGCGCGGGCAGCGTGGTGTGGATACTGCTAACGCAGCCTTGGAGCAAGCTATTGAGCAAATGCAGCGGATATTGAAGCAGGTGCCCAAAGCCGATGTTCTCTCCTCTTTGCTGGGCTTGGAGGGCAATCTAGCAGCGCTTTTTTTTGGAGCCTTACCCAATCTCATTTCTGAAAACGCAGCCCCTGAGTTTCGCTTTGAGAGCCGTAATCGGCGTCCTCCTAAGGATCGCTTTAATGCCTTACTGAGTTTTGGGTATTCAATGCTTCTGAAGGATGTAATGAACGCGATCCTGGCTGTGGGTCTAGAGCCTGCTCTTGGCTTCTATCACCAACCTCGCACCCAAGCCCCGCCCTTAGCCCTTGACCTGATGGAGATCTTTCGAGTACCCCTGGTGGATATGCCTGTGATGGCTTCTATCAACCGGAACCAATGGGATAAAGCTGAAGACTTTCAGATTCGGGGTGAACAAGTTTGGCTGAGTGATGGTGGCCGCCGCAAGTTTATAAGCCTCTATGAGCGGCGCAAAGAAGAGAGTTGGAAGCATCCGGTTACTCAGTACTCGCTGACCTATCGCCGTCTGATTGAGTTAGAAGTCCGCCTGCTCGAAAAAGAGTGGATGGGCGAGGGTGGTTTGTTTGCTCAGTTAGTGATTCGGTGAGGTAGGTAAATGGCTGAAAGCAAGAACTACTATCTAATTTGCTACGATATTCGGGATCCTAAGCGCTGGCGCAAAGCTCACAAGTTGCTGAAGGGTTATGGCGAAACTATCCAGTTCTCAATCTTTCGGGTGCGACTGAACCAACGAGATCGTGAACAACTCCGGTGGAAGCTGGAACAGATTCTAACCAAGGAGGACAGCTTACTTATCGCTGGTCTCTGTAATCGTTGTGTTGAGAGGATTGAAGCCTGTAATCGTCCAGAGGCTTGGGAGGTAAATCATGATCTGCACATAATTTATTGATGCATGGATCTCTGATTGTCAAAGCAATTTCCTATCCGGTTGTCTCTCAAAGCTTTATAGTTCAAAACTTAGGAGGGAATAGCAGCTCATTTGAATACTTGCATAAGCTGAAAGCTCTACCCAATAGAGTTTCGAGGCAAGGGCAATCGAATATACTTGAAGAGGTAGTGCGTAAACTCAGAAACAATGTTCCATCTTGCAAAACCTTCTGGAAATACTCGCTGGATAAGGGTTTCAGAGACCGCACTGCCAAACCACTGATGCCGCAAGGCGTTGAGCACAATTTTATCTCACAGCGATCGCGGCTTTACTGGCCTGCCAAACCACTGATACTAATGCCGCAAGGCGTTGAGCACTGGGGATCTCTGCGTCCTAATGAAATTACCCGAGATGACCTGCTGGCCTGAGCAGCCCTGAGGCAATTAGCAACTGCGCTTATCTCTGCTGCACTCGCTGTCGAAACTCTCGCATCGCCCGACCCTGACCCACTTCCAGCGATCGCCTCACATACTCCTCTGCTAAATTTGCGATCGCCCAGCCTGGAAAAATTGAGCTTTCTGATACTTCCACATAGCGGCCCTGCTGCAAAACGTCGATACGCAAGCGTCCCCCATCGTAGCGC
This sequence comes from Leptolyngbyaceae cyanobacterium RM1_1_2, assembly GCA_012032345.1. Lineage (GTDB taxonomy): Bacteria > Cyanobacteriota > Cyanobacteriia > Phormidesmidales > Phormidesmidaceae > Sphaerothrix. Next base: position 59,224 of record JAAUQI010000004.1, on the reverse strand, counting down.
CATAGCTCTGGGATGCCGAGCGCTTCGTATACCTCAAGCTGCGTTTTAGAAGTTAGGTCAACTTCAATCGCCAAATCTGGTGGTGGATCAACTGTGAGATCAATGCGATCTTTGTTGAGAACCCGCGCAAAATTTTGAATATAAAAGGAGTCATCTGGCTCAACGCCCTTACCCAAGTCCTGCCGCTTTAACGTGGTTGAACCCGAGGCGTCATAATCGACTTCCAATTCATCCAGCAGTACCTTGACCAAATCCCCTAAAACTACTTTAGTTTTTTTGTGTCGAAAATGAGGAGCCACAATAGTCAGTGTTTGGTTGCTGTAGGCAATACGAGTAGAACGGCGATCGCCTAGCTCCATCAGAATTTTCTCTAAGGTCTGCCAGCCAACATTCTCCAAATCAACTCGCTGTCCCGGAAGAATCTTAATCTGTCTGAGCTGTAGTGTTACCATGGAAGGCTTATTAGTAGCTCTTTTTCCATTATGGTGTCTCAGGCGGTGTAAAGAAACAGCGCCATCGCCAAGATGAGCACAGGCGGTGGCTTATTTGTCCTGAGGTGCTGAAAACTGAGTCAGCCAATGGTGTAGTTCTGCTGTCAGCAGCTGGCGGCGACGGCTGGCAGTGTCAATACAGACATGATGAGTGATGGCTGTGGCGAGGGGGCGATCGCCTTTCGATTGAGCTTCAGACTGATCAGGCCAGATTTCGTAAGTGATGGCAAAGCGGCTGACGTCGAGGCGCTGCGGGGTGAGCCTGATTACAATGCGATCGCCGCAAAAGAGCGGCTGATAGAAATCAGCCTGGGCGTAAACAATCGGCACTGCGATCGCGCCCCGGCCAAAAAAAATCTTGAGATTAATATCTGCCTCTGCCAGAGCCGCTTCGTAGGCTTCATGACAGAGGCTGAGCAAGTTAGCAAAGTAAACGACCCCGGCTGCATCCGTTTCGACAAATCGAATCGTTCGCCAATAGCTAAAGGGCATTAGCTAGCATTGGGCTGGGCCGGACGGAAGGGTAGATCGGGGGCGATCGCCTCCGGGTTAGCGCCTGCCTCAGCACTCCCTGCCCCCATGATCAAAGAGGCTAGCGGACTGCTCAAAGCCTGGTTGAAGTGGGCTAGAGCATAGCTGAGTAAATCGTTTGGATTCATGGCTACCCAGCCATCTCCGGTGAGCTGTCGCACCTCAAAGTGCAGGTGCGGCCCGGTAGAGTTGCCGGTACTGCCGACAAGCCCTACGACTTCTCCTTGCTCTACCCAGTCTCCCGGCTGTACCAGCAGACGAGAGAGGTGACCGTAGAGCGTCTCTTCGGTGCCCTCCTGATGGCGCAAAATTACCGTTAAACCATAGCCTCCCAGAAAATCAGCAGTGGCTACCCGGCCTGCCTGAGCAGCCAGAACGGGGGTACCCAAGGGCGCACCCAGGTCAGTGCCCGAGTGAAAGCGCTGGGTACCAGAAATCGGGTGTATGCGCCAGCCAAACAAAGACGTAATCGGCGCTGGGATTGCCAGCGGAAAAATAAAGCTCCCACCCTGCCGTAGACTGTTGAGCGGACGCAGCAGACGATTATAGTAGTCTCTGCCAGCAGCCGTACTGCTGCTCGAAAAATTGATGCCGTTGGCGCTGATATTGACCGGGCCAACATTGACAGACGGGGTACCTGCACTGGTGGTACTGAAGGCTACCTGGGGCGCGTTAGTGGCTGGTAGCCCTGGCAGAGAGCCGCTAACACTGCTGTTGCAGACGCTGTTGGGGACTGCCTGACCCTGCTGTAACGTCGCCTCGCAGCCTGTAGAGCGCTCAGAGAAAACCAAAGCAGGACTTTCGGTAGCACCAACGCTGTAACTAGTAGGGTCTACAAAAACTGAGCTGTAGCCTTCAGGCACATCCTCAGCGGCTGGAATAGAGCTGGGTACGACCTCGCTAGCTGGGGCCACTTCAGCAGCAGGAACTGCTGGGTCGGGTGCAAGAATATTAACTTCGGCAGCAGGGGCGGTTGGCTTGGCGACTGGAGCGGTTTCAGTTTGAAACTCGGCAGCTTGGGCTAGAGAAACCGGGGCGGCGGGAGCGGGAGCGGGTTCAGATGAGACGGTCAGGGCTAAATCGGCAGCTTTCGTCGAGAGTGTTTCCAATGACTGTTCATCAGGCAGTGACTCGGCCATGACTAGACCGCTGCTAATTAGGCCAAATCCACCGATCAGACAAAAGCCACGCAGCGTTAACAACGTCGCCCTGCGGATTGCAAAATCTGACTTAGGGCTGGGCGACTTAGGGCTGGGCTTCAAAGGCATACCATCTCTCCGTACTAAATGCAGTCCCAAATGTTTTGGTCAACAGTGTAAATTTTGAGTATTGTATCTCAGAGCGATCGCCCCTGGCGGCAGGTCAATCTCGCTTTCCTTCGAGTGCTGGGTCGGTTTTAACCTTACCCGCAGCAGTCCTTTTTCGGAGACGCCAATGACGCAGCCAGAGTGCCCATCAATGTTAACAGCTTGACCCAGGTTAATTAGCAGGTTTTCGTAGGTTTTCATAAAAGCTACAGCACCCACCTGTTGATAAAAGTGATAGCCCTGGATAATACCTCGCAGAACCAAGGCTGCTACTGTTTCCAAACGGCTGAGGGGAGATACCGGAAAATTGGCCAAAGCCGATTGTAAATTTATCCCCGTAGCGGGCACCGGATTCGTCACATTTAGGCCAACACCAATGACAGCTTGCGTTACTAGCCCAGCTTCAATGCGGGTTTCTGTTAAAATGCCGCCTAGCTTACGCCCTCGAACCACGAGATCGTTAGGCCATTTTAGCAGCGCTGCCACTCCCAGGTTTCTTAGGGCAGCGGCAATGCCCCAGGCGCTATAAAGGGTTAAGCAGTGGGCCTGAGCGGCAGGTAAATTGGGTGCCAGGGCCAATGATAGATAAAGTCCACCGGCGGGTGATTCCCAGGTGCGGCCCCACTGACCGCGCCCTGCCGACTGCTGACGGGCGATCGCAACAGTCCCCATTGCCGCTCCCACCTGCAGCAGCTCCCACAGCTTAGCGCTGGTAGAGCTGAGGTGCTCAAACAGATGAATGTGAAACTGCGGATGGACTAAACTTAGCGATCGCTCAATGCCTAAACGCTCCGGTGCGGCTAAGCTCTGGTATAGCTGATGAAGATTCAAGCAGGTACTGAAGATAGTCTGCGCCCAGCCTAACATGTTGAAAGCTGGCTCAGGAACCTGTCATATCTCAGATTTTCAGGCGATCTCTGCTCCTCAAGCGCAGCGCGATCGCGGCAAAATTGACTAAGTTAAACAACGGACCTCTCTGCTGAGATCTTCGCCTCATGGAACTTTGGACTTGGAAAAGCTGGAACGGCTCGGCCTATCTAACCTGCGCACTGCTAGAGCCTTGGCCTCATGGATTTTTTACCGCTCAGTTTTGGCCGCAGCCGCCAGAGAGCTTAGTCAATGCGCTCAATCCCAGTGCCTCTGTGCAGCGGGTCAGGCAGGTTCACGGCAACCAGCTTTTGACCGCCGCTGACATGCGCCAGTCCATGGCCGCCAGCCTGTCTCAATCACAATCAGGCCCGCCACAGTTGGAATGGCCTGCGGCTGACGGCATTGTCACCCGTGAGGCTTTACAGTCAGCCTGGGTCTGCAGCGCCGACTGCACGCCTGTTTTAATTGGCGATCGCGCTACCGGACAGGTCGCCGCTGTTCATGCTGGCTGGCGCGGTACGGCGCTCAAAATCGTGCCCAAAGCGGTCGAGCAGCTACAGTCTCAGGGCAGTCGCTTAGCTGATTTACGCATTGCTCTAGGGCCTGCGATCGCAGGTGAAGTCTATCAGGTCTCTACCCATGTAGCGGCTGAAGTCGGCGCAACGCTGAGCAATCCCGAAAATTTTGCCAGCCCGTCTGACTTTGTCAAGCATCTACAGCAGGGAGAAACGCCGCCGCTACTCAAAGACGATGAACCCAGTCGGGCCAAACTCGATGTCCGCCGGGTGAATGTATCGCAGCTAGAGCAGCTAGGCATTAAATCTGATCAAATAGCCGTATCTCCTCACTGCACCTTTCAGTTACCCGATCGGTTCTTCTCCTACCGCCGCACCCACGAGAAAAAAGTGCAGTGGTCAGGCATTGTTAGCCTCTAGTCCTCAAAAAAACGCTGTTTTCAACCTCCATTGCTAAATAAGCGTTGGACGACCTCTAGTTCATCATGAATAGGCCGATGCCTCTCTCCCGGCTCAGATATCTGATACCTACGGCAGCCAAACGGGGCGAATACCTGCAAATGGCAGTTCTTGGGGTTGAATAGCCTGAGCAGGCATCCCTTCTATCCGGTCGGCAGGAGTTTTGAACAGCGGCAGCAGCCAGATGCGACTGGTGCTAATGGCGCTGCCGTCACTAGCCCGCAGATCTGTGGATGTGGACTCATTTACAGAGACAACCTGATCAAAAAGTACCGCTAGTCCATCAGGAGCTAGACTCAGGCTGATATTGCGCTGCGGCGGCAAAACCAGCAAATCTCGAATTTCTTCAGTTTCGATATTAACCGAGGTGAGGATAGGCTGCTCAACATACTCCTGGTCTTCTATGAGTTCGGTAGCGAGACAGTAGAGAATGCGGTTGGCAGGGTCAAACTGAGCGGTGATAATTTCACCGGAGGCTGAAAGGAGTTCTTTTTCTTCACCCTCGTTAGTGACTAAAAAGAGTGATTCGGTGTAGCGCTGGTCAGGATTATTCTGGTTGAAGTTCACCAGTGCCGCAGCACTACCGTCACTGGCGATATCTAAAACACGGCCATACTCAGCCAAAAATTCTAGCGGTTTGACCGTTTGCTGAGAGCTGTCTGCCTCAGGCAGCGGAATAACAGCTGTCCCCTCTCCCTGTAGCATAACTAGGGTTTGATTGTCAGGAGCGATTAAAAAGTCCCCCCCCGGTTCTGTTTCTAGTGGCTGCGGCTCTTGATCGGGGCGAATTATCCAGGGGCCAAAGTCGGCAGGATCTTGACGATTAACCCGCTGTACCACAACGAGCTGGCCGTTGGGAGATAGATCGAACTTGAGATTTTGGTAAGTATCGCTGTCGAGGATGGTTTCGATCGCCCCGGCTTCCGGCACGGCCACCGCTGAGGTAGGTAACAGACGCTGCCAGAACGGTTGAGAGCTTGCCCCTAGATGCTCAGGCGCATAGGGCATTAGCCCAGTGGTGACGGTGTAGATTTTTTGGTTGAGTAGGCCCTGCTGGTAAGACTGCAGGTCTGTAGCGGAGAACAAAATGCGATCGCCTAGCGGATAAGGCTCAAAATCAATCACAACCAAATTAGACGGCGTGAGAATCTGCCTGGCCTGCTGGGTGAGGTTAAACAATACCAGGCGGCCTTGTTCTTCACCTGCAACGCCCAAGTAGATAAAAGCCCGATCGCGAGACTGAAACTGTTCTTGAAAGGGCAAAAACTGAGCAGGCTTAGCTGTTTGGATAAAGCGATCGCTGGCTTTTGACAAGGCGATTTTAAAAGACTCGCCGTAGGGGATGGGCACATCTAAGGTATAGGCCATCCGTCGCCCTGCCCAGCTAAACTTGCCAGAGAGGGGCGGCGTAATTTTGAGATTGGCTTCGACACTGGTGTGATCCATGGGTCGGCTGAACGTTAGCAGAAACGCGACATCTTCAGCGCTCACCTGTCGCTCTGCCCAGGAAAACGATCGGACTCGTGCCGCCGCCCGATCGCCAATTAGCAACAGCAATACAATCGCTACGGCCAGCGCCGCCATAAAGCTAATGGCAACGCGGTCAAGCGCTAGCCAGAGCGGCTGTCTCCGGTTAGTACTCATAGGGGTTCTCAGGTTCCGGAATTTCCGTCAGGCTGGTAGACTCAATGACGACTTGCCGTCGATCGGCTAGCGTCTCGGTGATCATCTTGCCGTTAACGTCTATCCAGCTATCCGGGGCATAGGCAGCGCGATCGCCGCTGAGCTTCACAGGTAGCCCCACCGGGTAAGCATCTGCCGCACAGCAGGTTAAGACGAAGCGAGACACCATTAAATAATTGTCAGGCCAGTCGGGTGGATAAATCACAAAGCCGCTAACATCGACAGCCTGGTCGGTGTAGGCGTCCGGTTCAGGATAGACATTGATAGTTCTCACCCAGTCCACCACCGATCGATCTTCAGGCTGATTGTCTAAGCGAAACTGCCGGGGCTGAGAGCGAGTCATTGTCAGAGTGTCGGTGATGCCTCGCTGCAGGGCGGTATCGCTGGCAAAAGGGCGGGGAGTGTAGGTCAGGCCAAATACGGCAACCGCTAGTAGAATCAGGCTGCTAAAGCTGGGTGGCAATAAAGTAAAGTGGCGCGGATTGGCGATCGCAGCGGGTATAGCCCTAGTAGATTGCACCAGGCGAAAGCTGCGTAAGAAAACAACCAGCAGCAAAAACAGGCTGGCAGCATTTGAGAGCCACATGTAGTCGGGATGCAGCAGAATATTGAGCTGACCTGTAAGCCAGTACTTCAGAAGCACCAGCGCCCAAGCCAGCAGCGCCAGCAGGTCTAAAATATCGGCCCAAGGCACATAGCGCGATCGCCGTCGGTTTGCCATTCTACCGCCTATCCCAAATACAAGTTAATTAGCAGTGTCAAAACAAAGGTAAGCTGCGCCGCTAGGCCAAAGAGATACAAAATGGCTCGTGGCTTGAAGACCGTCAGCAGCAAACTAATGTTTTTGAGGTCGATCATCGGGCCAAAGACCAAAAAGGCCAGCAGCGAACCGCTGGTAAACGTAGAGGCAAACGAGAGGGCAAAAAACGAATCGACTGTAGAGCAAATTGACACCACCCAGGCCAAAACCATCATCGCCACAATCGAGGTTACAGGCCCCTGCCCCAGACTCAGCACCACCTCACGGGGAATCGCTACCTGCACAAAAGCGGCGATCGCGCTGCCCAGCACTAAAATCGCCCCCAGCTCACGAAATTCTTGAATAATGTTTTCCAACAGCAGCCGCAGCTTGGCCGACCAGGGTTTTTTTACCGGATTGGGGAGTGGCAAGCCATAGGTCGCTGTTGCCTCTAGCGACACTATCTGTCCCGAACCCTGCATCAGGTAAGTACCCGACCGCAGCAGCGGTGAGCTGACCCCGCCCGCCATTGCTAGTTGGGGCTGAGGCTCTGGCATCAGCCGGGTGAGAGACGGCTGCAGCAGCGGACGCAAGTCTTTTTGAACGCTGAAGACCCAGCCAATGAGAGTAGCAATAATCAGCGAAAACAGCACCCGCAGGACGACAATTTCAGGCTGGTCGCGGAAGGCAGTCCAGGTAGCCCAAATCACAATTGGATTGATTGTCGGCGCAGCCAGCAAAAAGCCAACTGCCACTGAAGCCGGAGCCTGCTGCATGAGTAAGCGTCGGGCCACAGGCACGTTACCGCACTCACACACCGGAAACAAGAAGCCGACTAGACTGCCTGCTAAAGCGCCTAACAAAGGATTGCGCGGCATTGCCGCTACTAGGCGCTGCTCGTTGACAAATAACAGCAATATGCTAGAAAACGTTACCCCCAACAGCAAAAAGGGAATCGCTTCAACCAGCAAGCTGAAGAAGAGGGTTAGGGCGTTATTTAGCTGGTTTGGCATCTTACGCTAGCGCCCTGAGCAGAGCGCCATAAATCCTGCTTTGCCATTCTACAGAAATCAGACCGTAAATTGCGTAGCTTGGGGATCGCTCTACCATAGACGGATTTGAGTGACGCTGATGTTTCCTGAAAAGCACACATCCACATCAGCCCCCGGATCGCGCCGACGTTTGCCATAGTCGCCCACATAGCGAAACTGATTGTTCTCTACGACATACTCTGTTGGCAACGGCTGCGTACAGGTGGGGCAAAAGATCACATCTGGCTTGGGGGCATCCGCTTTGAGATGGGGGAGGTTGACATTCCAAAAAGCCCCTGCCGGTAGCGGCTGCTGCCAAAGCTTGTCCAAAATTTTGACCGTTAGCTGCACCGCCACCGTCCAGTCAATTGTCCGACCTCGCTGTATATAGTGAGAAATCGCTATGCCCGGCACCCGTAGCAGGGTAGCCTCTCGCACGGCGGCTACCGTTCCAGAGACGTAGGTATCAGAGCCTAAGTTGCCGCCAGCGTTAATTCCAGATATGACAAACTCAGCCTGCGGACACAGATGGCTGAGCGCTACCCGGGTACAGTCAGCCGGAGTGCCGCCAATGGCATAGCGATCGCGGCTGCGTTTTTCGATGGCGATCGTGCCGCCTCGATTAATCTGATGGCTGCAGCCCGATAGGGGCTGATCAGGGGCTACCCAAACTGTCGGGCGATCGCCTAGGGCTACCTGTAGGGCAGCAATGCCAGGAGCGTCAATGCCATCATCGTTGGTCAAAACAATTGTCATTTATGCCAGAGCGCCTGTAAACACTTTCTCTGCTGGCCCGGTCATATAGACATGGTTATCAGCGGCTGACCAGTCAATCTGTAGCGGCCCACCGGGTAATTCTACTGTAGCCTGGCGATCGCTTTTGCCAGTGAGCACAGCAGCCACTAGAGCAGCACAAGCCCCTGTGCCACAGGCCAGCGTTGCCCCTGCCCCCCGTTCCCAAACCCACATTTTTAGATGGCTCTGATTCACTACCTGAACAAACTCAGTATTAATCCGCTCCGGAAAAGCGGCATGGTGCTCAAACTGAGGCCCGATTTTGGCTAAGTCTATTGCTGCCATATCGTCTACAAAGTTGATGCAGTGGGGGTTACCCATGTTGACACAGGTCACCTGCCAAGTTTGACCTGCTACCGCGATCGCCTGGTCAACCACCTTTTCATCAGTCGCAGCCAGGGTCGTGGGGATTTCATCTGCCAGCAGACGCGGTGGCCCCATGTCTACTCTTACCTGGCCGTCGGGCTGAAGCTGAGATACCATCGTGCCGCCTAGCGTACTGATGGCATAGCGTTTAGGCAGCTGCGGCGGCTGGTCGTCAGCGGTTTCCAGCTCGGCGATAAATTTTGCTAAGCAGCGAATGCCATTGCCGCACATTTCTGGTTCAGATCCGTCAGAGTTAAAGATACGCATGGCATAGTCGTGCCTATCTGCACTGGGCAGGACAAAAATGACCCCATCTGCGCCCACACCACAATGGCGATCGCACAGGCTCACCGCCGCTTCTGGCGTAATCAATGGCTCTACCTGATGTCGATTGTCAATCAAAATAAAGTCATTACCCAAACCGTGATACTTCGCAAAGGCAGCGGCCATAATCGTCCCCCATAAATGCCAACCATTGTAACCAGCGGATTAAAATCACCGTGATTAAATTCAAAAATGGCTACCAGCCTTAAACCCGTCAAGGCTAGAATCCAGGTAAGTTTAAAGCTTGAACCTTTTGAATAGTTTCCGACTTTAATGTTATGGCAGTTGAACTTCAGTCCGGCCTTCCCAGCGTTCATCAGTTTCAGTCGCTGATTCGAGAAAAGCAGCAGATCGAAATTAAGCTGGTCACCAATGACGTCATTACCGGAACTTTGCGTTGGCAAGACCCCCAGTGCTTTTGTGTGGATAGCAACGAAGGCCAAACGCTAGTGCTTTGGCAGCAGACAGTCGCATACCTGAAGCTGCTTTAGAAAATTGATAAACTGTCTTCGGCTGCTGATTCTTCATCGTTTTCTCTTCGCACATTATGAAACGAGCCTTAAACGCTAGCGAGGCAACTCAACCCCATCGCTGGTTTGTCTCCCTCTGGCGCTACGGGCGTTATGGCCTCTGGGTAATATTTGCTAGCACCCTGGCTCTGCTGGTTATTTTGGGCCATCAGGCTGCTCAGGCTTACCAGGTGGCTATTAACCCAGGCGACCCAGAATTGGGAACCAGTTTTTCGGTAGTGGTACAGGCTGAGGATCCTGCTTCTAGCGAGCCACCTATCGTTACCTTAGATGACGATCGCCGCTTTGCCAGCTTTGCCATTGCCAACAATCGCTACCGGGCGCTGATTCCGACTAGCCCCCTCGATCGCTCCGGTGAACACATTGTTCGCGTCATCGGCCAAGAACCCACCCGCAATCTGACGGTATGGTTTCGTAACCGGAGCTTTCCTACCCAGAGCATTTGGCTGTCTGAGGATCGCGCTGGTATTGAGGGAACTGACTACGAATTTGACCAGGTGGATGTCTTCAAGCAAATTGTTAGCCCCGAAAAATACTGGAGTGGCCCCCTGCTGCGGCCTAGCGAAGGACGTCTCAGTACCCCCTACGGCGTGCGGCGCTACTATAACGGCGTTTTTGCCACAGACTACTACCATCGGGGTGTTGACTACGCAGCGCCAACTGGCACCCCCGTCATGGCCCCAGCGGCTGGACAGATACGTCTGATAGGTCTGTTGCTGATGGCTTTGAGCTGCACGGCAACACGATTGGGATTGACCATGGCCAAGGAGTGCTGAGCATTTTTATTCACCTCAGCCGGATTGATGTCCAGGAAGGAGATTTTGTTCAGGCGGGCCAGACAGTAGGCGCTATTGGCTCAACGGGCGTGGCGACCGGGCCTCATTTGCACTGGGGATTTTATGTCAATGGTGTAGCTGTTGATCCAGGGCCATGGCGGGAGCAGAGCATTGATTAGCTGGCGCTTAGTCGCTATGGCATTCTGCTTTTCGAGCAAACTTTTGGGTCAGCCTGAATTCTGACTTGGAATCCAATTTAAAAGTTGTCTTTGACTGAATCCGGGCACACTATGGCGGGAATGACAAGAGCGCAACTAGCTCTAAGAGTCTCAGTCGATTTGGGCTGCGGCTTGTATGCCCCTAATTCAACGGAGTTGTAAGGCCGAATGACTATCGAAAAAATTGTTGAGCAAGCACTACAGGACGGATATTTGACCCCGGCTATGGAAGCTGAGGTAGGGCGTATCTGCGATACCGCTTCTGAGCTTTCTATTGAGGAATATATGGCTCTCGATCGCCTGATGGGGGCGCTCCTGACGGGAGAAGTGGTGGCTGTTCCTCGCAAGCAGTTCATCAACGTTATGGAAGAGCTGGTGCTTACAGAGGCGATCGCCCGTGTGGCTGAGATCGAGGCGGCTAGCGACTGCACGTTAGATTTAGGAGATGTCGCTGCCTACGCCCTCAATCGGCTGCCGCCCCTGTACGCTACCACTGAAGAAGGCGCTACCTACCAGCGAGGCAAGGCCAAAGATGAGCTTGCTGATCTAATTGCTGAACAGGTCAAAGATGCGATCGCGCACAATCTCAACCAGCCTGACTTTTATCCTGAGCGGACTTCAATTCAAAAGAGCGCCACTGGCGATGCTGCCGTCTTGGTACAGGTCAGCGACCTGCTGAAAGACCATGCCCACAAGTTTGAGTTAACGCAGCAGCCTGCTTAGCAACTAGACAATAGATTCACTGAGCTAGGGATTGACGATTACGGCTGTTCCTAGCTCAACGCGATCATAAAGGTCACGAATATCGCGATCGCGCAGCCGAATACAGCCATGAGAAACCGCCTGACCAATAAGCTCTTCCTGATTGGTGCCGTGGAAGCCAATAGCGTACTTGCCGTCTGACCAAAATCCTAACCATCTAGAACCCAGCGGATTGTCTGGCCCCGGCAGCACCACCTCACCTGTAATCGGGTGCTGCCAGGCCGGATATTCTTGTTTATGACGAACCTTAAAGCTCCCGGCTGGAGTTTGCCAGTCATCCTGACCAACCGCAATTTCGTAACTAGCCACCGGCTCATCTTTGACATAGAGCCTGAGCTGACGCTCGGCCAAGCTGACGACTAATTTAGTATTTTTTGCCTGTGGGGAGACGCGCAGATCCACATCAAAGCCTTCATAGCTCCAGAGGGTTTTGGGTGAGCCGACGGGTGGCGGCTGACGAAGCTGTGGAGAGGCCCACTCAGCCGCTACTAGCAAAGCTGCAGCCCCAAAACAAAGCACCATAAAGCAGCGAGTGACGGGCTGATGAGCCAGCATTGGGTACCTAAGAGCTTGCTTTAGAGCTATTCTCTGATTCTAGAAACACTGATTCTGGAAGTTTTCTGGTTCAATAGTAGCAAGGCTAGCCCCCGATGGCCATCCACCATCAGTACCCTAAACCACCTCAGCAGAAACTGCACCAGAGCCGATCATCTGTTCGACAACGGCCTGCAGGGTTTCTAGAGGAACCTGATAAAAGTACTGGCGGCGAAACTGTTCTTCTTGAATGGCGGCTCTCAGGATCGCTATTGCCTCTGTATCTGGTGTTTCCAGGTTTACAGGTAATGCCTGAACGTTTACGCCCTGATCGCTCTGCTCTAGCTTAAAACCAAGCTGCTCCAGGCAGTCAAGAGCAAGGGTTAGGGTGCGATCGCTGAGGGTGAGTCGCTCAATGAGCTGAGGGCGAGTCGCCGTTTGCTGAGTCCGGTGCAGATATTTGGCAATGCCTACCAGGGTGGCTACAACTTGAGCTGGCGCAGGCAGCGTTGGCGGGGGATAAGCCAGAGCTAATGACTGCTGGGTTTGGAGTGCTTGCTGTAGCCACGGTTGAAAATCTTGCCAGTCAGTAGGGCACTGCTGCAGGGCTAGGGCCAACGGGGGGGTAGCCGGGACTGTGCGCTGATCGACTAGCCATCTGGCTGAGCGCTCAGATGCAGCGATAGCAGCGGCGGGGCGAACCGCAAGGAGACGTACCTCGTAGCGTTTCTGATGGGTATTAAAGTCTAGCTCCACGATTACATCGCTAGTGCCTGAGGGTAAGTCATCGCGGTAGTGTTCCCACCAGTGCCCCGGAAAGCCTGCGGTGGCGGTCGCATCGCAAAGGTCAAACTCGGTTTTGATATAGCGAACTTTGCCGCCTCGATGGTCGCGGATGTTGTGGTTGTGAGTATTGTTAAACCAGCAGTTGCGGATGAGTAGCCGAGGGACTGGATTGCCCATACCGCAGGGTTCTAACTGTTTGAGCTGCTGAAATAGCGATTTGCCAAGTTCTGCCACGGTGACGACTAGGTCGGCTGAGATTACTGCGGCCTTGGCTACAGCAGCCCTCTCCTGTTCACGGAGCTGACGGTTAACGGCTGCGGCAAACAGCGGCAGATTTTCAACTGGCAGGCTCAATCCGGCGGCATAGGGATGACCGCCAAAGCTTTGCAGCAGGTGGGACTGAGACTGACCAGGCTCAGGTAGAGATTGAATAGACTGCGGCGATCGCGCTGAGCCTCTAGCCAGCCGGATCGTTAGATTATCTGAACTGGGTGGGTCAAGGCTGAGTAAGATAGTTGGGTGCTGGTACTGCTGGGCAATTTGTCCGGCTACGAGGCCCAAAATACCCACAGGCCACTGCGGATCAGCCAGCACAATCACACCCGTTGTTGAGAGGTCAATCTGCCGCAGCCGCTGGGAAACCTGTAGCAGTAAGTCGCGCTGTAGGGCTTTGCGGCGGGTGTTTGCTAGTTCGGTTTCGGTAGCAAGCTGACGGCAGCGCTGCGGATCATGGCTGGTCAGTAGCTCAACGCAAAAACTGGCATCTCCGTGAATTCGACTGACGGCGTTGATGCGAGGGCCAATACCAAAGGAGATATCGGTGGGGCGATCGCCGCTGCGCTTGCAGAGCGCTAGCAGCTCAGCCACGCCGGGACGGTGAGCAGTTTCACCAGGGACTGGCTGGGTGCGCTGCTGCAGCTTCTGGATACCAATTTGAGCCAGATAGCGACAGTCGCCCTTGAGTTCTACTAGGTCGGCGATCAGGCCGATAGCAACTAGATCCAGGAGCTGTTCTAGGGGCTGATGGGGCACATCTGGCAGGGTCTGGTAGAGGGCTTCTACCAGCTTGTAGGCAACTGCAACGCCAGAGAGATGGGCCAGGGGATGATCGGCAGCTAGAGAGCGAGGATTAATAATGGCCTGTACCGGCGGGCGCTGCTCGGGCAGGGTATGGTGATCGCTGACAATGACGTCTAGACCCAGCTGCTGGGCCAGATTGAGTTCGTTTAAGCTGGTGCTGCCCGTGTCACAGGTTACGACCAGCCTGTAACCATCTGCCGCTAGCTGCTCTAGGCCAGCTGTGTGCAGGCCGTGAGACTCTTTTAGCCGATTGGGAATGACATAGGTGAGTCGGTGGTGCTGGGGAAAAAACTGTCCCAAGCCTTCCCATAGCACTGCAGTCGCCGTTACACCGTCAGCGTCAAAGTCTCCCCAGATAGCTACTTTTTCGCCTTGCTGATGAGCCTGCTGTAGCCGCTCGACCGCCTGCTGCATCTCTAGGCCAAACTCAAAGGCAGGAGTAGGCTGATACTGCTGCGGATCGAGAAACCCTGAGAGCTGCTCGGCTGAACGAACGCCGCGCTGCCAGAGCAGTTGAGCTAAGGCATGAGGCGGCTGCTCAAATCTGGCCTGCTGCTGTACAGTTGCTAGCCAGCTCTCAGAAAGACCAAAGCTGGGTTGAAGCTGCCATTGATGCGTAGAATTAACCATTAAAGGCTTTATATTTGCAGTTGGAGCGTTAGGGTGAGCGATCGCTTGCGGTTGAGAGTCAGGCTTTGGCAGCTCAGGTGAAAGCTACCCGTGAAGAACCAAAACAAGCCTATGCTTAACTTTTGGCTCTTGCTCTCTACCTGGGTGAGTAACTGATCAGCCAGTCTCTAACAGTCTCTAAAAAGGATAACCTGCGTGAAATTGGGACAGTGGGTAGGGCTAATCTGCCTGATTATTTCTCTTTATATTCTGTGGCAGATTCGCCAAATTCTGCTGCTAATTTTTACGGCTATTGTAGTAGCGATCGCGCTTAATTCCCTGGCTCGTCGGGTTGAGCGATTGGGTATGCCCCGTAGATTTTCTCTACTGGCGGTCGTCCTAACTTTCTTTCTGATAGGAATTTTGTTTTTTATTGGTATTGTGCCGCCGTTTGTTGAGCAGTTCAGCTTGTTAATTGAGCTACTGATCACGGGCGTTGAGCGCCTGCCTGACTTTGTTCGCCAGATCAACGCTGACCTGCCCTTTGAGCTGCCCAGCCTATCCATGATTACCGATTGGATAGCGGCTCAGAATGCGTCTGCCTTTGGCATTTTCCGTAATTTCTTTTCTTTTTTCAATGATACGCTGCAAATACTTTTGAAAACCCTGCTGGTGCTGATTTTGTCGATGATGCTGGCGGCCAATCCTGAGGCTTATCGAGATGCTGGACTGAAGTTATTTCCCTCTTTTTATCGTCGTCGGGCCGACGATATTCTCTGTGAGTGCGAGATTGCTCTGGTAAACTGGCTGGGAGGAATTTTAATTAGTTCTCTCTTTGTCTTTACCCTGAGCTTTGTGGGGCTGTCAATTTTGGGAGTGCCGCTGGTTCTGGCCCATGCGCTACTGGCGGGACTGCTTAACTTTATTCCCAATATTGGCCCAACCCTCAGCGTCGGATCGCCCATACTGGTGGCGCTGCTGTCTCCAGACCCGTGGAAGGCGATCGCAGTGTTTGGGCTTTATATTGTGATTCAAAATATTGAGAGCTACTGGCTAACACCCACGGTGATGGCGCGTCAGGTGTCGCTGCTGCCAGCTTTGACCCTAGCCGCGCAGATTTTCTTTGCCAGTGCTTTTGGCTTTTTAGGGCTGCTGCTGGCGCTTCCTCTGGCCGTAGTGGCTAAAACCTGGCTGCAAGAGTTACTGATCGGAGATATTTTGGATCAGTGGACGGAAAATCCGCTGCGATCGCCCACTGCCGTAACGGTTTTACCTGAGCCGATTCCCCTGATAGACAGCGCTGAAGTGGCGGTAGCCGACAGTGCCGAAGGGACTTCTGAGGAAATCTAAGGAATGGCCCTCTATGATCGTACAAATAACCTAATCTACCTACTAAGTCTTCATGCTCAGCCGGATAAAAGCGATCGCCGCCAAGATTTCTCCTCGCCTGATTGAAATTTATCATCATCTCCACAGTCATCCCGAACTGAGCGGTCAAGAATATCAAACCGCTGCCTATGTAGCTGGCGTGGTGTCTTCTTGTGGACTACAGGCCCAAGAACTCGTGGGTAAGACCGGAGTTGTCGCGGAGCTAAAAGGCACTCACCCAAAAGCTCACCGGCTGGCGATTCGCACGGACATGGACGCCCTCCCCATTCCTGAGCAAACAAACCTGCCCCATGCCTCCAATCAGTTAGGCATCATGCATGCCTGTGGTCATGATATCCACACAACCGTCGGCTTGGGCACAGCGATGCTTCTAGCAGAACTGGCAGAAGAACTTCCCGGCACCACCCGTTTTATCTTTCAGCCCGCCGAAGAAACTGCCCAGGGTGCCCGCTGGATGATTAATGACGGCGTTATGGAAAACGTCGCCGCTATTCTGGGACTGCATGTATTTCCGACCATTTTGGGCGGAGATATTGGCATTCGTTACGGCGCACTGACGGCGGCAGCAGATGACCTAGAGATTATTATCATAGGTGAGTCGGGGCACGGGGCGCGGCCTCACGAGGCCATCGATGCTATCTGGATTGCCGCCCAGGTGGTGACAACCCTACAGCAGGCAATCAGCCGCACCCACAACCCGCTGCGCCCGGTGGTGCTGACGATTGGGCAGATTTTGGGCGGACGGGCACCCAACGTCATTGCCAGTCAGGTGAAGCTGCTGGGAACAGTGCGATCGCTGCACCCTGAAACCAGCGAAGAGCTGCCAGCCTGGATTGAGAAAATCGTAGCGGCAATCTGTCAGCCCTACGGCGCTCAGTATGAGGTCAACTATCAAAGGCGGGTACCTTCAGTGCAGAACGATGCTGCCCTGACTCAAATTGTGGAGGCAGCAGCCCAGGAAGCCTGGGGCAGCGATCGCGTCCAGATTTTGCTAGAGCCGTCTTTGGGGGCCGAAGATTTTTCGCTCTATCTCGATCAGGCTCCAGGGACGATGTTTCGGCTGGGGGTAGGCTTTCCTGATAGAACCAACTATCCGCTGCATCATCCCAAGTTTGAGGTGAATGAAGCTGCGATCGTCACCGGCGTCGTCACGATGGCCTACGCCGCCCATCAGTACTGGCAGCAGCAAAAAGCGCTACCTGAATAGTTCAACAAGCTGACCGCCGCCAGATACAGCAAACCGCAGTTTGGTTAGGACAACTCAGATCGCTGAATCTTTACGTGACCAGCATCCTATTCATTCTTCCGCCTTCCGCCTTCCGCCATAGTCTCACCCAATCCCAAACCCTAGATCGCCAGCCAGCCGCAAATCGCCTGATTGACCTGCTCTGGACACTCGTCATAGAGGCAGTGCCCTAGCTGCGGTAGTTCCTGTAGCTCCACCACTGCATTTAACCCGGCTACCTGACGCCCCCAGCTAATCGGAATCACCCGATCGGCTTGCCCCCACAGCAAAAGCGTGGGAACTCGCACCTGAAGCAGCAGATCCTGGGTGGCGGGGCTAAAGCGCTCATCGGTACGAGACTTTACCAGATACATCAGCGTTCGAGCGGCACCCCGCTCAGCAGCAGGCCGGACAAACGAGGCTACCAGATCGGCATCAACCCGCTCCGGCCTGGTATAAATAGAGCGCAAGACTGCCCGAATCAACCAGCTACGCTGCGCTAGCTGAAACAAAGGGCGAATGAGCAGCGGGGTCGAAAACCAATCCTCAAATCGGCTAGCCCACTGGCCGCTCCAGCCAGTCAGCAGCTCTTGACGAGCAGCAGGCAGCGTCAGCATAATCAGGCGATCGACCATTTCAGGATGGGTGGTGGTAGCAGCCAGCGCAACCAGGGCACCCAGCGAATGTCCTAACAAAATTACTGGCCGTCCTAGCCAGGTCTGCCAAAAATCAATCACCTGCTCGACCCAAAGATCGGTGCCAAAGCGAGTCGCAGCCTTCTCAGAAGCCCCAAACCCTAATAGATCCAGGGCATAGATCGGGTGGTGCTGGCTCAGGGGTAAAAGGTTATCGCGCCACTGCTGCAGGCTGGCCCCAAAGCCGTGCAAGAGCAAAATTGGGGTGGCCGCTGCTGCTGCTGGACTGGCCGGACGCAGGTAGGTATAGCGAATTCGCCAGCCCCGCCAAAACCAGATGCGCTGATTGCCAAAGCCCTGACTACTTGAACTCTGATTGCCTGTTTCGATCGCCACCATAGTTTTTCCCAAAACCTCAATACAGCAGCAGTCCTCAAAACTGCCTTGAAAGAACTCAAATTTTTATTGGCTGCTGCGTTAGGCTAGCTGCAGTTATTCGATCATAAACAATGCTGAATCGTGTGTGGATTCGGACTGCGATCGCCTTTTGTCTGATTCTCTTACCGCTGCTCTCAGGCTGTTCACCCACAACCACCGCCACTGCTGACAGCCCTTACAGCCAGATAGCGCCGAGTGCTGATGGCATTGGTAAAGTCTATTTTGGGCGAGAAATTGCTCAGGTGATGGGGCATCAGGGGGCCGCCTGGCTAGAGCGATCGAGCCGTAAATTTGAAGAAAGCCCCGATGTCGCCATTGATCTGCTGGATTTGCGGCCTGCTGATACCGTCGCTGATATTGGGTCAGGGACGGGCTACTTTAGCTTTCGGATGGCTCCTTTAGTGCCCGCAGGTAAAGTCTTAGCGGTAGACATTCAGCCAGAAATGCTGGAGATGATTGCCGCTCGGCAAAAAGAAACCGGGGTTGACAATATTGAACCCGTTCAGGGACAGATTGACGATCCGGGTCTGCCTCAGTCTGCCGTCGATCTAGCTCTGATGGTAGATGCTTACCACGAGTTTTCCTACCCCCAAGAAATGATGCTCGGCATTGTCGAGGCGCTAAAGCCGGGTGGTCGCGTTGTGCTAGCTGAATATCGAGCCGAAAACCCGTTTGTTGCGATCAAGCGGCTGCATAAAATGAGCCAAAAGCAGGTCAAAAAAGAAATGACCGCAGTGGGCCTGGTTTGGCAAAAGACCGATGATTCCCTACCGCAGCAGCACCTAATGTTTTTTGAGAAGCCTGTCTGAAAACCTCAGCCAGGCTCCGTCTCAGGTTAGGTGGCATAAGTGGCTGGCCGCACATTGCATTCGTCCCGTGAAATGGGAGAATAGAGAGCAGCGATCGCAACATATTAAAGACACCATGACTATGCTGAAGCGAATAGCAGCTTTGCTACTGATTGTGGTAGCACTTAGCTTACAGGGCTGCATTACAGCAGGCAGCGGCCTCAAAGCCTATGCTGATACCTACAAAGGCTATCAGTTTCTTTACCCGACTGGCTGGCTAGAAGTGGCCACGAGTGGCGCAGACGTGGTCTTTCACGACCTCGTTAACGATACTGAGAACGTCAGCGTGGTCATTAGCGCAGTACCTGAAGGTCAGACCCTCCAGGATCTGGGCGATCCCAATGAAGTGGGCTACAAGCTCTCCAAAAGCATCAATACCCTGACAGGCAACGATCGCGATGTGCAGCTCATCAGCGCTCAGGAAATTCAGTCAAGCGACGAAACCTATTACATCCTAGAATATTTGGCAGATTTGCCTTCAGGTCTGCGCCACAATTTAGCCAGCGTCATTGTCCGGCGCAATCAGCTCTTCACCTTCAATGCTTCCACCCGTGAAGAGCGCTGGGAAAAAATGAAAATGCTCCTGAAGCAGTCCGTAGCTTCCTTCTCGGTCTATTAAGCTGTCATGATGCCTCAGTTTGTCCTGGCGTCAGCGTCCCCGGCTCGACGCCAGCTGTTAGTTGCCGCAGGCATTCAGCCCTTTGTTTGCCCCAGCCGCTTTGACGAAGATCAGATTCAACTGGCTGATCCTGCCGAGCTGGTACAGGCCCTAGCGCTGAGCAAAGCAGAAACGGTAGCGCCGCAGTTTTCAAATGCGCTGGTCTTGGGTTGTGACTCGCTGCTGTACTTTGATAAACAGATTTACGGTAAGCCGGAAAGCGCTGGGGATGCGATCGCCCGCTGGCAGAAAATGCGGGGTCAGATGGGTGAACTCTACACAGGTCACGTCCTGATCGATACTCAAAATCAGCGCCAGCAGGTGCGCTGTCAGGTATCGCGGGTGTTTTTTGCTGCGGTCAGCGATCGCCAGATTGAGGCTTATGTGGCCTCTAGAGAACCCCTCAACTGTGCTGGAGCCTTTACTATCGATGGCAAAGGCAGCCTTTTTGTTGAGAAAATTGAGGGCTGCTATACCAACATCATCGGGCTGAGTATGCCCTTGCTGCGGCAGATGCTAGGCGATTTGGGCTACGGCGTCACAGACTTTTGGTAGCACCAGCGTCCAGCTTTTGGTCACACCCAGGCTACGCCTGAAAGCTGGAAAATCGGATAAAACTTCGGAAGATCAGGTGGACAGACTGTAGATCAAAAGCAGCATCCAACTAAAAATTATGACCTTATTCCATCGTGTTCCCCAGATGGCGCTGCTAGGATTGGCGATCGGTTTCCTTGGCGCTAATTTAGCCTCTGCCCAGAACGAACCAGAGCCGTTAGCAGTTAAGCTAGGGGACGTTCAAGCCGAGTTTACCTATGACGCTACTGTATTTTGCGCTGAGAATCCGCAGCTTACGATCACCCGTGCGGGCAAAGCCTACAGAGAAGGCTTTTTTCCATCTCGCATTCTCGAAGACGGCTGGTTTTGCAATGCCTTGGGTATATTAGCCAGCGATCTTGACGGTAACTTAGAGCCAGAGATTCGGTTGGAGATCTATTCAGGCGGCGCTCACTGCTGCTTTTCTACGCTGATCTATGGCTATGAAGCTGAAGGCGACAGCTACCGCCTCACCGAGCATTTTTGGGGTAACGGCGGCTATCAGCTCCAGGATCTCGACGGCGATGGTGCGCCTGAATTTCTCAGCCGCGACGATCGCTTCGCCTACGCCTTTGCCTCCTACGCCGCCTCTCGCTACCCGGTACAGTTTTGGCGCTATCAGGATGGTGTCATGGTAGAAGTGACCCGTGATTTCCCCGAACAGATCTATAGCGATGCCTATGCTCACTGGCAAGAGTATGAGCGCCTGCGGCGAGGAGAGGTCTTTGAGCAGCCCTATAGCAGTGCTGATGACTACGCTTATGCTGACTATGAGCGGGCGATTTTAGCAGCATACCTGGCCGATAAGTACCTGCTCAATCAGGCAGAAGACGGCTGGCAGCGAGTGCGTCAGGTTTATCAGAGGAGCGATCGCAATGATTTTTTTGACGAACTGCGCGATTTTTTCCAGCAGTCAGGCTACGCCCGTGAGTCTTCCCAGGGTCGCTAGAATATGGAGAGCTATGCTACACGGCTACTTGCAAACCGTGCTTAAAGCGGCTGAGCTGCATTTGCTCAATTAGCGGGTCAGCTTTTCCTGTCAGCCAGTGAGCAAACCGCGTCGCCGTAGGCGGCAAGATAGCGAATGGGCCGCCAAATCCAGCAAAAACCAGCAACCCCTTAATACCTGGAACTGGCCCCGCTAGGGGTACTCCATCACGGCTAAAAGATACCAGGCACTGGTGCCAGCGCCCTGGTACAGCAGCTAGAGCGGGCAGCAGCAGCGCAGTTGCAGCTCGGATACTGGCTTCGCTACTGGCTGAGTACACCGGGGGCTGGGGACTGGTGAGCAGACGGCTAATCTGACCGATTCGCAAACGACCATCCAAAAGCTGGACAACTCCTGCATCTAAGATCGCGGCTGCAATTTGATGCCCCGGCTCTTGCCAGAGTGCTTCTGTATCAGGCTGGCTAGCTAAACGCTCTAGCTCAAAGCGTCGCAGGTTGGCAGGCATGACTAGGCTGCGAAGTTTGAAGTCTACGGCGGGTGTCTCAATCAGCTCTGCCTGCGTAAAGTAAATCGGCACGACTATGCCAGATTTTTGCAAAAGCTGACGGCTGAGTCCTCCAGCCGCAACTACGACGTTGGCAGCGGCATAAGCCTGCTGTGGGGTTGTAACTCCCGTGACCCGATCGCCAATCCGCACCAGCCCGGTGACTTCAGCAATAAAGCGATCGCCGCCTGAGCGATGAAAAGCCTGATTGTAGGCGGCGACCAGAGCCATTGGCTCAACATGGCCGTGGCGGACGCTTAGCGCCCCCGCGATCGCATCTGGATCAAGCTGCGGTTCAAGCTGGTGGGCCTCGGCTGGGCTAATGAGCTGGGGCACGATCTCAAACTTTTGGTATTGCTGGGCGATCGCCTCAGGATCTGCTCCCGGCTCAACCGTTAAAATTAAATCCAGTTCTCGAAACTGTGTATCGGCCTCTAGCTCCTGAGAAAATTGCCGATAGCGCTCAATGCCCTCTCGGCAAAGCTGCTGGGTTAGCGCCGTTGTGCCTGACCAGTAGGGGATACCGCCGTAGCTAAAACGAGTAGCGCTAGGCGGATCCAACGCGCGATCAATCAGCAGCACCGCTGCCCCTTGTCGAGCCAGCTCGTAGCTTAGCGCCGCTCCAGCCAGTCCGTTGCCAACTACAATCCAGTCATAGGTTTTCATAGCTTCCTGCTGACAGAGCGTAAGGTTCAAGCGTCAGGGATGTATCTGGTTGAGAATGACCCGCAGGCGATCGTAATCATCTTTGAGGACGACGCTTAGGGTTCTACCTGCCTGCACCAGCCAGTCTCGATCGGCTTTGCGGAGCTGATAAATCTGCCTGATGGTTGCCGCCATCAGACTGTCTGCCGGAGCACCGGGCACCTCTAGCAGCGTTCTAAGAAAGTCTAGCTGCTGGCTAAAGTCTAAAATCTCGTCAGCCGGACAGCGATAGACAGCTTGGTGAATCTGCGGCGGACGCGGCGGCAGGTGTTGATAAGTTAGATCGCTAGCGCGATCGCCCGATCCAGGCTTGAAGCCAATGATGGCCGCTCGAAACTCAGTCTTGAGCATGGCAAAAATTTGTGGCTGTTGCTCTCGCAGTTCCGCCAAAGACAGACCCAGCGCTCTAGCCCGGTGTACCGAGTCAATAGGACTGGTAGTGGCGTAGTAGACCACCCCATAGATCTGATTGCCTGACTCTTCATCCACTGATTTTACCCAGCTACCAAAAGGCGGCATTGCTGGGAAGCTCAAATCTTCAGGCTCCAAACACTGAGACAAAAACTCAGTTGTTGCCGTTTCAATCACCTCAGCAATATGGTCAGGATGTCGAGCCTGGATAGAAAACTGCGGTAGTGAAAGGCGCATAGCACTTTTATCAGTAGCCGTTTTAGAAGAGTTTGAGCTGATTAACTGATAAAACTTTTAAGACCATCATGCTGCCGTGGGTTGGGTAAAGTTTGGCGTAACCCAACGAAACCGTTGCTGACGTTAGGTTTCACTTCGTTTCACCCAACCTACGCGAGGAACTTTTGTCAGTCAATCAGGGGCTTAAATCTCTCTATTACTTGCCCCGCGATTTTTCTACTAGTGCCAGGTCAGATAGTTTGAAGGTCACCAGCTTATCCCAGTTACCGCCCTCAAAGAGCACGGCTATCTTGCCGTCGCTAATGCGCTGTACCTGGCCTTCAAAGCCGTAATAGGTATCATCAAGATTCACAACTTTAACCGGAGAACCTGGCAAAATCATATTAAAACGCCGTGTGCATAGCTCTTCATAGATAAGCTTACCGTCAGAACTGTCATTTTGGAGCTGACTCTCAGCTAGTCAGTAAATTTGAGCCGATGGCGATGGTTTGCAACTGACTCTACAAGTCCGATCGCTACGAAATTAGTCAGCAGCGCTGTGCGTCCATAGCTAATCCACGGCAGTGGAATGCCTGTAATCGGGGCTAAGCCAATCGTCATGCTGATGTTGACAATGACCTGAAAAATAATCATCGATAAAACGCCAATAGCCAGCAGTGAGCCAAAATCATCTTTAGCATTTTGAGCAATGATAACCAGTCGCAGGCAAATTAGCCAAAACGCCACCAGTACTACCATCGCCCCTATAAATCCCCACTCCTCACCAATGGCTGAAAAAATAAAGTCTGTGTGCTGCTCAGGAATAAAATTGAGCTGGGTCTGCGTTCCTTTGTGTAGTCCCCGTCCCCAGAGCTCTCCGGCCCCGATTGCAATTCGAGATTGAATCAGGTGATAGCCACCGCCTAAAGGGTCTTTATCAGGATCTAGAAATAAAATCAGTCGATCCTTTTGATAATCTTTTAGCAATCCCCAGAGGAAGTCTCCTAGCTTACCAGAAACCAGATTGATAGCTGTTGCTGCTATCGTACTGAATAAGCGCCACGGCAGCGTCAGCCAGGCAATGGTGCCCATTCCTACCACCCACACCAGCCAAACAGGCACATAGATATGAAACAAAATTGCAGCTACCAGCGGCGATACCATCAGTATCAGCCAGCCAGGATTAGCATTTCCCCAGTAGAGCATCCCAAGGGTAATGGCACCAAATACGAGTGAGGTGCCCAGATCTGGCTGCAAAAAACCAGCGCCCAGGGAACTGACGTAATTGCCAAGGCTTTAATCAGGCCCAACAGAGTCGAGGCTTCTTTGCCACGTAGCACGGCAGCCAGGGTCAGAATCAGGCCCAGTTTGGCAAACTCGGAAGGTTGCACATTAAAGCCCCCCACCGCGATCCACCGCTGGGCACCCAGCCCCGACGTACCGATAAAAATAACGGCAATCAGGGACAGGTTAGTCGCGCCATAAATAATCCACTGCCAGCTTAAGAGTCCTTCATAGCGCATCCGAGCAATCACTAACGCTAAGACCAGACCTATTGTTCCTAAAATTAGATGGTTCCAGCCAAACTCAGTTGTCTGGAGGTTAATTTGCGTACTGGTGATCACAATGCTGCCAAATACGGTCAAACCCACAGTCAGCAGCAGCAAAAGCCAGTCAACTTCTTGCCAGGCTTTAAGCCACTTTTTCCAGCGTTTATTAATCAGCGCAGGTTGAGACATAGTTAGCTAAGGGCCGCAACCGAGATCCGAGCAGCAACCTGCTGTGCGATCGCCTTGAGCGCTTTAGCAGCGGCTGAGTCAGGGGCGTCTACAACAATTGGTAGACCGCGATCGCCACCTTGTCTCACCGGCATCTCTAGCGGAACGCAGCCCAGCAGCGCAATACCTAACTCATCGGCAGTTTTTTGGCCGCCGCCAGAGCCAAAGATGTCATATTGCTTATCGGGCATATCCGGCGGGATGAAATAGCTCATGTTTTCTACGATGCCAATTACAGGCACCTGTAGCTGCTGAAACATCCGCAAGCCCCGGCGCGAATCCGCCAGCGCGACGGCCTGAGGTGTTGTGACTATAACCGCTCCCGCCATTGGAACAGCCTGAGCCAGCGTGAGCTGTGCGTCCCCGGTTCCCGGTGGCATATCTACAATCAGGTAGTCTAGCTCACCCCACTGCACCTGATAGAGAAACTGGCGAATAACGCCGTTGAGCATTGGCCCCCGCCAGATTACGGGCTGATCACGCTCGATCAAAAAGCCCATTGAGACGATTTTCACACCGTGGCTGAAAGCAGGCTCTAAAACCTCGCCCTGCTCTCCCTGGCGCACCCCAACATCAGCCGCGTCAAGCCCCATCATCATCGGGGTATTGGGGCCATAGATATCAGCGTCGATCAGTCCCACTTTAGCGCCCATTTGGGCCAGCGCCACGGCGATATTGACCGCAACGGTGCTTTTGCCAACCCCCCCTTTGCCGCTGGAAACTGCCAGAATATTTTTGACGCCTGAAATTCCCTGGCGATCGGGCAGCGATCGCTGCTGAGGTGTTTCTGCCGTCACCTCAACATCTACGGTAGAAACCCCAGGGAGCTGTCGAACCGCCTTTTCGCAGTCTTCGACAATGAATTCCCGCAGCGGACAGGCGGGCGTCGTCAGCACCAGGGTAAAGCTAACTCGACCAGCATCAATGCGCACATTGCGAATCATGTTGAGATCAACGAGACTCTTGCGCAGCTCTGGGTCTTGAACCGGACGCAGCACGTCTAGAATGGTATTTTTGTCTAGAGAAATAGGCATTGACTAAAAGATTGAAAGGCCAGCTCAGGCGAATATCAAACGAAATTGAGCGATGTTTAACAATCCTAGCTTTTTGTGCTGAGGTTATTGCACTGGATGTTGGGGACAAGGGGCCTAAGTGAGGCTGGCTCTACAGATCTCGCCAAGGGCAATGACGGCAAGCGGCAAGCAGCTAAGGAGGTCTTGGGTGGGGCGTGAGGCTGGCTGTCGAGAGCCGACTAAAGCCTGTCTTGCCGTTTGTTCAGCCGCCCTAGCTAGAGCAGAGGCAACCTTAGCCGCATGGGGGCGAATCAGTGACCAGGCCAGGGGCGATAGCCATCCACGCAGGGTTACTGAATAGGAAACTCGGGTACCGCACAGCGTCGATTCGATTTGATAGGTAACCCGCTCTTCTAAGCCTGGCAGCACGTAGAGCCGGACACTCAGCAGTTCATGATGATCAACGCGCTCAACAAAGATACGAATCGGCAGCGGAAAGCGACGGGTGAAGGCTTTATAAATTAGTCCGGGCTTGGCCATGAGTCCATTAGGCGCATTAGTACTTCCTAAAAGCGGGTGCCACGATACATCTGCCAGGTTAGCCACAACTTGCCAGAGCACATCTGCTGAAGCCGAACTGACGGCCTGATAGCTGCTTGCCAGCGATCGCTTGACATAGGTATGGGGCTGACGGGCAATTGCCTGAACGCAACCCCGCATCCATTTCAAACAAAAGCAGTTCATGGATATTTTCAAGGGCAGGAGCTGAGGATTTGATAGATCTTATGATTCTAATCTTTAAATAGACAGTCAGCAGTTCTGATAAACTTACGATTACAAGACGATGAATTTTCGTTTCAGGTGCCTCTCACAAACCCCCTCTGGCAGCGTCTATCAGCAGCGCTTGCAAGTAACTTTCTAAACCCACGAAGCCCCCTGTCAGGACTTACAGACTAGCAGCGCGATCGCAGCTTACCAGCAACGTCACAAAACTTTTCATCAACTGTAGCGGACTACTTGGTAGCTTTTACTCTAGATAACATTTCGCGTCAGCATCTATGACCTCTTCACTCCCGAAAATTTCTACTCAGCCCTCTGTTCTTCCTCCGAAAGATTCGCGTAGACGAGTGAGTCAAGCACTGCAGGCGCTGCAGGAGAGCATTTGTCAAAAGCTAGAAGCTTTAGATGGTAAAAGCACTTTCCAGGAAGATCGGTGGCAGCGCCCGGATGGCGGTGGTGGGCGATCGCGTGTAATCAAGCAGGGCGGTATCTTTGAGCAGGGCGGCGTCAACTTCTCCGAAGTTTGGGGGCACAACCTGCCGCCTTCTATTTTGGTACAGCGCCCAGAGGCGGCTGGTCACGAATTTTACGCTACGGGTACCTCAATGGTGCTGCATCCGCACAATCCTTACGTGCCGACTGTACATCTCAACTACCGCTATTTTGAAGCAGGCCCGGTTTGGTGGTTTGGCGGCGGCATCGACTTAACGCCCTATTACCCCTTTGCAGCCGACGTGGTGCATTTTCACCAGACGATAAAAGCGGCCTGCGATCGCCATCATCACGAGTACTATCCAGCCTTTAAGCGCTGGTGCGATGAATACTTTTATCTCAAGCATCGCCAAGAACCCAGAGGCGTTGGCGGCATTTTCTTTGACTATCAAGACGGTCGCAGCCAGCTTTATCACGGCCCAGAAAAAGCAGGTGCGGCGGCGCAGTACAGCCAGGATGTGGGTAAACTACCAGCTCGCAATTGGGAAGATATTTTTGCCTTTATCCAGGAGTGCGGCAGTGCTTTTCTACCGGCCTATATGCCCATTGTAGAAAAGCGCAAAGACCTTGAATACGGCGATCGCCAGCGAGATTTTCAGCTTTATCGCCGGGGCCGCTACGTAGAGTTTAATTTAGTCTACGATCGCGGCACTATCTTTGGCCTGCAGACCAACGGTCGTACCGAGTCAATTTTGATGTCTTTGCCGCCGCTGGTACGCTGGGAGTACAACTATACGGTGGATTCTGGTACCCCTGAAGCTGAACTCTACGACACCTTTCTCAAGCCTCAAGACTGGGTCAGCTGGCCTCTCTAGAGTCATAGCTGATCCTCAGTGATTTGGCTTGAGCAACCAGCGGTAACTGATTAAAATGTTTGAGAGTTTTGAAGGAGGTTATTCCTCAGCACACTGGCACCCAGCACATGAAAATAAAGTCGTGTCTTCTATTGCCGACGTAGCTAAACCCCTAGCGTTCGTTTTTGGTATCATCTGGGCACCTTAGAACTATGCCTCTCTAATGAATGTCTAATCGATATGCGGGCAGCAGCATGTTAGTTTTAGCGAGTACTTAAAAGAGCGACTCATTAGCTAGCTCTTTTTTGATGTTAGTCTGACTATCTGACCCGGCAGCAGAGAGTCTGTAATCTCCACAGGAGAAAGTGACGGCTCAACCATGGATCAAAAAACGCTCACAACTGACGATGGAAAAACCGTGATTATTCTGACACCTGCGGGTCGATTGGATATCACGACAGCCTGGCAGTTTCGTCTGAAGCTACAGGAATGCATTTCACGGGTTAGCCCTCATGTCATCGTTAATCTCAGCCAGGTTAACTTCATCGACAGTTCCGGGCTGACTTCTTTGGTCGCGGGTATGCGAGATGCTGACAAAGTTAAAGGGAGCTTTCGGATTTGCAACGTTCATCCTGAAGCCAAGCTCGTCTTTGAAGTGACTATGATGGATTCGGTTTTTGAAATTTTTGAAGCCGAAGACGATGCCCTCATGGGAATGCCTAGAGAAATTGCTAGCTAAGCCAGACTCAGCTCTTGACTATAGTCCTGCTGCTTAACCAAGCAAAACGGGCCGAGGCGCGGCCCCCACAGAATTTCTTGAGTCACTGGATCAACGCCTCTGTCATAGCTCAGCAGCTGTGTCTGGAAGGTTCCAGAATTCTGCTGAGTTCTTAGTTCAAAGCCAAGCTTGATGTAGCGAGTTTGACCCTGATAGTCAAATGAGCAAAGGGTATTTTCCGGCAGTTGGGCACTGACCTCTAAAGAACGATCAGCAGACAAGTGAAGCTTGACCTCTAGCTGACAGGTCGGCAGCAAGGTTAAATCATTCATCGTTAAATTACGCAGTCGCTCTGGCTCAAGGGCGGCACCGCAAAACTGCTGCGGTTCTTTCAGCGCAAAAAACTGAATCTTGATTGCTCCTGCCGTTTCACTGAGCTGCACTACTCGCTGGCGATAGGGTGGCTTATTGGCGGCGACGCTGACTTGCTCAATAAAAAGCGTCGGCCAAGCCTCAGAAAGATTGGGAACAGGTCTTTGCCAAACTCGCAGGTATACATACCAGACAGGCTCATCGAGAGACTGCTGGCGGTTTTCAAATTCTCCGGCAAGCGCCTGAGCGAGGGCGGTAAGGTTGGCTGACAATGGCATTGTAATAGCTTGATAAATTGACAAACGATCATCTGGTACAGCCTGCTTGCTTGGCAAACGGACTGCTAAGAGCGAGAATGAGATCACACACTCGTTAGCTTTCTACTGTGAATAACGTCCGCACTGTTTCTGACACAAAGCGTGCTTTTTACGCTCATCACACTCGTCCTATCAACTCTATCTATCGCCGCGTCGTCGAGGAGCTGATGGTCGAGATGCATCTGCTGTCTGTCAATGTGGACTTTAGCTACGATCCACTATACGCGCTTGGGGTGGTCACTGCTTTTGATCGGTTTATGCAGGGCTACCTGCCTCCTCAGGATCGAGAGTCTATCTTTCAGGCGCTGTGTCAGTCAGTAGAGCGAGATCCACAGCAGTTTCGAGACGACGCTGAACAGTTCAAGCAGTCTGTTAGTGAGCTTTCTATTGAGGACTTCAAAGCGCAGCTACAGAGCTTAGAGGCGGCTCCTGACCATCAGCCCTGGCACGAACTGCGGGCAACAGCAGGTAACGAAAAGTATAAATATAGTCGTCTAATGGCAATTGGCCTTTATACGCTGGCTGAGACGATTGCCCCAGACTTGGTTAAAGACGATAAGCAAAGAGCCGAGCTGTTTACCCAGGTTTGCACAGCGCTGAATGTTTCTGATGACAAGGTGCAAAAAGACCTAGACCTCTATCGTAGCAACCTGGAAAAAGTCAGTCAGGCTCAGGCCGTGATGAAAGACATTCTCGAAGCCGAGCGCAAAAAGCGTCTGCAGCGAGACCAAGCCAAGGCAGGGGCTACGTCAGCTGCATCTGAGAAAGACGCCCCAGCCGAAGAACCTACCCAAAATCCCGGCTAAACTACTTCATCGGGTCGGGGTGTTGTTCTCTGGCGACGGTTGAGAAACTGTAGCTGCTGGTAAAGCATTTTCACCTGAGGCACTGAGATATTGGCTGTAGCCGCTGCCCGTATAGGATTAGCGAAAATGGCCACAAGCTCTAGAGGTCTGCCTGTATCAAAGTCGATTTTCATACTGGTGCGATAGGGTTTCATCTGGGCGGTGTGTTCTAGCATGTCTTGACTCAGGTTGTCTGGTAGTCGGCGGTTTTGTCCCGGCGAAAGGTTTTCACCACAGGCATTCGCGGCAGCAATCACCTCCACCATTAGCCCTTCAGCCAGCTCTCGAATATCAGGATCTGCCATCATTTCCTGAGTTGTGGCATTGAGGACAACTGAAAGCCCGTTAAACGGAATATTCCACACCAGCTTGCGCCAGCGAGCCATGTACAAGTCTTCTGTGAGCTGAATTGGCAGGTGAGCCTGCTTGAAATCCTGGGCAATCGCCTCCACAGCGCCAGTCAGACCTGCGGGCTGCTGCGCTGCACTGTAGTGTCCCAGCATGATCGTGCCGTAGTCTAGGTGGCGAATATGTCCTGGCCCGACCTTATTGGAGCAGACAAAACATAGTCCGCTGAGGATGCGCTCGGCCCCGGCGATCGCGGCGGCAGTTGCTTCTACGGCCAGACCATTTTGCAGAATCAAAACGACTGTCTGTGGCCCTACTAAGGGCGGCAGCAGGTCTGCGAGTAAATAATTTTGTGTGGTCTTTAGCGCCACAATCACCACATCAACAGTCGGCATTTCGCTGACGGCTGCATATGCCTGCACCTCCAACAGCTCAAAGTCTCCCCAAATAGACTCTACCCGCAGCCCCTGCTGCCTGACCTGCTCGTAATCACGGTACAGGAGAAAATGCACTGCTGCCCCTGCCCGCTGCAGGCAAGCGCCATAGAGTCCGCCGATCGCTCCTGTGCCCAAGATGGCATAGCTCAAAGACTGACGAGGAGCAGAAGGGAGAGACATTGTGATTGCGAGGATTAACGGCGATGAATAAAATGCTTTCTGAGAAAAGAATTTAGCACAAAGAATTCAACACTCTAAATTGTCTTACCTCAGATGTGAGCTGCTAGGGTGCTCCTGTTCCTGGTTTTACCTGCCAAACCTAGAGAACTATCGAGGTTTTGGGAGATCAATCAGGCGACTGCGGAAGTTAGCCTAGCTTAGATAGAGCAAGCTGCGATCGCGCCTGAATAGAGGCGACTGGATCGTCCGCTAAGAGCTGCTCTAAACGCTGCTGGATCACTTTTCGCCTATCGCCCTGGGCCGGGCTGAGCTTTTGAGCCAGCATCTGCAAACCTGCTACAGCCGCGTAGCGCACAATCCATTCTGAATCGTGAGTCGCCTGCAGCAGAGCGGTCACCGCATGGACCTGAGCTTCGGGTATTTCAGCCTCGGGCAGCTGCGTCCAGGTCAGGTTGCCTAGCCCCCGAGCCGCTGCTCGCCGGACGCTGAGGGCAAAGTCGGCGGTGGCCGCGTCTAGCAAAACGGCGAGCGCTCGCGGGTCGCCAATGTCGGCCAGTGCTCGAATGGCCCAGGCTCTGGCTCCGTAGTTGTGGTCGTCAAGCTGCTTGAGCAGAGGCAGTACAGCGTCTGAACCCAGAGCCGCCAGTCCCTCAACAGCCGTCACAGCGGCCCCCGGATTGTTGAACCCCAAAACTTCAATCAGCGTTGGAATAGCGTCCGGGTGGCGCACTGCTGCCAGGCTTCTGACTGCCGTCAGCATAGCCAGGGGAGAATTTGCCTGCTCAACAGCCTGAATTAACGTACTGACTTGGGGGTCTTGATCCATCAATTCTGTGCTCAAACGTGCGATCGCCTGCTGTGTTCCCAGATGCTGAGTTAGACTCGCTGCAAATCACCGACTAGGGCAGCCTGAACAGCCTCTGTATTTAGCGCCTGTCCGATTACAACTAGCCGAGTCAGGCGCGGCTCTTGGGGTCGCCAAGGGCGATCGTAAAAGCTGTCAAAGCGCTGTCCTACCCCCTGCAAAACCAGCCTCATGGCCTTATCAGGAACAGCGACAAACCCCTTAATGCGGTAAATTTCTTGGGTTTGGCTAAGCTGCTGCAGGCGCTGGATCAGCTCGTGTGGGTCAAATGACTGCTCCAGTATAAGCGCCGCTGAGGTAATGTTGTCATCGTGGTCGTGGTCAGCTTCGGAGTCGTGATGGCTAGGCCGATGCTCTAGGTTATCTTCGACAGCGGCGTTAAAGCCGAGCAAAATGTCTGGGCTAACCTGGCCTTGGTGGCAGGCAATCAGCTTTGTGCCTGCAGGGATCTGACGCTGCAGCCAGGTTTGAACGCGATCGCGCTCTGACTCGCTAACAGCATCTGACTTGGTTAATAGCACTAGGTCGGCGCAGCTGAGCTGATCTGCAAACAGTTCTTCAAGTGGGGTTTCATGATCCAGGCTGTCATCTGCCTGACGCTGAGCTTCGAGGGCGTCGAGATCCCCAACCATTTGCCCCCGAGCCAAAGCCTCACAGTCTACGACCGTAATCACGCTATCGACTGTTGCCTGAGTGCGAATTTCTGGCCAGCGAAAGGCTTGAATCAGAGGCTTGGGCAAAGCTAGCCCAGAAGTCTCAATCACAATACAGTCAATCTGGTCGCGCCGCGCCATTAGCGCCTGCATGGTGGGCAAAAATTCTTCTTGCACGGTACAGCAGAGACAGCCATTAGCCAGCTCTAAAATGTTGCTGGCGGGATCCTCATCTTCGTCGCAGACCTGGCAGGCTTTTAGCAGCTCGCCATCAATGCCAATTTCGCCAAACTCATTGACTAAAACTGCAATGCGGCGATCGCCATTGTTTTGCAGCAGATGGCGCACCAGCGTTGTTTTTCCGGCTCCCAAAAAGCCCGTAATCACGGTGACAGGAATTTTATGCATAGGTTTAGCCGGACAGCCTAGAGGTTAACAAAGCGGCTCCAAATCCAGCCACGGCAAAGCCTGCAAAGCGTAAATTAAGCCGATCTGAGTCGGCTGAGCGCTGCATTTTTTGGGCCAGACTGTAAGCGGCAGCGGCGATCGCTATCTGAATTAAACTAAAGCCGACTAAATAAGCCGCCAGTGGCGACATTTCAGCCCCGACGATAGCTTCACCATAGGCATAGCCGTGAAACAGCCCTGCCAGGACTGCGAATCCAGCAATCCAACCCACAGGCGGACGGTTGACAACTGCTAGCAGTATGCCTAACCCCAGCACCGATGCAGAAACGGACATTTCTACAGCCGGGATATTGAGTGCTGCCAGATGCAGCCCGGTTCCGGCTACGGTACTCAGCACAAACACGACCGGAATAGCTACGCCCCAGCGCAGCAGCGCCGCTAACAGACCAAGCGCCACCACAAAGACAAAATGGTCTGAGCCAATCACAGGATGGCCTAAGCCTGCCAGCAACCCCTGCCATGAACTGTTGGGTGTTTGAGCGCCAAAGGGATGATGGGCGACGGCAGGCAGCGCCCAAAGCGCTGCTAGCACCCCAGGCAGCGCCAGGCTGACGCTCAACTTTTGATAACGTTTCATCCGTACCTCGCAGATGGGTTTATGGCTTGGCGGGCATTCTGACTTAGGAACTGATTTTGCAGGATAAAATTTCAAGTCTTGCCTTTCAATCAGCTCAAAACTCAAAACTTAGAGCTCAAAATTTCTCCTACGGAGACGCTGAGCGCACAAAACCCAAAACCGTTCCCTTACAGCTGCGGGACAGCGCTGGACTTACACCAGACTTTCCCCAATCTGACTTTTGGGCTTGCGCCTCAAAGTCAAATTTCCGGTGGCTGCTCCCCACCAGAACCAAAGCTCAATCATCATATCACGCGGGTCTTCGCTAGAGTCCATCTCTATATCTTGTAGTACAGTACCCACAGGAAAAACTCAGGAAAAACTTTTGTCAGGAGTTAGGGGATCAGCACTGCAAGCGATGAGTATTGTCTACAACAGCGCTAGCATAGAGGTAAATGCTGATAAAGACTATGTTTAAGCTGCTGCTCGTGGCTCTGGCTGTTTGGCTGTGGATGACCCCTGTCTACGCGCTAGACTATCCGCCACCGCCCTCCTACAGCAATGCGCTACTGCAAGGGCAGGATTTTTCGGGGCAGCAGCTCCGCACGGCGGAGTTTTCTAATGCCAATTTGGAGTCTACTAACTTCAGCGGGGCAGACATTCGAGGGGCTATTTTTAGCGGCTCCACGGCTACCGATACCAACTTTAAGGGCGCAGATTTAACTGACGCTATGCTAGATTTTGCGGTGTTTACCCGAGCTGATTTTAGGGATGCGGTTTTGGTTGAGACGCTGTGGCTCCAGTCTTCTTTTGACCAGGTAGACATCACGGGTGCTGACTTTAGCGATGCAATTTTAGACGGGGTGCAGGTGAAGATGCTGTGCGCGATCGCCAGCGGTACCAATTCTAAAACTGGGACAGCGACTCGGGATTCTTTGGGCTGTTAGGGATAGTCTGGTGCTCTAGCAAAATGAGAACTGGCCTAGAATTGGCGCTGCGATCGCGGTTTATTTTTTGAACTGAGCGTGACAATGATGAAAAAACTAACTTTTTTAACGGTGACAATGCTGGGGCTGGTTGGGACTGCTGCAGGAGGGCTGGCCCAAACTGCCGCTAACACTGGCTCACTCAATAGCTGTCGGGTAGATCCGGCTAGCCCTAACGCTGTGCAGCAGCAGCGGGCTTTGATTGCGGCTAAAAATCTGGCCCGTCGGGCGGCTGAGCAGACTAATGGCGGTCTGCAAAACTACCGGGCCGAGCGCGCCATGCACGGCTCTGTGGGGGCTGAGACTTTCCCCTGTCAGGCGGTGGGCGCTGAAACCTATCGCTTTGCCTTTCGCGGCGGCAGTCCTCTAGAGGTAGTGTCGGGGGATTATGCCACCGTCAGCGTTGTGCAGATTAAAAATGGTCTGGGCAGCGCCGTCAATATCGCTCTGGAGTTTAATGGTTCGCTGGCTGACTATCAGCAGTACCGCGCCGCTAACCCAGATCAAAACTTGCCCGTTTATTAAAAGGCTGTTTGAAAAGGAACATGCTGTCATATCTAGCACTCGAAAATCCCCAGCACCCTTGGAAGGGAGGATTTGAGGAGTTGCAATAGCGTAGACACTTTAGAGTCCTTTAAAACATCCTCTAAGGCATGAAGCTGGCGGGCCTGCGAGTCTAGTTGACGTCTACGTCGGGGTTATCGCACTCGTCGCCGTCGGCTGTCTTGAGGCTGCCTAGCAGGTTAGCGACAATGACGCAGCGCTGGGCTTCAGACACGGTGGGGGAGACTTTGATGACGAAGGGCACTGAGCTGGCTTCGGGTAGCCCTTCGTAGTCGAAGGTAACCGTTGAAGCGGCTTCCCAAGCGCTACCCGTGCTGTACTCGGCTGAGAGCCTGACGTAGTCGGGGCGAATGTTGCCGCTGCCGAGTGTCGTACTCGGGGCCGAACCAATCTGTACGGCGGGTTGGGGACTGTTTACGAGAATTTCGACTTTGCGGT
The DNA here is from genome assembly GCA_012032345.1 of Leptolyngbyaceae cyanobacterium RM1_1_2. GTDB lineage: Bacteria > Cyanobacteriota > Cyanobacteriia > Phormidesmidales > Phormidesmidaceae > Sphaerothrix. The sequence goes on along the minus strand of JAAUQI010000004.1, from coordinate 23,602 downwards.
CTGCTCGGTTTTGTCGGGCGTCGGCCTGGGCCTGCCGCAGGGCTTCTAGCAGGTCGCTGCGGACGACGTTCATGCGCTGGCGATCGGCAAAGGCCAGCCAGCCAGGGGCGGCAATGCCCATGAGGATTCCTACCATCAGGACGACAAGCAGCACTTCAATTAGCGTGAAGCCTGAGGTTGTCTCAGTTAAGATCGGTTTAGCTTTGGGGCTACGCATCAGAAATGGCCTCGCTCATCTAATATCAGCTTACAATTCTTCGCCACGAACGCCGCGCAAAAGCACTCTAGACTGTATGGTAGGAAATTCGCTGGCGTCGCTGAGGGCGTTAATCAGGCCGTCTTGATTAGCGATCGCGTTCCCCCGCAGAAAAACGATCAAATCTTGGTTGGAGTTGATCGTGTCACCTAGGGCATTAGTACCGACACTGGCTTCTCGAACGCAGACATAGAAGCTTTTTTTGCTATCGAGTGTTGGCGTCGAGGGCGATAATGTGTAGATAGGGTTTGCTGGATCAGGGTTGGGGCAGGCAGCTTCATCAATATCGCTCTCTGGCTCAAATTTATCAACAGAATCTACCAAAACTTGCTTAATTCCATCAGTCGTGCCATTAGCTACCCAGTTAGCAAAGCCATTGCCATTGATTAGAGTCGGGTCATTGTAACCAGGCGTACTCTTGCTATTGAGTGATGACGTGATGCTGGTGTAGTTAGGCAGGGAGTAGCGAACAATGCGCGTTTCGCCGTTCCAGATAGAGTCGTCCGTATTTTCTTCCTGCAGATAGACAACCAGGGTCAGGAATGCCTGCCGCTCTTTGAGTAAAGCGCATTCAGCAGCCGGAGAGCAGCTACTCTTTATTTTGTCTAAATCATCTTGATCAAGCAGATCGGGACGCCAGAAGGCCAAGACGGGCTTTTCATCAGCGCCAACATCAGAGAGTTCGCTCACTACGTCCATCGGGTTGGAGTAAACGTAGATGGCCTCTTCGACATCGTTGGTGATGTAGTCCATGGCCCGATTCATGTCTGTGCTGACCTGGTTTAGCACAAATTCGCGGCGATCGAGCTGCAGCATCTCAACGACTAGATACAGCAGCCCGGAGATGATAATACCGACAATAATAATTGAAATTAACAGCTCTATCAGCGTGAACCCAGCTTTGCTAGAGCGGCGACGCAGGTGTATGAGCAGGCGGAAAAGCCAAAGCTGAGAGGGCGTGGTAGACATGGCTGTGAGTCAGATAGATGAGCTGTGAGGTTGCTAAAGCGTCTAGTCGCAGGTAAACTCGGCGGCTGTCGAGGCGGGTGATTCGGTGAGATACTCGATGTAGCCGCATAGCGAATCGCTACCTTCTCGGGCGATCGAGGCATAAACGCTAGCTAAAGGCAGGCGATCGCGTTCTCCCCGGCTGCCTGTCATGCCTAGACGAGCTGTCCCTGTTGGATCATCGCTGAGGCTATCAGGGTTCTCGGCAGCAGCAAGGTCGTAGACGCGCACTCCCATGGTAAAGGCGGTTGAGTTGGTGGCCTTTGCAGCAACTCGAAAATCTGAGCCGCGTAGTCAGCGTTGCCGTCTCCGTCTTGATCAACTTTTTTCGTAATGGTTGGGTCTTTGGCAATGTAATAAGCTGTGGAATCTACCGCAGCATCTGTGGGCACAGGCACCTGAGCTGCGGTTGAGTAGGTGATAGCTCCTGCGGTTGCCACAAAGGGAGCGGAGGCGTTGAGCCGAGCAAGTGTGTAATCATTGCCCCCCCGCTCGACTAGGGTTCGTACCTGATCGATTTCGGCTTGGGCAACTTCTAGAGCCTGGGCTGCTTTTTGGCTTTGCACCCGTGAGGCAACGGAAATGATCAGGGCAGGCGTCACTGCCGAAACCGTGAGGCCAATGATGATGATGGCGACCAAGCACTCAATCAGGGTTAGCCCTGCCTCAGAGGATGTCTGAGGTGAAAGACGTAGACGATTGAGGAACTTTTTGACTAACCCTGAGCGCAACATATTGACTAAACCTCTTGACACAGTGAGCGGATGCTTTAACTATCTGGGGACTATCTGGGGCAAATATCTGGCCCAGCATCGGTGCGTTTGTCGTCGAGGAAGACAGTGCCACTGGAATCTTTAGCACAGCGCAGATTGAGAACATAGGGGTCGTCTGCAGACAGCTCGCGGTAAAACTCGCTGCGGGGTTCCGGGCTATCTATAAATCGACTGGCGATCGGGCCGGGTGGCAGATAGAGCTGGGCGACGTCATAACCCCAGTTACGGTTGGGGGCACCGTAGTAGATGTTAAGTTCTCTAGCGTCACTAGGAGCTGTCGCGCTAGGCTCCCACACGTCTTGGTCGAAGGGAGCCGTGGCTGCTCGGCTAAAGTTGAGCTGGAAAAGGCTACCGTAAAAATAAAGTGCTTTTTCTTACTGGCATCGCCGCCTTCAGCATTCCAGTACTCCAGGAATCGAGGGAAGTTAGGTAATCCACCATTGCCTTGACCTGCACGCATAGGCACAATGCCGGAGAGAATTAAAGCATTGACATAGGTAGGCTCAGGTAAAATCTGGTTGTTTTGCCGCAATCGAAACAGCCTCGCGTGGTCAAAGTGGATCAAGTAAGACTTTCCGTATGCGTTGTTGACGCCAGTGCCTTCCCCATCAAAGTCAGGATCAAACGTTCCACTAACATCAAGGGCGAACTTGCCATCGCGGCTAATCCAGATGGGAGATTCGACATTGCCTTCAATTTCGTGGTACCACTTGTCAGGCGCGAACAAAGCCTGATCGCCTTGTATAAAGTAGAAGCGATTGGAGTTGATATAAGAGGTCGCGTACAAATCAATCGGTGAGAAACCACTAGATCCCATAACACTGTCATACTCACCTCTGTCATCTTGACCCACATCGGGTGAAGGACGGGTAAAGAAGTGATCTACGCTGCCATCTCTGAAGTTGTTTGAAAGGATAGTAACCGCGTCAGCCAAGATCTCGACAGGACGCCAATGATCAACCTTAATCTTGGCAAAGTTGGCAATGTTGCGATCGGCAATCAGGCGGTCATCATAAAAGGGTCGGCCAAACCCTACAGTGCCGTCTAACAGCTTTTCTGTAAATTCTTCTAGTAGGTTAGAAGAACCTGTCGTGCCGTTGTTACTATGAACGTTGAAATCTCCTTGGATGTAAACTGAATTGTCAGTTACAAAGGTTAAACCAAATTCTCGACTCTTGTCGTCGCTGATATCTATGCCATTTCTCAAGCGGAATCCATGCGGGCGACGCTCGGGATCGGCATAGAAGTCTACAGGCTTAGCACTAACTAGATTTGGATCTCTAAGCGGCGGATCTTGCCCTGCAAGGGTGGTCGTAGGCATCTTCATGAAGCAGTCAGTAGATTGAGATAGCTCACTTAGCTCGTCGCAGTTGGCCCATGTTGTCCCAGCCGGACGAACGATTTCGTCTTCTCGCACCGCATCTTCACGGAAGGCATAGACAATTCCTCGTCCTGATTTCTCAGCGTCATCAGCTATCCAGTAATCTCCGCTGCCGTTTTTGGTGGTGGAGAGCAGCTCTAAGTTAACATCTAACACCCGAACGTTTAGCAGCTCGCGGCCATCATAAAGACCTTTATCAAGCAGGGCGACGGTTCGACCGTCGTAACCTGTTCCCGCAGCATTTTCACTTTGGATAGTGAATGCTTGGTCAAGCTCATCAGGAGCATCAAGTGCATCCGCTACTGCCTGAGTGGGTAAGTTCCAGCCAGCATAGGTAATGGCCCCACCTACGACTCCTCTGGGAACTGCCGCGATCGCGCTAGTATCTACAATCTCGAAGGTTTCGTTTTTACCGTACTTGCCTGTGCCCGTACCTGTCACTTTGTCAATATATTCTTCAGCCGTAGGCTGCTCAGTAGTGAAACCAGGAGAAGGGGTAGGTACACCCTTTTGATTATGGTCAAACTTAGGAAAAACATAGAAAAGGGAGGGATATTTAGGACGACTCCTTGCTGAGCAGAAGGCTAATCCCAACGAAACCCGATCGTTCAAATCAGTTACTGAAGTAAATTCAGAGTCTGGATCGCAGGTCAACTCAAAAGTAGAGGTGCTGGCATAGGCCGGAATCGTAGCACCTGGGTTGAGATAATCTAACGTTTTCCCGGTGAGGAAGCCTAAATTGCGATCGCGCTCGATCTGACGGTAGTGAGCTAGAATCTCTGCTCTTTCTTTGATTGTGTCAGAGACAGCAGAGCCTTTCAAAGCTTTTAGCCAATCATCTCCGGTTGCCGTCACTGGTGAACTAGGCGGGTTGGCAGTTAGAGCTGCGCCAATGTCCGCCAGCCCATCTGTTCCTGTCGTAGCCACAACATCATCATATTCTTCCTTCAGGCTTTCAATGTTGTAAGCCAGCAGCTCCAGCGTACAAGCGGCTGAGTGAATCGTTGCTTGATCTGCCTGGCTTAAGCTGCCATAGGCAGTGCCGCTGTCTAGTACCCTTCTCAACGGAGAGAAGTCTCCCCACATCGCCATCTGAGGAAAGGGATGAATGAAGCTATCCTGAACGGGTGTAAAGGAAGGCGCACCGCCGTCAGGATCGCCTGCAAAATAGGCGAGATTTTTCAGTGCCTGATTTAGGTCGGCAGGTAAAGCTGTCGTGGCGGCTGTGAGTCCACTGAAGCCAAATTCCCAACCGTTCGTTCCTTTGCCTTTGAAAAAGTCGGCTTTTAGTTTACCGCTGGAATATAGATCAAAGGTGCGGCTGTCGATGATAGTCTGCTGTGTACCAGGGTGAGCGGTTAGGGCAATGCAGGCCAGTGGAAACTTGCCATCGTCAGTTTCGTAGTGGTAGACCACCATGCCCTGCACCGCCGCTAGGTTGTCTCGCAACGACTTACGCTGCCAGAGTTCATTTTCACCAACAGTAACGTCAGTAGCACTGGGCCTAGAGTCAGTTGCGGCAACAATCGGAGTTACCTCCTGGATGGGATATAAGGGATCTGGGCCATCTCCATAGGTGGTTGAAGACGTGGGAATATAATTCCAGCCGCCTGCGTTGCCTAGCTCCAGCCGCTGGCCCACAATCATGCGGAGACCCGTAGCGATCGCCTGACGCTCCCAATAACCATCTAGTCCTTCTTCCTCATCAATCAGCCTTCTGAGGCTAGGATCAGCAGTGTTGATATCACTACCGACTGTGGTACCTGCAGGAATCTCAAATCCATCCCTATCAGGATCACCATAGGTGGGTGAAGGCCCCCAGCGATCGTCAGCTCTAAAGGCATCGTCTACATTGGGAATAGATGACTCTCCCTTTGCAAAGCGCTTTATGGAATTGTAGTTAGTTGCCTCAGTCCAAGTAGTATCATTGATATGCTGATGGGTGCCTTGAGTAAACAACTGGATAGGATCACTGGAAATGTCAATAGGCTTGGCATCGGAAGTAACATCCACAGAATCGGTGGTATCTCTGAAGTTAAGCTGGTTGTCAATCGGTGAGGGCGCAGTGGTTTGGGTTGTGAAGACATGCACCTGAGCCTTGACCTCAGGAAAGGTATTTCTCTTAATGCTGGCAGCTACGACCTGACCCTTATAATCGTCGTCGTTTCTGATCTCAATTTCAGAAGCATCTTCGCTGTATAGGCAAGAATTGTGAGAGCTGATCATGTGAGCTTTCACATCGTCATTAATGAAGATATTGCCCTCGGTATGCATCGCCCCGTTCCAGTTGAAAGGTTCACCGGGGTCTATATCCATGTCGTAGCGGAACCAAGCTCCCCACTTGTTACCGCTGACAGATTGGCGCGATTGCTGAAACTCCAAAGTGTCAATACTACGGCTGACATCGTTGAGGTCAATGGCATAGACATTGACCTGAAAGTTTTCTGCTGAGCGGCGGCGTCACCAATGCCGACTACCTTCCATCCCTCTCCTGGGTCAGTTGCTGCTGCGTCTTCAGCTACCGCGATCGCAGCGGCGCAGCCACTACCCGACCGACTTGTCTCTAACGGATAAGTCCGGGTTACTAAGTTGTCGGCCTTGACATCAAGGTCACCATCACTAACCGCTACGAGAACGTCGTCAGAAGCATTACGCGCTTTATCGGTGATCAAAATTGAATAGACAATCCATTCATTATCTGGATCAACTACACCATCACCATTCACATCGGCATTGAATGCCCAAGCGTTATCAACATCGCCAGCGGTTGGTACTAAACCTGATGCAACTTTTGGGCCATTAATATTAAGTGCGACTTCGTCTGGTAGGCGGTAGGGCGTGTCTGTTGAATCAATTCCCGGAAACGTTCTCACCGGGTCGCCGTTGTTCAGCATCATGCTGTTGAGATAGGCGCTGCTGGGCAGACCCGCCGTGATGCGCTCGTCTTCGCTGAAGAGATACTCAATTTTGGCTTTGGCCCGGTCGATGGCAGGGGATGCAGCGTTGGTAATTACCTTCTGCTGGCGTTCGACGATTGCCTGCTCTGCACGGCTAGAGGCCCGCAGCGTCAGCGCCCCCGCCGTTAGCGCCACCATTAGCAATAGCAAAATTGTGGTGGGCAAAACAAAACCTGCCGTTGCGGCAGCAGGCCGACGATTCCACAGCAGCAGATTACGCAGCACGTAGGTAACGATACGCTTGATTGCCTGCCGGGATAATTTTTGGAGAACCCTGAGTAGCTTGCGGGGTGACATATTTGCCTTCCTCTTCAGCATTGATTAAAGAATGATTGTGTAGAAATTAAATAGTAGCGATCGCATTTCAACGCGACAGACCGACAAAAACGCAGCAGCGCGATCGCGCCCCTAAAGCTTTGATAAGCCCCTTTTTATATCCGAAGTATGAAGAAACCGTGATGGCTGTTCATTGCACAGGCTACCCGCCTTAGTCAAAAAAACGATCAGGTAGCGTTAGAAAACAGCTCAAACCACGAAGTACCCCAGATGGCCAACAGATGGCCAATTGTCAGGGAATCAAGATTCCCCTTACTTCGATACTACACACAAGCTTTAAATCTGACTTCCGGGAACCTATGGAGTTTTTCGGAATTTTCACAAATTTGTGCTGGCGGTGGAGCCGCTGCGGGGTGCCCAGGCGGGAGCCTGAGCACGAGAGAGAGATTAGCGGCGCTGGCGGTAGCGCAGCAGGTAGCTGAAGACTTCACCCTGGGCCGGGGTGAGCAAAATACCTGACGCCGGAATGGTGATGAAGTTGCTCCACAGGCCCTGCTCAGCGTAGTTCAGCGCGTGCAGGGTGTTGATGGTGGAGCGCACCCCGTCAGGCGACCCCATGATCAGGTGGCGCAGGCGCTCTCGCCCTGTGGGTGGCTCAGGGTTGGCGAGGCTCAGCGGCGGGGTCGCCTCGCCGGAGTCGGCAGAGGCGAGATAAGGAAGATAGAGCATTTAAGGGATTCCTCAGAGATGGGTAAGGAAACCCAAAAATTCAGCCGCCCCAGACATAGCAGTTCGGGACGGCTGAGTATAATTACTCTAGCCTCCGAGACAGCCTGTTACTGTCGAAGGGGTCAGGTGTCGGTCTGTTGCTGGTAACAACTTCCGGCACCGCACGACCAAATTTTCGGGCGGAGTCAAGCTGCACACACACAGCTATAGCTGAAGAATGTAGCCCATGTGGGCCAATAGCGCAAGTAAAAAACTAACAAATTTCAGACTGACGCCTGCTGAGCGCTAAAGCACTCACTACTATCCCCATCTAGAGTTCGTAGTGAGTGCTTCACCGCTCAAAAAATAAGTACGAGCCTTAATTTTTAGTTGGGGCTGTGCGTCTGGGGCCAAAACCCAGGGCCGCTAGCGACAATAGCCCCAGCACCAAAGCTGGTTCGGGGACACTAGGCAGGTCGGCATAGGCAATACCGATTGGGCGAATGAGATTAGAGTTTGTAGGTACAAAAATAGGGCCAAAGTTTCCCGCCGAGGGCAAAGGCTCACCCGTGAGACCGTCATAGCGCAGAATAGCGCCTAGGTTGCCCTGAGTGAAGTCAAAGCCGACGCTGAATAAGGTGTTGTCTGGGGTAAAGGCGAGACTGCCGATGAAGTTGTTGCTGGGCAGCGTGCCAGTGTAGTTGGTTGAAAACGTGCTGAGCAAGCCCCCTGTATTTAGGTCATAAACGCGGATACCGTTGGCAAAATCGCTGGTGAATAAGTTGCCATCTGGCCCCAAGGCCAACCCTAAAAAGCTGACAAAGCCAAAGCTTTCCGGCGTCGGCATCGGCTGATCGGCAAAGACTGTAGACTCGCCCGTAGCTATATCAAACTTTAGGGTCTGGCTCGGTAGCCCCGCGCTGAAGTCAGCCTCGCCGCTGACAGCGACGCTGCCCTGGGTAGTCACCAGCAGGCTACCATCCGCCAAAAACAGCAAATCATTGGGGCCATTTAGCCCACCCGGTAAGCCACTACCTGAGGCAAACACGTCAATAAATTCACCCGTGACGCCGTCAAAGCGCAAAATCTGATCTGAGAGGAAGCTAGAAACATAGAGCTTGCCGTCTGGGCCAAAAGCATTGCCGTAGGGACGATTTAGCGTTGGGCTGGTAGCAAAAACGTCAATAAATTCTCCGGTGAGGCCGTCGAAGCGCAAAATTGCAGACGGCTCAGTTTCTGGGGTGGCACCGTCATTGCCGCTGCTGACATAGAGATTGCCGTCTGGCCCAAAGGTGAGGTCATCAGGAGAAACCAGGCCGCCGCTGCCCGTAGAGATAAACTCTCCTAAAAACCTGCCGCTGCGCTCATCAAAGCGCAAAACGTTGTAGCCTCGACCATCAGTAGTCAAAGCCGTGTTTCCTACCAGCAGGGCAGCCTCTGCTTCAGCCGCTACCCCCAGCCCTACCAGCGCCCCTAAAACCGCCAGCGATCGCAGCCCAGCCCGGTAATTTCTCATAAAAAGCAAAGTCTCAGACAACAAGTAACACTGTAGAGACTCAGGGGGCGATCGCTCCGTATTTACACAGACGCTTTACGTAAACTTTATTAGTCTATATTCTAGCTGGTATTCTAGCCGTTCAGCCTCAGCCAGCCAAAAACCTGCTCCGCACTCAGCGTCAGCCTCAGCGAGTCTAAGACTGGCAGCGGCGTGCGATCGCTAAAAATAACTGGTTCTTGCTTGGGCATAGACAGTTTTATGGGCTGCTCCCGACAGGTTAATGCTCTGACATAGGTTGAACTGTAGCTTGCTGTGACGACCCTTTGGCATCGGCTTTTGGCTGACTTGGCCGTCAATATATTCCCACGCCGGGGACTGAGCAACTTTAGGCAGGCTCAGAAAATCTGTTAGGGTTAGGGCCTGAGCTGGCGCTGTGGTCATGGCTCACGGTTGGGGGTTAGCTGACGATTTAGCCACAGGGCCGCGCTGCCGTTGCTCTCGGTTTTGAGTCGCTCTAGGGTTTGATTGATCAAGGCGATCGCTAAGCCAGCCAGAGCGCCAGACTCTTCACAGGTTTGGTAAACCCCTTTAGGGCTGAGCCGAAAAGCAAACAGCCGATACGCCGCTACATCAACCGCCCAGTACTCCGGGATGCCCAAGGCGGCATAGAGATGCTTTTTTTCGTCTAAGTCGGTGGCGAGAGTGGTGTCTGATATTTCACCCACTAGGTCTGGAACTCGCCAGCGGTCTAGATTCACCCGTCGCGGTTCACTGGGCTGCCACTGCGGGAAGTCTGCCCCCACGTACAAGACAATATCGGGGGCGGCTCCTCACTGCCGGGGTTTTTCTAGCACGCAGCCGCCCAGATTGGAGAAATCTGCCTGCCCTGGCTGGGCAAACCCAAACCCAAAAATCATAGAAAATAGCTGACAAAAACTGGAATGGTTCAGCCCTTCATTACCCATATCAACCCACAGTAGGCCCTCGTCATAAAACGCTCTGACGTCTTCTAGATCAGGATCTTCGCAGTAGCGCACAAACTCTTCCCAGGATGCCTGCTGCCAGGTTTTAAGGCGAGTTTCGGGCGGGGTCGTAACCATGAGCACATCTCTGTGTGAGCCTGCCCTATGATATCTGATTGCAATTGATGCCGGTTTGGTTATGGGGCTGATTATGCGGCCATGAGTCGATAAAGATTGGCGATCGCGCTAATGCCCAGCAGTCCCCAGACGACCCGCTCAACTGCAGCTGCTGGCTCAGCCCCAAACGGTTGAAACTGGAATGGTTTGGTCAGGCGTCCTGCCGCTTTGCGATTGTTAGCAATGGTCTGATAAAAGCGAGTACCCGCAGCCATTAGCGGTGGCCAGCGCAGCAGCGGAACCAAAAATCTAAAGACCGGAGAAAGGCTGACATGTAGGCGATCGCCTCAAACTTAAAATAGCGATCGCCCTGCCAGTCCACTACCACCCAGGAGTTTTGGGCTTCCATATCAGCGCAGATGGAGGAGTCACTCTGAGCCATCAGCAGCGGCGTACTCGGCAGTAGCAAAAAAGTTCGCAGCAGGTGGACTACTTTTTTGCAAAAGCCGCAGTCAGCGTCAAAATAGATCGTCAGTCCTGCCTGGGGTGGCCCGTAGCAGCGCCGTGTCAGGCTTTGCCAGATCGCTGTTGGCAAAAAGGCTAGCCAGGTCACCAGGTTTAACCACACCAGACCAGCAGGCACGATTAGAGCTAGTCCCAGCGGCAGCAGCCCCAGCCCCACAATTGCCAACAGCCGCAGGTAGACTGTTCCCACAGGCAGCCACAGCAGCAGCGGCCCCGCCAGTAAAATCCAAAAAACAGCCGGACTGAGCTGAGCCAAATCTGCTGCTAACAGCCCATTTGCCAACGGGGTCAAACTTTCAGGGCCAGTCCTCAGCCCTGCTAGCCTCTGCGCCAAAAAGCCGTAAACAAAGCACTGCCGCACCATCAAAGCCACCGTTGCCGCTGAGAACAGGCTGCGAGGCAGGGCCATCTGCTGAGGATTGAGAGCGCTATCAACGGCGTAGCTAGCCCCCAGCGGGAGAAACATCCCCCAGAAAAGAGCCGACGGCAGCAGGGCCTCAGTGCCAGATAAAAAAGCAGAGTCAGGCCAGAAACTGACTAAAATCCAGGCAGCGATCGCAGCTTTGCGAGTTTTGTAGCCAACTAGCAGGCAGAGGGCAGCGATCGCCGTTAGCAGCAGCAGTCCGCCCTGGAGCCAGGGTAGCCCAGCCAAGAGTTCAGACAATTGCCCTAGCCAAAGTCTGTCTTCTACCAGCAGCGATCGCGGCCCAGCGACGATTTCATCAGTCAGCCCCAAGCTGAAGCGATGCACAATCGCCATCAGCAGCGTCACCCCCAGCCCCAGCCGCAGCAGCGCCAGCGATCGCAGATCGAGTCTGTAAACCTCTTTGAGCTGAGCCAGCCAGCCAGTCCGAACCTGGGATAGCTTCATGACAAGATACTTTCGCTTAACTGTCACATTTGAATTGAATTCGCGGGTTGGCGAGGGTGAGCTAGCGCCGCCAGCGCCAGATCTGTCTCAGTCCACTACGCAGGAGATGGCGGACAACTTTGAGCCGATGTCGCCAGGTAGGCAGTCGAAAGGTATAAACGCCGCGACGGGCGATCGCGGCGAGCTTTCCGGTCAGGGTCAGGCCCAAGGAACTGTCTACTACGGCTGAGCCAATCCCCAAGGTCAGCATGTCACCCAAATGGGCATAGTGAAAAGGCTTGAGCTTTTTCCCGGTGATGGCAGCATTGAGATTTTCGGCCACGCGGTCAGCGGCCTGATAAGCCGCCTGGGCCGTGTTTGGAGCGGGGCCTCCCCGCCTGCTCTGAACGGTGGCAACATCGCCCACAACAAAAACTTCAGGATGTCCCTGGAGCTGCAGGGTGGGGCGGGTGAGAAACTGACCCTGCTCGGATTGGCTAATCGGGCTGTAGCCAACCCAGGGCCGGAGCTGGGTGCCAGCTGTCCACAGCAGCAGGTCAGCCGGGTACCAAAACTGGCGATCGCCAGTTTTGAGCTGAGTGCGGTTGGCTTCAATTTGCTCAGCACTGGTTTGGAGCAGCACCTCGACCCCTCGCCGAGTCAGGGCGCGTGAGGCCGCTCGTCGTAGGGAGTCGCTGAAAGGTTCTAGAATCTGGCTGCCCCGATCGGCCAGGGTAATTTGAGCGCGACGGCCAAGCTGGTCGGCCAGTTTGCAGGCTAGCTCCACCCCGCTTGGCCCCGCTCCGATGATTAAAATACTGGTCTTAGGCTGCGATCGCAACTCTAGTTCGTGCAGCCGCAGCTTCAGCCGCTCGGCGTCCACCAGCGTCCGAAAAGGCAGGCCATATTCCTTTAAGCCGGGAATATCTACGTAGCGAGTTTGGCTGCCCGTTGCCACCACCAGGTAGTCATAGCTGAGAGACTGCCCCTGCTCTAAATCCACTCGCCGCGCCTGCAAATTTACCCCCTGCACCGAGTCTTGGCAAAACTGCACAGAAGTATGGGCCAAGAGCTGCTGATAAAACGGGGCAATCTCCCAGGTTTGCAGCTCGTGGGTAATCAGCTCGTAGAGCAGGGGCGTGAACAAAAACTGCTGATCTCGGTCAATCAGGGTGATTTTGACGCGATCGCGGCGAGTCGCTCGAAATTTTTGCAAATAGACGGCTGTGTACAATCCACCAAATCCGCCACCCAGGATACAAATATGGGGTCTGGGCTGAGCTGCCCTGGATGGATTAGCGTCTGAGGGACGCTGGGACTGTCTTAGTTCAGAATCCATAGGGTCTCAAGCTTGACTACTTTTTGTGCGACCGCCGCCGCACCGCGAGTTTTCTCTGGCTTGCTCTAGTCTGCGCTAGCCCAGGGGAGAGCTAGTGCCCTGGTTAAATCACAACAAACTAGGCTTAGTCTATTGACAGTCTAATAAATTCTTTTTGAGAAATGTATGACGGCCAGTCTCTGGCAGATGCCTGCCGAAAAATCTAGCCTCACACCCGAGACAGTTCATATCTGGCGCGGTTCGCTAAAAATTACCCCGGCTAAACTGGCGGTCTATGCCCCGCTGTTGTCGCTGCCGGAGCAGGCCAGAGCCAAGCAGTTTCGCTTTGAGCGCGATCGCCACCGCTTTATGCTGAGTCGGGGTACGCTGCGCCAGATTTTAGGCAACTACCTAGAATGTCCCCCGGCTGAACTGGTGTTTGAGTATGGCGAGTTTGGCAAACCCTATCTGGTTAACAGTCCGCTGCCGCAGATGCAGTTTAATCTTTCTCATTCAGGGGATATTGCCCTCTACGGGCTCAGCTGCGATCGCCAGATCGGAGTTGACATTGAGGTCATGCGCCCTTTGCCCCGCTTAGCCCAGCTAGCTCAGCGCTGCCTGACGCCCTCAGAGCAGGCTTACCTGTACAGTAAGGCCGCTCAGCAGCAGGCCGAAATTTTTCTCAGCTACTGGACTTGCAAAGAAGCCCTGCTTAAGGCTACGGGCCAGGGGTTGACTCAGGCTATGCACCAGCTAGAAATTGCCCTCAGCCCGTCGCCGTCTCTAGTGCCGCCAGCCGCTGGCTCAGCCACGTTTTGGCGACTCAGGCAGCTGCAGCTTGAGTCAAACTATATAGCCGCGATCGCGTTGAGGGCACTGGCTGGCAGCTTAGCTGCTGGCGGCATGCTGAGGCAGTTGAATTTGAGTCTGTGGGGTAAGAGGTAATCAGCAATTCAGAAATTTGGCCGCGCTGCTGGGCCTTGGTGTTGATGCTGCGGCTGGCCTGGATGCGGTGAATATAAAAACCCTGGTAGAGGCTGCGGATAAAAGCACAGTCAGAGTTTGAGAGCATGACGCGAACGCCGCGTGCGGTCAGTTGAGAAAAAACCTGCTGTAGTTTTTCTTGATCTGCTTTTTTGAAGGCGTGGCGACTGTAGGCTGTAAAGCTGCTGGTGGCGCTAATGGGGTGATAGGGCGGATCTAAATAGACAAAATCTTCGTCAGTGGCACAGTTTAAAACCTGGCTAAAAGGCTGAGCCAAAATTTGGGTTGGCCGCAGCGCTATTGCGGCCCGTCTGAGCAGATCGGCGTCGCAGATTTTGGGATTTTTGTAGCGGCCCATTGGCACATTAAACTGACCCTTCAGATTCTCCCGATAGAGGCCGTTGTAGCAGGTTTTGTTAAGATAAATAAACCGAGCCGCCCGTTTGACGGGCGTTGATTCTAGACTAGCTCGAACCTGGTAGTAATGATCTTTGCAGTGATTTTGCTGATAGCGACTGAGCTGTTCGATCACAGCTTCTACCTGCTCACGCACACAGCAGTAGACGTTTATCAGCTCTGGATTAATATCCATTAAAATGGCAGTGTCTAAACGCTGAGCTAGGTGAAAAAAGACGGCCCCGCCGCCTAGAAAAGGCTCATAGTAGGTCTTAAAATTTGCCGGGAAGTAAGGCTCATACTGGGCGATTAGCTGCCCTTTACCGCCAGCCCACTTTAAGAAAGGACGTGAAGGAACTATTTGTGGAGCAGGAAGGGGCATTGATTGCTTAAACGGCCAAATTGCTTAAACGGCCAAATGACTCAGCTTTCTACGATAGGATAAACGAAACGTACATCAGTACTCTTCTTTCTACAGGCAAATCTGTAACAATGCAAGGAAATTGTGCTTTAGAGTCGATTTTTAGACTGATTAGACTGAATTATGGAAGAATTTATTAACAATATCTCTCGCTATCCCCGCTATTTTGTCTCGATTACGCTGGGGGTTTTTCTCAACGCGATTGAGCCACTGATGCCGCTGCTGCAGCGTCCGGCCACCGCGATCGCCTTAGTGGGTGCGGTCGTTGCCGGATTTGCCTTTCTTAGCTTTACGCTGCGGGCCATGTTGGGGTTGGGCACGGTTTAGTCTTGACGTTTAGAAGGATGTAGCCAGCTATGGCAGACAGTCGCAGAGTCGCCCGCGTCGCTGCTTTGATTAAGCGGGAAGTCAGCCAGATGTTGCTAAGCGGCATCAAAGACGATCGCGTCGGCGCTGGTATGGTCAGCGTTACGGATGTGAATGTCTCTGGTGACCTCCAGCATGTCAAAATTTTTGTCAGCATTTACGGCACCGAAGCCGCCCGAGCTGAGACTCTGGAAGGGCTTAAAGCGGTCACGGGCTATGTCCGTAGTGAGTTAGGTCAGCGGGTTCGACTGCGGCGCACCCCAGAAGTCATCTTCAAAGAAGACATCTCCTTTGAGCGAGGGACGCGGGTTTTGACCTTGCTCAATCAGCTCAGCGCCGATCGCCCAGCCGATGCCGACGCCGTTCCTGACGCTGAAGGCGGTTAGAGCAAGTAATGCAGATGTCTGCCGTCAATCCGGTCTTGCCTGGTTTTGAGCATCTGACGCTGGCCCAGCAGGTGGCTCAGCTAGTTGTGGTTCGCACCAGCGGTCATCTGTTTGACCATGAGCTTGAGTACCCGGATTGGGAAGCGGATGCAGAAACCCTGCGCTATTGGCTGCAAGAACTCGGCGTGGGCGGCGTCATTTTGCTGGGGGGCAGTGCGGCAGAGGTGGGCCTGCGATCGCAGCAGCTTCAAACCTGGGCCAGGGTAGCGCTGCTGATAGCGGCTGATATTGAAGAAGGGGTGGGTCAGCGCTTTAGCGGTGCCACCTGGTTGCCGCCGCCGATGGCGTTGGGGGCGATCGCAGGCCAAGATCTGCCCCAGGCACTGGCCTATGCTGAGGACATGGGAGCCGCGATCGCCCAGGAAGCTCTAGCCATTGGCCTGAACTGGCTACTAGCTCCGGTGGTAGATGTCAACAACAATGCTGACAATCCGGTGATTAACGTGCGAGCCTTTGGGGCTGAGGCTGAGATTGTTAGCCAGCTCGCTGCGGCTTTTATTCGGGGTGCCCAGCAGCACAGTGTCTTGACGACTGCCAAGCATTTTCCGGGCCACGGCGATACCGACCAGGATTCACATATTGGCCTACCAGTCCTCAAGCACGACTTTCAGCGGCTCTCAGCAGTAGAGCTGCCACCGTTTAAGGCCGCGATCGCTGCCGGAGTAGACGCCGTGATGACGGCTCACCTAAAGCTGCCCGCCTTGGATACCCAATATCCGGCGACGCTTTCACAGCCTATTCTCAGCGGCTTGCTGCGGCAGGATCTGGGGTTTTCAGGTCTGATTGTGACCGACGCGCTGATTATGGGCGGCATTGCCCAGCAGTATGGCCCCCACGAAGCAGCAGTTCTGGCTCTGGAGGCCGGAGCCGATGTTTTGCTCATGCCCGCTGACCCAGCAGGCGCGATCGAGGCTGTCTGTGAGGCTGTTCAAACCGGTCGCCTCAGCCGCGATCGCATTTACGCTTCCCTAGAGCGCCTGTGGCGGGCCAAGCTCAGGGTGGCCTCTCCCTATCAGCCTAGCCTTGCTAATCAACACGCCTGGGAAGATCTGCCGCCGCCGCCCGTGTGCTTAGAGCAGCTAGCCCAGCCCCCAGTGAGACAGCTGGCTGCTGAGATTTTGCAGGCGTCTATGCAGCAAAGCCAGGTGCGTCTGGCTCTCACCCAGCCGTTACAAAATTTGATTGTTGTAGATGATTTGCTCAACGGTCAGATTTTGTCGCGCCGCGCTCCGGCGATCGCCCTGCCGACTCAGATGGGCTGCCTTCTGCAAATTCTAGATGCTCAAGATACAAGTTCTGCCCAGGCAAACTGCCAGTTTCCGACCCTGCTGCAGCTTTTTATTCGCGGCAATCCGTTTCGCGGCAGTATGGTGGTGACCCAGCTAGCTCAGGCTACTTTGGCGGCGCTACTGCAGGCCAACCAGCTCAAAGGACTGGTGGTCTACGGTAGCCCCTATGCCCTAGAGCAGTTTTTGGCGCAGTTACCTGCCGATCTGCCCTATGTCTTTAGCTATGGGCAAATGGCCGCTGCTCAGGCGCTGGCGCTGCAGGCGCTGTTTACGGCAGATGCTTTTCGAGCAGGGCCAAAGGGGATACGCTTCACTGACTGAGGCTTGAGCAGTCGTGCTGTAGACACTATCAGCCAGCGGCGTGACTCCAGATTCCGCCTGAATTCTGCCTGAATTCCGTTAGATTAAAGGATAGTAAAAGACATATACGAAGTTTTATGGCTGAGCAAGCAGAACATCCTGGAAACATTTTGCTAGTAGACGATGAACCCGGTCTGCGAGAAGCTGTGCAAGCCTACCTGGAGGACAGCGGCTTTAAAGTGCAGGTCGCTAATAACGCCAAAGAGGGCTGGGAGAAGCTGCAGCAGTCAGTTCCAGACGTGCTGATATCTGACATTATGATGCCTCAGGTAGACGGCTTTGAGTTTCTCAAGCAGGTACGCGAAGATCCGCGCTTTCAGTCTCTGCCTGTGGTTTTTTTGACGGCTCGGGGCATGACCAGCGATCGCATTCAAGGCTATAACGCTGGGGTAGACGCTTACATTTCTAAGCCCTTTGACCCGGAAGAGCTGGTAGCCGTAGTGAGTAATCTGAGAGGTCGCCGCGCTGCTCAGACCCCAACAAACGGAGAAGTGCCTGATATTGCCGTGATGGCCCGCCAAATTGAAGAAATTAAAGCCCTGCTGACTCAGCGCGGCTCGATCGCTCAAACGCCGCCGCCAATTCGGATTGATCTGACTCCGCGAGAGCAAAGCGTTTTGGATCTCGTCGCCGAAGGCTTGATGAATAAAGAGATCGCCCGTCGTCTGGAAACCAGCGTTCGTAATGTTGAAAAGTACGTCAGCCGCCTGTTTAGCAAAACCGGCACCAACAGCCGCACAGAGCTGGTACGCTACGCCCTAGAGCACGGGCTGGTAACCACCTAGAGCCACCTGCTCTAAACCACCTAGTGCAGCGTCAACGCTTAATTTTAGGGTGATGCGTAGTTCGTAGTGAGCGCTTCAACGCTAAAGCACTGACTACCAACCCCAATCTCTAGCTGTGACAATGTACTGGAATCACTGGCTCTAAACCACCTAGAGCCACCTGCTCTAAGGCGCTATCGTTGTTTGCATCAGTCGGCTAGAAAGGGGTGGCTGCTGATTTTGGTAGGCTCGATAGACAACTATTAGGCTGCCTGAAAGGATGGCGGCTCCCAGAGGGGTTAGGGCTGGTAGCCAGACCTGCTGGCTAAAGAGCACCCAGCTAGTACCCAGAACGATGATGATCGCGCCCATACCTGCTGTCCCCAACCATAGCGGATGCCGCAGCCACCAGGCGAGACTGCCTCCGGCTAAGGCCCAAACCCCAATCCAGGCGATCTCACCCCATTCAGGCCAGTATTGGGTTAGCGGGCGATCGCCTAAAGCACCACTCAGGATCTGGCTGACCATCTGGGCATGAAGCGTCACCCCCGGCATTTGCACGTTGGCGGCTTGGGCCGCGCTATAAGGAGTATAAAACAAATCTTTGCCGCTGCTGGCGGTCATGCCGATCAGGACGGCTTTACCCCGAATCAGGCTGGGATCAAAAGTCTGGTTGAGTACCTGCATCAGCGACAGACTGGGGGCGACGGCAGCAGCTGTGCGGTAGTTCAGCAGAATCTGGTAGCCCCTGTCATCGATGGTTTGATAGCCACCAGCACCCGATCGCAGCGGATAGAAAACGGCCTGCCCTAGCTGTAGGTAGTCAGGGTTGTGAGCGCTGGCGATGGGCAAGATGCCATCTTTTTCTAAATACTGTATGGCCAAGCGCAGGCCAAAAGAGTATAAGACCGGAGCTGTCGGGTCGTCGCTCTGGCTGGCAAAAAGCAGGTTGCGGCGGATGATACTATCGGGATCGACCGGAAAGTCATTGAACCCGACCCGCTCTGGCGGTACCGTAGCTGGGGCGGGAATCGTCTCTGCCGGAGTATCCCCAATCTTGGCGATCGTTAGCGTATTCGGAGCCTGTAGCGCCTGCAGCAGTTCGGCCTGACCGGGAGGCTGAGAAATCTCACGGTGCAGATCTAGCCCAATGACGCGGGGCTGATGGCGCTGCAGAATTGTGATCGCCTGGGCGATCGCTTGGTCAGAGGGCGTCGAGCGCTGCAGCTGACGCAAATCAGCCTCTGTAATTTCTACAATCAGCAGCCGAGGATCTGGCGCTGAACCAGACTGCCGCTGCACCATAAAGTCATAAAACTTTAGCTCCAGCGGCTGAAATCCACCTAGCTGGCGACTGCCTAAAACCAAACTTAAGGCCGCCAGACCCGCCAAGGCCACGTTACGCAGTCCCTGGCGACGGGGCGGCGGCTCAGCCTCTGGCCAAGGCACAGTACCCTGGCTGAGGCTGACGGCTTCTTGGGCGAGCAGCTCCAGGCGATCGAGATCTTTGAGCACATCGCTGGCTGACTGGTAGCGGTAATAAAACGAATAGCGCACCATCTTGCTGAGCAGCACTTTCAGCCCGTCACTGATAGCGACTTGATCCTGCCAGATTGCCTCTGCCGTCTGAGGATGTTCGAGCAGCTCGGCAGGCAGTCTGCCAGTCAAGCCTCGAATCACCGTCATACCCAAAGCGTATAGATCGCTGTTGTAGCGGGGTTTGCCCACTAGCTGCTCATGGGGCATATAGCCCTGAGTGCCAATGCCTACGGTGAGCGCACTCTGCTGGTCAGATAGCTGAGTCCGAATTTCTTTGACGGCACCAAAGTCAATCAGCACAGGCTGGCCGTCGCACTGGCGTCGAATCAGGTTTTCTGGCTTGACATCCCGGTGGATGACATGGTTTTCGTGAATAAACTGGAGGGTTTTGAGGACGTCTCGCAACAGCTCAATGGCGGCAGCTTCGCTGAAGCGATCGCTAGACTGTAGCTCTTGGCTCAGCGGCTGGCCGTCAATAAACTCTTGCACCAGATAAAATTCTTCGCCGACTTCAAAAGAATCTAAAAGCTGCGGAATGCGATCGTGCTGGCCCAGTCGCCGCAGGGTTTTGACTTCAGTTGCAAACAGGCGGCGGGCAATTTGCAGAAAATTCGGGTCGCGGCTAGCAGGCTGGAGATGCTTGACCACACACAGGGGCTGATGGGGCTGTTGCAAATCCTGGGCCACATAGGTTTGCCCAAATCCCCCTGTGCCCAACGTTCGGATAATTTTGTATCGCTCAGCCAGCCGCGATTCTTGCATACGCTCCCGTTAGCTACGTCAACCTGATCTTGATTTTGGCATATGCCTTTGGCTTCTCCCAGTTTCCCCCCTGACCCGAGCGCCTTAGCCAATTGGCCATCCGCCGCCAGCCGCTATACTCAGTACCCGTTGTGAGCTAAAATCTACCCGTGATTACCGGAACCACCAAACTCTTAGGCGTGATTGGCCAGCCCGTTGAGCATTCGCTTTCGCCCGTGATGCATAACGCGGCGCTAGCGGCGCTGGGAGCCGACTTTGTTTACCTGCCTCTGCCTGTGCCCCGCGATCGCCTAAGAGAGGCAATACAGGGCTTTGCCGCCATTGGGCTGCGAGGCTTTAACGTGACGATTCCTCACAAGCAGGAGATTATGCCGCTGCTGAGTGAGATTTCTGAGGTGGCTCAGGCGGTGGGAGCGGTAAATACAGTCTGGGCAACTGAGCTGGGCTGGAGCGGCACTAATACCGATATCACCGGGTTTTTAGCGCCGCTGCGATCGCGGCAGTGCCCCTGCCACACTGCGCTGGTTTTGGGTAATGGGGGAGCGGCTAGAGCGGTGGTAGCGGGCTGTACACAGCTAGGGTGTCAAAAGGTTCAGGTGGTGGGCCGCAGCCTAGAGAAGCTGGAGCGCTTTCAGAGCAGCTGGCAAAAATCTTTGCTGCCGCCGCTGCTGTCAGTTCACGCGTGGGATGCCCTGCCAGCGCTGCTGCCCCAGGCCGATCTGGTGGTCAATACCACCCCTGTGGGTATGTCTCCCCAGACAAATGCTTCGCCGCTAGATGATGCCCTAGCAGACTGTCTGGCTCAGGGGGCGATCGCCTATGACTTAATTTATACACCCAGCCCCACCCGATTTCTCCAGCAGGCTACCGCCCGAGGACTGACTACCCTGGATGGGCTAGAAATGCTGGTGCAGCAGGGGGCGGCAGCTTTAGAAATTTGGCTAGAGCAGCCTGCCCCGGTTGAGGTTATGCGGCGATCGCTGCAGCAGGCCCTCAGTTTGGGCCAGTCCTGAATCATTTATGCAGAGCATTTGTACAGAGACAGTTATGAAAGGACTGGCCCTGTGAGAAAGTCCTTTCACGATCTAAATAGGATCGCTATAGTACCTGGCAACCCCCAGAGTGCGAAGTCATCGTAACTGAAACTTTTGATCAGTGCTGTAGTTTGTAGAGTCTGCTAAGATTGCATAAACCATAGCTGCTGGCCTAAATGTTTGAGCTGGCTAGGGACTGCCTGAGAGCTAAAAAGGCGGTCAAAGCGGCGGTTGAACAGGGTTAAGATCAGACTGGCCATCGAGTTACGAATTTTTTGATTTTCAAAACGAAATAGCTAGGTGCCTACCAACTTCAGTTGTTTCAGAAGGACATCAGCAGTCCACAGAATCTATGCTTGATCCTGCCTCTTTACTGCTTAGCTGTACCAGCTGCATCCAGCCTACGCCAGGAAATGACGCTGCTCCAGTTCAGCCTGCCTGCCTCGCCGATCAGGAGATAGCTAACCTGGCTCAGCCGACTGCTAGCTGCCTACCCCCAGAAGCAGCGCTATCGCCGGACTGGTCGAGTACCTGGGTGATTCCATCGGCTGTTCAACTGCTAGCCTCTGCGCCGACTCTAAAATTTTCTGAGCAAGTTGCGCTGTCTTCCTCGGTAGCTGAGCCTGCATTTTCTGAGGCGTCTAATGCCCCTGCTACAGCGGCTGCAGCTGCTGCGCCAGTACTCGCTAAGCCCAGACCGCGCCTGCAGTTAGGCAGTGAAGGAGCCGATGTCCGCCGACTGCAGACGGTTCTGCGGCAGCTGGGCTATCGTCCGGGTTTGGTGGACGGACGCTATGAGCAGCTTACTCGCACTGCCGTGCTTGCCTTTCAGCAGGCCCAATCGCTAAAGCAAGACGGCATTGTTGGCCCTAAAACCTGGGTCGCTTTGGAGAGGCAGCTACAAAACGCCTCATCATCTCAGGCATTAAGCGCTCCAGCCCCTCAACCATTAGAAAATACGCCCGAGAATTCACCAGATGCGATCGCTAACCCGCTGCTACTAGAGAATCTGCCAAATCTGCCAGAAAATGCGCCTACAGCAGCAGGGGCTGAAGCGACAGGTGACCCGAGTCGTGACCTGATTTCAGCAGCCTCCCCCAAAGAAGAGTCGTCGCTGTCTGCAACGGTTCTCACAGAAAAATTTGTCGAAGACACGGCTACAGAGCGGTGGATTTTGATTTGGGGCATGGTTCACGTTGGCGGCTGGCTTCTCATCGCTCAGCAAACGTCAGACAGCATGGTTCATCTCAGCCATTTGAGCAAAAAGTTCGGCAAACTGCGCCCCGTAAAACTGGGCCAGGTAAATATTTTGCCAAAGCTCAGCCGACCCCAAAAGCCACAGCCACGACCGCAGCGATCGGGCACCAAACGCGCTTTGTCAGCCCACCTGCCCGCAGAGGAGTTTTTGGCCGACCTGAAGAGTGAGACTCAGATAGTTACTCTATTAACCAGCGATCTCTATACCGGGGCGACCTATCGGTATTCACTGGTGGATGACGCTGAGGGCTACTTTATTCTTAGAGAAAATGAGCTGTGCTTGATCAACCATAAGTGCAAGCAGAGTGATCTAGATGCCCATAAAGAGGTGGTTGTGCGGCGAATTGACAGCGCCGGGGGCTTTATCGACCAGCGCTTTAAAATTCATTTCAAGCGATCGCAGCCTCTAACTAAGCAGCGGCTCTCGCCGATGGTAGCGACTTAGCTGGCTCAGTTTTTAACCTAAAGATTGTGCGCAGATTGTCGGACAGTCTGGCTTGATTACTCTACCCTAAAATCAGATGTAATATGTCTGGTTGACTTCCCTATGCTGACTCAACTCGTACGCCCGATGGTGCGAACTCAAATCCGACTTCTAGCCGGAAGTCAGGCAACTAAGGCTATTTTAATTAAAACTATTTCGCAGTGGCTCATACCAATCCAAAATGAAGGCCAGCATAATGAAAGAGTACAACTGCCCCCGGTCATAGCCATGGCAAGACCCTTCGTACTTGAGATTGCCGAAAGTATTGAGTTTTTGGAGAGAAGTCTCAAACAGGCTAAGAGTGGTGCTCGCAAAGAACGCCTGCAAATGCTGTGGTGGATCAAAACTGGGCAAATCCGCTATCGCCAAGAGATCAGCCGTCGCCTCAGCCGCAGTCCGGCTACCCTTACTCGTTGGCTAGCTCTCTACCGTCAGGGCGGCTTAGCTGCTTTGCTGGAGGAAAAGAAGGCTCCCGGTGCGACACCTCAGATTCGAGGTAAAGTGCTCGAGGCGTTGACGCAACGCTTGGCTTCAGAGGAGGGATTCAGAAGCTATGGGGCTATCGTCACCTGGTTGCAGCAAGAGTGTGGTCTAACCATGCAGTACGAAACAGTGCGCCATTTTGTCCGCCATAAACTTCAGGCCAAACTCAAAGTGCCTCGACCTCAGAGTCTCAAGCAGCCCCCCGGAGCGATAGAGCAGTTTAAAGAAACATCCGCTTCACACTGATGGAGTTGCAAGCGCTATTGAACCTGCCGCCCTTGCGATATCTGGCTCAGGATGAAAGTCGCATTGGCCGCAAGACAGAAACCCAGCGTGTGATTACTGCCAAGGGCGTTAAGCCGATCACCAAAGTGGAGTGGCCCCGAGA
>JAAUQI010000051.1 GCA_012032345.1 Leptolyngbyaceae cyanobacterium RM1_1_2 | reverse complement strand
TTAGTCCGAGATTATGAGTTGCTGCCAGAAACATCGGAAACGTTTATTTACCTGGCTATGATCCGGATCATGATAAGGCGATTGGCGTAACATCTGACCCCCTACAACTTTTCAAACATCCTCTTAGATGCCATAACAGACTGTCCTGAGGAGGTACTGTATTTAAACTGGCGAACTACCTGATGCTCAACTAACCGATACAGGCCGTTGACCAGCGGAACTCTATCAATGGTTAGTCCTCGACAGGCATAGTTGAGCCAGCAGGCCGCCGCCAGTGCCAACCCAAGATAGACAAGACAGAAGGGGGCATATCCTAAAGCCTCTACCGCCAGAAACCTGGACAGCAAAAAGAAAACTAGCTGATGAACTAGATAAATTTCGTAAGACACTTCAGACAGAGCTTTAATTCCGGCGCTTAAATATCTTACGGGTGAGTGTTCACTGCCATAGAAAACTGCTAGCAGGATGGCAACCAAGCCAAAACCAATCAGGCAGTCGCAGAGCGGCCAGCTAGCTTTATAGTAAGAGGTAATGTTACCCAGCCCCCAAACTGCTATCCCTGCCGTTAGAACTTTTAGCCGAGTTTGCCAGCAGCCAAAAATCTGCTTCAAAGTTCCCTGAACCTGAAGCCGAGCCAGCCACATCCCCAGAACAAATTCAGGCAGCCTTGCTAAAAAGATTCCGTAGGGAACATGAATAGAAATTAGCTTGTGAAGGTTCCAGTCCCAGGGATTTTGGCAGCTCTCGTGAATTTGAAACGGAATCGGAGTGGCACAAGGATCGATGTTGACAATAAATCGATAATTCAACGACAAAAGCACGGTTCCCAGCAGCAAAATCGGCATTGATAGTCGTCGATTGCAAAGAAAATAAACCAGTATAGGAAAAGCTAAGTAAAGCCCAACAATAAGCGGAATGTACCAAAAGGCTCCCGCCAAAGCAAAAAAGCTAGCCTGTGAAAAACCTCGAATTAAAGACAGGCTCATCAGGTATTGAATAAAAAGCACAACAGGTCTGCTGAAAGCTTCGCGGTCAGCCAGGGCATCTAGAACGGCAATGCCTGTTTTGACTACAAAAATGACAGTCAACATAACCCAGTATTTTGGCAAAACCCGGTTCATGCGCCTTTTTAACCATTTCAGCCAAAATCTTAAGCCCAGTTCGTTTGCTGATTTGTAGGTCAAATTATCTGATGCTCTCAGGTAGGAGAGATACAAGCCAAATCCGCTAATAAAGATAAAAATATGGACAGCCTGCCAGCCAAATTTTAGACATAGCTGAAAAAGCTGTAAACCAATTCCTTTGAGCGAATTACCAGAAACAGTATAAGTAAACAGCGCAGAAAGATTGCTCACAATCCCTTCGCCAGAGGGATAAAACTTCACAGGCGATATTTCTAAGTCCGCTAAAAGATGGACACCGACTACGCCTATAATGGCAAGGCATCTAAAGATGTCTAAGTAGAGCAAATTCTGAGTATTTTTAAGATTGTTCGGAGAGTCTGTTCGATGTTCGCTGACTTTAGCTATCACCATGAACTACCACCGTTTATTAAAGTAGACATCGAGAACCTGAGAATTCCTCAAGCTTACTGAGGCACTCAAATTCAGGCTCCTCAGGTGAAGTGACTTCATAATCTTTTTATGCAATCTTGTTACCTTATACGTAGTTATACTGAAAACTTTGAGCAAAATTGTAATGATTTAGCAAATACTGCTAAATGACGACGATAAACCCTTGCTAAACTGGGAAGCTTTCTCAGTATCTACTGACTTTTCAGGTGACCGTAGAGCTTCATAGCTTGTTCACAATCGTGTTTAAGCTAGACTATGTGGATTTGAAATGGCTCAGTTGGTCTGAAAATAGAATGGCTGGCTTTGAAAACAATTTTCAACTTTCAGATTGCAGAGATTACATGGCGAACCTGAGTGGTACTTGGCTGGGAACTTACTGGCAGGGGGATGCCCCTACGCGGTTTGAAGCCACCCTAGTGCAGGGCGGCAACAGTCTTAGCGGACGCATCTTAGACGATGGCCCGCTGGGTGAGGCGCAGGTAAGCGGTGAAGTTGTAGGCCGCAGCGTGCAGTTTTCTAAGCGCTACCTGACGCGCTCAACGGCTCCTATTCAATACAGCGGCAGTGTTTCGGCTGATGGCAATGCCATGCAGGGACAGTGGATAATTCAGGGCTTTGATTTGGGGCCGTGGGAAGCCCATCGCAGTGATGACGAGCTTAGCCGGGATTGGCAAAATCGACTTGAGCAGAAAACTCCAATCGCTGTGGGCGTAGGGCAAAAAAACTAGAGGACTGCCTGTTTTTTCCAGTTCTGCAAGCTGTAGAATCGACAATGCGCTGAAGCGAATTCGGTTAGGCTGAATGAGTGAGTGGATGCAATATTCAATTTCTGCCCTGAACTCTAATTTAGCCTTTTTGGCCCTTACTTCAAATTTGCACAGGCATGACTGCGCCCTACCTCGAGCCTTCTACTACAGAATTTCATCACGTTTCGGTGTTGGGGCCAGAAGTCTTACAGCATCTGGCGCTGCGTCCTGACGGCCAGTATTTAGATGCAACGGTCGGCGGCGGCGGTCACAGTCAGCTGCTGCTAGCGGCTATGCCAAAGAGTCGTTTGGTGGCGATTGATCAAGACACCCAGGCGATCGCCGCTGCCTGCTCTACCCTGGCTGAGTACCGCGATCGCGCTGAGTTTTGGCACGGCAGCTTTAGCCAGTTTGATCCTGGCGATCGCCGTTTTGACGGCATTCTGGCAGACTTGGGCGTCAGCTCGGCTCAGTTTGATATTGCCGAGCGCGGCTTTAGCTTCAGGCTAGAAGCGCCCCTCGATATGCGGATGAACCTACAGCAGTCGCTCACCGCCGCTGAAATTGTTAACCACTGGGAAGAAAAGCAGCTGGCCGATATTTTTTACCACTACGGCGAAGAAAGACTCTCACGACGCATTGCCCGTCAGATTGTAGAGCAGCGCCCCTTTCAAACCACAACGGCCCTGGCAGAGGCGATCGCCCGCTCGGTGCCAGCCAAATACCGCTATGGCCGCATCCATCCGGCCACTCGAGTTTTTCAAGCTTTGCGGATTGCTGTCAACCAAGAGCTAGACAGACTTGATGCGCTCTTAGAGCAGGCTCCTAGCTGGCTCAAACCGGGCGGTCGTCTAGCGATTATCAGCTTTCATAGCCTCGAAGATCGCCGCGTCAAACATGCCTTCCGCAACCACCCTGAGCTGCAGGTAGTCACCAAAAAACCGCTGATAGCCCAGGAGGCAGAGATTCAAACTAATCCGCGATCGCGCTCGGCTAAGCTGCGAGTAGCCCAGCGACGGGCAGAAGCAGAGAAGCGATAGAAAAGCTATCTTCTACAGTTCTCTATCGCTCTGCTGCCGTTAGATACCGACTAACCCAGCTTAAAATGCCGCTTAAAATTGCCCCTGCCATGAGAATGCCGATAGCGGGCATGAACAGCGGCTCCCATAGAGAGTACCAGAGGTCAAACCCCAGATTCACGTCAAAAGAGCGGCCAATAAGCGCGGCAGCAAACCAGAAAAAGCTAAACAGAACGAAGAAAAGGTTGGCAACCAAAATCCAGTTCAAGGCGTTGAGCAATCTATCTTTCATCAGGCTATCTGTGTTAGGTGAAAGTTAGGTGAAAAATATAGCTGCACCCCAATTTTAGGACAGCCGTACTGCAGAAGCTAAACTATTTAGTCATTTCTATCAACTTGAGTGCTGGTTTAGGTCTTACTGGCGGTGCATTCTTAGGAATCAAGCGCTGATCCCTAATCTGAATTTGATGAAGCAGCACTCAATTTAATTATCCAAGCCGCGTTGTCAGTCCTGACGAAATGAGCTTAAAAGCCCTGTGGCTATCTGTTTCTAACCTTCAAATAGCCAGTTTTTAACGCGCTGTAAACTGGGCCAATCTGGTTTTCGCCTTAATCCTTCTTCAAAATTGCTCTCAATTTCCTGTCGAATTTCTGCGATCGCAGTAATCATGCGCTTCACCGTTTCTACATGGGAACGAACCCCCGGCTTGCCCGTTTCTAGCATGGCAATAGCCAGGTTGACTCGGGCCTGGGGATCTTGGGGGGCTAGCTTGACACCCTTTTGAGCCGCTTTGAGAGCGGCGTTGGGCTTATCTGCCAGTAGACAAAGCCAGGCTAAACAGGTCCAAGCGGCACTGTTTTTGGGCGCAAGATCGCAAATTTCCTTAAAAGTTGGAATCAGCTCTTCCGCAGGCGCGCCAGACTGATAGCGTTTGATCGCTTGATCAAAAATTGTGTCTACCGATTGAGTCATGCTATTAACACTTTGAAACTAATCAAAGCTAGTCTACTAGCCTCAGCCAGGTTTTGAGGCCACCAGCCCAGAGTGTAGCAAATTTGTTCTGCTACAAAGGTGACATGCTTCCCGTACAATAGCGGTCTTGCTGAGAGGATGGTTTGAAAGCTTTCTGTGAGGTATCGCTATTTTAATCCCGCTAAATTCCCTCTTTCCAAAGAGAATTTAGCGGGATTCCCCTTTTCAATGGGCCTAGGGGGAATCTCTGAGTGCTAAATGTGACAGCCTATTCCTTTTCAAACGACCTCTAAAACCTGTTAAGAACCTGCTGAAAAATTAATGCTTGGGGTAGAGTGCGCAAATTGTTGCAATTTGTTACGGTTAAATTGACAGCATGTACATCTGAGCCATATGGGCTTTTGGCCTGACAAAAAGGTCAGTGAAACATCTAGCAATCTTAGAATCTAACGGCTTTAAGGCTGTTAATTTCGTCGATTATCTTCCTATTTGCACTATTTACAATGAGCCAACAACCTAATCAAGCCGTCCGGGCTGTAGAAATGCCGGATGATTTCATTCGATACTTGAGAATTGGTATCTGGTCTTTTGGCAATGCCTCTTGGCTGTTCGGTATCAGCGATCGCACGCTGGCCGCCTTTGCAGATGGCTATCTGTCAGCCATAGACATTGCTCAGCTATTTACAGCCGCGTTCTTCTTTGTGAGCTGGCTATTTTTAATGCCTAGTCATAAACGCTAGTCACAGGCGCTAGCTGCACGAACCCGAGCCTGAATAATTTTTAGGGGGCAGCTCAGGCGATCGCAGCGGTAGCTGTTCGCGGATAGGACAGAGCATAAACTCGTACTGTGAGAATAATCCTGAGTAGAGGATCATTTAGAGGTAGGGTGTAATAGGCTGTACTAGGCTTATTGCACCCTGTTTACCCCTCAAAGCTTCATACAACCTTTATGCTTGACTCCGATCGTTTTCGCGTTGCCATTTTTGGCTCAGCTCGTATTCATGCTGGCGATTCTATCTATGAGCAGGTTCGCCGTCTGGCCCGACTGCTCGGTCGTGAAGGCATGGACGTGGTCACAGGTGGCGGCCCTGGTCTGATGGAAGCTGCCAACCGGGGACACAAAGAAGGCAGGGCCGATCCGGCTAGCAAATCTTACGGTCTGAGCATCAAGCTGCCTTTTGAGGAAGGCGTCAACGATCACGTTGATATCAAACGAGAGTTTGATCGCTTTTCTGATCGTCTTGATCACTTTATGAGCCTGTCAAATGCCGTCGTTGTGGCTCCCGGCGGCGTGGGCACACTGCTAGAAATGGTATATACCTGGCAGCTCATGCAGGTCGAGCACATCTGTAATATTCCAATTATCTTAGTGGGTGAAATGTGGGCTGATCTGCTGGCCTGGGTGCGACAGTGGCCGCTGCAGAAGCAGCTAATTGACCCGAAGGACTATGAGCTGCTCTTTTTAGTTCACAATTGCGACCAGGCTTTTGAAATTCTGCGCGATACTCATCAAAATTTTTCTAACGGAAACGAAACTTTTTGCCTTAACTACCACAGGTACAAGCCAGACTAGTTTCGCCCGGTTTTTGCCATCAGTTTGACAAAAAAGAAACGTGGGCGCTGACGACTCGCCAGCCTCCAATGCTGCGCATCCAGGTTTGACTTTGTCGGCCTCGCTGACCGGAGGTCTTTTCAAACTCGGTGTTAGCGCTGGCAAAGTCTCGCCCATAAGTTGTAATTACCGTATGGGTCAGCTTACGCTTAAGTCCTTGGGTCGCTCGAGCTGCCCTAAACTGAGCGATCGCTTCATAGCCATATAGGTTTTCAGTTGCCCCATAGCGAGTTGTGGTGGGATGATGCCAAAACAACTGATTTAGCGTGTCCACATCATTGTTAACCAAAGCCAGCTCATAGCGCTCAAAGGCAGCGTTAACCTCTTCAACAACTTCAGGCAAATTAATTTCCATAAAGCTTGCTTTTTAACCTCAAAAATTTGTCGTACCGATGCCGAGTTTGTCAAAACAGTTTCGTTTGCAAATGCTGCTGAGCGCACGACGACAGGTCAGGTTGTACAATAGGGCCAGTATTGCAAAGGTGACGGCGCTAGAGGAAGATTGCAAAGACTCCAACACCCAGCTTTCTAAGTGTATTTTTGGGTATTTTAGCACCTGTTTTACTAGCCCCCTAGCAGCACCTGACAGCAGAATTTTTATTCAGTTACCCCCAGCCAAGGAGTTCAAAAGCGGTTGAAGCTGATACCTTTAAGGCGACTCCACTCAACGACCTCTAAAGGCTACCCGTTTGCCCTTTTTTAATGATTTGACTGCGCATGGCGATTTTACACGGCAATTGGCTAGCACAAGACCACTGCTTCTTTGTTTGGGGAGAAACTTGGCGACATCTCGAAACAGCCAAAGTTCAGTCAGAGCGCATTCCCAGCCATCCCTACGGCATGACCCCAGACGAGCTTATTGGCTTTCTCAAGTCCTCTACCCGGCGCTCGGAGCAAACAGGTAAGCCAGAGCCTCTCTTTCAAGTACCCTCTGCTGTATTTCAGGCTGCTAATCCTACAGTTAACAAAACGGCAGGTCGTCAACGGGCTGTCAGACCTGTGACTCCTCCATCCAGTACCCAATTTGGGTGCTGGCGATCGCAGGTAGTTGCTTTACCGACTCACTACCAGCCTGATACTTTTTTACCGCAGCTCTCAAATGCGGCAGATCTAGCTGAGTCTGACCTGACTCACTCAGCCCTCTTTCTTTGGCAAGTAGAAGGGTTTCAGCTCAGTGCTGCTGAAACCCTGACCTTTTTAAGCAGCCTGCCGCTGGGGCCAGCTATGTTAGAAGTCACCGCCATCGGCTCTGATCTCTGCTATTGGTCGCATATCACCCGCTGGGTTTTAGATCTGCTGGCACGGGCTAAGTTTTTGCCCGAAGTTTACCCGGTTGCGAGTGGCGCGATTGCCAGTTGGCAACTGCTATTAGATAGCGCCATCGATCAGGGTCGGCTACGCACCTACACGCAGCAAATGCCTGCTGTGAATCGCGCCTATCAGTCTGTTACATTGGAAACTAACGGCGCGATCGACCTCCTAGCCGAGCCGCAAGATCTGCTGTTGAGCTTTTTAGCTACTTTAGTCAACACTCAGGTTAAAGCGATTGCTCAAGGTCAGCCCATGCCAGCTAACATTCCAGTTGACAGTGATATTCCCGTGAGTGAGTGGCTAAGCGCGCTAGGCAGTCCTGAGGGTAAGTTTGAAGCCTATCTGCTAGCAGGACTTAGATTTCAGGAAGCGATCGCCACTTGGACAGCCCCGCTACAGAATCTGCAAGCGGGTCAAACAGCAGCCTTTCGTACCTGCTTCGTGCTAGAGCCGCCCACCTCAGGCACCGAAGACTGGCAGCTGCACTACTGTATGCAGGCTACTGACGCAGCCGACGTTTTGCTAGAGGCCACTACTATTTGGGAAAATCCGGTAGACACGCTCTACTACCAGGAGCGGGCACTAGAAAATCCGCAAGAAAATTTTTTGGCTGGACTGGGGCGGGCCGCACGGCTGTACCAGCCCATCCACGACAGTCTGCAAACCCAGCGGCCTCAGGTTTGTCTGCTGGATCCAATTCAGGCTTTTGAGTTCATCAAGGCTGCGGCTTGGCGGCTGTTAGACAGCGGCTTTGGGGTGATTTTGCCCCCTGGTCTGGTGAGTCAGCAGGCCGATCTGGACAACCGTTTGGGTCTGAGTATTCGAGCTGAGGCTCCCCAGCGCAAACAGCGGCAAAAATTGGGTTTACAAAGCCTGCTGAACTTTCAGTGGGAACTAACCTTAGCTGGAGAAACCCTCTCTCTACAAGAGTTTCAGGAGCTGATTTCAAAGCAGTCGCCGCTAGTCGAAGTCAACGGTAAGTGGGTAGAACTCCGACCTCAAGATGTCAAAGCGGCCCAAAGCTTTTTCAAGCAGCGGCCTGAGCAAATGAGCTTTTCCGTAGAAGACGCGCTGCGCATTAGTACAGGCGATACCCAGATGATTGAAAAGCTCCCGGTAGTAAGTTTTGAGGCTTCAGGGGCGCTGCAGGAATTAATCAAGACGCTGACTACTGGCAATCAAACTCTCACTCCAATTACTGAACCCGCAGGTTTTGTGGGTCAGCTACGCCCCTATCAGGCCAGAGGCGTAGCGTGGCTGGCCTTCCTGGAGCAGTGGGGCTTGGGGGCCTGTCTGGCTGATGATATGGGCTTAGGAAAAACCGTTCAGCTCATTGCTTTTTTGCTTCATCTGCGCGAAAACAACCTGCTGGAACAGCCGACGCTGCTGGTTTGTCCGACCTCGGTGATTGGCAACTGGGAGCGCGAGGTGCGACGGTTTGGGCCAAAATTGCAAACGCTGGTTTATCACGGCGACAAGCGGCCTCACGGCAAAAACTTTGTCAAAGCAGCCTCTGAGGCTGACTTAGTCATTACCAGCTACGCTTTGATTTACCGGAATACTAAAGCCTTTAAAGCAGTCAGCTGGCAGGGCCTAGTTCTAGACGAGGCCCAAAATATCAAAAATCCTGAAGCCAAACAGTCTCAAGCCGTCCGAGAAATTGAAGCTGACTTTCGCATTGCCCTGACGGGTACCCCAGTGGAAAACCGACTCTCTGAGCTGTGGTCGATCTTAGACTTTTTGAACCCGGCCTATCTGGGGCCTCGTAATTTCTTTCAGCGGCGCTTTGCCACACCCATTGAGCGCTATGGCGACACGGCTTCGCTGAAAACGCTGCGATCGCTGGTACAGCCTTTTATCTTACGGCGGCTTAAAACCGATCGCAGTATTATCCAGGAGCTACCCGAAAAGCAGGAAATGACGGTATTCTGCGGCCTGACCACAGAGCAGGCCAGCCTCTACCAGCAAACCGTAGATGCTTCTTTAGCGGCAATTGAAGAAACAGAAGGCATTCAACGTCACGGCCTAATTTTGTCGCTGCTGGTGAAGCTCAAGCAGATTTGTAACCATCCAGCCCAGTTCCTTAAGCAGAAGAGCTTAGGCAAAGTCAATCGCTCAGCCAAGCTGATGCGCCTTGATGAAATGCTAGAAGAACTGATTGCAGAAGGCGATCGCGCCCTGATTTTTACCCAGTTTTCGGAATGGGGCAAACTGCTGAAAGCTCATTTAGAGAGCTATCTGGGCCAGGAAACCCTGTTTCTCTACGGCAGCACCTCGCAAAAGCAGCGAGACGCGATGGTGGATCGCTTTCAGCACGATCCCAACGGCCCCAAGATCTTCATTCTGTCCCTTAAAGCTGGCGGGGTTGGCCTCAATCTGACGCGTGCCAATCATGTTTTTCACTTCGATCGCTGGTGGAACCCAGCCGTTGAGAACCAGGCTACTGACCGCGCCTTTCGGATTGGTCAGACTCGCAACGTACAGGTACACAAATTTGTCTGTACAGGCACCCTAGAAGAACGCATCCATGAGCTAATCGAAAGCAAAAAAGCTCTTTCCGAACAGGTCGTTAGCTCAGGAGAGCAGTGGCTCACAGAATTTGACTCCGACCAGCTGCGTAATCTGCTGCTGCTCGATCGCAGCGCCATCATTGACGAAGCTTAAACAGATTTGATTTCTCCGGAATTCTGCGGATTACATCTGTAGCTCTTAATCAGGTCTGCATCAGACCCAAAGCAGTTTGTGGATAAGGCTTTACTCAGTCTTTATTTATTCCCGACTTCTTCCCCGTTAATTGTTTAAGCTGCGACCACAGACGGAACTTTAACCGTTTGATCGCTAGTCTAAATACATGGGCACCCTAGCCCTAAGGCTGGCCCCGCGAGATCTTATTAGCCAAACTGGAGCAACTGAAAGCAGTCGCCATGATAGCTACCCCTTATTTTCAAGCCGCAGAGCGTTTAGATACTGATCGCGATCCCTCTGCCGTTGACCTAGAAAAAGTCAGTAGTGACGACGCTGCTGAAGATTTCTCTCTGGCCAGTTTCGATGAGGCTGAACTCAATCAGGTTGCCGAAGAGCTAGTCGCTCACAAAGCCGGTGCTCGCCGTACCACTGACCTTGTACGCCTTTATTTGCAAGAAATTGGCAGAGTCAGGCTGCTACGACGGGATGAAGAAGTCTCAGAAGCTCAGCTTGTACAGCGCTACATGCAACTGCTTGAATTACGTACCCAGTCGGCTGAAGTCCAAGGCGACCTGCTACAGACTTATGTAGCTCTGATGGAAACCCACGATCGCCTCACTTCTCATCTAAGCCATCGACCTTCCCTAGAGCGATGGTCGCGTGAAGCCAATATTTCGGTCACCGAGCTAAAGCCGCTTCTTATCCAGGGCAAACAGAAGTGGGCTGAACTCGCAGCCATCAGCGTCAAAGAGCTTGATCAGGCGATCGCTGAAGGAATTCGTGCCAAAGAGCACATGATCAAAGCCAACCTGAGGCTTGTCGTATCGGTAGCTAAGAAATATCAAAATCGAGGCTTGGAGCTACTTGACCTGATCCAGGAAGGCACTCTGGGACTAGAGCGGGCGGTCGAAAAGTTTGACCCCACCAAGGGCTACCGTTTTAGCACCTATGCCTACTGGTGGATCAGGCAGGGGATCACGCGAGCGATCGCCACCCAAAGCCGCACCATTCGGCTTCCTGTTCACATTACAGAAAAGCTCAACAAGATTAAAAAAGCCCAGCGCAAGCTTTCCCAAGACCAAGGTCGCACCCCAACGGTAGAAGATATTGCCAAAGAGCTAGAGATGACGCCACCGCAGGTAAGAGAAGTCCTGCTGCGGGTACCCCGTTCGGTTTCACTTGAAACCAAGGTAGGCAAAGATCGTGACACTGAACTTGGCGATCTGCTAGAAACTGACAGCATTTCTCCCGAAGAAAGCCTGATGCGCGAAGCTCTGCGCCGCGACCTGCAGCAGCTACTCTCTGACCTAACCACCCGCGAACAGGAAGTTATTCAGATGCGCTTTGGTCTAGGCGATGGTACTCCCTACTCCCTGGCTGAAATTGGTCGGGCACTTGACCTCTCACGAGAGCGGGTACGTCAAATTGAGTCCAAAGCGCTACAGAAGCTGCGACAGCCCAAGCGTCGCAACCGCGTCCGCGACTATCTAGAGGCGCTGGGCTAGCCGTTTTTGCTTTCAGTATGGTCAGATAGCTACTCAAGGGCAGACTAATCTGCCCTTTTTTATTAACCCCGCACTTCAGTGCTAAAGCCCTGACTACAAACCCTAATTTTTGCTCGTAGTTAGCACTTCAGTGCTAACCTCAGTTTCTAGTTGTGGAACTGCCGTGGCTACCTGCTAGAGATTAGCAAAAACTTCTTGGGCAGCAGCAACCGTTTTAGCAACGTCTGATTCAGTATGGGCGAGTGAGGTAAAGCCTGCCTCAAATTGAGAGGGGGCTAAGTAAATTCCCCGCTCTAACATGCCACGATGAAAGCGTCCAAACTTTTGCAAATCCGACTGCTTAGCATCTTCGTAGTTATGCACCGGCCCTGCTGTAAAAAACAGGCCAAACATCGCACTCAGGCTGCCACCGCAAACTTTATGTCCGGCCTCCTGAGCGGCTTTGAGCAACCCTTGACTAAGCTCACGAGTTCGCTGCTCAAGCTGCTCGTAGATGCCAGCACGCTGCAGCAGCTCTAGCGTTTTAATGCCAGCCGTCATTGCTAATGGGTTACCTGACAATGTTCCGGCCTGGTACATGGGGCCAGCAGGCGCTACCATTTCCATAATGTCGCGCCGACCGCCATAGGCACCTACAGGCAAGCCACCCCCGATGACTTTGCCCAATGTGGTCAAATCAGGCGTTACGCCAAACTTTTCCTGAGCGCCGCCGTAGGCAATCCGAAAGCCAGTCATCACCTCGTCAAAAACTAGTAGGGAGCCATCTTCTTGAGTAATCTCTCGCAGACCCTCCAAAAATCCGGCATCCGGCAGGATAAATCCAGAATTACCTACCACAGGCTCTAAAATCACTCCGGCAATTTCCCCTTTATTGGCAGCAAAAATCTTTTTGACCGCCTCCAAATCGTTGTAGGGAGCTGTTAAAGTCGCGCTGGTGACCGCTTTTGGCACGCCGGGGGAGTCAGGTAATCCTAACGTTGCCACTCCAGAGCCTGCCTTGACTAAAAACATATCGGCATGACCGTGGTAGCAACCTTCAAACTTCAAAAGTTTGTCACGTCCTGTAAAAGCCCGCATCAAACGGAGTACTGCCATACAGGCTTCGGTGCCAGAGTTGACGAAACGCACCATTTCGATGCTGGGAACCGCCTCGATTACCATCTCTGCTAGCACGTTTTCTAAGTAGCAAGGTGCGCCAAAGCTAGTCCCTTTTTCTAAGGCTGCCGTAAGAGCCTGTAGAACCTCAGGATGAGCATGACCACAGATGGCAGGCCCCCACGTCCCAACATAGTCTATGTACTGATTGCCATCGACATCCCAAATGTAAGCACCTTTGACATGGTCAAATACAATGGGCTGCCCCCCCACTGACTTAAAGGCTCTTACTGGAGAATTAACGCCCCCCGGCATCAAGTTCTGAGCAGCCGCAAAGATTTCTTCTGATTTTGTGGTTTTCAAAGGTGTTGTAGTAATCAAGGTCATCTCCTATGAGGGCTAATATTTTGCTTCCTGAAAGGCTATTGTTGACGTCTCAGCCAAAGAACTGGATCTAGATCCTAGCGAGAGAAGGGGCAATCAACATAATATCGAGTGTCTAAGTCTAAATTTGAAGATGTTAAGGAATATGAGCAAAGACAGGCGGCTGAGCCTGCTCTGTCCTCTGTCATATCTTAAGCTTTGCGTGCAAACGGGGCGATCGCTGCCGCTTCTACAAAATCGCTTCTAAAATAATCAAAGACTAACCCAGTGCTACAAGCCTCAGCAGAGCGATGGAGCTTATCTCGACCTGATGCATGAACTAGAGCGATCTTACCGAGTGCTGGACTTAGAGCCTGGAGCCTCGATTGAAACAGTAAATCAGGCTTACAAAGACCTAGTCTTTATCTGGCACCCCGATCGTATTCCCCAAGAAAACCAGCGCTTACAAGAAAAGGCACAGGAAAAGCTTAAGCAGCTTAACGAAGCGCGGGACTATCTACGACAGTACCATCAAGACAATCGCCAAAAAGGCAAGCAGCCCGCTCCCACAGCCCAGTCTGCTCAAGGTGAACAGCGCTCTGGAACAGGGTACCGCTCGGCCTATGGATACACTCCTAACTACAGTCAGTCTCGATACGCCTACCGATCGCCTTATACATCTCCCTACGGATCTTACCAATCCGGTTATCAAAGTTACTATCAGCGCTACCAGGAGGCTCAGGCATCTCGGCAAACCTATTCAAACCGCGCAGCTTCCCAATCTGACGAGACCTCTAAAGCAGAGCGATCGCCTCAGGAAAGCAAGCACACCTCTGCTGAGAGTCAACCCGCAGCCGCCAGCAACGGCACCAGTAATAGTAACGGGTATAGCGCTTCGGATGGCGATCGCAATCGCTATCCGTACAGTAGCTATCCACGGGGTAGCTACCAGCCTGAGAGCAAAAATGGCTCCGGCACCGAATCTAATCGCCGAGCGCAATCAACCTACCCGCAGGCTCAAAATCACAGCAGTTACCGAGCACGGCAGCAAAATCCTGACCTCAGCGGTGCTAAGCTCAGCGGCGCAGATCTTAAAGAAAAAGATTTTTCAGGCAGGAACCTGAGTCAAGCTGACCTGAGCGGCGCTGACCTGAGCGACGCTTTCCTGCACAAGGTCATTCTCAACCGAGCCAACCTGCAGCGGGCCAAGCTGTTTCGAGCCAATCTGCTACAGGCCGACCTCAGCCACGCCAATCTGAGAGAAGCCGATCTGATTGGCGCTGACTTCAGCGGCGCGGATCTTAGCGGCGCGGATCTCAGCGGTGCCCGGATTGGTTTTGGCAACAAGGTCATGGTAAAACTCACAGGCACTAACCTGACGGGTGCCATCATGCCAGATGGCACCATCCACGATTAGAACCAGCTTGCTCTTAGCCATTAGCCCTAACCCAAAGAGTCACAAAAATTGTGATATCGCCTCAGCTGCTACATGCTGCCGTTTTGCATGACGCTGATTAGATGCTGCCGAATTTCCTGAACCTGCTTTGATTCAGCCGCCCGCAGCTTTTTGAGCATTTCGACACAGGGTTGGGAGTTAGCCTCCTCGGCATCTCGAATGTATTTATCATAGGCTTGCAGCGACTCTGTCTTGCTTTGCAGAACCGTTAACCAGTCATATTCTAGATTACTAATAATTTCGGTTATGGGAGTTGTCATTGCTGGGTTGTAGATTCAACTCCTTTAGCCTGACAGATCTATCGAGGGCCTTCTTCTCCCCCAGGGAAGATTGCTAGGCTGGCCCAGAAAACTGATCGATTTCAGGCGCTTCCCATTTTAGGGTGGCAGCATTAACGCCCTGTTCGCGCTTGAGCTTGGCATCTTTCTCAAACCAGTCAATAATCTGCTCATTCGTGAGCTGCTCCACTGGAGTCTCAAGATTGTGGGCAATATACTTCAGCAGCTTGGCGGTCGAGAGCGTGAGCCGGGTCAAAAACTTTTCGGGAGAGGTGAGCAGTGCCCTGTCCACCGCTGCTGATTCCTCAGGGGTCAAAAACTGTAAACTTTGGTCAAGCATGAGTCACTACGACGTGAGTCGAACGGTTCTGATCGTAACGCAGGTAGTCTGAGAGCGCTCAGGCACTGCTGTACCTGAGCGCCTCATATTCAGGCTTTCTCTTGCACCAGATAGCCACAGCGATGCTCGCCATCTACAAGCCAGTGTGTGCGGCTGACAGCGCAGTCAGGCAGCGCCACTTGAAACATTTCTAGCTCATGTCCACAGACGCTGGGATAGGACTCAGCAATCTGGGAAATAGCGCAGTTGTATTCTGTAATGATGTAACTCGATAGAGAATGCCCAGGCTGACTTGGCTCAGCTTTGTGCCACTCCGCCATGTAGCCTTCGGCCTGTCGTAGCTTAACCAAATTATTGACTCGCTCCTGCAGACTGCCTGTTCCCAATTCCTGCCGATAGGCCAGCGCCTTGCGCTCCCACTGCCTACGTAGGATAGATTTAACCTCTTCTCTGCCTACCGTTTCGGCGAGCGTATCGAGTAGAGAAAGCGCAAAGGTATCGTACTGGGCTGGAAAGCGATCGCGCCCCTTGCGGCTGAGGCAATAGAAATAATGGGGTCTTCCCATGCCTTCCTGCACCGCATGATGCTCGATCAGTTCGTCAACTTCTAAGTCTTTGAGATGACGTCGAACAGCCTGCGGACTAACCCCCAGAGTCTCAGCTAGAGTCTGAGCAGTCACTTCCCCGTGCTTGATTAGATACTGGAGGATGTCATCCTTAGTGGAAGGGGGATGGATTAAAGTCATGTGTTCAAATCAGCGTTGGCAATGCGTCTTTGGGCAGAATCTAGGACTTTGACAACGCCTATGTTGCTAAAGTAGTCTAGAATCAGATTAGACAACCTCTGTGTTGTTTTAATTATAGAATTATATGGTTGTCTCGCTACCTACATAGACTAATGGCTCTAGAAAAACCGACTCAGGCTTCCGAAAAGAACCTTGAACTAATGCGTAATTTTTCTCAAAGCTACGCCAAGCGCACAGGAACCTATTTTTGTGCTGATCCTGGAGTGACTGCGGTCGTAATTGAAGGCTTAGCCAAGCATAAAGATGATCTAGGTGCTCCCCTTTGTCCTTGCCGTCACTATGAAGACAAAGAGGCCGAGGTCAAAGCCACCTTCTGGAACTGCCCCTGTGTTCCTATGCAGGAGCGCAAAGAGTGCCACTGTATGCTGTTCTTGACGCCAGACAATGCCTTTGCGGGCGATAGCCAAGACATTACCTTTGAGCAAATTCGCGCAGAGACCAGTAAGTACTAGCGCTTTAATTTTCTCAAGCTGACCTTAGTTGTTGATCTTAGTTCAAGAGAGCCGCTGCCATCATGACTTCTTCTACCGTTCAGTCCTTTATTAGCCAGCCTTATAAATACGGTTTTATCACCAATATCGAGTCTGAGTCTTTAGGGCGCGGACTGAGCGAAGACGTAATCCGAGTGATTTCGGCTAAGAAAAATGAGCCGGAGTTTATGCTGGAATTTCGTCTCAAAGCCTACCGTCGCTGGCTAACAATGGCTGAGCCAACCTGGCATAACGTAGCCTACGGGCCGATTGACTATCAGAACATTGTCTACTACTCGGCCCCCAAGCAGCAGCCCAAAAAACTGGGTAGCCTTGAAGAAGTTGATCCAACCCTGTTAGAAACATTTGAAAAGTTAGGCATTCCCCTCTCTGAACAAAAGCGCCTCAGCAACGTGGCAGTAGACGCCATTTTTGACAGTGTGTCTGTCGCCACCACCTTCAAGGAAAAGCTGGCAGAGGAGGGCGTTATTTTTTGCTCTATTTCCGAAGCTTTGCAAGAGCATCCTGAGCTGGTGCAAAAATACCTGGGTAGCGTCGTACCAGTGGGAGACAACTACTTTGCCGCGCTGAATTCAGCGGTCTTTAGCGACGGCTCTTTTGTCTATATCCCTAAAGACACTCAGTGCCCAATGGATTTGTCTACTTACTTCCGCATCAACAACGGCGACTCTGGGCAGTTTGAGCGGACGCTGATTGTGGCGGAGGCAGGCAGTTCGGTCACCTACCTGGAGGGCTGTACCGCCCCCATGTACGATAGCAACCAGCTTCATGCGGCAGTTGTAGAGCTGGTGGCCCTGGACAATGCTGAGATTAAGTACTCTACCGTGCAAAACTGGTTTGCAGGCGATGAGAATGGTAAAGGCGGCATCTATAACTTCGTCACTAAGCGCGGCCTGTGTAAAGGAAATAACTCTAAAATCTCCTGGACTCAGGTAGAAACAGGCTCAGCCATTACCTGGAAGTATCCTAGCTGTGTGCTAGTGGGAGACAACTCTGTGGGTGAATTTTATTCGGTAGCGCTGACCAACAACAGGCAGCAGGCTGATACGGGTACCAAAATGGTGCATGTTGGCAAAAATACCCGCAGCACGATTATTTCTAAAGGGATTTCTGCAGGTCATTCTAAAAATAGCTATCGGGGTCTCGTAAAAATTGGGCCTAAAGCCAAAAATGCCCGCAACTATTCCCAGTGCGATTCGATGCTGCTAGGCGATCGCTCTAATGCCAACACCTTTCCCTATATTCAGGTGCAAAATCAGTCGGCGCGGGTTGAACACGAAGCCTCTACTTCCAAGATTGGCGAAGACCAGCTCTTTTACTTCGCCCAGCGTGGCATTGCTCCTGAAGATGCGGTTTCAATGATTATCAGCGGTTTTTGCCGGGACGTGTTTAACAAACTGCCAATGGAGTTTGCGGCAGAAGCCGATAAGCTGATGAGCCTAAAGCTGGAAAATACGGTGGGCTGATGGCGGCTATCCCGTGTTGCAGAGCAGACAAACGATGTCTGGCTGGGCACTGGAGAGCAATGCCTACCTCATGGAGACTAAAGTGGTGATTCAGGAAAATAGCGAAGTCATTCTTTCAGTTACGAATCTGCAAGCAGCCATTGACGGCAGTGAAATTCTCAAGGGCCTCAATCTCGAAGTCAAAGCGGGTGAAATTCACGCTATTATGGGCCTGAATGGATCTGGCAAGAGCACCTTCTCTAAGGTCTTAGCCGGACACCCTGATTACGAAGTCACCAGCGGCGAGGTGCTTTTTCAGGGACAAAACCTGCTGGCTCTAGAGCCTCATGAGCGCGCTACGGGTGGCTTGTTTCTGGCGTTCCAGTATCCTCTAGAAATTCCGGGGGTAAGCAACCGCGACTTTTTGCGAGTGGCTTATAACTCTCATCTTAAAGCTCAAGGTCAGGCAGAAATAGACGTTTTTGACTTTGACGACCTGATTGAAGAAAAGCTAGACGTGGTCAAAATGGACGCTAGCTTTCTCGATCGCAGCGTTAATGAAGGCTTCTCTGGCGGCGAAAAAAAGCGCAACGAGATTTTGCAGATGGCGCTGCTAGCACCCAAGCTTACGATTTTAGATGAAACTGATTCGGGTCTAGATATTGACGCGCTGAAAACGGTTGCTAGCGGCGTCAATCAGCTAGCAACTGCCGAAAATGCTACTGTCTTAATTACTCACTACCAGCGCTTGCTGAACTACGTTGTACCAGACTACGTGCATGTCGTGGCCGATGGCCGCATCATTCGTACAGGCGATAAAGAACTGGCTCAGGAACTCGAAGAGCGGGGCTACGAGTGGGTGTTGGAAGATGCGTCTGAGGTGGCAGTGTAATGGGGCTGCAAGTTTCTGAAAACGGCATGGCCAAAGCAGCAGAGACCTACTTGAGCAGACTTCTGTCAGTAGTTGCCGCTGAACCCCTCACACAGCTAGCGCTACCTGAGCTGCGTCAGGCGGCTAGAGCACTGGTGCAAGAGCAGTCTTTTCCCTCAGCGCGGGATGAAGAATGGCGCTTTAGCGATATCTCTGAGCTGCTGGCGCTGGAGCTGGAGGCGGCAAAGCCGCTAAGCGAAAAGAATCTTGAGGCGATCGCCCCCATACCCAACCGACCTGAAACTCAAAACAGTCGGCTGGTATTTGTCAACGGAGTTTACGTCGAGTCGCTTTCTTCGCGCTCAGGCTTGCCCCAAGACGTGACGGCGGGTAGCTTAGCAAATTTGTGCAGTCAGCCCGAACTCAAGAGCCAAATTGAGCAGCGCTTAGGGCACGCTAGCGGTCATAACGAAGTTTTTACAGCCTTGAATACGGCTGGCTTTCAAGATGCAGCGGTAATCTGGGTACCTCGTCAGGTGCAGCTTTCTACGCCGATTCAGCTAGTTCACTATGCCCTGACAGAGGCGCAAACCGCCGTCATTAGCCAGCCCCGCTGCCTGGTTTTGGCCGAGACAGGTAGCCATCTAACCCTGGTTGAGGAATACTACAGCCGGGGGCAGGGACAGACTTTTGTCAATGCCGTCATGGAGGTTTGGCTGGAGGCGAACGCCCAAATTGACCATGTCCGCCTGCAGGATGAGGCCAAGACAACGTTTCATATTGCCAAAACTGCGGTCACTCAGGCCAGAGACAGTCGCTATACCTGTACCGCAGTTGACCTTGGCTCTCAGGTCAGTCGCCACCACCTAGAAATTTATCAAACAGGTGAGCAAACAGAAACCCGACTGTATGGACTCAGCGCGATCGCAGGGGATCAGCTCTCAGATACCCACAGTCTGATTTCTCTAAGCCAGCCCCACGGCAGTGCCGACCAGCTGCACAAGTGCATTATCAGCGATCGCGCCCACGCTGTTTTCAGCGGCAAAGTTTACGTTTCTCAATCAGCTCAGCACACTCAGGCAGCTCAGCTAAACCGTAATTTGCTGCTCTCCGATAAAAGCCGCGTAGACACCAAGCCCCAGCTTGAGATCATTGCTGACAATGTCAAATGCGCTCACG
Source organism: Leptolyngbyaceae cyanobacterium RM1_1_2 (assembly GCA_012032345.1). GTDB lineage: Bacteria > Cyanobacteriota > Cyanobacteriia > Phormidesmidales > Phormidesmidaceae > Sphaerothrix. The sequence continues at coordinate 17,469 of JAAUQI010000051.1, read as the reverse complement.
GTGCCACTGTGAGTCAACTAGCAGCCGACGAAATTTTCTATTTACAAAGCCGAGGAATTAGCCCCAATCAAGCCCAGCAGCTACTCATCTACGGCTTTGCAATGGAAATCATCGAAAAAATTACAATAGCGTCACTGCGCGAATCGCTAACTCAGCAAATTACTGAATGGACGCGATGGTAATAGTTAGAAGTTAGGAGTTTTGGATTTTGAGTTTTGAATTGAAACCAGTTGGAGAAAAAGAATAGTTAGGAGTTTTGAATTATGATTCGGCTCAAAACTTCCCAATCAAACTTCAAAATCTCCAATCACCAACTCAAAACCTCAATACTCTTAATCTAAAACTCGAAACTAAGACCTCGAAACTTAAAACTAAGACCTCGAAACTTAAAACTAAGAACTCAAAAACTTAAAACTCCCACCCCCTACTATGACCGTTGCCCAAAAACAAACCCTCGCTGCTAAAGTTCGCGCTGACTTTCCCATTCTCAGTCAGGAAGTCAACGCTCAGCCCCTAATCTATTTTGACAACGCGGCCACTTCGCAAAAACCGCAGGCAGTCTTAGAGGCGATCGCCCGCTACTATCAGCAAGACAATGCCAATGTTCACCGGGGCATTCATGCGCTCAGCGTCCGGGCTACTGACGCTTATGAATCGGTGCGAGATAAGGTAGCGGCCTTTGTCAATGCAGCCTCGCGGGACGAAATTGTCTTCACCCGTAACGCTAGCGAAGCCATTAATCTGGTTGCCTATGCCTGGGGCCTAAGCAACCTGCAGCCCGATGATGAAATTATCCTGTCGGTGATGGAGCATCACAGCAACTTGGTGCCCTGGCAGCTAATTGCTCAGCGCACGGGCGCGGTATTGAAACATGTAGGGCTAACGGAAACTCAGGGGTTTGACCTGGATCAGTTTAAGCAGTTAGTGTCGGCAAAAACCAAGCTGGTGGCGGTGGTGCATGTCTCGAATACGCTGGGATGCATTAATCCGGTCGCAGAGATTATTGCCACAGCCCATCAGGTGGGAGCAAAAGTCTTAGTGGATGCCTGCCAGAGTGTGCCCCATGCGCCAGTGGACGTGCAGGCAATGAACTGTGACTGGCTGGTAGCTTCTGGGCACAAGATGTGTGGCCCTACGGGGGCCGGTTTTCTCTATGGCAAGCTAGCCGTTCTGAACGCCATGCCGCCTTTCTTGGGCGGGGGTGAGATGATTGCTGATGTCTTTTTAGATCATTCTACCTATGCAGAGCTGCCCCATAAGTTTGAGGCAGGCACCCCGGCGATCGCAGAAGTGATCGCTCTAGGGGCGGCTGTAGACTATCTCACCAGCCTTGGCATCGACAAAATTGCCGACTATGAGCATGAGCTAACGGCCTACCTATTTCAAGAACTCAATCAGCTGCCCCAGGTCAAAATTTATGGGCCACAGCCTCAATCTGACGGCAGCGGTCGGGCAGCGCTAGCGGCTTTTACAGTAGAAGGAGTCCATGCTCAAGACTTAGCTACGCTGCTAGATCAGTCGGGCGTTGCCATTCGCTCCGGGCATCACTGCACCCAGCCGCTCCACCGGGTTTTAGGCGTACCCTCAACGGCGCGAGTTAGCCTATATTTTTACAACACCCGCGCCGAAATTGATCTGTTCATCGCCGCTCTCAAAGACACTATTGAGTTTTTCAGCAGCATTTTTGATCAGGATTAAGGTTGTGGATAGGCCGCTGGGTTTGGGGCTAAAGTCTCTGGCTCAAGGCTAGAGTCCTTTGAAGCGGACTATTGGGGGCACTTGGTCTGTTACGGTCAGGATTAGAACCTGAACGGTTTAGTCTACAAGAGCTGTTAATAGCAGTAGCGCCCGTCTTCATTAGGATAAGGCTGATCTTTGGCCAGCCTCATAGCACCCAATAGCGTAGAAACAATCACGCAGCGCTTAAGTGAGCCGCCGCTTACGCTTGATAGTGTTACTCGACCTTTATATGCCAGCTCAGAGACGTTGCCTTCATGGTCAAACACGGTAGAAGGGATGTAGTTCTTTCTTCTCAAGCTAGTTTCACCATCAAGAAGAACCCCAGTTGGCAGCATCTTCCAACCGTTGGCATCTTTAGGCTCAATTTTTGCCGGATGCATTGTCCACTCGACGCGATCGCCGGCTGCTCGAATACTAAAGCGCCATTCAGTTTTTGACTGGATGGCCTGCTGTTGGGCTTGCCTGAGGCCCTTGTATACCTGACGCTGGGCTGTTGTCACCTGATGTCTTTGCCAGAGCGTAAGTAAACTAGGAGCTGCGATCGCCATCAGCGTCCCCATCATAGACAGCACCAGCATCATTTCTAGCAGCGTAAAACCGGCCCGATTTCGAGCTATGTTTAACTGATTTAAGTAAGTTTTCATGTAGAAGCACCCCAACTAAAAGTCAGAGTGCCCGTTGGCTAATTGGCTCTGTCTCCGCAAAACCACAGATTTTTACCAAGATCAGATATTCTCTTTATCGAAACAGCAGCGGGTAAATACGCTTGGCGGCTAGCCAAACAAACAGACACATCCAGGCAATCAGCCAGACTAGGGGCAGCAGCCAGCCATTAGGCAATCCCAGCGGCCAGCGCAGCAGGTCAACTAGGGCGGCTAAGGGCAGCAGGTTGGCAATTACCTCTAGCGCCTGCGGCAGTGTAGTGCGGGGAAAGTAGGTGCCGCAGAGCGTAAACATTGGAATGATAATGAGAAAAATGGGCACGTTTACCTGATCAATTTTGCGCACCATCCCGGCTACGAGCAGACCAAATGCGCCAAAGAGCAAGCTACCCAGCACAATAATGGGCAGTGCCAAGAGCAGATGCTGAATGGCATAAAGCTGAGCCACCACAGCTACCAGGCCGGTCAAAATTCCGGCAATGGTGCCTTTTGTCGTAGCCCAGAGCCAGTCCCCCACAAAGACCTCACTGAAGCTCAGCGGAGCCGTTAGCAGAGCCTGCCAGGTTTTCTGGAAGTTGAGCCGAATGAACGTGCTATAGGCCCCTTCAAAAAAGGACTGAAACAGGACACCAATGCCAATCATGCCAGGGGCAATAAATTGGGAGTAGGAAAGGGTAGTACTGCCATAGGTGACCTCGCCAATCAGCGGCGTCAGGCCAAATCCAAAGGCCAGCAAATAGATGATGGGTTCAGAAACAGGAGGCAAAAAGTTGACCAGCCAGGTGCTGCGATAGACCTGAAAGTGTCGCCACCAAACAGAGTAAACGCCCCAGGGTGTAATCGACAGAGATTTCATCATCTTTCTCCAAGAAACTCCATCCTTTAAAGATGGAGCAAGTTTATCCTAGTAGATTTCCAGTGAGTCGCAAAAAGACGTCTTCTAGGTTGGCGCGGCGGCGGGTTAGCCGGGGCGCATGGAGGGTTTCGATTTGGTGCCAAAGCGCTTCTGGATTGTCACGGGGTAGGGCTAGCAGATAGCCGTTGCCAAACTGTCTGCCCCAAACTGCAAACGACTGGCTGAGGGCCTGCAGCTTCTCTACCGCCACACCCTCAATCTCAGCGACCTCTTCACCAATGACGCGCTCAATCAAAACCGCAGGGGTGCCTTCATCAATGACTTTGCCCTGCTGCATCAAAAATAGGCGATCGCAGAGCCGCTGGGCTTCATCCATATAGTGAGTCGTTAGCAAGACGCCACAGCCTTCTGCTTTGAGCTGCGTCACCATGCGCCAAAACTCCTGTCGAGCGTCTGGATCCAGTCCGGTAGTTGGCTCGTCTAAAAAAACGATTTTGGGTCGATTGATTAAGGCCCGCGCCAAGACCAAGCGCCGCTTCATGCCGCCAGAGAGCTGGTCAACTTGAGCCTGAGCTTTGTCCTGAAGCTTGACTAGACTCAACAGTTCTCCAGCGCGATCGCGGGCTTTAACCCCCGTGATGTGATAGTGATGGGCAAAATGGGATAGGTTCTCAAAAACGGTGAAGTCTGGATCGAGGTTGTCTTCCTGGGTGACAATTCCCATCTGGGCGCGGGCCTGCTTGCCCTGAGCCGGAATCTGCCAGGGGCCAAACTGCACGAACCCTCGGGTGGGAATAACCAGGCCATAGAGCATTCCTACCGTCGTAGTTTTACCCGCGCCGTTAGGCCCTAGCAGTCCTACAATTTCGCCGGGATGCAGCGTAAAATTAATCCCTTCAACGACCGGGCGATCGCCGTAGCATTTCCATAAATCATAAGCTGTCAGAGTCAAAGGTTCATCAGACATATCCAGCATTCCTGATGGCTACAAAGTGAGAGATTGGTGAAATCCTAATCTTTTGATGGGGACTTGGGTAGCCTCACGGTGAGGGTTGTGCCTTTGCCTAGCTGGCTTTCTAAGCTAATTTGACCGTGATGGTTGTCTACAATCAGCTTTGCGATCGCTAGCCCTAAGCCAGAGCCAGCATCCGGGCTGCGGCCTCGGGTCAGATCTGCCCGGTAAAAGCGGTCAAAGACGTGGGGTAGGGCTTGGGGCGCAATGCCTTTGCCTGTATCTTGAACGGTTACCTGGAGTTCAGACTGGCCGGAGTACAGCAGCAGTAGCTCTGTTGTAATTGTGCCATTAGCAGGTGTGTGCTGCAGCGCGTTGCTGATGAGGTTGGTAAACAGGCGAATTAGCTGATCACGATCGCCCTGCAGGCTGAAAGCTGACTCTGCCGCCGCCACTAATTCACCATAGGCTAAATTGGGTAAACGATAAACTAGCTGGACTGATTTTTCCAGGGCGATCGCCTGCTGTTCTTCAATCACCTCTGCTACGAGCTGATCGAGCCAGAGCGTTTCTCGCCTTAAGGGAACGAGTCCGCTTTCCTGCCGGGTCAAAAATAGCAGATCGTCCACTAGCCTACCCAGCCGCCGCGTCAGCCGCTCAATCACCTGAAGCTGACCCTGCTGTATCTGTAAATCTGGGTCAGGATCAGCCAGTGCTACCTGTACGTTAGTCTGAATTACAGCGATTGGGTTGCGCAGTTCGTGAGAGGCATCTGCTGTAAACTGCTTCAGCCGCTGGTAAGAATCTCTAACCGGGGCGATCGCCAGACCCGACAAAAACCAGCCGATCGCTGCCACTATGCCTACCACCAGGCTAATGCCCAGCCCTAAATCTAGCACTAACCGCCGTGTGGGCTTAGTCACCTCAAACCAGGGATGGCTGACTCGGAGATAGCCCAAAACCTGACTGCCCGCCTGAACCCGCTGGGTAATCTGCCGCAGCAGATACTCCTTTGTCAGCCTGACGGTTTCGCCCTTGGGATTGACGTGCAGCGGCAGACCGGGCGGCTCCGAAAAGGTAGACCACAGCAGATCACCTGTAGGGTCAAACCATTCCAGGTCGATGCGATCGGCTTCGGCAGGCGGATTGTTATCTCGAAAGGTGGCTTCTACGTTCACGCGCAGCGGCGGCTCGACGACGCCAATAGCGGTTAGCACCCGTCCTCCCGTCTGGCTCGGCTCAATCACCAAAGAGCGATGCACCACCTCAATGACATGGTTCAGCGTATCGTCTACCCGCTCTACCAAAGTCGTGCGCACATAGAGATAAAGCCGCTGGCAAACAGCAGCAGCAAAACAGCCGTCACCGCCGTATACCAAAGCGCTAGGCGGCGGCGCGTTGCTTGAAACATAAAGGGCCAAACTGATTACATTTTGAGTTTACTCTTCTAGGTCAGGCGTTAGCATCCGCAGCCGAATGGTGCGAGACAGAGAACTCTCGGCGTCGCCTAGCTGAATTTCAATTGTTTCGCGGGTAAGGGGAGTCAGGCAATCCAGCAGCGATCGCAGCTGGGGCGTACTGGCACCGCTATCCACATAGACGCGATCGGCTAGCTTTTTGACCCGCTGCCAGGAAGTATAGAGCCTAGCCGCTGCCTGCTCTAGCTGAGCTGACTGGCTGACTAAATCTGCCGTGGCATTGAGGCAGCCTACCCGCAGGGCTTCTTCGAGTGCCTGCTCCAAATTGAGGTCGTCGCGGTTTAGAGCCTGTACCTGCACCGCTGCGGCCAGATACTTAGACAAATAGCGAGCCTCAGCCGTGACCTGCTTTAAGGTGTCTACATCAGGATTCAGCGCCACTTCGCTGCGCAGCGTCTCCTGATGGGATGGGGGCAGTTTCTCCAGCTCTCGCACTAGAGGAGCCAGGTAGCGGGTTGGGATGGTGTTGCTGGCGGCCTTTTCTTTGATTTGTGGGGGCAATAAGTCTGAGGACATGGCTGTCCATTCGTCAGAAAGCTGTCGCACCTCGCGCCGGGTAATGGCGTCACCGCGCCGCGCCGCTTCGCTGACCAGCTGCTGCACTTCTGGAGCTGCCTGAGCGGTTTCGACAAAGGCTCGCTTGCTAAACTGGTTGACGCTCTCTGGCTCTAGCAGTCCTTCTGAGAGCAAGGCGTCGGCGCTGTCAGCTAGCTCAATCAGGCTATACGCCTGAGTTTTGCTAATTTCTCGATCCTTCAGCCAGTTAATAAATCCGGTGCCGCGACCTTCGCCGCCTTGCTTTTCACGATCGCGCACGGTTCTCAAAATTCGCCCCCGCCAGATGTCAGTCTGCAAATCAAAGCGATCGCAGACCTGCCAGGCCATCTCCACCTGCTGCAAAAAGTCTGTTGCTGAGATTTGCGGGTCTTCAGGATCGGGGAGCTGAAAGCTTAAATCGGCTGGGTGAACCTGCCCGTTGGCGCTCAGGTCGGCGGTAAAGGAAGACAAGAAAGACATAGCGTGCGTGTTAGACGGACAGACGCACTATTATGCCATCGCTGAGCCAGAGATGCAGCCGCCCCTATGCCATCAGCACCTCTGCAAAGGAAAAGTCGGGGGCGGCTAAGACAAAGACAGTGGGCGGCAAGTTTTGAGTCCGCGATTGCAGCTTAGCATAGTAGCTGCCAAAGTTTTGCTCAGGCGCTGCCATGCCTAGAAAAACCATATCTGCCGTTTGAGAAGAGGCTTTTAAAGTCTCTTCAAATGACTGCTCCTCAGATACGAGAACTTCAGGCATAGCCGCAATCCGCAGTTTTTGCATCAGGTTAGCCAGATTAGCTTCTGCGTCTGCTGCCGCTGCTGTATCTTCGACAATCAGCTTCAGATTGAGGGTGGCTTCGCGCCAGTCAATATTAGCCCGCAGTAAATCTGCCAGCAGCAGCATCAGACCGCCATTGCCTTCGAGTCCTCCCCACCAAACATCAATTTGCCGATTGCGATTAAGGCGAATCTCAGGGGCATCTCGAAAAATCAGAACGTTGCGCTGGGCCTGATGTAGCTGATCGATTAGCCAGCAGTAGCGATCGCGGCTGCTGAGATCCTCGTTGTTTCCCAGCAAAACTGTATCCGGTACCATCGGGCCTAAGCCGTAGATTTCGACTAAGCGCCGCGCTCCCTCAAACGGATCAGGCGCTGTCAGCAACCGTACCAAAGCCTGAATGCCGCGCTCTTGCATGCTGTTGCGAATGGTTTCTTCTAGGTTTTCCTGCTGGGGCAGATCGCGGGAGTCGGGGGGCAAAATGCTAGCGACAGTAAACAAGCCCCGATTGTGATTGAGAGCATTGGCTAGCTCGACTAGCCCCCAGCGGCGCGGTAGTGCCCCGGATAGGACTAAAAAGTGGGGCCGCCAGTTTTTGGTATCTGTCTGACTGCGGTGGCCTAGCTGAAACAAACTGGTGCGCAACAGCATCATCCAGATGCCCTGACGCACGTCTCCCCAAGTGGCGCTCAGTTCTCGCCGCTGCAGCCAAAGATAGAAACCGATCACAGTCAAGCTTGCTATCAGCGTGGCTATGGGATTGATCAGCAACATAGCGGCTAAACAGCCAATCGCCCCCAGCAGCGATAGCGACCAGTGGACGCGAAAGAGAGGCCGAAAAGAGGGACTGTTTAAGAAGCCTTCGACGCCAGCAGAGACATTTAAGACCAGATAAGTAGTCAAAAAAAACATGGTCAGAACCGGGGCAATCAGGTCGAGATCGCCAATGTAGACCGCTGCAATCACGACGACTAGCGTTACAGCGGTGCCAATTCGCGGCTCATCATCTGCGCCGCTGCCTTTGCCCAAAAACGACATCCATCGGGGTAAAACGCCGTCTCTGGCCAAAGCTTGCAAAATCCGGGGTGCTCCCAAAATGCTGCCCAAGGCGCTTGACAGCGTCGAGCCCCAAACCCCCAAAAAAATCGCTGGCCCCCAAAAAGAAATTTGCCGCATAATTAGCGGCTCGGCTATCAGCGTGGCGGCGTCAACCCGAGTTGCCAAAACTAGCGGCAATCCCATATACACCAGATAGCCTGTACCCACCGCCGCCAATGTGCCTACTGGAATAGCGCGAATCGGGTTGCGCAGATCGCCCGACATGTTCACCCCTGCCATAATTCCTGTTACCGCCGGGAAGAAGACCGCAAACACCTGCCAGAAAGGTTCGCCGCCAGAGGTGCCCCACAGCTCGATTTGGGTAGGCTCCAGCGGTTTGCCCAGCAGCAGAGAAATGAGCGAGAACACAATCGCGGCCATAATGAAGTACTGGGCCTGGATCGCAAACTTAGCTGAGATTAGGGCGATCGCAGCAACTATCACCGTGGTAATTAGAGCCACGTAGGTCTGATTGAGCTGGCTAAAGGCTCCAATTACGCTTTCGGCAAAGCCAATGGTGTAGAGCGCCACTGACAGCGCCTGGGCAAAGTAAAGCGGAATGCCCACTGCTCCCCCGGTTTCGATGCCCAAAGAGCGACTGATCATATAGTAAGCCCCGCCAACCCGCACCACCCGATCGGTGGCGATCGCTGAAATTGAAAGCGCCGTCAACAGGGTTATCGCCGTAGACAGGGTCACAATCAGCAGCGTCCCCAGCAGTCCGACGTTGCCCAGCACCCAGCCAAAGCGCAGGTACATGATCACGCCCAAAATGGTCAAGATTGATGGCGTGTAGACACCCCCAAAAGTGCCTAAACCTTCACTGCTTGAAGGAACCGTTTCAGGAGCCTTGTTAGAGCGATTAGAAAAAAACTGCATGACTAAGGCACCAGAGCAAAACAACAAAGACGGCTTTCCCCCTCAGCTTAACGAGCTATCCTTAAAACTTTTCAATATTCAGGTAAGTGCTGCCGACACTTAAACACCATTTTTTCGCTTACTTCTCACGTAAATGACTTTATTCTTCTTTCTTTGCACTTCAAACAAATCAATTGTCTCAAAGATACCACTCAGCTTTGCATGTCCGTAGTTCCGGGGATCAAAAGACGCTTGATTGGCAATATGACTCCCAACAACAGCCAGACTTGACCAGCCATCATCATCTTGAGTACTGGCAACTGCACTTCTTAACAGACTCATCAACTGTGTGTCTTGTTTTAACTCTGCTCCAGTTTTCTTAGCACTCACAAAAATTTTGGAATTGTCAGAGTTGCTGACTTGATCAATAGTTTCCAAATATAGAAATGTCGAACAGGCGTAGACAAATGGTGCAGGAGTTTTCTTCTCACCAAATCCGTAGACCTTTAGCCCGCTAGTCAAAATTCTCATCACCAAGGGAGTGAAGTCGCAGTCACTTGATACAATTGCGAATCCATCTAGCTTTTGAGTGTACAACAAGTCCATTGCATCAATAATCAGAGCTGCATCAGTTGCATTCTTGCCCTTGGTATAGTCAAACTGCTGAACAGGATGAATAGCATATTCGTGCAAACAGTCCTCCCAGCCCTTTAACTCAGGGTTTTTCCAATTTCCATAAGCTTTCCGAATATTGGCAACGCCGTACTTTGCAATTTCAGACAAAATGGCATTGATTTTTGACGCAGATGCATTGTCCGCGTCAATTAGCAGCGCAATTTTCGATTCTGACTGCTGCATATCTTCTCTTGGTACATGCAATATGCGTACTGACAATTTTGGGTCATTACCCTTGTTGTCAGTCACTAGCTGCTGGTGTGTCGCTTGGGCTAAGAACAGACTTAGTTTAATGATTCCGGCGACGCCACTTGGTATCTAGGAGCGTTTTGCTTAAAACTCGCAGCGGTTCGGACGTTTCCCAGGTGAAGAGAGCAAAATCAATGGGGCCGTAGTAGCGCTCTGCCTGTTCTGCTAGCGTCACCAAAAACGGATCGTGCAGGTCAATTCGCTCTTGCAGTCGCAGCGTCATCAGAGGCAAGCCTCCCTGCCCCTCAGCAGCGATAATGCCCCATTCACACTCATCGAGCATAGACTGCACAAAGCTATCTAGGGATGCTTTAAACTGTCTCAGGCGAGCAGACTTGCGATAAAGCTCTCGAACTAAGGTGGAATCGGATGGTTGCATGAGGATTTTTCTTAAGAGAAGCGTAAACCCCTCCCACAAGGCCGCTGTTTACTAGAGTCTAACTTTGATAGTCGGCTTGAGAGGTGAAAATTTTCTGTGAATATTCCCAAGGAACATATTAAGCTCGACCAGTTCTTAAAACTGCAGCAGATTGTGCAATCTGGCGGCGAAGCAAAATTGTTAATCCGCAACGGCGAAATTAGCGTCAATGGAGAACCTGAGCTGCGCCGAGGGCGAAAACTGTATCCTGCGATCGCATTACAATAGACAACCAAACGTTTGTAGTTGAAGCCCCCGACCTAGAGCTATGAGCCTGCTGCTCAGCCGTCGATGAGTTGTGAATAGTCCAACAGAAACACACAGAATTGGCAAGAAATCCTTAAAATTTAGGCATCACTGCATTTTAGGAAAAATCATGGGAAGCAACGTCGAAATTTACACCTGGAGTAGCTGCCCCTTCTGCATTCGAGCCAAAGCTTTGCTCGATCGCAAAGGTGTAGACTATACCGAATACTGCCTAGATGGAGACGAAGCTGCCCGTAGCAAAATGGCCGAGCGCGCCAGCGGACGTCGCTCGGTACCACAAATTTTCATCAACGACCAGCATATCGGTGGCTGCGACGACATCCATGCTCTCGATCGCCAGGGTAAGTTAGACCCCTTGCTAAAAGCTTCTGTTTAGACCCAAAATCTAACCGACTTGAGCAGGCAAACCAGCGGTCAAGGGTTTCCGCTGGTTTGCCTGCGGACGGATCAGCGCGCTGTAGCCTGAATTTGCCGTACTCCAGCCGGGGAGTGACCATTTTGAGAGTGGGTCTCGTCTTCAAGGCGAGGTTGCAGTAGACCGTAGCCACCGTGGTTACGCTCGTAGATCACGTTGATTTCACTGGTTTCGATATTGCGGAACATATAAAAATCGTGATCGACCAGCTCAAGCTGCTCCAGAGCATTTTCTACCGTCATCGGTGGCATCGCAAAATACTTGGTGCGCACGACCTCGCTGGGCAGCTCAGGTAGCCGATTTTTAAGCACTTGTGACACGTCAGTTGTAGCTTCACTGGCTACAAGCGCGTCGTTGGGCTTAACTGAGGGGTGACTCTTGCTCTGCTTTTTCTCCTTGTATTTACGCAGCTGGCGCGTGATTTTGTTAGCTACTAGGTCAATGCTAGCGTAGAGATTTTCGCTACTTTCTTCAGCTCGAACTACAGCACCATTTACATAAATAGTGACCTCGGCTGACTGCCGGGGATTTATCCGAGGGTTGCGGGCCACTGACAGATGAACGTCCACTTCGTTGGTTAAGGATTGAAAATGGCTAACCGCTTTTTCAATTTTTTGCTGGACGTACTCACGGATTGCTGCCGTAACCTCGATATTTTTGCCCTGGATGACAAGTTTCATAAAAAGCCTCCCAATTCATTCGGCTTATATTTTTACCCTAGCACCTTGGGTTTTAGACAACAGTGTCCTTTAAAATCCTTTGCATGGCGTGATGATTCTTGACTTGTAAAAGCGTCAGAATGAGTCAATCTGAGCAGTTTTTAATTGTTTTCTCCCCACAAAACCATCGCCAGCATGAATTTATCTCGTCGTCCCCCTTGGCGAATTTGTCAGCTGCATCAGCCGGGACTGGTTCCTTATCAAACGGCCTGGCAGTGGCAGCAGCGGCTAGTCGCTGAGCGCCGTAGCGATCGCACTCTATCTGATGTGCTAATTTTGCTAGAGCATCCTCCGGTTTATACGCTAGGTAGCGGCGCTGATCCAAGATTTCTTAAGTTTGATCCGGCGATCGCCCCTTACGAAATCTACCGGGTTGAGCGCGGGGGCGAAGTCACCTATCACTGTCCGGGTCAGCTAGTGGGCTACCCCATTTTAAATCTGCACTACTACCAGCTTGATCTGCACTGGTATTTACGGCAGCTAGAAGAACTGATCATTCGCGTACTAGCCCGCTATGGAATCCTGGCAGGGCGCGCTGCGGGACTTACGGGGGTCTGGATTGAAGGTCGCAAAGTTGCTGCCATTGGTATTAAGGCCAGTCGCTGGATCACAATGCATGGCTTTGCCTTAAACGTCAGACCCGATCTCAAAGGCTTTGAGCAAATCGTGCCCTGCGGTATTTACAACTGTCCGGTCGGCAGTCTGGCAGAGTTTTTACCCGATATCCAGCTTGGCCAGGTACAGCAAGACATCCTTGAAGTCTTTGCAGCCCTGTTTCAGGTTGATTTACAGCCTCAACGCGATCGGCTGCTCGCATAGTAGCCAAAAAGCCTCTACCCTAGGCAGCCGCAAACCGCTACTATGAGGCGATAATCTACCTTTCACACCCCAAAGCTGTCTATGCATAGAAAAAGCGCTACGGGCTGGTTTGCTTTGGATATAGTCTGGCAAACGTGGCGGCGATTTCGCTATGACTCTCGATCAGTTCCGGCCAAAGCCTGGAGTGTTTGGTGGCAAACTATCCTGATGGGACTGGGGATTGGGGCACTGATCAGCTACGGGATTACTCGCTTTGCCCAAGCCGCCCATGACTCGTGGCTGCAGGCTTGGGATGAGCAAACGCTGCCTATCTTAGCTGAACGACTGCCCCTAACCTTTGCCCGCAGCATTACCTGGGAATCACCTGGAAATCTGCTGGTGATGCTGCCGCTGATGGTGACCTTTGTGTCAGTTGCCATCTGGCGATCGCGCCCGCTGATTGCAGCAAGTGCCGTTGCCGCCTACGTACTCCAGTTTGCTCTAGTTTGGATTGGCTGGGGCTTATGGAACCGCGATCGCCCAACGCTGATTGCTGGCGGCATTGCCTCCCCTAGCCTACACTCATTTCCCTCAGGTCATACAACCATAGTTTTTGCGGTCTATGGCCTGATGGCTTACCTGCTGCTGAGAGCCGCCCGTCACTGGCTAGAGCGACTTATTTTTTTGGTCATTTTCTTAGCCTGGGCCGGACTGGTCAGCAGTGCCCGCCTAGAACTGGGGGCGCACTGGCCAAGCGATATCATTGCTGGCTTTATTGTTGGCCTAACCTGGCTAATTGTCGTAGTGGTGGCGCTCAATCGGGCAGAAGAGTACCTGTAGGACTTAGTTGGACTTCAGTAAGGTTAAAAAGTAGGAAGTCCTAAGCTTTCAGGGTTCCAAGCTTTTAGGCTGAGGCTGTTGAAAGCGATGAATATCACGAATGACCTCAACCCAGCCCTGAGCAATTGAGGCCATAATGCGATCGCCTTTTTCTCGAGTAGCTACTGTAGCATCGCCTATGACGCCGCTCTGACTCAGATCGCGGGTTGTCCAAGCGAAGGGAAGCGCTCCTTCCATACTCAACAAGCTATGGTCTGGTAGCCCTTCAGGATAGGCTTTTACTGCTTTCTCAAAGCGTACCTGCTCGGGCAAAATCGAGAGCATGACGCTGGTTTCAGCATCGCCAGCATGAATTCCCAATTCTTTTTCCCGATCGCTCAGTAAGTCACCCGCACAGTGGGGTGCCCGCCAGACAAAGAGTGGAAACACCATAAAGTCTGTGTAGCGCTGGTGCAAATCCCGCGCTGCAATTTCTAAAACCTGGGGCTGCCCGCCGTGAGCATTGACAAAGACTAGCCTGCGAAATCCAGCCCGGTAGATGCTCTCAGCGACTTCAGTTAAAACCGCCAGCAGCGTCTGCGCTGATAGGGTAATGGTGCCGGGAAAATGCCAGTGCTCGTTGGACTTACCATAGTAAAGAGGAGGCAGCGCATAGGCTGGAACCTCGGCTTCAAGCTGCTCTAGAGCCTGACCGATAACCGACACCGCGATCGCTGAGTCAACCGCTAGCGGCAGATGAGGCCCGTGCTGCTCAATCGCGCCCATCGGCTGCAAGATCACAACAGATTCTTTGTCGGGCATGGCTTCGACATCTTTCCAGGTCAGATAGGGAAAGTAGCGCTCTGGTGGAATTGGGTGATGCATTTTTGGCAGCGTCTGAATAGTTACTCAGCCTAGCGTAAAGTCAAAAATCTGACCAAGTTTTTTGCCGCAGCTACGCCAGATCAGATCGGTGATTACGACTTCTCACGTAGCCTAAACCCTTGACGAAAATCCAAAAAACCGTAACAATAGATACAGAAAGAAAAATCGTTCATTCCTCTAAAGCTTTGCTTCTGGGGAACGGAAGTAGGGAAACTCCCGAAGGAACGCGCCTCTAATCTCCACATTGTTCATTAACCAAAGAGGCGAGAAACTGATGAAACTACATTATCGCGGCGTCAAGTATGAATCCATTCAACCCGATGTTGAAATGGTAGACGGTGAAGTAATCGGGCGCTATCGCGGGGCGGTTGTGCGTCGCCGTGTTGCTAAGCACATGCCTGCACAGACCCATACTGAGGGTCTTAAGTACCGGGGCGCAAGCGTCTAGTGAGTTCGAGGCTTAGGCTCAGACCTGACACCATAGACTGTTATCTCTGATTCCATCCACCAGGCACCTCTGCGGAGGTGCTTTTTTTTGAAGCGGCATGGTTGCTGCCAGACGAAAGAATTTAGGCAGGGGCCACCGCGATCGCCAGCTGCACATTAGAAGGATGATTTTTATCAGAGGCGATCGCCAGGGTAATGATGCGCGACTCGATCAGACGGCTTTTGCCAGCCGCTACCCCTGTGCCAGAGTTAATTCCATAGGCTGGAAAAGCCGCGCCGCTGAGACTAAGCCGCAGGGCATGACCCGCCGGAATCCAAAAGCAGGTAGGCTGTAGCGCTAGGACATATTTTTGTAAAACCATTATGTTATTGTCACTCGACTCAAAGCGCCCATAGCCCTGGGTCAGGTTATAGACTTGTCCTGAAGCGCCAACCTCTGACAACACAGCGCTTAGATCAAAGCTGGGAACATCAGCCCCGCAGTAAACTTCTACCGTCAGCTCACCAGCAACACGCAGCTCTGACGCTAAAGCCGCTGTGGTGTAGGTGAGGACGTCACTGCGATTGTCCAGGTGCGATCGCTCAAAAGACCCGGCAGGAATGCCTGCATGTCCGCCCAGAGAAGGCACCGGACGCCAGGGATCATGCACAATCACGTCAGGAACTGACTGAGTCTCAGGAATAGATTCTACAAGCCGACCGTCATCCTGCCGCAGACTGGCTAGGCCGCTGCTGCTGAGAAAATAGGATTTTGTCTGACCTGTCGGCCACTCCTCGAACTGACGCCACTGGTTACTCCCCATCTCAAATAGGCAAACGGGGGCTTCTACCAGCAGCCCGCTGTCCTGCCCTTTTAAGAAATGATCAAACCAGCGAATTTGCAGCCGATCGACTGGGCTGGCAGCAGCAGGGCCAAAGTCTCGTTCCCCGGCAATTTGGCCCCAGGGAATATGCCCCCAGGGGCCGACCCAAAAGTGCTGAGGCGCTGACCCCTGCATTTCCTTAAACAGTCTCACATCGCCGCGCAGATAGGGGTCAAACCAGCCGCCAATATGCAGCATGGGCAGCTTTACCCCGGCTAGCTGGGGCTTTAGGTCGCTCCAGTAGCTGTCTGGCTGGGGATGATCGAGCCAGTCGTGAAAAAAAGAGTCGGGAGCCAGCTCAGACAAAATCTGGGGACGGGCGGGTATGGCTCCTGTGAGAGGCAAATTTCGAGCCGCTGCGTAGAGCGCTTGAAAAGCAGATTCTTTTGCCTGCAGCCGCGCCGTCTCAGCCGCAATCTGCAAAGCCCAGCCCAAGCCAGCCTGCAGGCACAGCGCCCCGTTTTCATAAGCCCAGTCCCCATAGAGGTCATAGCCGACCATTGCTGGGGCGATCGCTTTTAAGGCAGCAGGTCGGGCCGAGGCCGCGTAGAGCTGCGTCATGCCCTGATAGGAAAAGCCATACATGCCCACCTGTCCGGTGCTGCCGAGGAGCTGCGCTGCCCACTCAACCGTGTCATAACCATCAGCAACCTCTGTCTCAAATAAGCAAAACTGACCTGCAGAGCTGCCCCGCCCTCGCACATCTTGAATCACCACAATATAGCCCTGCGCCGCATACCAGGTGGGATGAGCATAGACCACCGTAGAGGCGATCGCCCGTCCATAAGGCTGTCGCATCAGCAGTACTGGAAACTCTCCCGCTACCGCAGGTCTATAAACATCGGCATCTAAGCGAATGCGATCGCGGGTCTGCATTGAAACCGTCTCAAGTTGAACTGGCAGCATGGGTGAATAAATGATAGTTGGGTGACTAGTTTGTAGCCAGATTTACGCGCTCTCGCCAAAATCTGCCTTTAGCAACATGGCAGTCCTAGTTGGATTATGAAAGGACTGCTATAGCAAAAGGCATAAGGACGAAGGCAGAAGGATGAATAGGATGCCGATCAAGTAAAGATTCAGCGCCCTGAGTCGTCCTAACCAAACTGCGGTTTGCTGTATATCAGTTTTCAGGTTCTGAATTTGAGCTGCTTGTGATCTTGTTGAGGATTTTTATAAAAAGCTTCACATCAGCCACATTCAAATGACAGGCAAAGTCTCTGGTAATTGCTGACTCATAGACAGTCCACATCCGCTCCAGCATGGCAAAACCAGCCTGGGTAATGACGGCAAAGGCTCCCCGGCGATCGCGGGAGCATTGCTCTCGCTGCAGCAGTCCTTTACTCTCTAAGCGGTCTACAAGACGAGTTATGTTGCTGCGACTCAGCAGCACAGCCTGGGCTAATTCGTGTAGGCGAAGTTTGTGCTCAGAAGCTTGCGAGAGCGCAAAAAGGACATCGTACCACCCAAGCGGCGGCAAATCTGCCGCCGCGAGATCCTGCTCAATCTGATCGATCAGGACTGTATGAGCAGTCAGAAACTTTCGCCATGCCAGATTGTGAACTTTGCTGAGATTGGCAGTCATCAATTTAGTTTGATTAAATATAATCGCAACTGCAACGATATGTGACAGCGTCCGTAAAGTGGTTGCAGTTACAATCACTTTAGAGTATTACTGAAGTAGTTGCAACTGTAATTAGTTGAGATTGGCTTTGAACATTGACTGGCTTTAGGATTTTCAAGAGCCTAAAGCGCGGATACTGCAGGGCAAAGCCTCCAAAGACGTCTAATACTAAATCCGGCTAGCATACCCCCGAAACTGTAAGGCTTGTCATGCGGGCCACCAATGATAATTGGTCAAGGCTTTAATCTCGGATTGCATCGACAGCAAGGTGCGGCAGCGAGCCTCAAGGACATCTTCGAGATCGCTGAGGGCGTCAAAGCAGCGGTTGACT
>JAAUQI010000050.1 GCA_012032345.1 Leptolyngbyaceae cyanobacterium RM1_1_2 | reverse complement strand
GAAACTCTTTCTGCCAAGGGCTATCCTCTGCGATCGGAAGTTCCAAAAACCCCAAACCCCTCTCAGGGATTGAAACAGACCTGCGATCGCACCTATAGTTATATCAGGCTTAAAACAAGAAACTCTAGGCTCCTTGGCCCATCGTGACAAGCGCCACATGAGGCCACAGCCAGAGGCAGCCTAGAAAGCTGCGTCAGCCCTGATAAAGCTAAGTTAGAAGTAGGAGCTTAAGTACAGTGGACGTTTTAGCTACATCCCTTTTGATGCTGGCGATCGCGCCAACTCTGCCCAGTCCAGCCCAGCCAACCCCTGCCGCGCCAGCCGAAGCTGCACCAGAACTCGCTCAGCCCCAAACGCCCCTAGGCCAAAGCCCAGCCACCTGTCCGCCGGGTCAGTTCGCCTCCGCCTTCTCAGATGTCTATCCCACAGATTGGGCCTACGAGGCCGTCAACCGTCTGGCTGCTGTTCCGGTTCAGTGCTTTACCCTGCCTGCTGAGCCGCTGCGATCGCGTTGAACCGGCACTGGCAATAGCGACTATTTCTTTAGAGAGCAGGGTGCGATCGCGCCATACACATTGTTGTTGTCAGTAGCCAGGGTCGCTGCGTTAGAGGCCATATTGTCAGCGAACGCAGGCAGTTTACCCAGCACACAGACCCTAGGAACTGCCAGATCTGGCTGCGCCAGCGTGTTGGGCATGACAAAGATAGCGCCTCCTTTGCCCTGACCCGGCAGGTAGCCAGCCCCCGCGATCGCCCGATTGTGTTCAAACCAGCGATGATCGCCGCTGCCGCTGATGGTGTCATCGCCATTGCCCACCAGCGTCAGATTGTGGGTAATGGCAGGCAGGGGACTTTGCAGCGCGATCGCGCCTTTGACCCAGCTGAGGTCAATCAAATCATCGTCTGCGGCTGTATTAGCTTGGGCGATCGCCTGTATCCATAACTGACTGGCCTTGTTCAAGAGACTTATCCGGCGGCAGCACAAACGCCGCCTGCAGGCAGCCATCGCTCTAGGGCGGATTTTCAAAGCGAACATGGCTCCAATTCAGCTAACTCATACCCATCAGCCGCAGCGCTGGCGCTGGCTAGGGCGATCGCTTCAAACAGGTTGGCAAACCCTCACAGGTTTTATGGTACATCGTCCTCAAGGGTCTCAGCCCACTGTTCGCCCGTCTGCTTACGGGGCCAAGGCTAGACTTTATCCCTATCTACCCGCTAGTTCAGCAAGAACAGTCGCCACAGAAGGCCATGATAAGATCTTTCACGAAATTCTTTAAGCAATAAGCAGTAGCCGTAGCAAGACGGTTGCTTGCTCAGGATTTTGCTGACTGCCAGGGGTGCGCCGCTGGGTACCCCTGATGCTCTACTCTCTGCCGTATTTGTTCTATTACTGAGCCAATGTCCCCAGCCAGTCAGCCGCCTCAGCCAGATCTCAAAGCCATTCGCGGCTCGTTTTTAGATTTCATAGACGATCCTTTTTACGTACCAGAAGCAGACAGCGTCCGCTATTTAGCCGATGGCCTATTGATATTGGAAGACGGCAAGGTCAAAGACTTTGGAGCCTATGGTGAGCTGCAAAATCGATATAAAGAACTGCCGACTACGGTCTATGCCGAGCGGCTGATCATGCCGGGATTTATCGACACCCATATCCACTATCCGCAAACGGGGATGATTGCCGCCTACGGGGAGCAGCTACTAGAGTGGCTCGATCAGTACGTTTTCCCGACTGAGGGCAAGTTCCAAGACAAAGCCTATGCCGAGGAAATAGCTGAGATATTTTTAGACCAGCTATTGAGCAACGGCACCACCACGGCCCTGGTATTTGCCGCCGTGTTTCCCCAGTCGGTGGATGCTTTTTTTGAGGCGGCTGAGCGCCGCAGCCTCTGCATGATTGCAGGCAAAGTAATGATGGATCGCAATGCCCCAGAGGCTCTTTGCGACACGGCAGATTCGTCGTATCAAGACACCAAGGCGCTAATTCAAAAGTGGCACAAAAAAGGACGCCTGCGCTACGCCGTCACCCCCCGGTTTGCTATTACCTCTAGCGATGAGCAACTGCAGCGGGCCGGAGAGCTGCTGGCAGAGTTTCCAGATGTGTATCTGCACACTCACCTCTCTGAGAATGTTAGCGAAGTCGCCTGGGTCAGGCAGCTTTTTCCTCAGTGCAATGGCTATCTGGATGTTTATGACCAGGCAGGACTGGTCAAGCAGCGATCGGTCTTTGCCCACTGTGTGCAACTGACGGAAGCTGAGTTTCAGCGGCTCTCAGAGGCTGACTCAGCGATCGCTTTTTGCCCCACTTCAAATCTGTTCCTTGGCAGCGGCCTGTTTAAGCTAGAGCAGGCCAAATCAGCCGAGTACCCGGTGAAGCTGGGGCTGGGCACAGACGTGGGAGCCGGGACGAGTTTCTCAATTTTGCAGACTGCCAACGAAGCCTACAAAGTAGCCCAGCTGCGTCAGCAAAAGCTCTCCCCCTTCCAGGCTTTGTTTTTAGCCACCTTAGGCGGGGCCAGGGCGCTCTGTCTAGATGACCTCATTGGCAGCTTTGATATTGGCAAAGAAGCTGACTTCATTGTGCTCAATCCCCGCGCTACGCCGCTGATGGCCTGCCGTCATGCTGCCTCGGCGCCCAGTTCCCTGAGTGAACTGGCCGATCGCACCTTTGCTCTGATAATGATGGGAGACGACCGAGCCGTAGAGGCAACCTATATTTTAGGAAAGTTGGTCTACGAAAAGGCCGAAGCGACCTTGCCCTAGCTAGCCAAAGCTTACCCGACTGCTACAGCCTACAAAAGTAGAAAAAGTTGAATCATTCTTCACAGGAGGCTAAGTTGCGCTTGACCGCAGCGCTCTTATACTTTACTCTCTACCCCTAAGCTGTCCTGAGGGGCAACCAACATACGCAGAATTCGGAAACTTGAGCAATGTCTGCAGGTGTGCTCAGCACCTACAGACACATAGATCCCCAAACTTTCACAGCAGTCTGGAAACCTGTGCTTATGGTAAGCCCTGGTCATCCTGATATGCGTTTCATGTAAAGGGATGGCAAGGGTTTTCGGTTCTGTTTTCCTCAAACAAACCCAGGAGAACCGAATCGATGTTTAATTTTCTTGAGCCGGACGCCGAAGCGTCCACAGTGCCGCCTGAGCCTACTTCACCTGAGGCTGGCCTGCGCCCCGACAAAATCCGTCGTTTAGCAGTCGGCTCTCTAGAGACCATTCGCATCACCATCAAAGCACAGCACAAGCAGGGCTACGCCGAACCCAACGACTGGAGCGACCCCACACCCACCGGACGCCCCAACGAGTGGTTTGCGATTGTGACTAAGCGGGTCTGGGTGGAGTAGGTGAGGGGGCAGAGTGGGGCGATCGCTTTTTCTGTCAGCGCTACAGCAGTTGATCAAGGCAGCGCAGTCGGTGGTGGTGGCTTGAGGCAGGGCTGACTGGGGGAGACTATAGCTTTCTCTAGCTTTCTCTAAAATTGCAAAGTCGATATTTTTTGTGCTGTTGAAGGTGCAAAGTCTTAAAGATATTCTTTATTAGAGTGCATGAATTACTCAAAATCTGGATTTCTCAAGAGACCTCCATTTTCCAGTCCCTCATGCCAGGGAGCTATTGCCTCAGCCGAAAGATCAGAAGCTGAGTAGGTATGTTGGCCTCAAAATTATTGTCGCTAATTAGGATTAAGCTGCGATCGCCGCCGGGTAGATCTGGCCCCAGAGTCATGCCCTCGAAGTTATCCAGCGGCAGATTTTGAGCAGCCAAATTCAGCGCTAGACGTTTTTGAATGGGCTGAAGGCCGCCCGTATTTCCCTTTAGACTGGCAACAGTCGAAATATCAGTCGCGCCCCCAGTCGCTAGCTGATAGAGCCGAACGTCAAACCCCTTGAAGCCAACAGAGCGCTCCAGCGCCAGAAAATGGCCCCCCTGATCAAGGGTAATCAGCTCACTCAGCCCTGTTAGCAGGGTTCCTGTGGGGCCAATATCTAACGGGTAAAGATGCTCTGAAATTAGCGTGGACTGATCTTGACCGATGAGGTAGTGCAAAAAGCGGTTTTTGGGCGCGATCGCAATATCGTCGTCCAAATCCTGCTGCAGCGGCCCCTCCGTCGCCATAAACAGGCGAAAGGGTTCTACCCAGCAGCGCTGCCGGGTACGGCGTTAATGGTTAGAGATTCAAAACCGAGGTTGTTTTGTACGCCTTTAGCCCCCGTATCAGAATCCGGCTCAGGTGGCAGATAGCGATCGGGAATACGAAAGCGGGTTTTGATCTGGCCGCTGGCTAAATCGTACTCACCCAGCAATGGCCTGCTGGCGGCATCCCCCTCGCTGACGATAAATAGGCTTTGTCGAGGAGAGAGAGCGATGCCTTCTGCATCTAGCTGATTGGCCCCGTAAGGGTTGCCCGTCTCATCTTTGAGCAGCGTCACCTGCTCGATCGCTACCTCGACTAGATCATCGGCTAGCTCAGAGGTTGCCTCAGTGGGGATGTCTAGCTTCAGCGTGTAGAAACGAGGCGGCGAAATGCTACCGCGATCGTCTGAGAGGGCATAAAAGCGATCGCGCTGCATGTCATAGGTGATTGCCGAAAGACCACCCACGGTAGTGCCTTCAAAGTCCTGCTGCGGCAGCTCATAGCGGCCCAAGTAATCCGCAGATAAATCCAGAAACAGCCGATCTTCAGCCTTGACCTGCGGAATGCTGCAGCTCATGAGCCAAAAGCCGCAAACCAGCAGGGCAAACCAGCGAAATAGCCCGCGCATAAAAACCTCTGGTTACTCCCACTCTATAGTGCCAGGGGGCTTAGAGGTAATGTCATAGACGACGCGGTTGACCCCTTTAACCTCGTTGACCATACGGTTAGAAATGGTTTCTAGCAGGTCGTAGGGCACCCGTGACCAGTCTGCGGTCATGCCGTCTTCGCTAGCAATCAGGCGTAGCACTATCGGATGGGCATAGGTGCGCTGATCGCCCATTACCCCGACGCTACGAATCGGCAACAGGACGGCGAATGCCTGCCAAAAGTCGTGATACATGCCCTGCTTTTGAATTTCGTCGCGGACAACAAAGTCGGCATCGCGCAGAATGTTGAGCCGCTCAGATGTGACTTCGCCAATAATGCGAATGGCTAAACCTGGGCCAGGGAAAGGATGACGCTGAACGATTTCTTCGGGCAGACCAATCGATCGCCCCACCTTTCGCACCTCGTCCTTAAATAGCTTGCGCAGGGGTTCGACCAGCTTAAACTGCAGGTCTTTGGGCAAGCCGCCGACATTGTGATGGCTCTTAATTTTGACAGCGACCCGCTCCCCGGTCTTGGGATCAACGTTGGTATCGGCAGATTCGATCACGTCGGGATAGAGCGTTCCCTGAGCCAGATAGTCAAAGGGGCCTAAGCGCCTAGATTCCTCTTCAAAAACGCGAATAAACTCATGGCCGATATGCTTGCGCTTTTCTTCAGGGTCGGTGACGCCAGCAATACGGTTAATAAAGCGATCGCGGGCATTGACATACTGCACCGGAATCGCAAACTCGTCTCGAAAAAGCTGCACCAGGCGCTCCGGCTCATACTTACGCATAAAGCCCTGATCGATAAACATGCAGGTAAGCTGGTCGCCAATGGCCCGGTGTAGCAAAAAAGCCAGCGTGGAAGAATCGACGCCGCCAGAAAGCGCCAGCAGCACTCGCTTATCACCCACCCTGGCTCTGACTTCACGAATTGCTTCTTCAACAAACGTTTCTGTCGTCCAGGTCGGCTCGCAATTGCAGATGTGATAGACAAAATTGCGAATCAGGGCAATGCCGTCTTGGGAATGCACCACCTCTGGGTGAAATTGAACCCCATAGTGTCGGCGCTCGTGGTCAGCGATCGCCGCGCAGGGCGTATTCTCAGTGTGGGCTAGGGTTTCAAATCCGGGGGGCAGATGGGCTACCGAATCGGCGTGGCTCATCCACATAGTCGAGCCGTCTTCTACGTTGGTGAGCAAATCGGTGGGATCGTCAATGTGCAGCGATGCTTTGCCATATTCCCCCCGTTCAGCCCGTTCAACCTGGCCGCCAAGCTGCTGCACCATGACCTGCATCCCATAGCAAACCCCCAAAATAGGAATACCTAAGTTCCAAATCTCGGGATCGCAGTGGGGGGCACCGGCGTCATAGACCGATTTGGGGCCGCCGGAGAGAATCAGCCCCCTGGGATTGAGCTGCCGTAGCTGCTCAGCTGTGGTGCGGTAAGAAAGAACTTCAGAATAAACCTGAGTTTCACGGATGCGACGCGCAATCAGCTCAGAATATTGTGAACCAAAATCCAGGATCAGCAGCATCTGACGGTTGAGGTCTCTGAGATCGGGCGCAACCGGAGGCATTGCATTTTCAGTTTGAGGGGTCACGAGCTTAGTCCTGTGGTAGATAGTGAGCGAAATAAAAATGAGTTAGCCTACAAAAGCTGCCTGGAGATTGATGTAAGCATCTACGCTAAAAACCGGATGTCTACGTAAAAAAATATTTTGGTATAAAAAATGCCGATGCAAGTTTAAGCATCAGCGAGTTTATGCATAAACTGTGAAAAATGTTCTAACCAGGTTAGCAAATCTTCGACAGGATCTGATCGCCTTGGTCACTTTTAATTATGATTTGGCGATCGCGGTCAAACAAAATGCTGCCAATAGTGACCCGCACAGCCGCCTGTTTGTGAATGTAGGCAGCGGTTCTGTGATCAATTTTTTGGGCGATCGCGCCATAGACTAAATCCACCCAGCGGGTGCCCTCTGAGCAATCAAGCTGTCGTAGGGCGCTCAGGGCTGCCTCAGCCGTTGGACTGGCTAGAACGGCCTGAACCCTCTCAGTTGCCAGTCCTTGGGCCGCGCAATGGGCGGCTAGAATCTCCTGGCGGCCATCGGCTACATGGTGATGGGTGTGAAAAATACCGCCTGCTAGCTTCATCAGCTTGCCGTGATAGCCAAACAGCAAAATTTCTCGAATTCCCTGCAGCCCTGCCTCAACCAGCAGCGGCCCTAGCCAGTTAGCGGTTTTAAGGCGGCGATCGGCGGCGATTCCTAGCTGCAGTGACAGATCCAGGCCGTTCTCCCCGATACAAAATACTAGGGTGTCGTAAGTTTGGGCTTTTTGCCGTAGTTCAGCTTGAAACGCCGCGAGCTGTCCCGGTGCACTCAGGGGTTGGGCAATGCCGCTGGTTCCCAGAAGTGACAGCCCTTCTACCACCCCAAAGGCCGCATTAGACGTGCGCTCCGCCAGAGCTTTGCCCTGGGGCAAAATTACCGTCACCTGAATTTTTTCTCCAGTTCCCAGCAGCGGCCTCAGGTTTTCTACTATTAGCCGTTGTGCATAGGCGTAGATAGCTGCTGCTCCGGTCTGCTGCTGGCGGCCAATGCCAGCGCCCCCCTCCAGGGCGATCGCTTCTGTTTGCCCCGCCTCTGCCCAGCGCACCACCGTCCAGATAGGCGTTCCCCGCGTCAGGTCTAGATTGTCTCCCGGATCGCTGCGGGTCACGGCCAGCACCGAGTCATCCGGCAGGGGCGCGACCTGCTCAACCGGAATCTCCACCTCCTGCACCGGATTAATTAAGTCCACCGTCACCGTGTCAGTTGCTCTCTGGCCCTGAAGCTGCCCCAGAGCCGCGATCGCCCCGGCACAGGCAAACACAGGCAGGGTATAGCCCGCTCTTGCCCCAGCTCTCAGGTCATCAGAATCAGAATCAGCCGTCATACATTAGAAATACTAAGGTTGCTAAACTAAAAACGGACAACCCTCCTCTACCCAGATTGATCATGAGGTGGGCGATGCCCACCTAGCCCTGTCAAGCTAAGGATCGAGCAGGAGGTGGGCATTGCCCACCTACCGATGAATGCTACTTCCCGCCAAGCTGCAGTAAATTCGTGGTTCCCCACTCCTCCACCCCTCCACCCCTCCATGCCCAACCGCATTGACTACTTACGTATCAGCCTGATCGATCGCTGCAATTTCCGCTGTCAGTACTGTATGCCAGAAGGTGAAGATTTAGCCTATCAGCAGCAGCAGGACTGGCTGAGGACGGATGAGCTGATGAGCCTGCTAAAAGCAGTTTTTATTCCTTTGGGCTTTACCCGGTTTCGGCTGACGGGGGGAGAGCCACTGCTGCGTCCAGATGTGATAGACATTGTGCGGGCGATCGCGGCGCTGCCTGAGACTGAAGATCTGGCTATGACCACCAATGCCTTTTTGCTGGCAGATAAAGCCGCAGCCCTCTATGAGGCGGGTTTGCGGCGGATTAATATCAGCTTAGATTCTTTAGATCCCGATGTTTTTCAGCAGATTATTGGGGGTCGGGGGCGATCGCGCTGGCATGAGGTTTGGCAGGGGATTCAGGTGGCGCACGCGGTGGGGTTTTCGCCGCTGAAGCTTAATGTCGTAGTGATCCCTGGCGTCAACGATCATGAGGTGATGAACCTAGCAGCGCTGACGCTGGAGCGAGAATGGCACGTTCGTTTTATTGAGTTTATGCCTATTGGTAACAGTTCGCTGTTTGGCGAGAAAGGCTGGATCGATTCTGAAACAATTCGGCAGCAGATCCGCGATCGCTGGGGGCTGGCTGAGTCGGCAGTGCGCGGCAACGGCCCCGCCGACGTCTTTCAGATTCCGGGCGCTCAGGGCACCTTAGGCTTTATCAGCCAGATGTCTGAGTGCTTCTGCGATCGCTGCAACCGTATGCGCCTCTCTGCCGATGGCTGGCTGCGGCCCTGCCTGCTAAACGAGATCGGACAGGTCAACCTGCGATCGCTGCTGCGAGACGGCACAGATTTAGCCGAAATCCGCGATCGCGTTACCCACCTGATCGAAATCAAGCCAGAAATCAACTACAAGCAGCGAGAGTCAGGCACCCTCGGCACCTACAGCCGCACCATGTCTCAAATTGGGGGCTAGCCATAGCAAACCGCAGTTTGGTTAGAACAACTCAGATCGCTGAATCTTTACGTAACCCATATCCTATTCATCCTTCTGCCTTCATCCTTCTGCCTTCATCCTTCATCCTTTCGCTATATGACTCCTGACAGCCAGCACAAACAGCAGCTAGCGGGATACTACAGCAGCCGCAGCGTCACCTACGACACCGAGAGCAGCTTTCATCCACGTTTGGCACACCATTTAGTCGAGCAGATCCGCCTGCGTCCCGGACAGCAGGTTTTAGACATAGCCACAGGGACAGGACTAGTGGCGATCGCGGCGGCACGTCAGGTTGGCTCTCAGGGATTTGTTTTAGGTCTGGATTTTTCAGACGAGATGCTGAAGCAGGCGCAGAGAAAAGCAGATTTCTTGAACTTGGAAAATATTGAGTTTCGACTAGCCGACGTAGAAGCTGTCAGCCTGCCAGCAGAACACTTCGACACGGTATTTTGCTGCTCGGCCTTAGTCTTGCTCAGCGATATTCCAGTTGCTCTAAAGTGCTGGCACACTCTGCTTAGAGTCGGCGGCTCTCTGGCAGTAAATGGCTTTTCAGAATATGCCTTCGTTGCCAGCATGGTCATGCATCGCGTAGCAGCCCCCTACGGCGTCTCCCTGACAGCCTGGAACTATCCAACCGGAACTCCCGAGCGCTTTCACCAGCTTTTAGCAGCCGCAGGCTTTCAAAATATTCAAATTACGGCCAAACAGTTTGGTGGCTACCTCAGCTTAGAAGATTTGAAAAAGTGGTGGCGACTGCCCAGCGATCGCCCCAACCCGTTTGATCGGCCTTTGCTAGCGCTCTCTGAGACTCAGCTCCAGCAGCTCCAGCGAGAGTATTTTGCCGAGCTAGAGGCGATCGCCACTCCTCAGGGTGTTTGGAACGATATCACGGCCTACACCGCTATCTGCCGTAAATAAACTGCCACAAATATAGCGAAAGGCAGAAGGTAGAAGGATGAAGGTAGAAGGATGAAGGCAGAAGGATGAATAGGATATGGGTTACGTAAAGATTCAGCGATCTGAGTTGTTCTAACCAAACTGCGGTTTGCTATAGATCCCCTATAGACAAAGGCCCCCTGGATTGACGGCTCCAGAGGGCTTTGAAGAAAATTATTGTAGCCTGCGCGGTAAGAATTTTAGGGATGCCGACTAGACGTAAGCTATCAGTTAGCTTCAGGGCGGTAGGCTGAAGCTTAAGCCTGACGAGAGTAGTACTCAACCACGAGCAGTTCGTTGATGTTGAGAGCGATCCACTCACGCTCAATGATGCCGTTGACTTTGCCTGTCAGCTTGCCTTTGTCAAACTCCAGATGACTGGGCAAGTTAGCCAGACCCGGAAAGTCCAGATTGGCTTCGACCAGTTTGCGAGAGTGATCTTTGTCTCGCACGCTGACCACGTCACCGGGGCGGCACTGATAGCTAGGAATGCTCAGTACTCTGCCGTTGATGGTTACATGTCCGTGGTTGACCAGCTGCCGCGCTGCCGGGATTGTCGGGGCCATGCCCAGGCGAAAAACCGTATTGTCTAGGCGCATCTCTAGGAGCTGCAAAATCACCTGCCCGGTAGAACCCCCCGCTCGACGGGCCTTTCTGACGTAGCGCAGAAGCTGCTTCTCGGTCAAACCGTAGTTGAAGCGCAGCTTTTGCTTCTCCTCCAGACGGATGGCATACTCAGACTTTTTCTTGCGAGCCTGACCGTGCTGTCCGGGGGGATAAGCCTTGCGAGGGGACTTGCGAGTCAGTCCTGGAAGATCCCCGAGTCGGCGTACTATCCTGAGGCGAGGGCCTCTATATCGCGCCATGTAGCTTTCTCTCCATTAAATTCTTTCCAAAGTCACCATTGTAGTCTGAATAATCAAAAATTAGTTATTTTTTCTTGGCTGGCTAACTATGCTCTATCGGCAGAACGCTTTTCAGCCGCCGCGATCGCCTGATAGGTCATTTCTAGTGCCTCCACCTCCACTGAAATAGCGGTGATGCCCAGTTCTACCAGATAGTCCACCATCTCCGGGTAGCGCCTTGGCCCCTGTCCGCAAATTGAGCAGGGCAGCTTTAGCTGCTGAGCCGTTTGCAAGATTTGGGCGATCGCGGCTAAAACGGCTGGGTGTGATTCAGTATAGATCTCGCCAAATTCAGCCCGGTCTCGATCGACACCCAGTAGCAGCTGGCTCAGATCGTTGGTGCCAATGGCAATACCGCTAACGCCTGCTGCAACATAGTCTGGCAGCAAAAAAATAACCGAGGGCACCTCTGCCATGATCCAAAGCTGAAATGACTCCTGCTGCCAGAGCCTGATCTGTTCGCAGCGCTGACGGCAAAACCTAAACTCTTCGACCGTGCGCACAAAAGGCAGCATGAGCTGAACATTGCTCAGCCCTGAGCGGTAAACCTGCTGAATCGCCCTCAGCTCAACCTCAAACAGCTGAGGCCACAGCTGATAGCTAAAGGCTCCCCGCAGCCCCAGCATCGGATTGCCCTCTACAGGCGGACTGCCCTTGAGGTGCTGAAACTCGTGAGAGCGCAGATCCAGCGAACGATAGCGCACCGGACGCGGCCACAGGGCTTGGGCAAACAGGCTGAGGCGGCTGGCAAGGCACGCTGTCAGCTCATCGTGCCGCTGGTTCTGTAGCCAGTAGTGGGGATGCTGCTGCTCTAGCAGGGGCAGCATCAGCAGCTCTGAGCGCAGTAGCCCAATGCCGTCTATCGGTAGCTTTAGCTGCTGCAGAGGGGTAAGGCTTTCTGGCTGACTGAGATTGACCATGAGCTGGGTCTGTAGCCGCTTGGCCCAGCTCTGAGGCTGAGCTGGGGTTGGGGGTATGGCGATCGCAGTGGACAAAGCTGTTTTAGACACTAGACCGCGATCGCCATCAATCCAAACCTGCTCACCTGTGGCTAGCTGCTGGGTCGCCTGAGCCACGCCCACCACAGCCGGAATGCCCAGTTCACGAGCCAAAATCGCGCCGTGGGAAGTTAGCCCGCCCTGCTCTGTGACAATGCCTACCGCCTGCTGTAGCGCCGCTATGCAGTCAGGCAATAGCTGGGTAGCAATGACGATCTGCCCCGACAGGTCAGGCAGTTCACGCGATCGCAATATCCAAGCACGTCCGCTGGCCTGTCCGGGGGCGGCAGCGAGGCCCGTTAGCAATGCGGATCTAGGCCGGGTAGTCTGATTGGAGGGGCGAACGAACGCCTTTAACTGCGGTCGTCGCGTTTGCGGCTGTCCCTGGGTCAGATAAAGATCGCTTTGATTTTCGGCTATCAGCCACTCTAGCTCCAGCGCTGGCCCCAGTACCGTTTCGGCTCTCTGAGCTACATACATCAGCCGATCAAGACAGTCTTCGCTCAGCTCTACCGACGCTTCTGTCTCCGGCCAGTGCGACACAGTGCAGCTAGCAGTTGCGTCTGACGGCTGCCTAATGTCATGGCGCAGCGTCTGACGGCCAGCCTGCCAGTCTTGCAGTTGACCCTGCTCAATTTGATATCGGCTGGGAATCGCTTCTCCGTGAGTTAGCGCCATCCCCAGCCCCCAAACAGCCCAGATTTGAGCCTGTCCGTTAATCAGGTGCAGGTACCCAGAAATCTTAGCTGGCAGCAGCGGCTGAATTAAAACTGCCAGATGAATGTCTTGAATCTGGATCTGCGATCGCTGCCAGTAAAACAGACTTTTGGCTGTAAAAAGTTCGGCCCAGAGGGCTTTTAGGCCAGCAGACAAATTCTCAGGCGTGGCCCAGCAGGTTTGAGCTGGCAGCAGCCCGCTGAGCTGGCTAACTGAGCTACGGAGCGGGCGCTTGCCCAAGCTAATTGAAGGTCTAAGAATTAGAGCTTTGTCTGCCAGCGTCTCCACTAGCGGCTGAGCATCCCAAACCAGCGGCGTTGCTTGCATGGCCTGCTGAATCCGCCCTGCAACGTTTTGTAGCTGCTGGGCGTCATCAATGTTGAGATGCAGTGATGAGGTAGATAAATCTGCCAGAAAAGGTTCTAAACGGCTGGTCGCCTCAATGAACTGGCGACAGTTCTCATGGGAAACAACCCAACCTGGCACCACTGGGTGTCCCTGCTGGGCCAGAGTACTGAGGTAAAAGATTTTATCCCCCACACAAAATCGATCGGCGGCAAACAAGTGACGGAGTTGACGAAGTTGAATTTTCAAGCTGATACCTCAGCAGCAGATCCATCTATGCTCATGCGCACTACCTGATAGATTTTACTTAGCTGCTAGACGGGCTGCGCTGCAGCCAGATATACCTGGGTTGTGTAGGCTAAAGTCACCTGATTGCGATCGCCTGCGAATTCTTCATATAGGTGCTTCAGATCGGCCACGAGCTGCTGATAAATATCTCCCTGCTGAGGTATGTAGGAGGAACTGCGACAGCGGCCCAATAACCCAGTCAGCCTCAGAACCTGCTGATACCCGTAGCTATGATGCTGCAGTGAGCCAAACAGGGGGCTGGCCTCC
This sequence comes from Leptolyngbyaceae cyanobacterium RM1_1_2, assembly GCA_012032345.1. Classification (GTDB taxonomy): domain Bacteria; phylum Cyanobacteriota; class Cyanobacteriia; order Phormidesmidales; family Phormidesmidaceae; genus Sphaerothrix. Next base: position 24,012 of record JAAUQI010000050.1, on the reverse strand, counting down.
ATCCCGGCTAAAAAATACCGATTCTCACGGTCAGGGTAGCGATCGCCCGCAGCCTGCCGGACTAGCCTACCGTAGGCTGCCGTAAATTCGTCTGCTTCATTGCGATCGTTCCAGACCAGAGCAAGTCTGCCACCGGGTTTCAAAATCCGATGAAACTCTTCCAGGCTGGCTTCAGGGTGAAACCAGTGAAATGACTGAAAGCAGGTGACCAAATCAACCGAGGCCCGCATCAGCTCCGTCGCTTCCGCAGTTGCTCTCTGGTAGGTAACCAGGGGATGGGGCGGCGCTGCCTGCTGCATGGCCCCGTTGGGTTCTAGCGCCATTACCTGCACTCCGGCCTCAGCTAAGAGCCTAGAAGCAATGCCTGTCCCTGCGCCTACATCAGCCGCCCGTAGCGGCTGAGGCAGTCCGGCTAAAATGTCAGCGATCGCAGCGGCGGGATAGCCCGGGCGATAGCGCCCGTAGTCGTCTGCCCGCTGGGAAAATCTGTCTAAAGGGTTTTGCTGATGCAGCGGTAATCCTTGGGGGTCTGGCGCTGAGAAGCCTGTCATAGCAAAAAGTCCAACCGTCAGAGATGTGTAGCTTATCTGGAATCGTAGCCGACAATTCTGAAAAATGTGTTAAGAAGATTAACGGGTGGGCATTTTGTCAATAGTGCCTGGTTTGGAATTTAGCTATTAGGCCCACAGGCTTGTGGCTCCTATCACACCTCTATCAGACTTGAATGCTTGTGCAGCCGCCTATCGATCCACTTATGACTCCTGCTCAAAAAATTGCCCAGTGCCGTTTGCTGCTGAGTCGAGAGCGTTATAGTCCCTGCCATGTTGTGGTTGCTGACGTTGAAAAACGGCTGGCAGCGATCGCGCTAGATGGCAAGTTCTACAGCTTTTTTAAGAGCGTTACGGCAGCACAGAAAGCCCTGAAAATTGCGGCAATCTTGAGCAGTCGTGGCGAGGAGGTTAGCATCACTCAGACTCGGCAAGGCTATGCCATGTGGGTTCAAGAACCCGACGCGCAGCCTGCCCCTAGCAGACAAATGCGGCCTATTCCGCCGACGTTTGGGCCATCCCCCTGTACTATCCTCAGCGATCGCGCCCGATTTCAACCGTGTCACCTGAAAGTGAGCGATCTCACCGCATCCCTGATTGGCATTCAGTTTCAAGACAGCCTCTACAGCCTTTATCGCCAGGAAAAAAGTGCTGACGAAGCGATCAGAATTGTTGGCAAGCTCTGCGAACACAATGACGAAGTTGTGATAGTTTGCGCCAAAGAAAGTTACGTGATCTGCGTTTTGGAGCCAACCGCCGTCAGGGTCACTGGCCCGTGATTGACCCTAGCGGCTGCTGCGGCTTGGAATAATCGGCATCTCAACGGCCTGCCGGAAGATTTCAACGCTCTCATCAAAGTCGATGGGCAGTACAGCCACTACGTTCTCGTGAGGACGAGGAATAATCACCCAGGTTTCTAGAACGCCACCAGGGGCATTTTCAGCAGCTTCTACGCCAGCAGCCATAGCCGCTTTTACTTCAGAAATATCCCCTCGGATATTGACCACAAACCGGGCGCTACCGGCGCGAATATAGTTAACCAGCGTGACCCGGCCTGCTTTGACCATGGCATCTGCGGCTGCCAGCACAGGGGGAAAACCTTTTGTTTCAAGTGAGCCAACGGCCTGGGGCATGAGCAGTCTCCTTCAAGGGTGCGGTTTGTACAGCCAAAACTCATTGTACGAGTCTAAAGGGGGTAAGACTAAAAAGTGACGAAGTTAAAATAAAAGATCCCAGGCTGCAATAAAGCTGCAACAAAGCTGTACATCTGAATCACATCACTTCTTCAAACCCATGTCACTAAAGGAGTGTCAGGAAGTCTGAGATCACGGGGCAGCGCTAGCTGCTGCTGACTGGCAGCGGGGGCAGAGGCCAAAAAACTCCAGGGTATGGTAAAAAATCTTGAACTGATGAGACTGGTTTAGATGAGTTTCGAGTTCGTGAACCGGACATTCATCAATGGCAATCGAATCCCCGCACTGTAAGCAGGTGAGGTGGTGGCGATCTTTCTGAACGGAACTGTAGAGCGATTCGCCGTTTGAGAGCGTGCGAACCTGGACAACGCCCTCTAGCTTGAGAGCCTCTAAAGAACGATAGACTGTCGCCAAGCCAACGCTGTGGTTTTGCTGGCGTAGTTCTACGTAGAGGTCTTGGGCAGAAATGCCGCGTTCTAGGGATTGTAAAACCCCCAAAATCCGATCTTGGCTACGGGTGCGTTGCGATTTCATGATCTTTCGTCTTTGCCATCTTTCCTATTCTGGCAGCTTAGCCGCTGCTGTACCTGAATATGCCTGAACCGGTCTGAGTACGGTAGGATCAAAGGGCACTGCCATCACCAGGAATCGCTGTGTCCCATCAGTATCAGGCCAAAGTTTATGTTACGCTGCATCCTTCTGTACTTGATCCGGCAGGTACGGCAGTTCGCTCGGGTCTGATACACATGGGCCATACCCAGGTTGAGCAGGTTCGCATTGGTAAGTATGTTGAGGTTTTGCTGACGGCTGAAAATGAAGAATCAGCGCGACAGCAGCTCGATCAGATCTGCGCTCAGCTTTTGGCTAATCCGGTGATAGAAAACTATCGGTTTGAGCTACACGCTCTAGCGGCGATCGCCTAGCGGATTGTTCTTGCAACCGAGATTCCCATGATGAAATTTGGCATTATTGTCTTTCCGGGTTCTAACTGCGACCGCGATGTGGCCTACGTCACCCGCGATCTGTTGGGAATGCCGACCCGCTTGGTTTGGCACGAGGAGAGCGACCTTTCTGATCTAGACGTGGTGATTGTGCCCGGTGGGTTTAGCTACGGAGACTACCTGCGCTGCGGGGCGATCGCTCAGTTTTCAGCGGCGATGCGCGCTACGGTGGCCCATGCCGAGCAGGGCAAGCTGGTGGCCGGAGTCTGCAATGGCTTTCAGATACTAACCGAGGTGGGGCTGCTGCCGGGGGCTTTGATTCGCAACCGGAATTTACACTTTATTTGCGATCGCGTGCCGCTTAAAGTTGAGCGTACCGATTTGCCCTGGACGCAGCAGTACCAAACAGGCGAAGTGATTACGCTGCCGATCGCTCATGGGGAAGGCTGCTACTACGCCGACGAGGCCACACTCAAAGCTTTAGAAGACAACAATCAGGTGCTTTTGCGCTACTGCCACAGCGACGGCAGCGTCAACGAATCTGGCAACCCCAACGGTTCGCTGCACAATATTGCTGGAATTTGCAACTTAACGGGCAATGTCTTAGGCATCATGCCCCACCCAGAACGCGCCGCCGACCCCATGCTGGGCAGTACTGACGGCATTCGTCTGTTTAAGAGTGTGCTAAACCAGGCGATCGCGGCGGCTTGAGTACCTGACCAGACAGGCCAGGAAAAAGTCAGTCCTGGGTTTGACGCAATCAGACAGAACTCCTCTAGCGTATGAGTAGAGGTACTATACTGACCCCAGTTGCTCGAACTCAAATGCTTGAACTCAAAGCTGTCGCTATGTCAGTTAAAAAAATAACGGGTTGGCTACTGCTGGCCTTCGCTGTTGCCTTGCTTACGAGCTGCATCCCTAATAGTTTGGTCGAGCGGGGAATTGAGCGTGAACTCCCCAAGTTCATCGGCCCAGCCGATAGCTACAGCGTCGATGTTAGCGGACTCAGGGTGCGCTCTGGTGAAGCAGAAAGGATTTTAGCTGTCGGTGAGCGGGTGCGGCCAGAGGGTGCTCCTATTCTGGATCAGCTAGAGATTGAGCTGCGCGACGTTAAGTATGACCGGGGGCAGGAACGTTTAGAGCGGGTGGAAAGCGCTCAGGCGACCGTGCGAATTTTGCCGGCTGACCTAGCAGCTTTTCTGAAGAACTATCGCAATATCCGCGAGGCGACTATTGCCCTACAGCCGCCTAACCAGGCCACGCTGAGCATTCAGCCCGAGATTGGCAGCTTGTACGCTCCCACAGGCATTACCGTTGCTGCTACAGGTCAGCTTCTGGGAGAGGGTAGCCTAATTAATTTTGAGGTGGCGGATGTCAGCGCTGCTGGTATCAGCCTGGGCAGCGAGGCTGCACGGCGCGTTTCTGAAGTGATTAATCCCCTGGCAGACCTGTCTACCCTGCCAGTTACGCTGCTGGTTCAAGATATTCGGGTTGACTCGGAAGCTGTGATCGTTGATGTAAATGCAGAACCGAACAGCTTTCAGCTACCCTAACCAAAGCTGAGGTATCCTATCAGGGCGATCGCTAAAACCTACTGCTATTTTCCAGGCCGAGTCTGCTGTAACCTGTGGCTAAATCATCAAAAAGCTGGATAATTGCGGCTGATCCTGCCTCAGTCCAGTAAAATATCGGCTCATAGCGTACTTTGGGTGCCTTTACACGGCTTTACAAATTTGTTTCACCTTAGCAGTTCGACTCAGGTGTCTGTATGACTTTTGTTGCTCCGCGTTCTGATAGCAGCCCCACCCCTGTCTCCCAAAATATTCGAGAAAGATTAGAACAGCGACTGCATAGAACCAGTACGCCAGATGGGTCTAATCAAGATGAATTTCAGGAGCCTCAGCCCACGCGATCGCCTATGGTGGTGCTCTCTAACATCAGCAAAACCTATCGCAACGGCAGTAAGGCGCTGATCAACGTCAACTTGCAGGTCAAGCGCGGCGACTTTCTCTTTGTCACCGGGCCGTCTGGCTCTGGCAAATCAACGTTGTTGAAACTGCTCTATGGTCAAGAGCGCCCTTCCTCAGGCGAAATTATGGTCAATGACCACAACCTAAGCCAGGTTAAAGGAAATCGCTTGGCTAAATTACGCAGACGCATTGGCATCGTTTTTCAAGACTATAAGCTGATTCCCCGCCGCACCGTGGCTGAGAACGTCGAATTTGTGCTTTGGGCACAAGGCTTTACGCGCAAAGAAATTAATCGTCGCCTCTGGCCGACTCTTAAGATGGTGGGCCTGCAGCACAAGGCCCGATGTTTTCCAGATGAGCTTTCCGGGGGTGAACAGCAGCGCGTCAGCATTGCCCGAGCGGTGGTCAGCACCCCGCCTCTGCTGCTGGCCGATGAACCAACCGGCAACTTAGATTCAGACAACTCGATCCAGGTGATCAGGATTCTTAAAAAGCTGAACTCTATTGGCATCACCGTAATCGTCACGACCCACAACGAGCAGCTTGTCAGGATATCTAACCATCCCGTTGTTCAGATTCACAACGGCTATCTGCATCAGGTGCGGCAGTAGCCTCTCATTGAGCCTGCCTAAGTCAAAAGTTATTCGTCCTCGTCTTCGTCTAAAAACTTCTGCTCCTCGTCTTCGGGGTTATCGAGTTCTTCCTTGAACCCGCGCAGCGTTTTACCCAAGGCGCTGCCCAGTTCTGGAATCTTTTTAGGGCCAAAGATCAAAACCGCAACAACGAGAATGATGACAATCTCCGGCCAGCCTAAACCAAACATGATGCTCCTGGGCTAAGTTTTCAACACTATACTGCGGATTTGCCGCCAGCAGATTAAGAACGGGGTGCTCAAACGCTGGCGGGTTCTGGCTGATAGCGGATGTTGGCTTTGCGGAGGCGCTCTGTTGCTTCGCCGAGGCGATCGCAATCTGCAATAAGACTCACCCGCACATAGCCCTCGCCGCCTTTACCAAAGGCATTTCCAGGGGTCAGCACCACCCCTGTTTGCTGTAGGACAGATAGGGCAAAATCAGTCGAGCTGACCCCCACCGGGCAGGGCACCCAGAGATACATGGTCGCTTTGGTCTTGGGGATGTCCCAGCCCAAACTGGCAAACTCCTGGATTAGAAAATCACGGCGCTTACAGTAGCGGGCCTGGACTTCGCTGAGATAGACATCAGGCAGTTGCAAAGCGGTTTCAGCCGCTCTCTGTAGGGCCGCAAAGATACCGTAGTCTAGGTTGGTTTTGAGAGTTCTGAGACCCTGAATGATATGGCGGTTGCCCACAACGAAGCCGACTCGCCAGCCTGCCATGTTGTAGGTTTTTGAGAGGGTATGAAATTCGACGCCAATATCTTTGGCACCGGGAATTTCTAGCAGGCTGGTAGGCTGGTAGCCATCAAAGGCCAGCTCCGCATAGCAAAGATCGTGAACCAAAATGATCTCGTGCTTGCGGGCAAAGGCAACGATGTCTGCAAAAAACTCTCGCGGTGCTGTCGCCGCAGTGGGGTTGCTGGGATAGTTGAAGTAAAGAATTTTGGCGCGGTCGGCTACCTGATCAGGAATAGCTGCCAGATCAATCAGCCAGCCGCTGTCAGGTTTGAGAATCAAATCGTAAATTTGTCCTCCGGCGATCGCAGGGCCGCGAAAGTGCGCCGGATAAGCCGGGGAAGGCACCAGCGCTAAATCTCCTGGGTTAATGTAGGCCATTGCCAGATGGGTTAGCCCTTCTTTAGACCCTAGCAGGGGCAGCGCCTCACCTTCAGGGTCTAGCTTTACCCCGTAGCGACGGTGGTACCAGGCGGTAATGGCTCGACGAAAACTAGCTGTGCCCTCAAAAGGCGGATAGCCATGATTGGCGACATCTTCGATTGCTGCCGCCGCCGCCGCCACTACGGGGGCAGGCGTAGGGCCATCAGGATTGCCCATGCCCAAATCAATCAGGTCAAGCCCTTGTTCCCGAGCGCGGGCCTTTAGCTCGTCTAGGCGGGCAAACACGTAAGGAGGCAGAGATCGGAGCCTCTGAGCGGGCTGGATCCAGTCTAAGCTCATGACTCTACCTCCTGAGCGGTTTGAGCAACTTCACTCTGCGAGCGAGAAAGGCGACTGCTGAGGGGCACAGCCGTTGAAACCATCGCCGCGACTAGCTGCTCAGGTGTGACACTAAAGGGCAGATGGTGAATATCAGACCCTTGACGGCAGGCCACCTCTGCCGCCTGACGTAGCTCAGCTAAGGAAATTTGGCCCAGTCCTAAATCTTCTAGAGTCTTGGGCAAACCAACCCGCTGATAAAACTGAATCAGCTGCTGACGGGCTGAAGCCGCCAGCGAACTGCCCTGCCCCATCTCCTCTAGCCTGAGCTGCACCAAAATACCGTAGGCTACTTTTTCACCGTGCAGCACCCCGTGACTCGCCGCCAAATGCGTTAGCCCGTTGTGAACCGCGTGGGCGGCTACCGTCCGGCACTGAGCGCCCCCCAAGCCTCCGACGACTCCTGCCAGTAGCACAGCGGCGTCCACCACTTCACGCCAGTCTGCCCCTGCGGGTTCTTTCAGCGCGGCTTCAGCCTTTTGAAAAAGCAAATCTCTTAAGACCCGTGCCTGCTGAACGGCGGCAATAATCAGGGTTTTTTGGGAATGTCCGCTGCTGATCGAGGCTTCATACCACTTTGCTAACCCATCCCCAATGCCAGCAACTAGGGTGCGCCGGGACGCAGTCGCAATCAGGTCGTAGTCTACAACTAGCAAATTCGGGCACAGCGGCAGCCCCACATCGTACTGAAAGGCTCCCTGCTCTGAATAAACATTAGACAGGGCTGTCCACGCCGCGCAGGTAGCTGCTGAAGTGGGAACGGTGACAACGGGCAGGCGCTGCTGGTGAGCGAGTAGTTTGGCCGTATCTAGCGCCTTGCCGCCGCCCCAACCAATAATCACATCTGCCTGATGCTGGGTTGCCGCTGCCTGTAGTTTTTGCAGCGCTATGTCGCTACAGTCGGCTCCATAGGAAGCCTGCGCCACTGCCAAATCTGCTAAGGTCTGACCTAGCCAAGTGTCAACCAGTGCCAGGGTGCGATCGCCGCCGACAATGAGCGGGCGCTGGCCTAAACGGGCGATCGCGCTGCCGATATCTGCTAAGATGCCGCATCCGCGCAGCACTTGAGCGGGAGCAATCGTGAGAGGTAAGGTGAGCTGAGTCATAGCAGGGCATGTTTTGCGAATGAGGCTTAAAAATTCAAACCTTGAGTAGCGATCTTAGCGACTCGGTGTCTAATTCAGCCCTCTTCAGCCGGTAAGTCTTTAGGTTTAGGCAGTTTGGCTAACTGTTCTTGATTAATCCGAATCGTCTGCGCTGCACCGGTTTGCCCGTCAGGGATGGGCTGAATCTGGCCGACATAAACCAAATCTGAAATTCCTCCCAAACGATGCACGATGGTTCTGGCGCGAATGGTGGCGATCTGACCCGGTGGCCCCAAACGTCCCGGCTTAAACAGGTTGCTGGCAGCCTGCTTCAGGGTTGCCTCTAGCTGGGGTTCTGTAATTGTTTGGGGTACGGTAATTACCACTTGGGCGGCGCCAGAGTCATAGACGGTGGTGTAGGGAATCGCCCCTGGAATGCTGGCTCGGGTAAATGGCTCAAAGCTCAGCCCTAAACACCCCACAGTCAAAACAGCCATAAAGCCAGTGGCCCCCACCAGCCGAAAGCGAATGCCCCACTGGGCCACAAAGGCAATCGCGCTCAGCCCCGCCAGCGCTAAAGTCGTAATCGCAGCCCATTGGGTCGCTTCTAGAAAATCAGCAGGGGTCAGCATAGGTCACACCGGAAAATTCATAAATAGCGCGATCGCTTTGCTTTCTACATAGCTAATCACACAGGTCTGCTTTTGATCCTATCAGCAGGACTAGCCCTCTAGTTTAATATTTCCACAGTTCGTAGCTGCAGCGCTAAAGCACTGACTACTAGCCTTCATAGTTTGTAGTTAGCGCTTCAGCGCTAAGGTATTGAACAAGGAGGAGTCGAATTAGCCATAATCGTGCCGGACGGGCTGGTAGTGTTATTGCTGTTGCCGCTGAAAGTCTCTGCTCGGAGCTGGCCGTTATTGGCCTGAATCAGGCGGGTGGCATCTTGGTTGCTATTGCCTTGAACCCGCAGGCAGACTCGACTTCCTATTGCTGTACCATCGGCGATCGCCCGAATATCAGTGGCATTATTGCTTAGCGTATTGTTTTGAACCGCCACATCAGCCCGAGAAGTGCCGCTAATAGCAGTACTACCGCTCCGCTGAGCCTGAACATTGATTCCCTGGCCGTTAACATGACCCTGAACGGTATTTCCTATAATCAGCGCTCTCACCTGGGGATTAGCCGCAAGGATGTTACCCACTCGAATATCAATGCCATCGTCTCTGTTGTCGAGAATGGTATTGTCCGTAATTGTCAGATTGCTTAAGTTTGAGGCTCCTTCTACCACAACCTGAACACCGTCTCCCGCTATCGGTGAGGTGCTGCCGTTGCCTTGAATCTGGTTATTTGAAACCGTTACTGTGCTAGGGGCAAGACTACCTGGAAGATCACCCAGCGCTACGACTACAGAGTCCCCAGTGTTGCTGTCGCTGGGGTCGGGGCCACCGACTGTGTTGTTTGCGATCGCCAAATTGAGACTGCCTGACAGGTTTAGCACCGTAATGCCTTGACCTTCATCAACAGGACTGCCAGTGCTGATAGCGGTACCCGTGACCGTATTGCCAGCAATTGTGGCGGTTCCAGTTACCTGAGTCAGAAAGATAGCGGCTGGGCGGGCTGCCGCAAAAGAGGTGACGATGCGGCTGAGCTGATTGTCTAATACTTCTACGTTAGAGCTGTTGAGAATGTTGATGCCGCCGTTTCTAGAATCTGAGATCTGGTTGCTCTGGATCAGCGCTCCGCTGGCATCTGTGAGCAAAATGGGGGCAACGCTGATTTGAGAAATTTCGTTGTTCAGGATTTGCAGGCTGTCTGAAATCTCAACCTGAATGCCTAACTGGGCGTCAAACAGGCGATTATTCTGAATTGTGCTGTTGGTCACGGTGTTAAGGACGATCGCACCTGAGTCTATCTGAGAAATTTCATTATTCTGAATTAACAGGCTATCTAGATCTGCGCCCCTGACCCCCGATTGTGAATTGAACAGGCGATTATTCTGAATCGTGCCGTCAGTGATACTGCCAAGAGCAAGGGCAGTCATACCGATTTGAGAAATTGTATTATCTTGCACCAGCAGGCCGCTTAAATTATTGGCCTCGATGCCAAACTGAGCTGTTGAGATTAGATTTTGCCCGACCGTCGTTCCCGTCGCGCCGCTTTGAAGCACAATTGCAGTCGTGTCAATCTGTGAAATCTGATTATTTTGAACTGCCAGGTTTGTCGTGCCGCTGGCCTCGATGCCAAACCGGGCGTTGAAGAGGGTATTTTGCTGAATCAGGCCGTTTCCAGAATTGGCAAATGAAACTGCCGTGTCTCCAATATCAAAAATCCGATTTCCCTGAACAACGGCCCCATCAGAACCCGATAAAACGGTTACTCCTAAAAAATTGTCAAACAGAGTATTGTTCTGAATCAGAACATTGTTTGAGCTATTCTGGGCCAAAATTCCAGACCCGCTGGCATTTGTTACCAAATTATCTCGAACGATGGCCCCTGAAGAACTTTCAACCGTGACGCCGTTGACGCCGTTGAACAAGTCAAAGCCGGCCAGCGTATTGTTGCCGCCGACCAGCGTCACGCCGTTTTCGATCCGGGGTAGTACAGCGCGATCGCCAAAATCAGGCAGCATCACCGTCGCCAGCCCGCTGGCAAACTGAATAGGCAAAAGCTGCTCCACGCCACTGGAGAGTACCTGTACGCCGCCTGGAATTGTAAAAGCCGAGAGCGGATTAGCGGCTGAATCTCCCGGACGAACGTAAATCACATTTCCTGGACTCACAGTGGCCAAAGCGGGGGCGATCGCGCCCAAAGGACTTTCTACCGCGCCGCTGCCCCCCACCGTACCGGGGGTAACATGAACAAAAAGGTAAGCGTCTCCAGTAGCTGGGTCAAGCGCAACCTGACCTACCTGCAGACTGCGTTCTGTTTGGTTCTCTACCACAATTGCAGGGTTGCGGGTAAGACTTTCTGCCGCCCTCGCCCATACCCGCGCCTCTTGACCCACCGCGTCTGCATCCGGCAGGCGAGTTGGGCCACCCACCGTGGCATTAACGGAGAAAAAGACATTGGTGCCAAAGAGGTCGTCGTGCTGAATCCCCAGACCAAAGCGAAGATTTTCCTGTAGGCGATAGTCTAAGCGCGCCCGTACGCCCAAGCTGTCGTCTGATCCATTGCCGCTGTAATAATAAAGTCCTGAATAGCCCCATAGACTGCCCCAGCCTCCAGCAAACTCGCTTAGCCTTAGGCCAGCCTCTAGGTCAACGCCGCCGAGTGCTGCTTCAAACTGGCTAAAGCTACCCGTATCAAACACGAGCCGATTGCCCTGAAAGCGAAAGTTACCGGGCGTACCGCTGGTGTCTCCGCTGCTCGCTATCCGGTTGCGATCGTCACCTATCGGTAAGTAAGCATTGAGATGCACATCCCAAACATCGCCAAACGCTTCTAAACCCGCCGAAAACTGAGTAAAGTCACTGCGCCCCGTACCCCGAAAATCAAACCCAGCATAGCCGCCTAGCAGCGTACTGCCTGACAAAAATCGGTAGCCTGCCAGCAAACTTCCACCTAAATTGATGTCGTCATCGAGGCTAAGCCGAGGTACCAGATACACTACGCTAGAACCCGGCGTTTGCAGCAGGGGAATAAAACCTTCAAACCCCGTAAACCCGTCGTCATATCCCCCATTAGAACTATTGTAATTGATCCGCCAGCGGGGGGCAATTTGTAAATCAGTAGCCGCTGTTGAGGCTGGCTGAATCTGAGCTAGCTCTATCTCAGGGCTAACCGTTTGGGCTAGAGCCGACACTGGGGGCAAAGCTACTGCTAAAAGGCAGCCTAGAGAGAGGCAACTGCGAACAACCGGAGAAGAAATTTGCATAGTAGTTTAGAAAATAAACGCCGTGGGGCGAGTCAGGACGCTAGTAAGTTCTATCAGAGAATTCCCCTAGAAACGTGCTGTTAGCAGCCTCAGTATGAGGTACTCGCAAATATCCCTGATTCTCCTTTAAGTTTTGGAAAAGTAGAGAAGTCGTCAGCCTAAGGGTAGTAAACTACTCTCGGCTGAAATGGCTATGACGGGCTAAACTCATAATTATTGCCTGGCAGAGTCTAAAAACTGGCGCTTATCGAAGCGCTACCTGCTTTCAGATAGATTTATGATGAACGCCTTGAGCGACCAATATCACCGAAGGAGAGTGTTCATGCTGCAGATTCGCCCCCGCACTTCAATGGTTCCGGTGGGCATCGCGATCGCCTTTACGCTGGCGGGTTGTGGTGAGTCCAAGGTAACCCAGTGCAATCGGCTGGCTGAGGTTGTCAACCAAACTCAGGGCTTTATGCAAGAATTTGAGACAGAAATTCAAAGCTTTAGCAATAATGCAGCCTCTGTCCAAAACTTAGACGATATCAAAACTGCCGCCGGTCAGTACACAAGCGCTGTAGACAAAGTGGTGGTCAATCTGGACGGCCTAGTGACTGATTTAGAGGAAACAGATCTTTCGGATGAAACGCTGGTTCAGTTTCGAGATCAGTACGCAACGGTTGTTCAGGGATTCAGTGAGGCTCTACAGCAGGCTAGCGGCGCAATGGAACTCGTTGTCAATGTAGAATCTGACGACGAACTTCCGGCCAGCATTGAAGCTTCTCAGCAAGAGACTGTACAAGCTGTAAATCAAATTGAGGAACTCTCTCAAACCGAATCTGAGATTATTAACGAGGTTAATACTTACTGCGGTGCCGCAACGCCAGTAGACCCTGCTGAAGGCGGCGCGGACGGTACCCCTTCTGCGCCGACAACAGAAAGTGCTGAGTGAGTATTAGGGAGTCCAGTCTGAGGGGCTAGCGCTCATAGAGCCACCCTTCAGATAAATACAGTGTCAAGCCTACTAATGTGTGTTAGGCTACATGCCGATAGTGCTCTACAACACTCTAAAGTAGCTGTTCGGTTTAAATCAATCTCTCCAGCAGCCAGGTTTAACTCAGGAATCTTTGCTTGTGAGCCAACAGCCCAGAATTGTCCACCTAGATATTCTTGATACTGATTACATCCAGCTAACAACGGGCGATCGCATTCCAGAAGATGGCAAACACAGACTGATTGCAGACAATTACAATGTCGAACTCCTAAGCCGTCAGCTAGTCCACTATCAGTACGCCGACCTTGATGCCCAAGGGCGCGACGACATTCTTTGCAAAATTGGTACGACCGCAGAACTTTTTACCCCGGCGGATCACGAAGCAATGGACGAGCGCCTGCGATCGACGGGGCAATTTTTTCTTACCCAGGGAGAGCGCCAGCAGGTAGTGAACTGGCTCCACGACGAGCTAGGCGTGACGGTGACCTGCTCTAGTAGCTGATTTTTAGCGCCGTCACCGGAACTTCATCCCACGATTCTACAGTGCGCAAGCAGGCAATCCAGCCTTCTAGCTTTTGATCGGCTGATAAGTTTTGCTCAAAGGTAGCGTGGCACTCACGCGCCTGCTCTTCGTTGTAACAGGCAATGCAGGAATAGACAATGCCGCAGGGATCAATTTGTTCGTTAATCCAGATGGGTCGGGTCATAACAGGAGTCAGCTAAGTTTAGGAAGTCGCCATCTCAGGCGACTGCTCACCCGCAACACTGTAGATGGTCTGACGCATTTCAGCGATCGCCTGAAGCTGATAGTCACTAGCTTCTTGGAACTGCGCCACCTGCTGAGACAGCGTTTCTAACCCCTGCCTCACAGCGCCTAGCTGCTCCTGAATCGGCTGAAGCAGCTCTTCACGCAGCTCTAGCCGACCAAAGAGCCGAGCCACCTCGCTGCGTTTCTCCTGTAGCTGCGTTTCTAGCTGCTGAATCTCTTCGAGCTGAGCGCTCTGCCCGTGGGTTTGCTGCTCGACCTGCTGCTTCAGCTCAGTGATTTTTTCCTGTAGCTGCTTTGTTTCTGCTTCAAGTGCCTGGAGGTCATGAGTTGTTCTTTGCCGGATAGTTTCAATCTGATTTAAGACAGGTTCCAGGTTAACAGGTATAGTCGGAGCCTCCTCAGTGCTCAAGCCTTGACGACGCTTGAGCAATGCCTGATGCTGGCTAAGAATTTCCTGACGCTCTAAGAGGTTGCGGCGCTGACCAATCAGGGTCTCATTTAGCATTCGGTAGCGGTCTTGCTCCTCGTCTAGCTCAGTCTCTAGCTGCAGGCGATCAAATTCACTAACTCGCTCTATTCTGGCTTTTAGCTCATTTGTTGCCTGCTGCTGCAGATCTAATTCTTCTTCCTGATCGCTGACAAACCGTGAAACTTTCTCAAGGTCTCTTTCTAGCTCAGCTACAAGGGTTTCAAGCGCTTCAATTGGCATGGCCTCAAGCGCTGCCATATCAACTTTGTTACCCAGGCGTACTTTGTCGGAGGTGTTAAGTAGCTGATAGACCTGTTGATAAAGATTACTTTGATCCTGTAGCTGCTCAGATAGGGCTTTCGCTTGCTGCTGCTTGAGATCCAGGCTTTCCTGATGCTTTTTTAGCTCTGATCGGGTGGTTGTCAAAGCGCCATTGGCCTCATGCCACAACTGCCATCGCTGGTGGATTGTTTGCGCTGCTTGCTCAGCTTCACCCTGCTGCTGCTCGGCTGATTCTCGCTGCCGATCTAGAGCCTGCCAGGATTCACTGAGCTGCCCCTGCTGCTGATCTACCCGCTCAAAAGCAGTATTAAGCTGTTCCCGCAGAGACTCCGTCGGCGCGATCGCCCCTGTGAGACGGTTCAAAGCGTCCTGAAGCTGCTGCATCTCGGCTTCGCCTAGACTTCCCTGCCGCAGTTCTCCCTGCCGCTCCTCTAGACGCCGCATTTCGCCATTGAGGTGTGCCCAGGCTCCGTCTAGCTCTTGCGTTTTGCGCTCTAGCTCTGCTCGTAAACGCTCAGCTTCATCTCGAGACTGCTCTACCTCTTGACGCTGAGCTTCGATCTGCTCAATATCCGCCTCAGCCTGATCAACCTGCTCTTGACGGGCCTCTAACTCCATCTCCCGTCGGTTTAGCTCCTGACTCTGAAAAGTCAGCGACTGTTTCCACTGCTCAATTTCTTCTTCCTGGGTCTTAAACTTTTTACTCAGGTTGGAAAAATTTTGCAGAATAGTGACTAGCTGACGGCTCGCTTCTGAATGGCGCTGTACCTGGCGGTTGTTGCTCAGATCAACCATGACCAGAACACCTGCACTGTAGCCAGCATCATCGGGTGCTAGGACAATTTCTTCCCCTGGCACCGAACTCCAACTTTGTTCGCTACGCTGACAGGCAAGCAGCTTAAACTCTGCTTTGCCGCCACCCATAAATCCGCTCTTTCTCTGTACTTCAGCTAGATACAGCACGCTGATCGTCCTCTTTTTTCTGTCTCTGTACCCGGATGAAATATCTGCCTGCACCTATCCACAGCATTGACAGATATTTACCTGACTCCCCTTAAAGATTCTAAATAAGTCTGGGAGCTGTATGAAATTTTTATAACAGACGCACTCAGAAAGCATCCTGCTTGAAATACATGGTTCATGTTTTAAGCTGTTTCAGCCCCTTTGAGCGGTAAGGTTAGCCACCGGAAACTGTTAGAGTTAGTCGCTGGGTCGGAATAAGCGTAAAAGGCGGAGCCTTGAGCCAGACAGCAGCCTGAAGGGCTTTGAGAATATATCCTATCCCCATAACCTGCAAAATGACTAGCGATCGCCCTAAATATCGTCCAAATATCGCCTTAGATATTGGCTTTCTGGTAGGTGGCTTTGCAGCATGAGCATCGCGCCTTGCTTAGGTTACAGCAGGCTTTGAGCATTCTCCTATGCCCAAGGTCGTAACTCACATCTGTCAAGCTTTGATTAACCAAAACAAACATTTGTTGCTATTGTGAGGTGATCCGGCCACAATTCGGGTCGGGCCTCGTAGCGCCTATTCCTGTCAGATAATATTGCCATACATCATCTGCACACTGATAAAATATGCAGGGTCAGCTCAGCGAAATCGACATCCGAAGCATTCTGCAGCTTATTGAGTTAGGGCAGCGGACAGGGGAATTATATGTCGAAACCTATCGCTCATCCTCTCATCTAAGAACTTTAGATCGAGTCGAGCCTGCTCAGTCCTGGCTGATGTTTTTCTTAAATGGTCAGATTGTCTATGCTGGTGATACCAGCGGTAATCTCAGTCGTTTGCGAGACTACCTCCACGCCCAGCGGCTCGACAGCTCTTTAGACACAACGGTTGTTTCTGCCATTGCTTCTTTCAACTCACCAGAGTATGGCTGTCTTTGGACGCTGTTAGAGCGTCATGTGCTCTCCCCAGAGCAAGGACGCACCCTTCTACAGAACATGGTGCATGAGACCCTCTTTGATCTGCTCAGCCTGCACCAGGGAGGCTTTATTTTTAAGCTCAGTGCAGCTCTCAGCCCCCAGTTAATGACCCTAGAAATTGAGCCGCTGGTTGTAAAAACCATGAAACAAATTCAGGAATGGAAGCAGTTTCATTCCTATATTCAGTCTCCCCAGCAGTGCCCGGTCATCCTAGAACCACAGCAGCTTCAAGACATGATGCCACCGTCGGCATTTGATCGATTGTCCAAATGGATGGATGGACGAACCTCTCTGCGGCAAATTTCACGCTACTTAAGCCGCGATTTGCTCACGGTGACCAAAGCAATTTACCCCCATATTCAAAAAGGTCTGATTCAACTGACAACCGATACCTCTGATCCAATCGCTCCTCCATCAAACACATCTGAAATCTGGCAAGAGAGTATGGTGCCGCGAGTTGTGTGCATAGATGACGGTGCCGCCATTCGCCAAACGGTTGAGGAAATTCTAGACAGCAGTGGCTATGAGGTTACCTCGATTGGTAATCCGCTCAAAGCCCTGAGCCTGCTCTTTCAGCTCAATCCCGATCTGATTCTCTGCGATATTGCCATGCCTGAGCTAGAGGGATACGAGCTATGCGCTATGCTGCGCCAATCGACAGCTTTTCGCCAGACCCCGATTGTCATGCTGACCGGTAAGGATGGGTTTATTGATCGCGTTAGGGCAGGCATGTCCGGGGCCACAGATTATTTAACCAAGCCCTTTGGTGTCCAGGAACTGCTAACGCTGGTAGAAAAATATGTGGGTTCTGGTAATCCTCAGCGGCCTTTGCCCGAGAAATTACTGGCAGAGGCGATTCAAGATGAGCTTGAAATTGATAGCCCTGATCAGTCGTCTCAGGTTTCGCCTTCGCGCCCGTGACTGTCCGCTCGGGGCTTTATTTAAGCCCTGTTTGAGCTTTTTACGACTGGTTATGACTGAGTCATGCAGTCTGATAGAGTAATTTTTGAAAAATTTAGCAATCAGTACATTTAGGGGTACCTTATTAGTCACAGGCACGCCTAACGAGCTGCGGTTGCTGAACATCCCTAAGAACGGCAAAGAGTAGTGACATTTTTTCCCTGTAAGGGTTATCAACGGGTTGTGGAAAGATGAGCACAGTTCTAGTAGTAGAAGACAGCGCTGCTCAGCGGGAGATGATTACCGATCTGCTTAGAAAAAGCGGACTTAAAGTCACTGCTGCTAGCGACGGAGTTGAAGCTTTAGAGAGCATCCAAGGCCATCCTCCAGATCTTGTCGTACTTGACATCGTGATGCCTAAAATGAATGGGTACGAGGTTTGTCGGCGGATTAAGGCAGATCCAGCTACTCAGAACGTTCCTGTCGTGATGTGTTCATCTAAAGGAGAAGAGTTTGACCGCTACTGGGGGATGAAACAAGGCGCGGATGCCTACATTGCCAAACCGTTTCAGCCAACTGAGCTGATAGGGACGGTGAAGCAACTACTCAGAGGATAATACGAAAGATAAACAAATGTAGCTATAATGCGCTCAACTATGGTAGGGAATCCAGATTTCCAGACAGGACGCGGGCAAGATCAAGCACCGGAGCTTCAAGAACTTGAATCTCCCGAAGGTGAGCTTCACTTGCGTTTCTACATTTCATCGGGAGAAGAATTTGCCCTACCCGCAACGGGTATTCGGCGAATTATCGAGCAAGCTCCCGATCGGATTACACCCGTTCCTAACGTTTCTCCGCTCTTGCTTGGTACGCTAAACGAGCAGGGCAGGGTGATCTGGGTTGCCGATCTGGGGCAATTCTTAGGGTATGGCTCCCCGTTAAATACAGATTGCTCAGAAATTCCTGTAATCGCTGTCGAAGATCAAGGAACTATGCTAGGCTTAGCCGTTAACCGGATTGTTGGAACTGAGTGGTTGGATATTGACGAGCTACAGGTGTCCAGAAACTACCCGGACGCAATGGCTCCCTTTCTAAGGGGGGAGTGGGCTATAGATACCGAACACAAACGCACACTTCGGCTGTTAGATCAGGTGGCAATTCTGCGCTCAGCCCGGTGGGCAGCTTAAACTGACAACGATTAGGGTACTTGCACTGGCAGGAGAAGGCAAATGGCTTCAGGCACAGACTACTCTCAAGCATATCAGAAAGCTGAGAGAGCCTATATGCAGGGCAGCTACGAAGACGCAGCCGCTGCTATTGATCAGCTAGCAGAGGAGTATCCCAGCGATCCTAATGTGCTCCTGCTGCGAGGGCATATCTATTGCTATGGCCTGCAGCAATACGAGCTGGCCTGTGAGCAATACAGGGCTGTGTTGCAGTTAACCTCTGACCCAGAGTTTGTGGACTATGCCAATAATGGTCTGGCCTATGCCAGTCAGTTTGCAGATGCTGAGAGGTTCAACGACGGTACTGATGAGCTAGCCGCCGCTGACTACAGCAGCCCCAACAGCTGGGCTGCCGGGTCAGAAGTTGCTGGAGAAGAACTTGTTGATTCCGATTTGGATTTTGCCGATCTCGATCTGGAAAGCTTTGAGGAATCTGACGATTTATTTACCAACTCTCTGGAGGCTGAACAGGCTGAGATCAATCCCTTTGCAGTAGGTACAGAAGCGAATTTTGATGAGTTAGACACCAGTCCAGAAGCTGCTTTCAATAGCTTTGATGATCCTTTTTCGGAGTCGCCCAGAGATATTGCTGGAGGTGGAACTGATTCTTCAGATCCTTTCGCCGCCAGTCAGCCAGATGTTTTTGTAGACAGCCCTGCTGGGGCTGATGAGCCGAATTTTGAGGCAGACTTATTCGACGAACCGACTAACTTCTCTGCTGAGGCCAGCGATCCCTTTCCAGCCTTTGTGGATGGAGATGACTACAACACTTTCACTGACGAGGAATTCAATCATGAGCAGGATGAGGCCACCACGTTTAACACGTCGCCTCCTCAAACAAGTACCTATAAGGATCCTCAGGTAAAAGGATACGAAGACGACCAGACATTATTTATGTCTGGCCCTGAACCTGAGCTAGAGGAGTTTTCAGCAAGAGGGGCTGAGGAACCTAGCTACAATCCTCCGGCCTACGGGTCAGAGGATATGACCTTTGTGGCTTCACCTGAAACAAATCTCCCAGACACTGGTAATAACTACGACGACTTTGGTGAGGACTTTTCGGAAAACGGAGCTTCGACCGGTTTTTCGGAAGAGTTAGAAAGCGACCAAAGCAACGTTGATTTTCTAGATGAGTTTGATGAGTTCGACGATCTTGGTAGCCTACCTGATTTTGAGCTTTCTGACAGCTCGGCTGGCTTCACCAGTCCCTCAGTTGGCTCTTCGGGACTTGGCAGAGAGGAAAGACTCAGCAGCAATGGCTCTGGATTTGATTTAGCAGATAGCAGTGGAGTTTCCGCTCTAGGAGATGATGAAGTCTTTGGTATCTCAAGTACGGTAGAGCCGCTACCTGTGTTTGCGCAAGAAGAACCAGAGGATGAGATTAGACTCACTGCTGAATCGGGCTGGTTGACCCCATTGGAAAATGCCTCATTTGATACGAAGCGGCTGATTGTCGCGGGGGCGGCGGGTGTGGTTTCGGCTTTGGCGATCGCGCTGGTAAATTTTGGCTTTGCTAGCCGGGCTAACCAGGAAGATACCACCCCGACCAGCTACTCTTTGTATCAGGTTTCTATGGTGGGAGTAGCGGGAATTGCCAGCTTTGGAACGGCGCTGGGCGTGGGCTACCTGGTCAACCGTCGGGTCAGGCAGTCAGTAGACAATTTGAAACAGCAGTTTGAGCTGGTTTCTCAGGGCAACTTGGGGGCAAGGGCCACGGTCTATACGGATGACGACCTCGGTCAGCTAGCCCACAACTTTAACCAAATGGCGCGGGGCATTTTAACCACCACGAGTGAAGCCCAACGTAAAGCCCAGGAACAGGAGCAGGCCAAAGAAGATTTACAGCGCCAGGTGATTCGCCTGCTAGATGACGTAGAAGGGGCGGCTAGAGGTGACCTGACAGTGCAGGCGGAAGTTACGCCCGACGTTTTGGGAGCCGTTGCTGACTCTTTTAACCTAACAATTCAAAACCTGCGAGAGATTGTGCAACAGGTGAGCGTGGCAGCTCGGCAGGTGAGTAAGGGATCGGTCGAAAATGAGATGTTTGCCCGTAGTCTATCTTCTGATGCCCTCCGGCAGGCTGAAGAGCTAGCGGTGACGCTAAACTCAGTCCAGGTGATGACCGATTCGATTCAGCGGGTGGCTGAGAGTGCCCGCGAAGCAGAAGATGTAGCGCGTTCGGCTTCATCTACGGCTTTGAGAGGCGGCGAAGCGGTGGAGCGCACCGTAGCCGGCATTTTAGAAATTCGAGAGACGGTGGCGGAGACGACCCGTAAGGTCAAACGTCTGGCCGAATCTTCTCAGGAAATTTCTAAGATTGTGGCCCTAATTTCACAGATCGCGTCGCGTACTAACCTGCTGGCTTTGAACGCCAGTATTGAGGCAGCACGGGCAGGAGAAGCGGGCCGGGGCTTCGCCATTGTGGCAGACGAGGTGCGTCAGCTAGCCGATCGGGCCGCTAAAGCCTCCAAAGAAATTGAGCAAATTGTGCTGCAGATTCAAAGCGAAACCAGCGGCGTGATGACAGCGATGGAAGAGGGCACGCAGCAGGTAATTGAAGGCACACGGCTGGCGGAACAGGCCAAGCGATCGCTAGAGGATATTATTCAGGTTTCTAACCGGATTGATGTTCTGGTGCGCTCTATTACGGCGGATACGGTTGAGCAAACTGAAACGTCCCGTGCGGTGGCTCAAGTCATGCAGTCGGTCGAGCTAACGGCGCAAGAAACCTCTCAGGAAGCCCAGCGAGTATCAGCCTCGCTGCAAAATCTGGTTGGCGTTGCCCGAGACCTGCTGACGTCGGTTGAGCGGTTTAAGGTAGAACCAGAGGACAGTAGAGATTCCTGAGCTAAAGGATCTCGTCTTGACTAAGATCCGCTAGATTGGATCCAATAGATACTAAAAACCATGTCAGCGGCATCAGGCATCTTGGGAGATCGGCTACAACAGTTTTACTGCTCGAGTCTGGAGAGTACAGCAAGCACTTAGGGGAGACCGTGATGTTGCCAGAACAACAACAGCGAATTATGGGCTACTTCATTGAGGAGGCCAAAGACCACCTCAATACGATTGAGCAAGGCTTGCTAAATCTTCAGGCAACAATTGCCGATCCTGAGATGGCCAATGAGGTTTTTCGGGCGGCCCACTCAGTCAAAGGGGGCGCGGCGATGCTGGGAATCGAGAGCATGCAGCGAGCCTCACACCGATTAGAAGATTACTTCAAAATTCTCAAAGACTCACCTGTGCAGGTGGATCGCGTTCTGGAAACTATGTGCCTGCAGGTGTTTGATGCCCTTCAAGAGCTTTTGGAGCAGCTTCAGGGTCCTTTTGGCCTGACTGAGGACAAAGCTCAGGAAATCATGGTCGGCGTAGAGCCTGTGTTTGAGCAGCTAGACCGCCATCTTAACGGCTTAGTAGCGCAGAGTGCGATCGCCGCGCCTGCAGCTTCGACTGTGCAGCAGCCCGTTAGTCGTTCTAGTGTAGTAGTCACTAGCCATACTGAGCAGAGTGCTTTAGAACTGGTTTTTAAGAGCGATGTGCCTAGCTATTTGCGGGAGATGCTTAATTCTTTTAAGCAGCGAGACTCACAGGAAACCCGTCAGCGGCTACAGGAAGTGTGCAGTTCCCTAAGTCGTCTGGGTGAGCAGTTTGATTTAAATAGCTGGTGCGATCTGATCAAGACAGTCTCTGCGGCGATCGCTAGTCCAGACAACACCTATCGCGCCCTAGCGCCCGTTGTGATTAAAGATCTTAAGCAAGGACAGGGTTTAGTTCTGGCAGGTCGTGCGGCTGAAGTCAGCGTTTCTGAGGGATTACAGCAGCTACTGCCTGAAGATGTGCTGCCGCTGGACGAATCAGCGGCTCTAGAAGATTTACTAGAAGATAGTAGCCTGTCGGATGATTCTGACTTTGGGGATTTGTTTGGGGACGCTGCTGAACCTGTAGATAGCCTTGACATGGATGATGCAGCCGACTTCCTTATGGTAGCTCAGCCATCGCTAGGGGGTGCTTTAGATGATCTTGGCAGCGCGGCTGCACTCCCGCCTGATCTAGCTGTTGAGCAGGGTCACGCGTCAGTCCGCAGTGCAGCTACCCACATCGGCCCGGAAGTCGGGGCGGCTGAGCTAAACAGCCTTGCAGACCTTTTTGAAGGCGATATGAATGCCCTTGATACGACCTGGCAAGAAGAAGTTGCTGAAGATATCTCGCTAGAGGATACAAACGCGCTAGATGTAGACATCTCTAATGATTTTTCCGATCTGCTGGTCGAACCACCTATTCATGAAAGTCGTCAGGGTCTCTCTGCAACAGAAGACCTAGGGATGCTATTTGGAGACGATGCGGCTGACTTCAGCCAGCCTGATGCAGCCGACGCAGATATGTCTGATTTATTGGACATGTTTGACGACGAGACGGATGAAAGCCTGCTTTCTGAACCTGAGGCTGAAAATAATTTGACAGCTATGACAGCTTCAACAGCTGCTATGGATGCTCCAGGGTTTGATGAGCTTAACGACTTCTTTGATGAGTTCGAGGGCGATGATGTTGTTAGTTTGACGCCAGTGGCAGATTCGTCCAGGGCGATCGCAGACGACAGCGATCGCCCTGGCTTTGATGACATGTTTGCTGCAAGCGCTACTGATGAAATCGGTAGCAGAGCCGCATCCCTTGAAGCTGAGGTGGAATCAGACAGCCTTTTTGACGCATCAGAAGTTACAGAAAGTTTTGAAACTCCTATAGCTGCTGGTTCATTCAGCCTAGACGATAATTTGTCCAGTGACCCGTGGTCAGAAGATACCAGCTTTTCCAGCCCCGTTTCTCAAGATAGTCCTGAAAATCCATCGTTTTTTCAACCAGAAGAGATTGGCGATCCCTGGGGCGGCGGCAGCGAAACGCAAGCATTTCTGGAGATTGAAACGCCCACAGGCGGCTCAGAGCCAAACGCTGTCCTAAATGACCTGCTTGAGGAAACCCAGATCGCTGAGGCAGATTTGCCAGATCTAAGCTCTGATTTCTTCACGGAGTCGGTTGCAGATGAAGATTTAGACTCTGATGACTGGCAATTCGCAGATGAGAATGCTCTGATAGAGAGTCTAGACGAGACTGCTGATTTTGACTTCGACCTCAGCGGCTTTGAGAGTCCAGTCACCTCAGGCTCAGATCCAGAAGCATCTGACGATTTCAACGATCCTCTCTTAGAAGACCCCTTGCAACTCTCCCAAGAACTGGAAGTCCTTGACGATAGCTCATCTGGCAGTGAGGATTTAAGCCTTGTAATGGATAGCCTTGAAATCCCAGACTCTGCAGATGAAGAGCCTGGAATTGACTCGACAGGTATTGACATTGAGACTGGGGAGATAGCTGACCCGTTCGCCGCTGGAGCAGAGTTGAGTAGCCCCATGCTGTCTGCTAATTCTGCTGAGGCTGATAGCGCAGGTTTGAGTAGCCCTGAAGTCAGCTTGGACGTGCTTGAGCTAGAAGACAGTGAAGATAATTTCTCATCCATCTTTGAGGAGGATATTGAGAGCGAAGAAATTCAGCTCACTGCAGCTAGCGAAAACTTTTCTGAGCTTTTACATCAGGCTGAAAATCTCAGCGCTCTTGAAACCGACGATGCTGACGTTGATGAGGATTTTGCTGGACTTTTTGGGGCAGATGATAATTCTGACAGCGAGGCCGAAATTAGTTCTGAGCTAGATGCCCTAGATTTTGAT
>JAAUQI010000049.1 GCA_012032345.1 Leptolyngbyaceae cyanobacterium RM1_1_2 | reverse complement strand
CGCGGTTTCTCACGAATCTGCATCAGGATAGGACGGAAGGTCTCCCAAGGCACTAATGCATCCAACTGATTCAGGAGTGACTTCTTTCGCTCCAGTTTTTGCTGACAGGCTTCAATATCCCAAAATCTTTGCTGTCCCATTGCCTGCAGTCTTCACAAAAACAACCTCATGATCTCATATTGATTTCGCTCTGGCTATTTTTCGAAGTGCCCTTGAGCTGCTCTACTAAGTTCTCTCCGGTTTCGACAATAAGCAGCACATCGGGGTTGGTGCTCAACAGCTTTTCTTCCGACACGGTGACGTAGCCATCGAACAGTGGTTGTCGGCAATGAGTTCTTAACTTTCGGGGGTGCGTTGGCTGCACCGAACGCACCCTATGATGGCTGATAGGATTGGTGAGATACACAGGCCGGGTTGAGAATGCTAGCGTCAAAAGCGATAGCTGACACCGAGACGAACGTTGGTGCCCGGTTGGCTAAATCGCTGAATATCGGGGGCATCTTCGGGCTGATTGCGGACGTCGGAGTAGACGGTATATGCGGTGTTGAACAGGTTGTAAATGCCTAAACTTAGTCCTAAATTGGGGGTGGGATTGTAGCCGCCAATCAGGTCAAAGAGAACATAAGCATCCGGCACAAACGTATCAGCATCGTCAGAGACGCGGGCCTGCCCTACAAAGGTGCCGATGAATTCGGCTCGCCAAAGGTCATTCGGGGCGCGGTATCGCAAACCAATCACACCGGTGATCGGATCAACGGTTTCGAGCGGTTCATCATCGGTCAAGTTATCCCCCTGAGCAAACGCAAAACTGCCCAAGATACTGAAGCCATGTGGGTCAGGGCTGAACCAATATTCACTACTGAGTTCTACCCCAAAGATGCGAGCTTCGGCGACGTTCTGAGTCTGAAACTGGTTGACGGTTTGCGTCCCGCCCAGGATGGGGGGCAACACCGGACAGATTTCAGTGGGCAGCAGGCAGCGATCGCCAGCGGCGACAAAGGTTTCGATAAAGTTGTCGTAGGTGTTGTAAAAACCAGTGACGCCAAAGTTGAATTGGGAAAAATCACCCCGTACGCCGACTTCAAAACTGTTGCTGGTTTCCGGTTCTAAAGCGGGATTGGACAGCGTTTCGTACTTAAAGAAGTTGCCGGTCAAGTTGGTAAAGCCGCTATTGATTTCGCTATAGAGCGGGGCGCGGAACCCGCGAGCATATTGCCCGTAGAAGGAAATTTCGGGCGTCGCTTGATAGAGGACAGCGAGGCGGGGCGACAGGGCAGAGGCATTCAAATCCACCGACTCAGCCCCATTGCGGGAAAAGTCGAGGTCGGGGTCGGTAGTTAACTCGTAGTAGTCGAATCGCAGTCCGGCAATGAGGTCAAACGGGCCGATTTCAATTTCGTCTTGGATGTAAGCTCCCACTCGGAGTGTGTCGCCATCCGGGAAATCTTTGACGGGGAAGACATCGGGGGGAATGACGTTGGTCGATTCACCGGTAATAAGGTTGGTTTCAGTGCGATCGCGCGGTCGCGAGTTAAACGTGCTGGAAAAATCGAGCCCGTAGGTGAGCCGATGATTGATGCTGCCCGTGGCAAAATCGCTGCGTAACTGCACCTCGCCGCCATAGCTATCGGCGATGAATTCGTTTTCGGTTTCGCGCGCGACCTGCCGCCCTCGAAAGGCTGACCCCGACGCCCGCGTTTCTCGCAAAATCTCACGGGTACTGGCATCTTGATAAAAGACCTGGGCACGGGCAAAATTCAAAAAGGAGGAACTTTCAGGATCGTCATATTCATAGGTCAGGCTCAGCCGGGTGCGATCGATGAGAATGTCTTCGTCCTCAGTCAGGTTCAGCGTCAGGTTGCCTTCAGCTTCGTTCCGTAGCGTAAAGCGGCTCACGTCTTCCGCAATAAAGCTGAGGTTGCTCACCGGGCTCAACCGCTGCACAAAGTTGCCGTAAAAAGTGGTGCCTTCTGCATCCAGAGCATCGACAAATTCTTCGTCGGCAAAGGAGTCTGGCTCTCGCCCATCACGACGGCTGATGACCAATACCACTTCCGAATTATCACGACGGGCAGCAAGACGCCCCACATTATCAAAACCACCCGTTTCACTAATGAAAAGAGTGGACAAATCGGCAGCAAAATCGTCGTCATCACCGAGCAAGTCTCTGGGTTCAAGCGATCGAAAAGCAACGACCCCGCCTAGGGCATCGCTACCAAACAGCGTCGAGGCTGGCCCGCGCAAAATTTCCACTGCCTGCAAGGTAGCGAAATCGACAAAATTGCCCCGCCCCAAGTTGAACGGGCCAAACTCAAACCGCTCTGGCAGACGAATGCCGTCAATTTGGAACAGAATGCGGTTGCCTTCGATGCCACGAATGTTGACATCCTGAATACCAAATTGGGGATTGTCGCGCACGGAGACACCAGGCTCGTAGCGCAGGAGATCGCGCAGATTTTGGAACTGGTAAAATTCCAGGTCTTCTAGCTCAAACACCGTAATGGTGGCGGGCACCTGATTCAAGGGCACTAGATTGCGCGTACCCGTCACGGTGAACCGCAGGGTATCGCCATCGAATTGCACGTCCGCCGGGGCCAAAAAGCCGTCTTCTACTTCCCCCTCCTCGGCGTCTTCCGCCTCTTCGGCTTCCGCTTCAGCGGCATCAGGGGATTGCGCCAGCTCGATCGCCGCTGTCACCACCGGGGAGACCTTCAGGGTATCCGCCACCTGTTCCACCTGAATAACAACGGTCTCAGCGTCCGTTATCGCGGGTTCATTGGCTGAGATATCAGGTGGGTCTGCAGGCGTTTCAAGAAGCGTGGCGTCTGGGGTCTCTGGCTGGGCCACTGCTGTCGCCGCTAAAGGTTGAGAAATATTCTCACTTGGGTGAAACGTCAATAGTGTAGCTAGGTGAGTTACCTGAGGTGCTAATGGCTTAGCATTTGCTTTCTGAACCTCTCTTTTAGCAGGCCAAAGGGCGAGTTCAGGAGACTGCTGGAAAGGTTGTTGTGGTGTTGGAGCAGCGATCGCGGGCCGCTCTAACAGCCCGATAATACCGCCAAAAAAAGCAAAGTTAACAAGAAAAATTCTCAATAAAGGAGTCGGGTTCATGGCGTTCAACATGGGGAATAACAAGCATGTATCAGTGAGTTAAAAGGTGTGAGGAAGCAAAGACTGCCATCAGGCCGGGGCCGCCATCAGGCCGCTGGATTCGGGTTGGGCCGCCATGAGGGGACAAATTTGGATGCCCACGGGCGTTTCGATAATGGCGGCTTGAATCTCAAATACCTCCACCAGAATCTGTGGAGTCAGCATGGCGGCTGGGGTGCCCACAGCCCAGAGCCGTCCCTGTCGCAGGAGCGCCAAGCGATCGCTATAGCGGGCGGCCAGATTGATATCGTGTAGCACCGTGATGATCGAAAGGCCCTGCTGCTGGTTGAGACGTTTCAGCAGTTCCAGAAGCTGCAGCTGATAGTGCAAATCTAAAAAGGTGGTGGGTTCGTCGAGCAGCAGCACCTTAGGGCCTTGCGCCAGAGCCAGGGCCAAAAACGCCCGCTGCCGTTCCCCGCCGGAGAGTTCGACGACGGGGCGATCGCGGTAATGTGCAATTTCCGTCCAGTGCAGCGCGGTTTCCACTTGCTCACGTCCCGCCGCATCTAGTTCCCACTGCCACCAAGGCTGATGGGGCGATCGCCCCAAACTCACCAACTGATGCACCGTCAAACCATCGGGCACCGTTTGCTGTTGGGGCAGCAAAGCCAGTTTGCGGGCGGCTGCAGTGGGGGAAAGCTGGTGAATATCACGCCCATCCAGCAGCGCCACGCCCCCCTGGGGCTTCAGGATGCGACTCATTAACCGCAGCAGGGTAGACTTACCCGAACCGTTGGCCCCCAACAAACTCAGCCACTCATCGTGGGCCAGAGCCAGATTGATGGCTTCGACAATGGGGCGATCGCTATAGCCCCCGGCTAATTGACGAGCTTCTAACGGCATGATTAGCAACCTCCCAATGCGCGACGACGATACAGCAGCCAGATAAAAACCGGTGCTCCCAGCAGGGCCGTCACCGCTCCAACGGGCAGTTCCACCGGGCCGACGCGAGCAATCAGGTCTGCTCCCGCCAGCACCACCGCTCCGCCCAAGGCGGAAAAGGGCAGCACCAACCGATAATCCGTGCCGACCAGCAGCCGGACGCCGTGGGGCACAATTAATCCGACAAATCCCACCAAGCCCGCAATGCTCACGGCCCCCGCTGCCAGCAGCGTGGCGACGACTCCAATCAGGCAGCGCGATCGCAGCAGCGAGGTGCCCAATCCTGTGGCGAGGTCATCCCCCAGGCACAGCACATTGACCTGCCGGGCCAGCAGGCACCCTGCTAAGACGGCAACCAAAACCCCAGGGCCAACAATCGTTACCTCCGTCCAGCCGCGCCCGTTGAGGCTGCCGATGAGCCAATTCAGCGCGGCTTGAAACTGACCATCAGGCGAATTGAGCAGCAGCAATGA
The DNA here is from genome assembly GCA_012032345.1 of Leptolyngbyaceae cyanobacterium RM1_1_2. Lineage (GTDB taxonomy): Bacteria > Cyanobacteriota > Cyanobacteriia > Phormidesmidales > Phormidesmidaceae > Sphaerothrix. The sequence continues at coordinate 33,361 of JAAUQI010000049.1, read as the reverse complement.
CTGAATTGCCCCAAAAAAGGAGCTGAACGCCACGCCGCCCAAAATCAGCCGCTCCACGGAGAGTGTGGTGCCCGTTCGCGCTAGCGTATATACCAGCAGCGTTGTCACCACTGCCCCCAGCCAAGCCCCCAAGGGCACCCAGATGCGCAACAGATTCAAGCCGATCATCAGCACTACCATCAGGCCCGCCCCGGCAGAAATGCCCAGCAAAAACGGACTCGCCAGACCATTACGCAACATGCCTTGCAACAGCGCCCCTGAAAGTCCCAAGGCGGCTCCCACAATCAGCGCTGCCAATACTCGGGGTAAGCGCAAATCCCAAAAAATTGTTTGGTGAATGTCGCTGCCTTGCCGCAGGGCCGCCGCCATGAGTTCACCGCCGGTGAGAGCTACGGAGCCATTGGTGAGGGAGAGGAACATGACCGCCAGCAAGCTTAGCGATAATAAGCTAGCGGCGAATATAATCCGCTGACGTGGGTGGGGGCGAGGTTTGGGAATTGGGGAAACTCGGGTAGCAGTGGCCATTCGGTCGGCGGGGAGTAAGGGGTGGATAGGGGCCAGACTGAGGCAGTTATGGTTCTACCAATTCAGTAGAAATCCTTAATGGAGAACGTAAGCTTATTGAGACTAAATGTCAAGTAAAAATTTAAAAATCATGAGAGAACAATTCTGACTTATCTCTGTCAAAAAACCTTAAGAGTATATGATTGCTTGATATTTTTAGGAACTGAGTCTATTCTCTAGTGAGAATCAACAGCATCATTAATGAAGTGTAGATTCATCAGTTTTTATAAATGGCACTTTCTGAAGACTGCATTTACTACCGCGATCGCCAGCAGACTCGGACACAGCGGTGGGTCATGCTGGGACTGCTCGGGGCCATTGGGGTTCATGCTGGTGGCCTACCTTTGCTGCGGTGGCTGCCATCAGCCTCAGCGCAGTTGACCCCTGAAGACCGCATTCAGGTCATGGTCATGCCCCAAAACCCAAAATCGTTCGCTGCAACCGCTGCATTGACGGACGAAGCCAGTACTGCTGCGATGGAGTCCCAGGGCGTAGCAGCGTTGCCACCGAGTTCCCAAAGTGCGGCGGCTCCCCTGTCCGCTGTCGCTGTTGCGCCCGCAAAGCCCCTGTGGGACAGACGCGATGTTGCAGCGCCGAAGCCCGAGGTCGCCGCCGTTGAAGAAATGGAGCAGGCACCTGAGATTGCGGAATCTGAACTCGCTGAGGACGAGTCGGTACCAGAAGTAGAAGAAGCAACCCCTGAAGACTCTAAAGTGACAGATACCGCCGTTGAGGATGAGCCAGCCCCAGAGCCGATAGCGGAAAATCCAGAACCGAATGAATCAGAATCGGCGATCGCCCAAACGCCACAGGCTGATACAGACGAGGCAGCGACATCTTTGACTGGGGAAGATGCCCTAACAGCCGATGGCGTGACCGATGAAGCCCCCCGCACCGTGACGTCCGCTGCGATCGCTGACAACGACTCCACTCTGGAAACGTCAACGACAGGGGTTGCCGATGCCCTGAGCCGACTGCTTGGTAATGGTAGGTCTCCTGGCAATGAGGCTTCAGCCTCTAGTGGGGATAATGCCGCAAATCCCCCTGACACTGCGCTCCTAGGGGTTGCTCGCAACACTGGGCCAGACTCCCGTAGCGAGACTGGCACCGATTTGGCAACCGGAGAAGAGGCTGACGGCGCATCAGCAGATGCGGGGTCAGGCAGCCGCACGGTGAGTTGCCGCCAGTGTAGTCGTCCTGACTATCCCACTGCGGCGCTAGCAGCGGGCATCGAAGGACAGCCGGTGGTCAGGGCGCAGTTTGATGACGATGGCAACGTCATCGGCCTCACGCTCGAACAGTCCAGTGGGAATGCAGCGCTAGACCAAGCCGCCCTCTCATCGCTGCAAACGTGGGAATTTGAAACGGGCGGCCAAGGCGGTTCGGTATCGGTCGAAATTCCCTTTGTGATTGAAGGATCAGAACGACATCAAGAAGCCCAGCAGCAGGGCGATCGCGAGACTGTCACCGTTAATCCTGAAACGCCTATAGCAGAGGCCACACCCGCTAGCCAACCAGTGCAGGCAGCAGCGGATCCGCTATTGGACTTACCCAATCAGGCAGATTCCTCTGGGGAGCTAGGGATAATTCTCGCTGAAGCTGACGCCGACGCTGACACTGCCGATACCGCATCCACTGATGCCGAACCCATTGATACCGATGCTGCCGATACTGAGGACGCATCGTCGGCAACAGACGCTGCCGATGCCCCAATAACCCCTGATACTAAACCCGCAATGGACTCTTCCGAACCGCCTTCAGCAAGTTCTACCCCGGAGCCTGCTGAACCTACGCCTGAATCTGCTGAAGCAGGTGAGGAGGAAAACTAGAAAAGAGTGTTTATACCCGCGATCGCTCATTGCGAAATCATTACCCACCCGGCTACTCATCCCCCCTCCACTCACCTATCCCCTTAGTTACCTAACCAATGTCGTCTAACGCCTTCGACCCCTCCCGCCCAGATCATTGGCTGTTACTCCTTTGCGCGATCGCCGTGTCTGCTTGGGGACTGTGGCAATGCTGGCATTGGCAAAAACATCGCAACTAAGGCCGCTGCCATTCCACCCTTTGCATATTTACTAGAGAGACATCATGACTCAAACCCTCACTGCCCAAGACCTTTTTCGTGCCGCCTACGAAAACCGCTACACCTGGGATTCGGAGTTTCCGAGATACCAAACTAAGATCACCTTAGAAGATACCAAGGCCACCCACATAGGGCAGATTCAGGTCAAAGCAGCAATAGTTTGCTGCGTGGTCATGAAATGAGAGCGAAGTCGGGGGCGATCGCGGCTGGCGGCAAAGGCGTCGAACTCCCTCAGCTTCAGTGAGTTCAGCATGACAGGTAGATCTCATACAGTAGGGCTTTCAGCACTCATCCCCAATCCGCTTGCCCCGGCCCCGAATCGAGAGACGCGACCAGTCGTATTTCTAACAGAAATTCACTTTTCTAAACGGGGGTCTACAGGCAAGATTTCGGATTACTCATCGTCCTCAGGCTCATCTAGGTGTTCTGAGGCTTCTCGATAAAGGTTAAAAATGTGGTTGTCCTTCAAGCAGTAATAGACGCTGCGGCCTAGCTTGCGGTAGCTGACCAGACGCATCGTCCGCAGGACTCTCAATTGATGAGAAACGGCGGATTCACTCATTTCGACTGCCGCCGCCAACTCTCCCACGCGTAATTCCTTAGCCGCCAGTGCGGACAGAATGCGCCAGCGATTCGGATCGCCCAGCACACTAAAGAACTCGGCCATCCGCTGGGCTTTTTCGACACTCAGAATCCCGCTGACGGGAACCACCGCCGCGAGCGCCTGTAAAGTCTTGTCTTCAGAGTCCGACATCAATCAGCCGATATCCATCAGCAACAGCAACCCTTTGCGTCCTAGCTAAGTCCATCTCAGCCAAAGCTAAAGACTTTATATCTATATGCCTGAACAAGCATTCAAGTGTTATATTGTCTATGAACACCTGTTCAGTTATGTATACTATTCTACCGTTCTAGGAGACTGCTATGACGACTGTTACCCAAATGAAATGTGCTTGTGACGCTTGCTTGTGTGTTGTGGATACGAGCAAGGCTATTGAAAAAGCTGGTCATTACTATTGCAGCGATGCTTGTGCTAACGGCCACTCTGAAGGCTCTGGCTGTGGGCATCCGGGCTGTACTTGTCACAGTTAATGCCTGGCAGATAGCAGTTCTGGCTTCTTACCTTGCCGGTTGATCATCTCAGGCAGTTGAGTTGGTGGCACTGCTGTCTGTGAACTTGAGTTCGGGTTCAGGGTCTACGTAAGGCCAGCGGTTGAGGCCATGCCATACTAGCTCATCGACAAAAACCAGCCAGTCTCGTGCCGAGGTTTGCTGTCAAGCCTTGTTGTCCTGACTCGGGCCACAGATGCTGTTAGGCGATCGCCCGTCAGAATTGCGACAAAACCATCCTAGCGGAACGAGCAAACACCCCCGTGAGCAACAGACCCACCAGCAAATCGAGGTATAGTCAGCAATGATATGATGAGACAGCTCGCCTTCGTCTGTGAAATCTTCTAAATCGTTGCGCAAAACTCAGACAGAGAAGTGAGGTTTTGTACTCCCTTATGTTTCTGGCGACAGAACCATTTGCCGAACCAGAGCCTTGGCAGTCTGAGCTGCTTGTTGATTTACTGAACTCAGCGATGTTCCTGCTGTTCGGTAGCAGTTCGTGTTCGTTCCGTATGCGTTAATTAGTGCCCCTGTAATCGAGTTGACGACTAGCTTACCATCGTCGTCGACTACCCCTGCACCCTGGGCAATAGCCAGACTATAAATCGGTGAAATCTGGCTATCGAATCCGGTAGCTAGAATCACGGAGTTTGGCTGCCACTGCTCGTTGCTAGGCCATGCAATTGTCGGCGTTTTGTGATGGGTCAAGAATGTACCAGCTTTCAAAGACAAACGCCCAGCCTGCATTGCCGCTAGCATCAGCTCGGCACCAGCCAACGACTGGGTTGCAAACAGATGTTTCATACTGCTTAACAGTCGCCGTACTTTTACCTGCTCCTCGCTTGACAGCAAATCCTTTGTTTGTCCATAGAAAGACATTACTGGACGTGCTAAGCGGGCCAGCGGGTGCGCTGGGGTTACCTGCTGCAGGTAGTCAGCAAGAAAACGGCCATAATCCTCGATGTGCAGCATTGCCTCCCATCCTGGATAAGCAATGTCACTCACTTGATAGGCAGTGAGAAGTGACTGTCTCAGTAAGTATTGCGCCCGCTGAGCTGTAGGATTGCGCTGCATCTGCTGCCGTGTCAGCCAAGGGCAGGTGTATGGTACGGCAGGTTCTATCTGAGGCAGTCGAGCATAGCCTCGGCGGCTCACCAGGCTGACTCGCTCTACTCCCAGGTTGTGCAGTGCATGCAAGGCCACCTCAATGCCCGATGGCCCAGCACCTACTATCGTCAGGTTGGCGGGTAACTCCGCCCCATAGCGATCGCACGGATATGCCGAAAATACCTGCCCCTGCCACTCGGGGCGAATTGGCGCAAACCGATGGCCGGTAGCACACACAAGCTGATTGACCCAATAAGACGCGGTTGCCGTCTGCACGTGAACTTCCTGTTTGGAAGGTACAAAGCTTTGTAGCGCTTGAGGAATCGTTTGCACCGTGATGTGGCTGGGTAGGTGGGCCAGCAACCTCCGAAACTGCTCGTCTAGATATAGGCCGTAGGCTCCTCGGGGACTTGTCCCGTGAAGATCGTCTAGAGTATGGGCGCGATGGCGCTGTTGCCCTCGCTCTGGAGCAAAGTCTGGGTATAGCGCCGCTAGCAGGTCACGATTAGCCTGCACCCAGTTGAAGTAGTTCGCCGTGTCGAAGCGCTGCTGGGCAAAATCAAACCCACGGACGGCACTGCTGCCGTTGAAGGTGAACAAGGCGGGCTGAACCGGGTCGTACACCTGTCCGCTACCGATTGGGTTTTGCTGATCTAGTGCCTTGAAATGAGCTAGCCGAGTTTGCTGAGCCTCTGTCAGATTAGCCTCTTGGTAGGTACGCTCTGGCTGAAAGAGATAGATCTGTATAGGAGTTTCTGTTCGGTCGCGTAGTTGGGTGACTAAATGACCGAGAGTAGCAAACCCGCTAACGCCAGCACCTGCGATCGCAATTCGCCAAGACTTATACTGCAATTGTCTTTGTTAGTGAACATCGCTAAAAATGACTAGACCCCCGAACAGGTCGGGGGCTAGGAACCAAGTTCTCGTCAATCTCTACCGTAGCTACCCTGACGGCAAACGTTTTTATAGGGCCAAACTTTCGGCGTGAACCCCTAGCGGAAATAGCAAGTATTCATTCCAACAGCGCCAGAGATAAGCCGTTATTGCCTTGCGACGCCCCAGCTCACTTTCAAAAGTAAACGCAACTTCTGCTGAGCCTGGAATTAGCTGAGCCAGCGAATGGTCGCAGCCGCAGCCGTGCTGAATTAGCAGCCCCTGATGACTAGCACACGATTGCACCAGCATTAGTACCGCTGTTACATTCAGGCTATGCAGACAGGCGTCATAGGCCCGCTTCATCTCTTGCATCTGAGGGTCGAAAAACATGGGACGAGCCTCGTAAATTGATGCTCGCTCAATTGGACACAGCAGCATCCAGTAGAAGCAAGCCGGTAAAGCGTAGCCTAACCGAGAGAAAACTTCCTGCACAAAAGCTATGACTCTTTCGGTTCCGTCTGTTGCCCGAGCTGTTTGCACTACCTGCTCAAAATCAGGGTAAGCCGTAGTCCTGAAGTCATGACCAAAAAACTCAAGGGTTGACATAGCCCCTTGCCGGTAGAAAGCTTGGAAGTCGAACCCTTCCTGAAAGACCTCAGGACTGCGGTCTGTTGCTTTGGTTAAAAACAACCGCGCTAGCGCTACTAGAAAATCCGACTCGGGGTGACCTACCGCTACCTCGCGGTTGGCGATGCGCTGCCAGATTGGTGGTAGCTCTTCTAGGGAAACAATATCAGCGTTCGTTAAGAGAGCGCTGATAGAAAGCGGCCCTGAAACAGTACTTGCTGAAGAAACGGTGGAACTTAGGATTGAAACCATCTCAATGACTGACTCCTGTGTAGATGCAAGGAAAAAAATCCTAAACCTGAATAACTTTGCAAAACTGGCACGAAAACGATAATGATAATCATTTTGCCTAAACACTATTTAGACGAACTATGGAGCTGCGATCGCAAATTCTCAACAAGTCATTACAATTGCGGTTCTGTCACAACAATCACGGCAAGGTATAAACCTTACTTTCCCCAGCACCATGGCAAGGCCATGGAGCAGTCAACTGGTCTGCATCGGTCGGAATTTGGATCTCAAAGAGCTAGATCCAAAGCTAAGGAATTGCATGGTGGAGTCTGAGCAATAAGGGTTTGAAGACCGATATTGTCGCCTCGACACTAGCTTGTATTAATTTGCCGACACTGGCTTTACAAGAAATTTATATCTATCGCTGAACCTGCCGCGTATTATGAGAATGATTATCGTTCCAATTAAGTGATTGAGGGTTTTTTAAATGTCACGCTTGACACGTCAGTCATTTCTCTAGCTTACACAGGGGGTGCGATCGCGCTGCTGACTCTGCGTTTGCGCCGAACCTTACAAGCAACTTGCTAAGACCTGATAACGACGAAAAACTGATTCGAGACGTTCATGCCCAAATCGCTTACGGACTCAACCAATCCGGTGACATTGTCTGTAGCAGAAGATGCCGATGGTGTTAACCGGGCCTTTGTCTGGTCTAACGCTTGGTCAAACCGGTGTTGCTCTAGGCATCAACGACGCGGGAGCAGTAGTCGGTCGCAGTGCCACAGCGGCGGGTCAAAATGTGACGGTCTACTGGGGGCCTGGGTAAACCACACCTGAACATGAGCTTCTACGTCTATCACCAGGCTGCCCTCTTGCTCTTCATAGGACTTCACGTCCACACCCGGTAAACCCCTAATTCGGTTAGTAGTGGTAGCATCACTGAACGCTATAGTAGCGACTACAACAGCATACTCATTCCCGTAGAGCCTGACGTTTTGGCAGAAGCGATGGTAGTCTTTTGTCATCAAAAAGCGAAGCCTGCTATAAAACTTCTGCAAAATTTAATTTGCTTCTGGTATTTACGTTACTTTAATAAAGTCAGCGGGCATTATCAAGAAAATAACCTGAAGCTTTAGTGAGGGGTAGACCACATCTTCTACTAATGGGTCAAGTCTTGGTAAGTTTATATAAATAACGGCAACAGAGACACTATGGAAACTCTGAGACCGACTGCTAGGGCATCTGACAAAATAATGAGCGGTAGTTCTTCACTAACAACCGTCCAGCCCGGAAAGCTGCGTATCATCGCCAGCGACTTTGATGCCCGCCCCATGAGCTACCTAGATGAGGAGGGCAGACGCCTTGGCTATGAGCCTGCCGCTGCAGAGGCTATTTGCAAAAAGCTTGGGCTTGAGCCAGTTTGGTACAACTTTTCACCTAGCGAATTTTACACTCAGCTCAGCTCGGGCGCATATGATGTGGTCTGGTTTAGCCAGCCCATTACTCAGACAAAACGCGCCTGGGCCGATTTCACGCGGGCTTACGGTCGTTTTGACGTGGCGGTATTGGTGCGAGATGAGAGTGCGATCGCAACAGTCGAAGATTTGAAGTCAGTTCGTTTAGGAGCCAGTACTCACGGTATCGAACTTGACTTGATTAACCAGCTCCCTGACCTGGAAATTGTTGAGTTTTCAGGGGGCAGTCAGATTTTGCCAGATATGATTAAAGCAGTGCAGTCAAAGGTAATCGATGCGGTGCTAGACAATGCTTTGCTGCTGCTGGCAGCTGAATCGATGGATCAAGACCTACGGGTTGCTTTCGAGATCCCAACTCAAATACCGTTCGGCGTCGGGGTTGTCCCCGGCAATCGAGAACTGTTAGACGCCCTCAACTTTGGCTTTAATCAGCTGATTGCTGAAGGAACCTTGGCTAAATTATGGGCACGGTGGATTCCCTACAAGCCTTGCCCCTTCTAAATAAAGCTGCAATGGGCAGTCTGCCTGAACCGATCAAACTCCGACTGAGCACCGAGCCTGACTTAGACTTCATCCTATCGGCTGAGCAGCATCCCGAAAATGCTCGATTTGTTGTTGGCTGGACGCGATCGCGTCATCAAGCCTGCCTTGAAGACCCTGATGAGCTTCACTACATCCTTCAGGATACTGGCCAGCAGGCTGTGGGCTACCTGATACTGACTGGCTTAACCAGTCCACACCATGCTTTAGAGCTTTGCCGTTTGGTTGTTACCGAAAAAGGACGAGGCTATGGCCGCTCTGCCCTGCGTCAGGCCCAGCAGCTTGCCTTTGAAACATACAATGCTCACCGTCTCTGGCTTGACCTCAAAGTTTACAATCACCGAGCTAAACAGCTATACGAGCAAGAAGGTTTTGTCGAAGAAGGCATTTTGCGCGAATGCATCAAGACTGACCAGGGATTTGAGTCACTCATCCTGATGTCAATCCTGCACTCTGAGTATTTTCAAGCCTGAAGCTGCTGTAAGAGCCAGGCGCTAACTTTTCCGTGGTTCATCTTGCGGCTGCGCTGAAAGGCCGCCTCTAGCAGCTTAATCTTTAGTCCACTTAGCACCTGAGACTCGTCGATACGTCGGCTACCGCCGTTTTCGACGGTAAAAGCAATGACCTTTACGGCTTGCACATCAATGATCCAATATTCTCGAACGCCCAGAGCTTCGTAGAGCAGACGCTTTTCTCCTTTGTCATCTGCTAAGGAAGAAAAAGCAACCTCAATTACCAAATCGGGTGGGGGATAAATGTCTAGGTCGATAATGGTTGCTTCCCAGGGAATTGCCTCAGCATTGGCTCCAATATAGAAAGAAGCGTCGGGCTGAGCCTCTTCATAGCCTGTCTTGCGGTAGGTACAGTTGTCGTGCCCGTCTAAATCAATATCTTTAACGCCAGCAAACAGACCTACTGCATAGACAACAATGAAATGATCGCGGGAGTGGGGATTGCCAAGCGGAGACATTTCTAACCTCATGCGCCCGTCGTGATAGTAGCTGCTCCCTTTTATGCCGTCAGGAGCCTGTATAGCCTGTAGATATTCGTCCCAGGTGGCGGGTATCCAGGTGTCTGTCGGCAGTGCAGTTTGTGTTTGTCCCATAGCTACTTGTGACTGGACAGTGTCTTCATTTTAATGCGATCGCACGGCAGCGAAAAACCAGACGACCAGTCGAAACCGTTATCCCCACAGGCGGATGATGGCGTCAGCTCATGTACGGCAGATTACGAGAAGCTGCTGTCACAATCAGGTTAAACACGGTGCGTTGTTTTCAGTTCCTCAAGAAAAAATTCGCTGGCTGTCTATTTGTCTTAGCGCTGCTTGCCACCCTGATGCTGCCTCCCGCTGCTTCAGCTGCTTTGCCCCAGTCTCCTCTGCTGATGCAAATGCCTAGTCCAGCCAGCAGTTCGTCGTCTGACAGCTCCAGTCTGGGGTGGATTTGGCTAGATGGCTACAAGGTGTTTCAAATCGCCGCCCCCCAGTCTGCACTGGCTCAGCGGCAGCAGCGCATTGAAGATAATCTGACGGCTATCCGCGATGAATATCTGCAGATGGAATCGCCGAGCCTTCGCGTCACCACCTCTCAGGTAGACCGTTTTGAACCGCTGAGCGTTTACGTCAATGGCTCATACCTGTTTACGCTAACGCCTGAAGATGCGCGTCAGCAGGGAATGACCCTGGAGGCAATTGAGCAATTGCTAGACCAGAAGCTGCCTCAGGTATTAGAGCGAGCCTACCGAGAACGGCAGGTAGACTACCTGCAACAGCAGGGCTTGATTGCGGTTGGGATTATAGTGATGGCGATCGCCCTTGCCTGGAGCTTAGGACACTGGCGAGAAGAGCTTTTAAGTATGGGGACTCAGGTGCTGGCGGGCAACCGTTTAAATCAGCTAGAGCCTCAGCAGCGGCGGCACCTGCAAGATATGCAGTCGCGGCTTTTGCCTCTGATTCAGGGGTTGATTTTAGTCGGGACTGTGCTGTGGATAGCCGGATTTTTTCCGCAGACGCGATCGCTGCAAAATGACTTTTTAGGAGCAGCCAAGCTACCGTTAATTATCGGCATCGTCATTGTCGTCGCCTACCTAGGAATTCGTCTCAGCTATTTGCTAATCGATCGCTTTGTCAGCAGTCTCAAAGATCGAGAAGGCTTTAGCTCTGATAGCTCACGGCGATTAGAGCTGCGGATCAAAACCATTTCTAGCGCTGTCAAAAATCTGACAAACTTCATCTGGATTGGCGTAGGTCTGTTTGTTGCCCTAGCCGCTACGGGAATTAATTTAGGCGTTCTGCTGGCTAGCTTTGGCCTGATTGGGCTAGCCTTTTCCCTGGCGGCTCGAAACCTGATTACAGGGGCTGTTAAAGCTTTTTTTATTATCCTTGAAGATCAGTACGCCATCGGTGATGTAGTAGCTATTGATGAAGATGCGGGCCTAGTTGAAAATATGAATCTGCGGATCACCCAGCTGCGGGATACAGGAGGGCGTCTGATCACTATTCCAACTAGCGATATTAACCGAGTTGCTAACTACTCATTACACTGGTCACGATCCGACTTGAAGCTGCCAGTTCACTACAACGCCAATATTGATCAAATGCTAGATTTGGCTCGTCGGGTCGGACAGGAGATGCATTCAGATGAAACCTGGCAGGAACTGATTTTAGAAGAACCCAAAATTCTAGGCGTCGATGATTTTGGCGACAGCGCTTTGATTGTTCGCGTCTGGATTAAAACTCAGCCGATGAAGCAGTGGGATGTTTCGCGTGAGTATCGCCGTCGTTTTCAGCTCGCTCTACAAGATACTGAAACCTCCATTCCCTTCCCACAGCGCGAAATCTGGCTGCACCCGGCTGACTCGTTTAAGATTGAAACCCTTAACCAGCCAGAGGCTACTGGAGGTAGTCAACAAAAGGGCCAACAAAAGGGACAGCCCAAAACAGACGCTCAACCACAAGCAGTCTCAGATGAAGGGGCTGAAGCGGGTGAGTCTGATATCTAGTATAGGGTTGGTGTTTTTACCCTCTCTTTCTCACTCCTGATTTTGGATATGAGTGACAAAATCTCGATAGACTAAAATCTGCTAGCTCAAGTGAGCGGATACCTAGAGCCGCTTCAAAGCGGCTGTTGAATCACCCAAACAGGTCGGAGCAGTCTGCAGTGAATCTATCTTCTTTAAGCCTTTTTCAGCATCTGCGCTCAGGAAATCGGCAATTTGCCGTTATTGGTTTGGGCCGTTTTGGCCGAGCTGTTTGTTCAACGCTGCATCAGCTTGGACACGAGGTGCTAGGCGTCGATGTTGACGAGCGGCGGGTGGCTCAGATTTTAACCGACCAGCTAGCGACTCATGCCATTCAGCTAGACTCCACTGAGCCTTCTGCCTTAAAAGAGGCGGGCATTGCCGATATGGACACCGTGATTATCGCCATTGGTAACTACATTCAAGAAAGCATTATCACAACGCTTAATGTCAAAGAGGCTGGGGTGCCTAACGTAATTGCCAAGGCTTCAACTGAGATTCACGGTAAGCTGCTAAATCGAGTGGGGGCGGATCGGGTAGTTTTTCCGGAGCATGAGATGGGCTGTGAGCTAGCGCGATCGCTGACCCGCCCTGGTATTTTAGACCGCTTTGAGCTAGATCCTGACCACAGTATCGCCGAGGTGATTGTGCCAGAAGCATTTGATCAAAAGACTATTGTGGAACTGGATTTGCGCAAGCGCTATGGCCTCACCCTGATGGCCATTAGCAAAGAGGAATCGCCCGATAAATTTGAGATCAATCCCAGCCCGGTCAAGCGGCTGCGAACGGGCACGGTCATGGTGGTGATTGGCTCTAACAAGGGACTCGATCGCCTGCCGATGGCCCACAACATTGGAGTGAATGGATGAAAGTTATTGGCCTGATCAGCGGTACTTCTGTCGATGGCATTGACGCTGCTCTAGTTGATATCAGAGGAGAAGGCTTTGAAATTACGGCAACGTTGCTGGCCAGCGAAACCTATCCTTACGAACCAGCTCTGCGCCAGCAAATTTTGGCGGCGGGGGCGGGGCAGCCGCTATCTGTGGCAGATTTGGCCAGCCTAGACGATGCCATCGCCTTTGCTTTCGCCAGCGCTGCCCAAGATCTCCAGTCCAAAAACGCTCTGGCCGAACTCGTCGCGTCTCATGGCCAGACTGTCTTTCATCGACCTGTCCCCTCTGATCAGACAGAAACACCCGTCACTTTATCGCTAGGCTACAGCTTGCAGCTAGGGCGAGGAGACGCGATCGCCGCAGTGACTCAGCTACCAACTGTCAGCAATTTTCGGGCGGCTGATATTGCCGTAGGCGGTCAGGGCGCACCCCTAGTTTCTCCCGTCGATGCCTGTTTACTCAGTCATCCCCAACAGCCTCGTTGCGTTCAAAATCTCGGCGGCATCGGCAACGTCACCTATCTGCCCAGCCAGCAAAATCAGGGCGCAGCGGGCGAAATGCGGGGCGTCTTTGGCTGGGACACGGGGCCTGCCAACAGCCTGCTAGATCTGGCAGTATCGCACTTTTCTCAAGGCCAGCAGACATACGACTCAGGAGGCCGTTGGGCCGCGCAAGGAACGCCGTGTCAGCTGCTGGTTGACCAGTGGCTACAGCAGCCCTATTTTCATCAGCCGCCTCCCAAATCAACCGGGCGAGAACTGTTTGGTTGGGCCTACTGGCAGCAGTGCCTGGCTGAGGCTGAAGCTCATGATTTATCGCCTGCCGATATCCTGTCAACGCTCACACAGCTAACCGTTGCCAGCATTGTGCAAAGCTACGCCGACTTTTTACCTGCTCCCCCGGCAGAGGTTTTGCTCTGTGGCGGCGGTAGCCGCAACGGGCATCTACTCCAGCAGCTACAGCAGCATTTGCAGCCAATTCCTGTACTGACGACAGATGAGGCTGGACTGAGCGCTGATGCAAAAGAGGCGATCGCTTTCGCTGTACTTGGCTTTTGGCGCTATCACGGCATTTCTGGCAATCTACCCAGCGTTACAGGGGCAAGACAGCGGACTTTGCTGGGCAATTTGTGCTGGCCGCTGCGGAGTCGTTAGGGTTCATCAGAAATTTTTCTAAGGGTTGCCAATCTTTGAAAAATCACTGGTCTGCTGCGAAGAATGCTGAGTGAAAAAATTGTAAACAACCCATCAGCCTCGGATAAAGACTTGTTCGCTTACTGCGGTTAGACTTTATCCTGAAGGGAAGAGGCAGAATACCGCAATCTTTCTTGGGGTAATGAATTCGTGGGGCATAGTTTTTTAATCGAACCAGGACGCTGGATCATTCAAGGGAATTGGCTAGAGCGCGATTCGATGCCTATCAGCGTTAAAGGCAGAACGCTCATTGCCTGGGGACATGATGACTGGTTTACGATGGTTACCAAACTGAGCTTCCCCAACACAGCGCTGGCAGAAATTGCTTTGCAGTATCGCGGACGGCTGACCGGAGGCGAGCGCCAGTATACCTTCGTTTTGCAGCACAGTTTGCTGGGCCGCGTTGAGGGAGAAGGCTGGATTGCTCCTGAATCGATTGTTCAACGCTATTGGGTACTTGACGATCGCCAGCGACGGACTGGCTTCGAAACTCTCTACTGTGTCGGTGGCGATAAATATCATCTCTCTAGCGGCATCATGGCAGGGCACTACCTGACCAGTGCAATGGAGGCTACGCTAGAGAGGCAGGGTTAAAGCCTTTAGTGAGCTATCTTTGACATGGTTATCAGCGAAGCCAGAGATGTATTTATCAAATTCAAATAAATCCTTACTTCTCTTTTATTCCTTTGTTCTAAGCGATCAAGTAAGGTTTATAAGGCACTGCATACAGTAGGACAAGCTTCACCGTCGAGATGCAATTACAGCATACCCCTGTCTAAACCAGCATTTTGGCTTTGAGGCTTCCCATACTCCTTCAGCTAGTGGCCAAGAGTTTAGGGTGCAGAGTAAATTAAAGCTATAGCAAAACTCCATCTCCTTACACGTCTACACAGATTGCTATAGCCTTCTAGTAACACCCAATTGCCCAGCAAAGCTTGCTGCTCTTGGCAAAATTGGGAATTCTATCAGCTAAACCCGGCTATTGACAACAGCTTCTTACCTTATTGATAAGTTGCTCTGCAAAAGTGCGCTAACCCTAATGTCAGACTCTACTGAGAAACGCAAGTTAGACAACCGCTACAGGCTGCTTGAGCAAATTGGACAAGGCTCAATGGGGCGAGTTTTCCTAGCAGAAGACATGGTCTTGGGCGATGTTAAGGTTGCAATCAAATTTTTGGCGCAGGCTTTGCTCTCTGACAAGCTGAAAGAGCGATTTGTGCAAGAAGCGACAACCTGCGCCCAGCTAGGGCAAAAAAGCATTCACGTTGTTCGAGTGACTGATTACGGTGTCAGTGAAGATGAAGTGCCTTTTTATGTAATGGAATATCTTCGAGGCAAGAGCTTGGGAGACATTATCAGCGCCCAGCCGCTAGCCATTCCTCGGTTTCTGGCTATCTGTCGTCAGATTTGTTTGGGATTGGCGGCTGCCCATGAAGGTATTGTCATTAAAGGCAATCGGTTTCCCATTATTCACCGAGACATCAAACCCAGCAACATCTTGGTAACTCAAGATCCAACCCTAGGTGAGCTGGCCAAAATCCTTGATTTTGGCATCGCCAAGCTCATGCAGACAGGTGCCGATCAGACCAACTGCTTCATGGGAACCCTAGCCTACGCTTCGCCAGAACAAATGGAAGGGCGCGAGCTGGATAGCCGTTCTGATATTTATAGCCTGGGAATTATGATGTTTCAGATGTTAACTGGGCGACTGCCGGTCAAAGCTGAGACTAATTCATTTGGTGGCTGGTACCGCGCCCATCATAGCCAGCCTCCAAGGTCTTTTGTAGCAGTCGATCAGGCTCTGAAAATTCCCAAACGGCTAGAAACGCTGGTAATGAGCTGCTTGGAGAAAAATCCAGACAACCGCCCCAGCAGTGTTGAAGTCATCCTAGACGATTTAGTCCCGTTAGAAGAGCGGTTTGGGGCTGGCTTGCGGATTAGCCGACAAATCGGCCACACCCTGGCCCGTCTGCCGGTTGCTGAGACTGAACCAGAGGACAAACAGGAAGTTTCTGAAGATCAGTTCTGTCGGCTGGTCTCCTGGCCTAAAGAAAAGCCCGTGGCCGAAATTGTTTTCCCCAAGGTGCTGCGGATGGGCGATCGCAAACTATCCTCAATTTGGCTGATGCTGCCGCAAACAGCTTTCCAATCAGGTGATATTCGCATCCTTTACAACAACTGTATCTGCACTATGAGTCCGCATCCAATGGTACTTTGGCTCACAGTGCTTCATACCAAAGAACAGGGTCTACGCTGGCTGCCCTGCTACTTAGACTTGAAGCAATCGGCAGGGCAGGAACTGGCTGTTTTGCTAGGGCAGACGGGACGCTATAAGCTGCTATTTTTTAGCTCAGATGAACCCCAAAACTATCCTCAAGTATTGACGGCTGGTATGGCTGCGTCCCAGTGTAAGCTGCTGAAGGAATGGGTAACTCTGGGCCGGGTTCAGGTTTCTATAGGCAAACCGCATCAGAGTAAGGATTTGTTAAGAAATGAACTCAACACGGTGCTAAAGCCCAAAATTCAAAAAACCCTAGAAGCAACGCTGTCCAACACGTTTTGCTAAAAACTTTGAGACGCAGCACTCGCAAAGCGCTAAGACCTAGCGCTGCTTGGGTGGGAAGTAAATCACCGGATGCCAACTGCGACGCAGGATATCCTGGGTCATGCTCGGCACTGACCACTTAAAGAAGCGACCTTTACTGCCAGGGCAAACAGCGATCGCACTAATATCGTGAATTTCGGCAGCCTTAAGAATTTCCTCAACGGGCACTCCCTGGCGCACCTCTGTTTTGACGCTCAGTTTAGGTAAGTCAAGTTCAGCCTTAACAGACTCCAGCTTTGCCTGCGCCGCTGCTACCGGATCAGCTGCCTGTAGCTCTCTGCGCACGCTTTCATCAATTACCCAGCAAAGACGACAGGTTTCTAACGCTCGGTCAGTTCGCGCCTCGGCTTGCTGCCTGATCTGCCCAACTAAATAGTCTGCTCCTTCACTGCCATCATAGGGAATCAGAAAATAGCGAAATAGGTGCTGACAGCGTAAGTCTAGCTCTTCTGTAGTGTAAGCAGAAATTAGCTGGGGGCGCAAAATCAGCAACGGCACAGAAGTGCGCTCAGACAGCTCAACAGCTGTACTGCCAAAAACCTTCTCGCTCAGCAGCGTTCGCGTGGGCATACCTAAGACAATAACCTCTGCCTTGTGAGCGTCTGCCTGCTTGAGGATGTTATCAATTGCTCGGCCCGATTGCACCTCAACCCGAACCGTTACACCTTCTGGAACCGAGCTGAGGGCAGCAGCGAGCTGCTTTTTGGCAGAGGCAATCTGCTCGGTGTCAACTCGAGGAATTTCTCGATCGGTTTCTAGGGGAACATTGTTGAAAAAGACGATGTATTTTACCCCGCCTGCTACCAGAGCCGGTACAAAATCGACTAAGCGGTAAAGACCATCTGAAAAATCTGTACAGACAAGAATACGTTGATACATTTTGACTCTGTTAGATGAGGGGCGAATCGCTGAGAGCGCTCTTTGCCTAAATTAGCATTCCCTGGAACTTACCCGAAAAGATGGCCCTCAATGATGGCACCGACATCACCAGATCAGCAAGCTGATTGCAGCTATTTATAGGGAAGCCACGGTTAACCCGTAGCACATAAGAATTAATATAAAAAATAAAAAGCAGTCCAGTAAAGCTAACTCAGGTGATGAACTGACGCCCCGTTATCCCCAGCTCCCTTCCAGTGGAATCGAGCAAGAGAGGGAGGTCGCCGTTTCTCTGGCTAAGCTTAGCAGCGAGCTAAAATTCAGGGCTAGGCGTGATTCCCCATTCCTGTTTCAAGAAACTCTTGTAAAGAGTCTCACGCATCATCATCTGCTCGTATAGCTTAACTAAAAACTGCTGGGCCTGCTCTCGACTCATGCGTTGTACCTGGTTTTCAAAGGAACGTAGATTGAACTCTTGTTCTAGAGAAAGCTTACTGGATTCGGGCATAGCAACCTCCATAGGCTGAGAGATAACGTTGACTGGAGAAAACGAGTCCCCCGGAAACTAAAATCTTCAGGCGTCAGAAAACTCCCTTTGAGTTCTAGTTGTTTACAAAATATAACAAGTGTTTGACAAACTGACCATCAATCTAAGGGATTAAATTTAGGTTAACCCAGAGACATAGCCTATGTCAGTACACAGAGGCATACTCTGGCAGTACGTTTATCATCTAAGCGTGGGCAAATAATGCTCGACTTAAACAAAAAGCGATGCCCTCTGCCAAGAAAGCGACTTTCTGATTTATTAAGACTAGATGAAGGCAAAACTAATTTTGCAGCCTAGCTGTCTAGCTGTTCAA
This sequence comes from Leptolyngbyaceae cyanobacterium RM1_1_2, assembly GCA_012032345.1. Classification (GTDB taxonomy): domain Bacteria; phylum Cyanobacteriota; class Cyanobacteriia; order Phormidesmidales; family Phormidesmidaceae; genus Sphaerothrix. The sequence goes on along the minus strand of JAAUQI010000049.1, from coordinate 15,300 downwards.
AGGCGCTTCACCCTGCAGGTAAAGAACAACTACTGTGATGTTGTCTCGCCCTCCCCGCGCTTTAGCAGCTTCTACAAGGGCACTAGCAGCGGCTTCACAAGCTCGAATAGACTTAAGCTGGTGGGCAATCATTGGGTCAGAAAGTTCTTCAGTTAGACCGTCGCTGCAGAGCAGATAGCGATCGCTGACCTGCATAGTTACAGGCTTCAGGCTAATGTGGTTCAAATCTTCGCGCCCAAGGCACTGAGAAAGAACATGTCTCCAGGGATGACTTTTAGACTGCTCTAGGGTCAGCTCACCTTCACGAATTGCCCGGGCTACCCAGGTGTGATCTTCTGTAATCTGCTCAAGAGTGGCCCCTCTGAGGCGATAGAGGCGAGAATCGCCTACATGAGCACACCAAAGCTGCTGCTCTCGAAACATTAAGGCAACAGCGGTTGTCCCCATATCAGAACGTTCTGGATGAGTGCTCTGGTCTTTCAGAATAGCTTCGTTGGCTCTTAGAAATGCCTCATGCAGCAGATCCTTTGAAGATTCTGTACTGTCCCAGTACTGATCCAGGTGAGCGCGGATCGTTTCCGTTGCTAAACGGCTGGCTTCTTGACCCCCGGCATGGCCCCCCATACCGTCTGCCACAATGTAAAATCGGCTCTGCGGATCGAGATAGTAGGCGTCTTGATTGCTGGTACGCAGCAGCCCCGGATCGCTCAGGCCGGCAAAAAAACGTTTCATTAAAGCACCTCCGGGGTTAGGGTAGGCGTTCAGCACGGCTCAGCCGCATGAGAAGACGGAGCAGGGTAAACCCTGTTAAAGCTGCGATCGCGGCGGCAAGTCCTGCTAGCCAAAAGAAATCATAAACCAATAAAATGGTTGCCGAAAGCGTAAACGCCCCAATCAGGAGTGAATAGTTAGTTGCCATGTTGACGCCGCTTACCCGCCGCAAAATGCGGTCAGTTTCGATTGAGCGGACGCGAACGCGAAGATCGCCTCGCTCTAGCTTTTCGAGCGTGTCTTCAATTCGGCGAGGCAAGCCCAAGGCTGTGCTACTAACCTGAGCGGCTTGGCGACCTAGCTCGCCCAGTAAACTACTGTTGGGGTCTGTAGAGTTTCCGTTGGCCATGAGCTGTGTTGCGAAAGGTTTAGCGGCTTCCATAAAGTTAAAGTCAGGATCGAGACCTTTGCCAACGCCTTCTAAAGTCGAGAAAGCGCGCATTACAAACGTAAAAGTTGCTGGGAAGCGGAACGGCTGATCGTAGGCAACCGCATAGAGATCGTCGCTGATAGCACCAATGGACTGCTCCTCAAAGGGCTGATCCATGAAGTTGTCTAGAATATACTGGATTGAGCGCCGTACTGGCCCCATGTCGTCAACTTCGGCCAGTGCCCCTAGCTCAATCAAAGAAGCCATCACCCGATCGGCATCTCGCTGAGCAATCCCTAAGAAAGTTCGCATCAGGCGATCGCGGGTCAGGGGTTGAACCTGCCCCATCATGCCAAAGTCGTAGAAGATAAGTTTGCCGTCTGGACTTACCGCAATATTACCAGGATGCGGATCAGCGTGAAAAAAACCGTCGTTCAAAAGCTGCTGGAGGTAAGCTTTAGCACCTAAATGAGCAATCCGCTTGCGATCCAGCCCAGCCGCTTCCAAGGCTTCATAATGGCTGATTTTAATCCCCGGCAGGTATTCGAGGGTTAATACTCGCGGTGATGCGTATCGCCAATAAACCCGAGGAACTTTGACCCAGTCCTCCTCAGCAAAATTACGGCGAAAGGTGTCAGCATTGCGGCCCTCAGTCAGATAGTCAATCTCTTCCCACAAAATGCGACAGCATTCTTCGTAGATACCCAGCCAGTCTCGTCCCCTGCCCCACTCCGGGTGATTTTGAAAATAGCGGGCAATGCCTTTGAGAATTTTTAAGTCAATGCTGAAAAGTCGCCTCAGGCCAGGCCGCTGAACCTTGACGACAACTTCTTCTTCAGAATGAAGCCGAGCACGGTGAACCTGACCTAGGCTAGCAGCAGCTAAAGGAATTGGATCAAAGCTGCGGTAGAGCGTCTGAATCGGCTTGCCTAGATCGGCTTCAATGATGCTTCGGGTTTGGTCGTAGCCAAAAGCGGGTACCCGATCTTGTAACTTTGAGAGTTCTTCAACGTACTCAGTCGGAAACAGGTCTGCCCGAGTTGAGAAGAACTGCCCCACCTTGATAAAAGTAGGCCCTAGCTCTAGAAGCGTCTCGCGCACCCAGATAGCCTGCCGCCGTCGTCGAACTGCCTGTTTATCGTCGGTGATAGTCCGATTGCTGTAGCTCCAAGCTTTGCCATAAAGCCAGCGTGCCGAGAGTAGCTTGAGCACAAATGACCAGATATCAGCAAAGCGGCGGGTGGCAGAATAGCGACTGCGGTTCCAGCGATATGCTTTTTCTGTGTAGTAGTGTGCTCGCTTGGGCTGAGCGGGTGATGGCTGAGGCAGCGACTCAAGGTGAGAAAGGGATGAATCAGGACGATTTTCTTCAAACTTTTCTTTAAACTCTACCTTGTGAAAAACTGCTGCATCAGGTAAACCTGCCGAACTAGACGGGGCAGATTCTGCACGTGCGCTCAGTTCGTCCGGCGCGGTGGCTGAAGATGATTCTGGATCTCTGGAGAGGGCAGACACTCAGGCTCCTGGCGTACTAGGTCAATGCGGTTAACTGGAGAAAATCGGGGGGTGGCGCAGGCAAGAGCAGCCTTAACTTGCGGTTGCACGATACTGCTGTAGTGCGGATCTGACCTGCGCGATTTCGGCTCTGAGGTTATCGATAGTTGCCTGCAGGTCTTGAGTAGAAGCTTCGGTACCCGTAGGGGCCGGACGGCTAAGCGCCTCGGCTTCTTCCTGCTGTGCCCTAGCTAAAACTTCTTCTGTAAAACGTCGCAGGTTTTCGCGCTGCTCTGCGTCAAATCGACCGAGGCTACTCAGACTCTCGGAGACAAACTGCTCGGTTCGCTCACTAATGGCTTCAGCTAAAGCCCTGCCGATGAAAAAGGCATGAACGACGGGATTGTTCATGAAAAAATTAGTTTATACATCTGCAACAAATTATAACTAAATTGCTGCCCCCCGCCGCTGTGAGTCTCAAAGCACTTCGCTGAGCTATCTGGTGTCAGTGGTGGGAGTCGGCATTTCTGAGGGCAGCATCTCTGAGCCAGGAGAAACTGGCGCGACCTTGCCAGAAGAATTGGCAAGGTCGCCGCTATTGCTCGAACTATCCCGGTTTTGACGGTTGGTTTCAGGGCCGGACTCTGACTCTTCCCAAGGGCTTGGCTGGGTATTGAGCGGAGCGCTGGTGGTGCTGTCCTCCATAAAATCCTCGCTAAAAGTTTCTGAGGAGTCAAGCGGCGTCCCTGTGGCATCTGAGCTAGGGAAATCGGGAGCAGATTCAGCCGTGGCATCAGGCAGAGGCTTAGCCCAGGAGTTCGTCTCTGTAGAAAAATCATCTTTTGGCTGAGGCTCAAGGGGCGCTGATCTCAGCTCTCGACGATAGGTTTCATCGGGTGCTACAAATGGCTGATCAAAATTGGTCTCAGAGGCGGTTACGGGCCAGTCTGCCTGAGCCGGAAAAGTTTGCTCTGGGTCGAGTCGAATTTTGCTTGCTCCGGTGGCCCGAGAAAAACGGATAAAACTGCCAGCCCCCAAACCTGCTAGACCCGCAAACACGATAACACTCAGCAGCAGTCGAGGATAATGCTTCATCGTTGGCAGTTTGATTAGACAACTTTAAACTTGGCTTTGACGTAAACCCCAGTTTATACCAGTGTATTGTTACAGCTAGAAATTGGGGTGGGTAGTCAGTGCTTTAGCGCTGAAGCGCTAACTACGAACTATGACATCACCCTAAAATTAAGTGTTGGCGCTGCACTAGGGCTTATCCTAGCGCTTTATCCTGACGCTTTTGCAAATCCTCACCGACTAGAATCATCGGGTAAAGCATAGTGCTCTTTGACAAAGGCGATCGCTTCCTGTCGGGTCTGCAGCCGCTGATCAAGGGTAGCGGCGAGGACATCTTCTAGGATGGCTTTATACTGCGGCCCCGGCCTATAGCCCAGCACCTTGAGGTCATGACCATTTAAGGGCGCTTTCACCTGGGACCAGCGGGTGACATACTGCCAAATTTTTTGTCCCACCGGGCGCGGCTGGCGAACGCTAACCAACAACAGTAAAGGTAAATCGTAGCTGCGTAGCAGCCCTACAATTTGACTGGGCGACTGAGATTGAGATAGGGCTTGCTGTAGTCCAGCTTCAACAGAGTCTAGCTGAGTTAGCCGAGCGACGGCATCGCTCGGCAATTGCAGATGGATAGCGACCGAGCGGCGGTAATCAGGTTGAAGCTGAGCAATTAAGATTTCTAGACGTAGCTGCCAGGGAGCGATCGCCGCTTGAAACTGAAAGCGCTCAACCCAGCGTGATACTCGCCGAAGCTGACGCCAAAGGCGATCGCTCATTTCTAAAGAGCTGTGCAAACACCTGAGCGCCCCTAGGTTATCTAACAGTTCCAGGGCCGACTGCCAGTAAGGGGCTTCTAGAATGTACTGCAGCTCCCGCTTCAGGCGAGCCTGCAAAGCCGGTACCTGAGCTACCTGCTCCTGCATCTGGCTGTAGATGCCGCTGCTGAGCGCGTAGCGAATGTAGCCCTCTGTCTGTGGCTCAATCTGGAACCCTAGTCGCACTGCAAAGCGAACAGCGCGATAGATGCGAGTAGGATCTTCAATAAAGCTGTTGGCGTGCAGCACCCGCACCTGCTTTTTGCCCAGATCAATCAGCCCGCCAAAGAAATCCAGCAGCAATCCTGGCTGAGGCGGTGTCAGGCAAATAGCCATCGCATTAATTGTAAAGTCTCGTCGATAGAGATCCTGATGAATAGAGCTAGCTTCCACTTCAGGATTGGCTGCCGGATAAGGATAAAACTCGGTGCGGGCAGTGGCAATATCAACCAGCAGGGGCTGCAGAGAATCATCCCCTTGGTGCCAGATTAAAGCCGCTGTCTGAAAGCGGCCATAAACCTGTAGTTCGACTGCCGGATGCTGCTGCTGTACGAGCTGCGCTAGCTCTACCCCAGCCCCGGCCTGAGCATTTTTGTGATGGCCGTCTACGACTAAATCAATATCCTGCAGCGCTAGTGTCTCAGCCGAGCTGAGGAAAAAATCGCGCACAGCACCCCCTACCAGATAGAGATGCCATCCTCGTGATGCCGCCGCCGTCACCATCAGCTGTAGAACTTCTTGTAGCTCAGCAGGTAGCCGCTGAGCTAGCCGTTGCTGAACGGACTGGGCTGTGGACAACGAAGGTTCATCAGAACCGGACTCTAGACGCATAAGCCGTCCCCAATGCCGCTGTCTTAGAATGTCTGTGCGGGTGACGATACCCACTAGGCGATCCTCAACCAGGACAGGCAGGCGGCCAATATCGTAAGTTACCATGAGGACTTCAATTTCTGGCAGCAGCGTTTCTGGCGTAATGGTTTTAAGCTGTGTGCTCATATAGCCCTTGACAGGCGCATGACTAAAGCCATGATGCAGGGCTAAGTCAATATCTCGTCGAGAAATAATGCCGACCAGCTTTGCCTCAGAATCGACCACAGACAGACCCGAGTGACCATAGCGCAGCAGAATCCGCTGGGCTTCGGCAATGGTGGTTTGAGGCCGAATAGTTCGCACGGGTGAAGACATCAGTTCCCGAGCCGTTGGCGACTGGGGAGCCTGCTGCCGGAGCTGATCAACTAGCCCAGCAAAAGCCTGCTGCGGCTCTGAAGTACGAATCATGGCAGCGGCAGCGGCAGCGTGCCCACCGCCACCCACAGGTTTTAGTAAATGAGCCAGACTGATGCCGCTATCAAACTGGCTGCGATCGCGCGATCGCCCAATCACGCTCAGCTTTTTAGTCTCAGATTCTGGTTGCGAATAATAGGCCCCCAACAGCAGCGCGTCGCTGTTGATAATTGACATCAGACGGCTGGCCAGTCCTGATAGACCAGGCAGGTAGCCCTCTACGGGCAGCAAAACCCAGCTCAGATCATACCCGCGAATAGTTTCAGTCTGAAGCTGTTCAAGTGCTACAGCAAGCAAATCCTGCAGGCCAGAGGAGAGCATCGGCTCAACAAACTCTGCGATCGCGCTCAGGCTAGCTCCCTGCTCCATTAGCCAGGCCAAAGCCCTGACATCTCGCGGCGTAGACTGTTCGTAAGTCAGAGAACCCGTATCCACATGAATGCCTAAAGCCATCACTGTCGCTTCTGCCAGCGAAAGCTGTATGCCCTTCTGATCCAAAGCTTCAGCAATCAGCGTCGTCGTCGCCCCCACCGCTTCCACCACCCGATCATCAGCTGAGATATCCGTCTCGACTTCGAGGTGATGATCGTAGATTGTCATTTTGAGCTGCCGCTGCTCTGCTAGGTCAATCCAGTCCAGCAAAGGCAAAAACCGCTGTCGCTGCTGAGCATCTACAAAGATTAAAGAGCGAATCTGAGCGGGGTTTACCGCTCGGCGCTCAATCAGCGGATATTCGTCTCGATGCAGCGCCAAAAATTTTTGTACCGTGGGATGACAGCCCCCGCTCAGCACAATCCGAGTACCCGCCTCTAGACGTGATACCCCAACGGCTGCGCCCAGCGTATCAAAATCAGCAGTGGTATGACAGAGAACTAAGTTCATGGAAAATTACAAAGCTGCGGGTAAAAAAGGTTTAGTCAAGCCAGTCGGCCAGGAACTTTTGCAAGGGGTCTAATTTCTGATAGCGTACTAACAAGGCTGTGTAAAGAGCAGTAATCCTCGAAGGAAGCTGCGCTGCTGCAAGCATTTTTATAAAATTGTTGTATTGAGAGAGAAAAATGGTATCAATTCTGTTTCAAATTGCCCTCCTGGCTCTGGTCGTTTGGTCTTTTGTCATGGTAGTTGGTGTTCCTGTTGCCTATGCTTCTCCGCAAAATTGGGATCAGTCAAAGCGTCTGATTCTTTTGGGATCTGTTCTTTGGGGCGTACTCGTAGTAGTAGTGGGCGGTCTTAACTATCTAGTTGTTTAATAAATTTGGGGAAATATGGCCGTTTTTGAAGGTAGCTTTACGGACAGTAGCTCACTTCGCTTCGCATTTGTAATTGGTCGCTTCAACGATCTGGTGACCGGCAAGCTGGTAGAAGGCTGCCAGGACTGCCTCAAACGCCACGGTGTAGATGTTACGCCCGAAGGAAGCCAGGTTGATTATGCCTGGGTTCCTGGAAGCTTTGAAGTTCCGCTGGTAGCGCGTCAGCTAGCGCTCTCAGGGCAGTACGACGCTATCATCTGTCTGGGTGCGGTGATTCGCGGTCAAACCCCCCATTTTGACTACGTTGCGGCTGAAGTTTCCAAGGGAATTGCTGCGACCAGTCTACAAACAGGAGTGCCAGTTGTTTTTGGCATTCTGACAACTGATTCTATGCAGCAGGCCCTCGAACGAGCTGGCATCAAGAGCAACCTGGGCTGGAACTACGGCATGAGTGCCCTAGAAATGGCCAGCCTGATGCGGCAAATTCGCACTCTGCCTCAGGGCAATTCAGCCAACGGCTTAGCCGCTGGAGAGCCGCAGCGCTTGGCATCTGGGCATCCTCAGGCACTGGTGCCGGGAGAAACTGAGGCCAAAAATTAAGCCAGACTACCCGTTGACAAAACCGTTCAAATCTGAGATTCTAGTCAAAGTCTGAAAAATATATGCGGGTATAGCTCAGTGGTAGAGCGTCACCTTGCCAAGGTGAATGTCGCGCGTTCGAATCGCGTTACCCGCTTTTAGCAAACGCCTAAAGTTAATAGCGATAGTGAACAGCCCAAGCAAAGAGCCAAAAGGGTAGCTTCTTTCCTTTGCTTATGCTGCTTACCTAGACTTAACTAGGGCTAGGCTGTAGTGCTCACGGCCCGAACAAGAAGGTTTGAGCCTAAAATGTCAGAGAGTCCGTAAAGCCTCTTTGAATAAGCTTGTTTTATTGGTTGGGCTTTAGCTAATCTGAAGTTAGTCTATTTGTAGACTGAAGCCATCTTTTTACACCTGCCTGCCGCTGCCTGTGCGTTCTAAAAAAAGTCAAAAGGTTGACCTCACGGCGGACTACCCCTGTCCCTGCCGTCGTCGAGGTCGCATAGTCCCTATTGCTCTGACTGAAGCGTTTGGCTGCGATCGCTGCCAGCAAATTTTTGTCCTGCAAGAAGACGGATATGTGATCGAGCAACTCTCTACCCACTACCCTTACAAGCGGGCATGGCGCTGGGTCGGCCAGCAGTGGACGCTTGATCGGGGGGGGCTAAGCCGTAACTATTTGCCCTTTTTATTCTTTTTCATTTTTGGCATTGCTATTTTTATCCTGCTGCTAGCGACGCTGCAACCCCCCGCTACAACGGCTCTAGCCGTGCGAGTAGCAGCAGCTTTATTAATCTCAATGCTGCTGGTTTTTATGTTTTGGTTAGCCTGCAGGCGTTAGCATCAATGACCTCGGCTCCTCCCCCCCACCTAGTCTCTGCTGTCCGTCAGGTTGCTCAATCTGCTCACAAGCTGGCTTCGCTAGGCGCTGAAACTAAAAGTCACGCCCTAGAGCTGATGGCACAGGCAATTGAGAGTAATCAAGACCAGATTTTAGAAGCCAATACTCTCGACTTAGAGGCCAGCCGAGAAATGGCAGTACCCGACTTGGTACTGGATTGGCTAAGACTGACACCAGAACGGCTGCAGGTAGCGACTAAAATCTTGCGGCGCTTGTCGGCTTTGGGGGTTCCCTCTCCGCAAATGTCTAGATTGCCCTATGCCCATGATACGGCTACTGCCTACTATCAGCTCCAGCCTCTAGGCGTTATTGCTTTGGTGTACGAGGCGTTTCCTGAGCTAGGCGCGATTGCTGCCGGACTTTGCTGTCGCGTGGGTAATGGGCTGGTGCTCAAAGGTGGCAGCGAAGCCAGCCAGACCAACCAGGTCATTGTTCAGGTGCTGCAGGAAGCGATCGCAATGGCCGGATTACCTGCAACCAGCCTGCTGTTTCTCTCTCCAGAGCAGGGAGAGGCGCTGCGAAATCAGCTAGTACAGCTCCCTGATATCAGCTTAGTCATTCCCTACGGACGGCCTAGCCTGATCCAGCAGATTAAACGTCAGGCAACCGTTCCGGTTTTAGCCGCGACTATGGGCAACTGCTATCTTTACTGGTCTACTTCGAGCAGCTCCGATCTTGTGGGCGACATGGTTTTGGACAGTCACCGAGGGCAGCCTGACGCGGTGAACGCCATCGAAAAAGTGCTGGTGCATACCAGTCATGCCAGCTCTATGCTAACCCGTCTATGGAATCGGCTGCGAGGACAGGGGTTTGACCTGCAGGGAGACGAGCAAATGGTGACTGAATTTCCAGAGCTGACCCTGGCCACTCCCCAAGACTGGCAGCAGCCTTACCTCGGTCCCAAAGTTGCCTTCAAGCGGGTAGACAGCCTCGGCTCAGCGATCGCCTGGATTAATCGCTACAGCAGCGGCCACGCAGACTGTCTGATCACTGAGTCCTATGCCGAGGGGCGGCAGTTTGCCCTCACTGTCAGCAGCACCTCTGTATACATCAATGCGTCATCTCGATTTTCTCGAAACCCCAAGCAGGGCACGGGCATTGCCCTAGGGATGTCAAGCCAGGAAGGGCGCTGTGGCGGTATTATCGGCCTAGAAGCCCTGACAACTATTAAACAGATTGTTCAGGGCAACTAGGCTGAGCGCATGGGTCTGTCGGTGAGCTTTGAATTTAGCGATCCAGACCCTTTCAGGTGCAACTGCTAGCTGCCCTCATCTGCCAGCTTGACTTTGCTGGCCAAGCCCAGGGACTGCAGAAAGCGAATAGTCATCCAGGTCATATCAATTTCCCACCATTTCAGACCGTGACGGGCAGAATACTGATAGGCATGATGGTTGTTGTGCCACCCCTCGCCGTAGGTGAGGACAGCAACCCACCAGCAGTTAGTTGAGCGATCTTCGGTTTCGTAAGCCCGGTAGCCGAACTTGTGAGTAGCGCTATTGACCAGCCAGGTACAGTGATAAACAGCTACCAGCCGCACGCAAATACCCCAAATTACAAAAGGCCAACCGCCTAGGGCATAGAGGAGAGCGCCTAAGACAATCTGTAGGGGGAAGAAATATTTTTCAAAAAAGAGATAAACCGGGTCGTTGGCAATATCACGGGTAAAGCGGGGAGTCTCTCTCTCAGCCGGAACTTCGTGAAAGATCCAGCCCATATGACTCCACCAGAATCCCTTACCGGAATTGTGGTGGTCCACAGCCTGATCAGAATAAGCATGATGGTGTCGGTGCAAACCTACCCACTCAATGGGGCCATGCTGGCAGGCTAAGCTACCGCAAAATACAAAGAAATATTCTAGCCACTTGGGCACTTGGAAGCTGCGATGAGCAATTAATCGGTGCCAGCCCAGGGTAATGCCAAGGCAGCCTGTAAACCAGTGTAGGAAAAGGGCTAGCCCAACGGCTGCCCAGCTAAAGTTATTCGGCAGCAGAGCAAACAGTGCACCGACGTGAACAATCACCATGAATATGATGGTGGGCCAATTGAGCGAGAGTTGAGCAGGTTTAGCGACAGTCATGAAAAATCTCAGTTTACGAACAATTTGCTTCCTCTACACGCGACAATAGAGTCCACGTCACTCTAAATCGCAGAATAAAGAATCAATGAAGAGCTTGAAAAAGCTGGAGCTATCAGAACAAGCACTCACTCAAATTTTTTACGGAATTGACGCTCAGGTCAAGAAAAATCTATCTCGAGTGCTTATAGCATTCCGCAACAATCGAGTCGGCCCTCATCATTTTGCCAGCGTTTCTGGCTATGGGCACGACGATCTGGGCAGACAGGTGCTTGATCAGTCATTCGCCTCGATTGTAGACGCAGAGGCGGCCATTGTGCGAGTGCAGTTTGTCTCAGGCACTCATGCGATCGCCTGTGCCCTTTTTGGCGTGCTGCGACCCGGAGACGAGCTTTTAGCAGTCGCTGGCGCTCCCTACGACACCTTAGAAGAAGTCCTAGGACTGCGAGGTAAGGGACAAGGATCATTGAAAGAATTTGGGGTCGCTTATAGAGAACTGCCGCTGGCTGAGACCGGCACAGTTGACTGGAATGCGCTGGCCTCAGCCATTAGGCCCAAGACTCGGCTGGTGCTGATTCAGCGATCCTGTGGCTATAGCTGGCGATCGAGTTTGTCAATTGCGGATATCCGCCACATTGTGCAGCTAGTAAAGCAGCAAAATTCCGAGACCGTTTGCTTTGTGGACAACTGCTACGGAGAATTCGTTGAAGATTGTGAACCCACCGCTGTCGGTGCAGATTTAATCGCAGGTTCGCTGATTAAAAACCCTGGCGGTACGATTGTCCCAACCGGAGGCTACATAGCAGGTCGGGCTGATTTAGTCGAGGCTGCCGCCTGTCGCCTGACCGCCCCCGGCATTGGCAGCAGCGGCGGCGCCACCCTGGATCAAAATCGTCTGCTGTTCCAGGGACTTTTTCTAGCCCCCCAAATGGTGGGAGAAGCCCTCAAAGGCAACTACCTCATAGCTCAGACATTCGATCGGCTGGGCTATGAGGTCAGTCCAAAACCTGATGCCCCCCAGAGAGATGTGATTCAGGCGATTCAGTTAGGCTCTGCCGAGAAGCTTATTGCTTTTTGTCAGGCAGTCCAGCAGTGTTCACCCGTGGGGGCTTACATCAGCCCAGTGCCTGCTGGAATGCCAGGCTACGAGAGTGAACTGGTGATGGCAGGCGGCACGTTTGTTGATGGCAGCACTTCAGAACTGTCCGCAGATGGACCGCTGCGGCCTCCTTACATTGTCTACTGTCAGGGTGGTACTCACTGGACGCATGTGGCGATCGCTATGGAGGCGGCTATTGAGGCCATTGGAGCAGCCTGAACCAGGAAAGCTACTTTCCGACTGCGATTGCCACATTTTGTCCGCCAAAGCCGAAGCTTAGGCAGAGAATATTTCTCAAGGGATGGGGCTGAGCCTGAGTTACCAAGTTGAGATCAAAAGCAGGGGACTGGAGGCCCGTGCAGGGGGGCAAAAATTGGTGTTTGAGGGCCAGCAGACAAAAGACCAGACCAATTGCCCCAGAAGCCCCCAGGGTATGTCCTGTGGCTCCTTTGGTTGAGCTAACGGCCACGCCCTGAGGAAATAAAGCTTGAATCAGTCTGGCTTCGTAAGCATCATTGCGCTGGGTACTGGTACCGTGGGCATGAATGTAGTCAATCTCTTGGGCAGCTAGCCGCGATCGCTGCAGACAGGTTTTGATAGCGGCTAGCCCTAATTTTGAGTGAGGATCTGGTGAGGTGAGGTGATAGCCATCGGCAGTCGCCCCAAAGCCCAAGAGCTGAGCGTAGATCTTAGCCTGACGCTGATGGGCAACCGCAGACGATTCCAAAATTATGGCAGCAGCCCCTTCACCTAAAACCAGCCCCTCTCGCTGGCAATCAAAGGGGTAGCAGCCAGTTTTAGCCAGGGTGCCCATCTTGTCGAAACCGGCCAGGGTTAGAGGCGTTACTGGAGCTTCCACAGCCCCAACAATAGCGCGATCGCAGTGACCGTTAACAATGAGTCCAGCCCCCTGAATCACGCTCCATAGTCCGGTGGCACAGGCGGACATGGGGGCCAGCACGGGAGCCTGGGTTTGAATCTGCTGGGCCACAGCTACTGCAGGACTGTGGGGCAGCGAAGCTAGCCAGTCAGTAGCCGTTTGACCAGCAGGTTTAAAGGATTCAAACTTTTGAGCGGCTAGCTGCTCCCAAATATTTTGGTGGCTACGGCTAGAACCCACGGCTACCCCACACTCGGGTAAAGGCGACTGTAGGCTCGCATCTGCGATCGCAGATGCGACTGTTTCGTGCAAAATCTGGTTCAAGCAGGCCGGGTGGGAGCCGATTAGAGCCAGTGGTTTAGCTGGTAAATCTCTGAAGGGCTGCAGCAGGGCGATCGCACTTTCACCTGCTAGCAGCCGCTTCCAGTTGACCTCAATGCCTGAACCCAAAGCCGTGGTTAAGCCGATGCCCGTAATAACAACATCCACAGAGCAGAAGCTCTAGCTGGCCGTCGTGAGATTATCCAGCCCCTCAGTCACTTCGGCTGACTCGATTACATCGCCTTGTTGAATCGCGTCTACAACCTCCATGCCTGAGGTGACAGTGCCAAAAACGGCGTAGCTGCCGTCGAGAAACGGCAAATCCGCTAGAGCAATATAGAACTGGGCTGAGGCCGAGTCTGGAAACTGCGATCGCGCCATCGCCACCGCGCCTCGTGAGTGCTGCAGCTGGGGCGGGTCTGATATGCCTGCGTCTGCCAGAGTGCTGCTGTAAACGGGTTCATCAGCCCCAGAGGGCTTAATTTCCAGCGGAATATAGCGGGCTGCGCCAGTGCTGGGATCGGTGAAACTGCCTGTGCCAAGCTGCTGCGTCGGAATATCGGGATTTTTGCTCAGAGGATCGCCTCCTTGAACCACAAACGGTTCCGGCTCTCGCACGACCCGATGAAAAACCGTGCCGTCATAGACTCCTCGCTGCACTAGGTCAACAAAGTTGCCTGCTGTGATCGGAGCATCGTCGCCATTGACTTCAATCACAATGGCAGAGCCGTTGACTCTCAGCTCAACCGTAGCCTTACCTGCTAAAGCAGAAAGTTCCAAAGCAGCAGTTTCCTGCTTTGAAGCGCTTGGGGAAGACGATTCTGCGGGCGATGAGGCTATTTCAGAGCTAACAGAGTCAGTGCTAGTACAGCTCCCTAAAAACAGAACAATCGCTAGAACCAGGGAAATCCACCCAAATTTTGCCGTTTTCATCATGACTAAATCTGCCTTCAACAGCTCAGAAGCATAATTGTCGCACAATTTCAGTTGTCAAAGTAACCATTTGCAGCCACCATCCGCACCCGATCTAAATTCCTTCTAGAGGTACCTGCAAGAAACGCGCTAGCTCAGCCCCTTCATTTTCAATCGTCGATAGGGCGAGAGGCTGGCCTACCCGCGTGAGCGGAATTTCTCCTTTTCCCTTCACCCGCAGATACAGGGCGCGCTTGGGATTGAGTCCCTCTTTAATCGCTACTTTGACCCCTTGAACGCTTTCTAGCATCTGACTGACCTCAATCCGCCGATCTTTACCAGGGAACCCCCAGCGAAAGATGGTAAATTTCCGGTGTCTTTGTTGAACTCGTTATATCCTCCTCCTACGTCCCAGAGAATAATCAGCCAGAGATAAGTTGCCAGCAGCAGCGCTGCCGTACCATAGAAGCCCATAGCTATGCCCTGAGGTATAAAAACGAGATCTGTGGGTTCGGCAAAAGGCAGTAAATTGATCTTGAGATAGCTGGAGAGGCCAGCTAAAAAGAAACCAATGCCTCCAAAGGTGATAACAGTCGCCCACCAGTAGTTGCTAAGTCGTCTAGCACCCAGAACATGGCGACGGAGACAGGTGCTCTCAGCAGAAACAGTAGACATGGGCATGGTTTGCTCAGTTTTTTGAGATTTGCATACACAGCGAGTTGTTATTTAAATCCAATGGCTTAGCTTTACAAAATGCAATAGTGAAAATATTGCAGGTGCAATCGCTAGGCGAAGTGGTCTATCTAAATTTCTAAATCATTGGGTTTGCTCTAGACAAGAGCGATCGCAAGCTCGGCAAGCTTTGCCTCCAGTTTAGGCGGCAAGAGCAGAGCCTGTAGCAATACTTGCAGCCATAACAAAGCTGGTGAGAGACTCATCTTAGCAGCTAAAAAAAGTGCTTGACTGAAGTAAGGTTCTTTTTCAGGGCTAGCCCAAAACTGGCAAAATGCACCAGCAAAATTCTTCTGGCTAGAAGGCAAAAGCTTTCTCTCCTTTCTGAGAATTCACATGTCAGATTGTAAAATTTTGAATCTCTACGTATCATAGGGAGAAATCTTGAATCCTAAGGCAGCTTCCCATAGCTACCCGATGTTGATTCATAAGGTCGTGGAAGCTAAACCTAAAGCTTCTAGCTTTACGTAGCGTTACACGCTCACTTATGAATCTGTTTTGGCTCTAAGATGCCTTCGCTTGTAGCCCAAGTTTAAAGCTCAAGGAGTCAAAACCAGACAGGACTTGATGCCATATTAAGAGGATTTGATATGACCATAGCAATGGGACGCGCGCAAGCTGGACGGGGATGGTTCGACGTCCTCGACGACTGGCTAAAGCGCGATAGATTTGTTTTCATCGGCTGGTCGGGTCTGCTGCTGTTCCCCTGCGCCTACTTGGCGGTTGGGGGGTGGCTGACAGGGACGACCT